>JAWXBK010000091.1:0-4463 GCA_034439975.1 Rhodospirillaceae bacterium | reverse complement strand
TCCGGCGGCATGCCGCCGGACATATCGACGAGGTACTCCGGGAAGCCGTAACCTTCAAACACGCCCTTGAAGCCCGAATCGGCGACGAAGATCGGATTGTGCCCCATCTTTTTCAGTTGCTGCGCGATCCCGACGCTGTTCAGCGCGGGTCCGAACGCCGCCTCGGGATAGAAGACGATCGTGTAGGATTTCTTGCCGCCGCCACTGCTGCGCGCCACAACCTTGGGCTTCGATGTCGCGCGCGCCGGTGCCCTGCTCTTCGTCTTTGCTTTGGCGGGTGCCTTCGACTTTCTTACAGTGCTCTTCTTGCCCGCGGTCTTGAGTTTCGCGGTTTTTGTCGCTGTCTTACGCTTCGCACTGCCGGCAGGCTTGCGCTTCGCCGATTTTGCGACCGTCGTTCGTTTGGACGCCTTCTTCGCCGTCTTGCGCTTCGCGCCTGTTTTGTGCGCCGCTGGTTTCTTCGCGGTCTTGCGTTTGGCGGTGGTTTTTTTGGCCTTGGCTTTGGTCTTGCGCGCCATCGTTGAATCCCCCTGTCTTAAGCCCGTCTTCCTGAAGCCCGTCTTCTTGTTGGCTGCGGAGTCTCTTCATTCAGGCCGGTTTTGTCCAGAATGGCCGGCCTGAAAACGATCCCCTATTCCCGTTCCGCGACCGCGCCCGACCAGGGCAAGGCCGGATCGGCGGCACCTGTGTTGCGCCGGGATACGGGATCGCGGGCGACGGCCTGTGGTGCTGCATAAAGCACCGGATAGACCGAACGCTCGCCCGATACGGTGCTGATTGCCGCTGCGATCGTCCGACGGTCGTCATGGGAAATCTGCGGATCGATGGTCGCGCGGCCTTCGCCGGTCGCATTGATGCGCGGTTGCGCCATCGCGGTTTCGAGATCCATTCCGTAATCGGTGAGGAAGGAAACGAGCTGGGCGACCGCCGGCATGATCCGCCGCCCGCCCGATGCGCCGAGTGCCGCCTGCGGTACACCGTTTTTCGCGACAATGGTCGGACACATATTCGAGAGCGGGCGTTTGCCGGGTCCGAGCGAATTCGGGCGCCCCGGGCGCGGATCGAACCACATGATCGCGTTGTTCGTCATGATGCCGCTCGACGGCAGCATGAGTTTGGAGCCGAAGCGCGACAGCAATGTCTGCGTCAGCGCGACCATGTTGCCATCGCGATCGACCGCCGAAAGATGGGTCGTGCAGGCGGGCTGCGTCTTCGCCTCGGCATCGTCGCCGAGCTCATCGAAGCGTTCGCGATAGGCGCGCTCGAGCGCGCTTGCATAGTTTGCATAGGCCGCGCCATCGGGTCGCGCATCTTTCGCCGCCCATTCCTCGGTCCACAATCCCAGCACCCGCTGCAGGGTCGGACCGGCGGTGAGGCCGGGCGCCGTCTGAACGAGCGTATCGCGATAGGGAATCGCAAGCGCGGGCGAGAGCGTCGCGCGATAGGCGGCGAGGTCTTTGTGATCAAGCCAGCCGCCGGCCTCGCGCATGTCGGTTTCGATCGACGCCGCGATTTGGCCTTCATAGAAATCCCGCGCACCCGCCTGCTGCAATCGCGCGAGCGTCGTGGCGAGCCTGCCAAGTTTGAGGCGCAGCACGGGGCCTTCCTCGCCGCGCGGCACCGGCGGCAGACCGTCGGCAAGATAGACGCGGCGGCTTTCCGGAAAGCAGGCAAGATCGCGTGCGCCGAGCAGGATCGAATGCGCCGCATACCAGTCGAGGAAGAGCCCGTCTTCGGCAAGTCGCAGCGCCGGCTCGACCAGATCGCCCCAGGGCAGCGCACCAAATGTTTCGTGCGCGAGCCGCATGCCGTCGATTTGGCCCGGCACGCCGATCGCAAGCGCACCGGTGATGTTGCGATCGTCGATAACCTTGGGCCAGGCGAACATCCCCCCGCCCGGCCCCCCGCCCGATTGGGCGCCGCTGCCTTCGAGCGGAAACGCGGCCGGATCCAGCCGGGCGGGGGCCGGCATCCCGAAATCGATCGCGTGGGCCGCATTTTCACCGGCGCGATGGACGATCATGGTGCCGCCGCCGCCGAGCCCGCTCATCCACGGCTCGAGGATCGAGACGGCAAAGCTGGTCGCGATGGCGGCGTCGATCGCATTGCCGCCGCATGCCAGCGTTTCGGCCCCGATTCGGGCCGCGAGCGCATGTTGGGCGACGACCACCCCGCAATCGCTCGCTACCGCTGGCTTGCGGTTCTGCCATTGCTGGGTCCGGTAGTCGCCGGCCCATTCCTGGTTGCGGTCGGTCATGACCGTTTGCGCTCCCTTGCCGCCCCGAATTCCGAAACCCCGGGCGGCTCCCTGTCCGCGGCCGGGATGATAGAGTGGCTGTCGGACGGGTGCCAATCTTCGGACAAGGATGTCGCCGGCAATGCGGGGAACGAGGCGCTGGCTCGATATCCTGATCCCGGCCCTGCTGCTGATGGGCGCTCTCGCGCTGCGCATCGACGATGGCAGCGCGGTCCAGCGGCTGCGGCTCATGCTGTTCGACAGTTATCAGGCTTTGGCGCCGCGCAGCTATCAATCGGCCCCGGTGCGCATCGTCGATATCGACGAGGAAAGCCTCGCGCGGATCGGGCAATGGCCCTGGCCGCGCAGCGTGCTGGCCGAACTGGTCGACCGTTTGCGCGCGGCCGGCGCCGTCACGGTCGGGCTCGACATCCTGCTCGCCGAACCGGATCGCACGGCGCCGCGCAATCTCGCCGAACAATGGGGCGATGCGCCGGCAATCGCACCGATCCGCGATGCGCTGCTCGAACTGCCCGATCCCGATGTGCTGCTCGCAGCCGCGCTCGCCCGCATGCAGACAGTGGGGGTGTTCGCGCTTGGCAATCAGCCGCGTCGCGACCATCCGCCGCGGCCGGCCGGTTTTTCCTTTGCCGGCGACGATCCGCTGCGCTTTGTGCCGTCCTTCGATGGCGCGACAGCGCCGCTCGCCTTGTTCGGTATCGGTTATGCCGGTGTCGGTTTCTCGAATTTCGTACCCGATCCGGATGGCATCGTGCGCCGTGTGCCGCTGCTCGCGCAGTATGACGGCGACCTCTATCCCTCCTTTGCCGCCGAGATCCTGCGTGTCGCACAGGGCGCGTCGAGCCATCTGGTAAAATCGTCGGGCGCGAGTGGCGAGATGAGTTTCGGTGCCGCGACCGGAATCGTGCAGATGCGCATCGGTGCCGCGGAGATCCCGACCGATGCGAGCGGCAGCCTGTTGCTCTACGACAGCGGTCATCGGCCGGAGCGATTCCTGCCGGCCTGGCAGATCCTCGACGGGTCCGCCGACGCGGCACTGATTGCCGGGCATCTCGTTCTCGTCGGCACCAGCGCCTCGGGCCTGCGCGATATCCGCACCACGCCACTCGAACCTGCGCTCGGCGGCGTCGAGATCCATGCGCAACTGCTCGAACAGATGATCACCGGCGACTATCTCTACCGGCCCGACTGGGCGAACGGCGCCGAGATCGTCTATCTGCTGCTGATCGGCGCCACGATGATCCTCCTGATCCGGCGCAGCGGGGCCGTGCGAACGGCGCTGGTCGGGGCCGGTATCGTCGCGTTGTCCCTGCTGCTCTCCTGGGCGGCCTTTCATTATGAACGCTGGCTGGTCGATCCGCTCTCGCCCTGCATTGCAGCACTTGCCGTCTATCTCGCCGGCTCGCTGCTCGGCTATCTGCGCACCGAAGGCGAGCGCCAGCAGATCCGTTCGCAGTTCCGGCAATATGTGTCTCCGGCCCTCGTCGACCGGTTGAGCCGCCATCCCGAAGCGTTGCGGCTTGGCGGCGAGACACGCGAGCTGACGATCCTCTTCAGCGACATTCGCGGCTTCACCGATATCGCCGAGCGCCTGGATCCCGAAGCGCTGACCCGTCTCATCAACGGATTCCTCACGCCGATGACGCGTGTCATCCAGGACAAGGGCGGCACCATCGACAAGTATATCGGCGACTGCATCATGGCTTTCTGGAATGCACCGCTGAGCGATGCCGATCACGCGCGCCATGCGCTCGAAGCGGCGCTGGCGATGCGCACATCGCTTGCCGAATTGAACGAGAACTGGATCGCCGAGGCAGCGAAGACAGGCGGCGTATTCCAAGCGCTGGCCATTGGCCTCGGTATCAATACCGGCCGCTGCAGCGTCGGCAATTTTGGGTCGGAACAGCGCTTCGATTATTCGGTGCTGGGCGACAGCGTCAATCTCGCCTCGCGGCTAGAGAGCCTGTCGCGGCTTTACGGTATCGACATCGTTATTGGTGCAGAAACCGCGGCGGCAGCGGCCGAGTTCGCGCTGGTCGAGATCGATCGCGTGCGGGTCAAGGGCCGCGCCCAGCCGGAAGCGATCCATGCGCTCCTGGGCGATGCCGAATTTGCGCAGAGCCAAAGCTTCATCCAGACGCGGGCGAAATTTGTGGCCATGCTCGATGCCTATCGAAATCGCAACTGGGACGCGGCCCGGGCCGCG
>JAWXBK010000090.1:0-54075 GCA_034439975.1 Rhodospirillaceae bacterium | reverse complement strand
CGGGCTGGTCGATGCCGTTGGATTTCTTCTGTCGGGTCATGCGGCCTTCTCCGAAGCGCCGGTGATCGGCACATGGCCGGGCTCGGCAGCGATGCGATCGAGCCAAGTCTGGATTGCGCGATAGCGTCCGAGATCGAAGCCGCCCTCGGGCGCGACATGGGTGTAGGCATAGAGCGCAATGTCGGCGGTGGTGCAGCGTTCGCCGACGAAGAAGCGGCGACCGGTCAGATGCTGCTCCATCACGTCGAGCGCCTGATAGCCCTTCGCGATGCGCCCAGGCAGTTCGGACTCCTGCTGCGGCGTCAGCGCGCCGAGATGCCGCCAGTGGCGCACCACGGCGATATAGGGCTCGTGGCTGTATTGCTCGAAGAACATCCATTGCAGCGCGCGAGCCCGCGCGAGCCGCCCGTCCGGCCACAAGGTCGAACCTTCGGCAAGATAGACGAGGATCGCATTCGATTCGGCGAGATGCGTACCGTCGTCGAGTTCGAGCAGCGGCACGCGACCGTTCGGGTTCTTGGCGAGAAACGCCGCCGTGCGGGTTTCGCCCTTATCGATATCCATCGCAATGCGCTCGTACGAGATGCCGAGCAGCGCGAGCGCGAGTCGCACCTTGTAGGCATTGCCGGAGACGGCGCTGTCATAGAGTTTCAGCATCGATCTATTCCGCCGCCACAGCCATCGTCGTAACCTTCGCCTTGAGATAGCGATGGATTTGCGCCGCCACGTCGCGCCCGTCGCGCACCGCCCAGACCACGAGCGAGGCGCCGCGCACGATATCGCCGGCCGCGAACACGCCGTCGAGCGACGTCATCATGCGGCGATGGTGGATCTTGATCGTGTTCCAGCGCGTGACTTCGAGCCCGGGCGTGCCAAACTTCGCGGGCAGATCCTCGGGATCGAAACCGAGCGCCTTGATCACCAGATCGCCCTCGACCGAGAAACTCTCGCCGTCGATCGCACGCGGGACCTGGCGGCCGGTCGCATCCGGTACACCGAGATGGATGCGCTGCGCCTTCACGGAGGCAACGCGCGCCGATTTCTCGACGAAAGCTTCGGGCTGGGCGAGCCAGAGAAACTTCACGCCCTCTTCTTCGGCATGACCGACTTCGCGCAACGATCCGGGCATGTTCTCGCGATCGCGTCGATAGAGACAGGAAACCGACAGTGCACCCTGCCGCACGGCGGTGCGCACGCAATCCATCGCCGTGTCGCCGCCGCCGATCACCACGACGCGACGGCCTGCGGCATCGAGCAGACCCGATTCGAAATCCGCGACCCGGTCGCCGAGACCCGTGCGATTGGATGCTGTCAGGTAATCGATCGCCTGCACGATACCGTCGGCGCCAACACCGGGTGCCTTGAGTTCGCGCGGCTTGTAGACGCCGGTTGCGATCAGCACGGCATCGTGCCGCGCGCGCAGTTCCTCGAAACCGAGATCGCGACCGATCTCGCAGTTGAGAACATAGTCGACGCCGCCCTCGGCGAGCAGTTCGGCGCGGCGCGTGACGATCTGTTTCTCGAGCTTGAAATTGGGAATGCCGTAGATCAGCAGACCGCCGACCCGGTCATAGCGGTCATAGACCGTGACCTTATAGCCGCGGCGTCGCAATTCTTCCGCTGCCGCGAGGCCGCCGGGTCCGGCGCCGACGATGCCGACGCTCTGCGAGCGCTCGTGCAGCGGCCTGACCGGCTTCACCCAACCGCGCTCCCAGGCGGTGTCGGTGATGAATTTCTCGACCGCACCGATCGTGACCGTGCCGTGCCCGGCCTGCTCGATCACGCAATTGCCTTCGCAGAGCCGGTCCTGCGGGCAGATGCGACCGCAGATGTCGGGAAAATTATTGGTCGAGGCGGCCATCTCATAGGCCTCCTCGAGCCGGCCTTCGGCCGTCAGCTTCAGCCAGTCCGGGATATTGTTGTGCAGCGGGCAATGGACCTGACAGAAGGGCACGCCGCATTGCGAGCAGCGCCCGGCCTGCTCGGCGGCCGCCTGGGGGACGAACTCGTCATAGATCTCACCAAAATCGGCGCGCCGCACAGCGGCCTGCCGCTTTTCCGGCATCGCCTTTCCCAGCGAAACGAACTTGAGCAGGCGGTTCGGCATCGAGGCGGCTCCCTACGCATCGAACGGTCGAGCCGGTTCCCGCGCAGATTGGGGAACCGAGGGGTCGGGCTATACGCCAATCTTTCCAGCGTTGCGAACGGAAAATTGCCGATAGGTCACGGTATCTGACCTTAAATGATGCCCTCGCGGGCATTCAAGCTATAAACAACCACCTAATGTGACGGCAGCTCGACAGATTTAGTAATCAAACCGGAACCAATCGCGCGCTTGGGGCCGTATCCGGCCAATGGTATAAGCGGCCCGCGGGGTTGCAGGGGATTCCAGTGCCGCTTATCCAGATTCTGGTCCTGGCGCTGATTCAGGGCCTGACCGAGTTTCTGCCCGTCAGTTCGTCCGGACATCTGATCCTGGTTCCGGCCTTGACCGGCTGGAAGGATCAGGGGCTGGCGGTCGACGTGGCCGCCCATGTCGGCACGCTGGTCGCGGTCCTGATCTATTTCTGGCGCGATGTCGGGCGAATGCTGTCGGGAATCGCCCGGCTGTTCGTCGGGCGCTTCGATCCGGGCGCGAAGCTCGCCGCCTTCCTCCTGCTCGGCACCATCCCCGCCCTCGGCGCCGGCTATCTGATCGACGAATATGCGGGGGATCTGTTTCGCCGGGTCGAGATCGTCGCCTGGACGCTGATCGGCTTCGGCATCCTCTTGTGGGTCGCCGACCGGATCGGCCTCACGATCCGGCGAGTCGAACATATGACCCTGGCGCAGGCGCTCTTCGTCGGCTTCGCGCAGGCACTCGCGTTCATTCCCGGCACCAGCCGCTCCGGCATCACCATGACGGCGGCGCGCCTCGTCGGGTTCGAGCGGCAGGAGGCGGCGCGGTTCTCATTCCTGCTCGCGATTCCGGCGATCTCGGCGGCCGGGTTGTGGAAGGGCTACGAGCTCTACGAAACCGGCTCGACCGCGCAGCTCGAGGTCGCCGCGATGACCGCGGCCTTCTGTGTGCTGACCGGTCTCTTTGCGATCGCCTTCATGATGCAGTGGCTGAAACGTGCGAACTTCACGCCGTTCGTCATCTATCGCCTGCTGCTGGGCGGATTGCTGCTCTATCTCGTCTATGTCGAAGGCTGGTGGGCCTGAGCCCCGCGCCTGTCGATTTCTACAGCTGTGCGCCGCGCCGATACCGTCGCAGATAGGTCGGCAGAATTGCCGTCATCGCGGTCGGCTCGATGCCGAGCGAAGCGAACCCCGGCTGCGATCCGCCGACGATATTGTCGCTGCGTAGCAGCCGCACCTGATCGCGCGTCAAAGGCGGCACCGGCAGGAGGCCGAGGAAACTCGCCTTGAGCGATGCCGCCCAGAACGGCACCGGAACCAGCACCCGCCGCCGGTCGATTTCGACCAGCATGCGTTCCATCAGCGCCCGGAAATCCAGCGTTTCCGGGCCGCCCAGCTCATAAGTCCGGCCGGCGGTTTCCGGCTTGTCGAGCATCGTCGCGATCGCGGCGGCGACATCGCCGACATAGACCGGCTGGAACCGGGTCTTGCCGCCGCCGATCAGCGGCAAGGCCGGTGCTATGCGCGCCATCCCGGCGAAGCGATTGAAGAACGAATCCTCGGGCCCGAAAATGATCGAGGGCCGCACGATCGTTGCACCGGGAAAGGCTTCGCGCACGGCGATTTCGCCGCCCGCCTTGGAGCGCGCGTAATCGGCGATTGAATCCTGATTGGCACCGAGCGCCGACATCTGGATGAGGCGGCTGGCGCCGGCGTTACGGGCGGCTGTGGCGATGCGCTTCGCGCCATCGACATGGACGGCCTCGAAGGACTGACGGCCCTTCGAATAGAGAATCCCGACCAGATTGACGACCGCATCGGACCCTTCGATGCAGGCGGCGACCGACGCGTCGTCGCGAATATTGGCGGCGACCGGCGTGATCTGCCCGACATGACCGAGCGGTTTCAGGAACTGCGCCTGCGCCGGCCGGCGCGCCGCGACGCGGATCACCCAGTCGCGGCGGGCGAGTTGCTGGACGACATAGCGACCGACGAAACCCGAGCCGCCGAAGATAGTCACCGATCGATTGGCCATGCCTCAATTCCCGGCTCGAACGCCGATCCATCGCCCTGGCGTTCCGATATATGCAGGCGCGCGCCAATATAGCCCCGCGGCAGGCCGAGAAAAGGCCCAAAACCGGTTGACAATGAGGGGGCCTTGGCGACAATCGCGCCCCTTGGCGACCCGCCCTCAATGCCCAGGTGGCGGAATTGGTAGACGCGCAGGTTTCAGGTACCTGTGGCCGAAAGGTCGTGGAAGTTCGAGTCTTCTCCTGGGCACCATCGAATTGTCGCCGCATTGGATCGGCGCCCTGCGATGACGAGACGCAAGGCGCCGCTGTCGCGCCCGAAAGCATAGCGCAAGCGAATCGCCATCGCCTGTGCACCGATCGAGAGCGGCTCCCGATCGCCGGCATGCGCGATCATCGACGATCGGCACCGCCGCCAGCGATCGCCGGCGAAAAAATCAGGAGCGATCAGCGATCGCTCGGAGACCTGTCATGAGCGACCTGCGAATCGAGTTTCACCGCAACGACCTGCCGGACGGGCTCGATCTCGGCCGCGTCGTCGCGGTCGATACCGAGACCATGGGCCTCAATCTCACGCGCGACCGCCTTTGTCTGGTGCAGCTTTCGGCCGGCGACGGCGTCTGCCATCTGGTGCAGATCCCGGCGGTTGGCGCGGGCAGCCAGCATCGCGCGCCCAATCTCACGGCGTTGCTCGGCGATGCGCGCATCACCAAGATCTTTCATTACGCCCGCTTCGATGTGGCGATGCTCCATCGCAATCTCGGCGTCGATGTCCAGCCGATCTATTGCACCAAGATCGCCTCGAAGCTGACGCGAACCTTTACCGACCGGCACGGGCTCAAGGATCTGTGCCGCGATCTGCTCGGCGTCGAAGTCTCGAAGCAGCAACAGAGTTCCGACTGGGGCGCCCCTGAGCTGACGCAGGAACAGATGCGCTATGCCGCCTCGGACGTCGCCTATCTTCATGCGCTCAAGGAAAAACTCGATGCGATGCTGGCGCGGCTTGGCCGCAGCGAGCTCGCTTCATCCTGCTTCGCCTTCCTGCCGACCCGGGCCCGGCTCGACCTCGCCGGCTGGCCCGAGGAAGACATCTTTCAGCATTGACGGCGGGCCGATGGCGCGAAGCCGCCGGTATCCGCGCCGAAAAAGTCCGCTGTCGCCGCGCTTTACCGCTTGGGTGTAAACTCCATCGCCATGAGCCTTGCCCGCAAAACCGGATCGCCGACCCAAGCCCGGCTGGCCACAGGCGACGAAGCCGGTTCGCTCGCGACCGGTCGTCGCGTGCTGATGACCGAAGCGGCCGCCGTCACGGCGCTCGCCGCCTCGCTCGATGGTGCCTTCGAGCGTGCCGTCGACCTGCTGTTCGCCCATCGCGGCCGGATCGTGGTGACCGGCATGGGAAAATCGGGCCATGTCGCGCGCAAGATCGCGGCAACCCTCGCCTCGACCGGTTCGCCCGCCCTCTATGTGCATCCCGCGGAAGCGAGCCACGGCGACCTCGGCATGTTGACCACCGACGACGCGCTGATCGCGCTCTCCAATTCCGGCGATACACCCGAACTCGGCGACATCCTCAATCACTGCAAGCGGTTCAATATTCCGTTCGTCGGCATCACCTCGGGTGCGCCGAGCGCGCTCGCCGATCTCGCCGACGTGGCGCTCCTACTGCCGGCGGCCGAAGAGGCCTGCCCGATGGGTCTTGCGCCGACCAGCTCGACCACGATGATGCTGGCCCTCGGCGATGCACTGGCCGTCGCCCTGATCGAGCGTCGCGGCTTCTCGGCCGAGGATTTCCGCAATCTGCATCCCGGCGGCCGGCTCGGCCGCAAGCTGTTGCGCGTCGGCGATCTGATGCATGCCGGCGACGAGTTGCCGGTGACCGCAGCGACGACCCGGATGGACGAAGCGATCCTTGTCATCACCGCGAAGCGATTCGGTTGCGTCGGCATCGTCGACGACAAAGGCGCGCTGCTCGGGATCATCACCGACGGCGATTTGCGTCGTCATATGGCGCCTGACCTGCTCAAGAAGCCGGTTGCAGCGATTATGACGGGCGCGCCGCACACGATCCGTCCCGATGCGCTCGCCGCCGAGGCGCTGCGGCTCATGAACGAGAACGCGATCACCAGCCTTTTCGTCACCGCCGATGGGCGGCCGGTCGGCATTCTCCATATTCACGACTGCCTCAGGGCAGGCGTCGCCTGAGCCGCAGCATGGCAAAAACCGCGACGTTTCCGCCGCAAGCGGCCATCCGGCCGCCGCGTCTGCGCCGTCCGGGCGGAACGCGCCTCTGGCGTACGCTCAAGCTATTGCTGCCGACAGTGGCCACCCTGTTCATTCTGCTGCTGATCTTCTGGTCGCAGAGTAATCTCGAAGAGAGCCGCTTCCAGATCGGCATCACCGAGCTGTCGACCGAAGACATCAACAACATGACGATGCTCAATCTGCGTTTCGACGGGATGGACCGGGAAGACCGGCCGTTTTCGATTACCGCGGACGCGGCGAAGCAGAACACCGATCTCTCCGGCGTCATCGACCTGATCGAGCCGCGCGCCGACATCACGCTCGGCGACGGCGCCTGGGTCGCACTGATGGCTTCGGGCGGCCATTACGACCGCGACGGGCGACGGCTCGAACTGTCGGGCGGCGTGAATGTCTTTCACGATCGCGGCTTTGAAATCACGTCCGACGCCGCCAGCGTCGACCTCGCCACGGGCACGACCAGCAGCGACCAACCCGTCACCGGACAGGGACCCGCCGGCCAGCTGTCGGCGGCGGGGTTTCGCGTCATGAACGACGGCGCGCGCATCCTGCTGAACGGGCCGGCGCGGCTCAATTTGTTCTCGGCCGGCGGGGACGCGGAGGTCGAAGCTGAATGAAAAGCATCCGCCTTCGCCACGTTGCCCTTGCATTGCTGGCCTGCCTGCTGACGGTGCCGCTGCTCGCACCCTGTGCAGCGGCCCAATCGATCGGCAGTTTCGATGTCGGCGCAACCAGCGGCGATATCCAGATCGACGCCGAAGACGGAATCGAATGGCGGCGCGAGGAAGGCGTCTACATCGCGCGTGGCAATGCCCGCATCGCGCGCGGCGATCTTGCGGTCTATGCCGACACGCTGAAGGCGTTCTATCGCGGCGACGGATCGAGCGCCGCCGAAATTTATCGCGTGGAAGCGACCGGGAATGTGCGTCTCACATCGCCGGGCGAAACGGTTTATGGCGAATATGCCGTCTACGATGTCGAGCGGAAGGTCCTGGTGATGACCGGCGGCGACCTGATGGTCGAAACGGCGAATGAGATCATCACCGCGCGCGACAGCCTCGAATACTGGCAGGATCAGATGGTGGTCGTCGCCCGCGGCGATGCGGAAGTCGTGCAGGAGGCAGAAAACAGACGGGTCCGCGCCGACACCCTGACCGGCTTTTTTCGCGAGGACGATGCCGGCGAAACCGGACTCTTTCAGGTCGAGGCGGAAGGCGGCGTCCGGATCCAGCGCGGGAATGAAATCGCGCGGGCTGGCAAGGCGGTCTACAATCTCGACACCGAAATCGCCACGCTCACCGGCGGGGTCAAGATCACCCAGGGCGAAAGCCAGCTGAACGGCGATTTCGCCGAGTTCAATTTGCGATCCGGTGTGAGCCGATTGCTGGGCAGCGGCGAAGACGACGGTCGCGTCCAGACCTTGATTGTGCCCGGCAACTGACGACTTAACGATGCCGGACACACCGATGGACGCGAAACGAATCACAGGGGATATGGTGGCGGACGCAAAGACCGACCCTGCTGCCTGGACGGAAGTCATTCCGAACCGCGGCCTAGTTGCGTGGCGTATCGGCAAGGCGTTCCGCAAGCGCCCGGTGCTGCGCGATGTAACCATATCAGTGCAGCGCGGCGAAGTGGTCGGCCTGCTCGGGCCGAACGGCGCCGGTAAAACCACCTGCTTTTATATCATCACCGGCCTGATCGCGACCGACACCGGCACCGTGGCGATCGACGGCACGGATATCACCGCGCTGCCGATGTATCGCCGCGCCAAACTCGGCGTCGGTTATCTGCCGCAGGAAGCATCGGTCTTCCGTGGCCTGACGGTCGCCGAGAACATCCGCGCCGTGCTCGAGGTGGTGGAACCGGCCCGCGAGCGCCGCGAAGCGCGCATCGACCGGCTGTTGCAGGAATTCTCGATCGCGCATCTGCGCGACGCCTCGGCATCGGCGCTGTCCGGCGGCGAGCGCCGCCGTGTCGAGATCGCGCGCGCGCTCGCAACCGATCCCGGCTTCATCCTGCTCGACGAACCGTTCGCCGGCATCGATCCTATCTCGGTCGCGGATATCCGCGAGCTGGTTGCCCATCTCAAGGATCGCGGAATCGGCGTGCTGATCACCGACCATAATGTGCGCGACACGCTCGAAATCGTCGATCGCGCCTACATCCTGCATGAAGGCGTGGTGTTGCGCGAAGGAAGGCCGGCCGAGATCGTGCTCGACCCCGACGTGCGGCGCGTCTATCTGGGCGAACGCTTCTCGCTCTGACCGCGATGGCCCGCCTCGCCAGCGCGCTGGTACAAAAACAGGCCCAGCATCTGGCCCCGGCGCAGCAGCAATCCCTCGCGATCCTGCAATTGCCGGCCGGCGATCTGGCGGCCCTGGTCGAAGCGGCGCTGGCCGAGAACCCGTTTCTGGAACGGCAGGATGTGCCGGCCGGCGATGCGACGCCAACCTACCGGCAGCGGGGCAACGCAATCGGCCGCGGCGGGCTGCCGGTGCCGCCGGTATCAGATATCGGCCATCAGGCGCCTGCCACCGATGCGATGATAGAGGCCATCGCGGATCCGGGTGCGACCAGCCTGCGCGGCCATCTGATCGATCAGCTTCGCCTCGAGATCGCCGATCCGATGGCCCGAACGATCGCGCTGCATCTCATCGATCTCTGTGCCGACACCGGCTATCTCGCAGGCGATCCCGGCGAGGTCGCGACGATGCTTGGCGTTGCCCGCGAGGCGGTCGACGGGGTGCTGCAACGACTGCGACAGTTCGAACCGGCCGGTGTGTTCGCGCGCGATCTGGCCGACTGCCTGTCGCTGCAACTAGACGCCGATGAGCGCAACGATCCGGCGATGAACGCACTGCTCGCCAATCTCCCGCTGCTCGCGTCCGGCGACCGCGACACACTGGCCGCACGCTGCGCGGTCGATTGCGAACGGCTCGATGCGATGATCCGGCGCATTCGCGGTCTCGATCCGAAGCCTGGTCTACGGTTCGCGACCGCCGCCACGGTCTGGACCGTGCCGGACATCCTGGTCGAGCGCGACGGCAGCCAGTATCGCGTCCGGGTCAACCCGGTGCTCGGCGCCGGCGTCGCGCTCGATCTCGCCGGTTATCGCCGCCTCAGCGCGGCCGCACGGCAGCACGAGGCGAAAGACACGATACGCCAGCAATTCGACGCGGCGCGCGGCCTGCTCTCCGCGATCGAGCGGCGGGCGGCGACGCTGCTGACAATTGCCGAAGCGATCGTCGATCGGCAGCGCGGGTTTTTCGACGAGGGCGCGACCGCGCTCCGTGTCTTCACGCAGCGCCAGCTTGCGGCACAACTCGAACTCGACGAAAGCACGATCAGCCGCGCGATCGCCGACAAGACGATGGTGACGCCGCGCGGCCTTTTCGGGTTCGATTTCTTCTTCGACCGGGGTATCGCCGGGCCCGGATTCGAAGAGTTTTCCACAGCCAAGCTGCGTGCCCGAATCGTGGCCCTGGTGGCCGCCGAAACGCAGGCGCTGAGCGATGCGGCCCTCGCCTCGGCACTCGCCGCGGAAGGCTGGACAGTGGCCCGACGCACAATCGCCAAATACCGGGAATCGTTGAATATTCCGCCCACCTCGCGGCGTCGCCGTGAGACCGGCAACGGTCGCCTTCGGGGTATCCGCCAGCGCGCGTGAAGCGGCAGAATCGGAGGCGGTCAAGCTTGACAGGGTAGGGGGGTCTTCTTATGGTCCGCGCCTCGCGATTGCCGGCCCCGAATTTGATGAGGCGGGATACAGCAAACGGCCACGCGCTAAACGGATTTCATGCAGATCGACGTTAACGGCAAGCTTCATATCGGCGACGCTTTGCGCACGCGTTTAAAGCGAAATCATGCGGCCATCTTCGGCCTGATTTCGGCGATGCCGCCTGCCCTGCGGATCGCGTCCATGCGCACGGGCGTGACCGACGGCGCCGCGAGCGAACCAACGAGCTGACAAGGGAAGGCGGGCGCGCTGCTTTGACGGCTGCGCGCGCATGATCCCTGTAACGGAGTAGTTATGGAAATCGAAGACCTGATCACCCCGTCCCGCGCCATCGCGAGGCTCAAGGCCACCAGCAAGAAGCAGGTGCTGCAGGAGCTCGCCCGGCGCGCGGCCGTGGATACCGGGCTGCACGAACGCAATGTGTTCGACGTATTGCTCGAGCGCGAGCGGCTCGGCACGACGGGCGTCGGCAATGGCATCGCCATTCCGCACGGCCGATTTGCCGGCCTCGAAACGATCTACGGACTATTTGCGCGACTGGAAACGCCGGTCGATTTCGACGCAGTCGACGACCAGCCGGTCGACCTGCTGTTTCTGCTGCTCGCACCCGAAACGGCCGGCGCCGACCATCTGAAGGCGTTGGCGCGCGTCTCGCGTCTGCTGCGCGATCGTACGACCTGCGAAAAATTGCGTGGCAGCGATACATCCGATGCGCTCTATGCCGTGCTGACCTCGGCCGCGCAAAGCCACGCCGCCTGATCGTCCGGCACGCAGGCCCTCAACTCACACGATGCGCCTGCAGCTTTCCACCTGGCCCGATGTCGAGGCCTATCTCAAGCGCTCGACCGCAATCGTCATTCCAGTCGGTTCGACCGAGCAGCATGGCCCCAATGGTTTCATCGGGACCGATGCGCTCTGCCCCGAGATCCTCGCCAAAGGCCTCAGTGAAAAGACCGGCGCGCTGATTGCGCCGACCATGTCGGTCGGCATGGCGCAGCATCATCTGGGCTTTCCGGGATCGGTCACGTTGCGTCCGTCGACGATGATCGCGGCGGTGCTGGACTGGTTGAACTCGCTGGCGCGGCACGGTTTCGACCGGTTCTATTTTCTCAACGGTCACGGCGGCAACATTGCGACATTGACGGCGGCGTTCTCCGAACTCTATGCGCAATCGAGTCTCGGTACTGCGGCAACCAATCGGGCGGGCCTGCGCTGCAAGCTGCGCAACTGGTGGGACGCGCCGGGGATCCGGGGATTGAGCAGCGAACTGTTCGGTGCCGACGAAGGCTCGCACGCGACCTGCTCGGAAGTGTCGCTCACCTGGTACGCCTATCCCGATGAGGCGCGGCGCGATGTCAGGTTCGACGGCCGCGCGCCGGAAGGTCCGATTTACGAGGCCGACGATTTCCGGCGGCGCTTTCCCGACGGTCGGATGGGCTCGAACCCGGAACGCGCATCGATCGAAGCCGGCAAGCGCATTTATGAGACGGCGCTCGCGGGTCTCGTCGACGACTATCGCAGTTTTTCGGACAGCAAAGACTGATCTGAAATGCGCCCCCAAAAATGCAATGCCGCCCGCGGGCAGTTCCCGGGGCGGCACGCATTGAAAAGACCGGCGCTGGGCGCCGGCGCTTAGTGCCCGCGCTTAGTGGAGGCTGGCCGGTTCCATGTCGTGCTGGCGCACCAAGCCGATCGCCGCGTCGCGCGTCGGTACCACGGCGAGCTGCTGGCCGGAGGCCGAGTAAATCGCAAAGGCCGGCATGCCGTTGAACTGGATCGCCCGCACGTAAGCGAGATGCCCGACGCCGAGCTCGGAAAATTCCGGCCTCGTCATCGGTTGCGGCTTCCCAAGCTGCATTTTGGTCGCTTCGTCCATTTCACTCTCCTTGTTCACGCATGCACGCCGGACCGACGGATTTCGATTCGCCGTTCCTGGCTGGTAACCGGCCGCTGGTTCAGATCGATATGCAGCAGGCCATTCTCGAGGGCAGCGCCCGCAACTTCGACGCCTTCGGCTAACAGAAATGATTTCTGGAACTGTCGCGCGGCAATCCCGCGATAAAGATACGCACGGCCATTCGCGTCGTCATTCTGCTTGCCGCGGACCACGAGCTGATTGTCTTCCTGGCGGATGTCGAGATCGTCGATCGCAAAGCCGGCAACCGCGAGCGTAATGCGCAGCCGGCCTTCGCCCTGCTCCTCGATATTGTAAGGTGGATAGTTGTCGCCCTGCTTGCTGATGCGATCGAGCGCGCGTTCGAGCTGATCGAAGCCTAACAGCAGCGGGTGGTTGAACAGGCTTACACGGTTCATGACGTCTCGGCCCCTCCTTCAAGCGAGCCATTGTCCGGGTTTCCACACGTGGCGCCCGACCCTTCGGCACGCCTGCAGAACCGGCAGCGGCCCCGTTAAGGCGCCGCTCGCGACTGTATCTGGTACCTCAGACCCGCCCCGTCAAGATACTGTAACGGAAGGGAAAGCGCGCCTAGGCCTTCGAATCGGGCTCCCCGGCCCGGAAATGGCGGTAAATCGCGGCGCCCCGGCGGCCCGGCATGGAATAATGGCGGCCGGCTGGGACAGAGCGGGAGGCGGGTCATGGCAGGGGTCGAGGGTCGGGTGGCGCTGGTGACGGGCGCCGGCAGCGAAGGTGGAATCGGCTTTGCGACGGCGCGCATTCTCGCCGAACGTGGCGCGCTGGTTGCTATCACCTCGACTACGCGGCGGATCCGCGACCGGCTCGACGAGCTGCCGGGTACCAAATCGACCAAGGCGGCCTTCGTCGCCGATCTGATGAAACCGAAATCGGCGATCCAGCTGGTCGCGCGCGTGACCAAGGCACTCGGACCGATCGCGATCCTGGTCAACAATGCGGGCATGACGCAGATCGGCCGCAAGGATCGCGCCTCGCGTTTCGACAAGATCAGCGATGCCGAATGGGACGACGCGATCGCGCGCAATCTGACGACCGCCTTCCGCATGACGCGGGCCGTGCTGCCGTCGATGTATCGACGCGGCTACGGCCGAATCGTTCATGTCTCGTCGGTCACCGGGCCCGTCGTCAGCAATCCGAACGCGACCGGCTACTCGGCCGCGAAAGCCGGCATGCTCGGCATGACACGCAGCCTCGCGATCGAGGCGGGACCGAAAGGCATCACCGTGAACGCCGTCGGGCCGGGCTGGATCCAGACCGCCTCCTCACGCGAGGAGGAAATCATCGCCGGCCAGAACACGCCGGCAGGCAGGCCCGGCACGCCCGACGAGATCGGCCAGGTCTGCGTCTTCCTCGCCTCGGAGGAAGCCAGTTACCTGACCGGCCAGCTCATCGTGGTCGACGGCGGCAACACGATCCAGGAGTACAAGGGCCCGAGCGAGGCCTACTACTAAGGCGATGTTTCGCTCGTCGCACGATGGCGCGCGCACGACACAAGACGGCGCGCGCCCGCTAGGCCGGCGCCTTTCTAATTGTTACCGTTATGTTACAATCTGCGCGATCACAACCGACCCGATTTTCCGCGACCAGCCGCCATCGCGTCGAGCGGTGGCGCCAACCAGTCTGTTGTCGCAATGAACGGTGCCGAACTGTTGCTGAATATCGCGGGCGGCGTCGCTCTCCTGCTTTGGGGCGTGCGCATGGTCCGTACCGGCATTCTGCGCGCCTGGGGCAGCGACTTCCGCCGCGTACTTGCAAGCTCGCTGCGCAATCCGTTCAAGGCCTGGGCCGCCGGGCTCGGCGTGACGACACTCCTGCAGAGTTCGACCGCCACCGCCTCGCTCGCCGTCTCGTTCGCTTCCAAGGGTCTGGTCACGACGGCGGCCGGCCTTGCTTTGATGCTGGGCGCCGATGTCGGCTCGACGCTGGTGGTCCAGTTGCTGTCGTTCGGTATCTCCTGGCTGTCGCCGGTCCTCATCCTGATCGGCGTCGTTGCCTTTCTCGCGACCGAAAGCGGCATCGCGCGCCATGTCGGCCGCGCGCTGGTCGGGCTCGGTCTCGTCTTGCTGTCGCTGAGCCTGATCGTCGGCGCGTCGGAACCCCTGCGCGACAGCGAGGCGATGCAGACCGTCCTGACCGCGCTCGGCAGCGAACCGGTGATCGCATTGCTGGTTGCCGCTCTCCTCACCTGGCTCGCGCATTCCAGCGTCGCCATGGTGCTGTTCGTCATGTCGCTGGTCGGCAGCTCGGTCGTGCCGCTCGAACTCGGATTCGTGCTGGTGCTCGGCGCCAATGCCGGCGCCGGCATCGTGCCGTTCGTCCTGTCTCTGGCGGAACCGCCCACCGCGCGACGCATCCCGCTCGGCAATCTGCTGTTCCGCGTGATCGGCGCGCTGATCGCGCTCCCGTTCCTCGCCCTCGCCGCGCCCTATATCGCCGAGATCAATGGCGGGCCGGCGCGGCAGATCGCCAATTTTCACACCGCCTTCAACCTTGCCCTGACGATCCTCTTTTTGCCGCTGACCGGGCTCGCCGCGAAGCTGGTCGACCGGCTGCTGCCCGATACGCGCGAAGTCGAGGGCACGATCCGGGCGCGGTATCTCGATCCCGACGTCATCAAGAGACCGTCGCTGGCGCTTGCCGCCGCATCGCGCGAAGTGCTGCGCATGGCAGACATCGTCGAGACCATGTTGCGCGAACTGATCGGCGTTTTCCGCGACAACGATCCGAAGCTGATCGATCGCATTTCGCAAATGGACGACGATGTCGACACGCTCTACGAAGCGATCAAGCTCTATCTGACCGAAGCAAGCCGCGCCGCCACCTCAGAAGAGGAAAGCCGCCGCCTGATCGATGCCATCACCTTCACCACAAATCTCGAGCATGTCGGCGATATCATCGACAAGAACCTGCTCGAGCTGGCGCAGAAGAAGATCCGCAATCGCCTCTCTTTCTCGGCCGAGGGCTGGAAAGAGCTCGAGACAATGCATGGCCGCGTGGTCGACAACATGCAGCTCGCGCTCGGCGTCTACATGACGGGCGACGTCGATCCGGCCCGCCAACTGCTCGCGCAGAAGGAAATGATGCGCGAACTCGAGCGCGCCGGCAGCGAGCATCATCTCGAGCGGCTGCGCTCGGGTCGCGTGCAGTCGATCGAAACCTCGGCGCTGCATCTCGATATCATGCGCGATCTGAAGCGCATCAACTCGCATCTCACGTCGGTCGCCTATCCGATCCTCGATGCGCATGGCGAGCTGCGGAAGAGCCGCCTGCGCTCGCAGCCGTCGGCGCCGACGGCGGATGCAACAAGCGATAAAGCGGCGGAAGCCGGGCGGCAGCGGCCCACGACCGGCACCTGAGTTCGCAGGGCCGGGCCGGCGTTGCCTCGCCGGGGCAGGTGAGCTACGCCTTGAGGTACCGGGTGTGAACGGAAGGCCGCGCACCCGACCCATGAACGACTGCACGGGAGACCATTGCCGCGATGCGCTATCTGCACACCATGGTACGCGTGAAAGATCTCGACGAATCCCTCGATTTCTATTGCAACAAACTCGGTCTTGCCGAGGTAAAGCGGTACGACAGCGAGAAAGGCCGGTTTACGCTGGTCTATCTGGCTGCCGCCGAAGACGCCGAGCGCGCGAAGTGCGACGAGGCGCCGCTGGTCGAACTCACTTACAACTGGGATCCGGAAGAGTACAAAGGCGGCCGCAATTTCGGACATCTCGCCTATCGGGTCGGCGATATCTACGCGGCCTGTCAGCGATTGATGGATCACGGCGTGACGATCAATCGCCCGCCGCGCGACGGCTATATGGCATTCATCCGTTCGCCCGACGGCATCTCGATCGAGCTGCTGCAGGACGGCGAAAGCCTGCCGCCCAAAGAACCCTGGGCATCGATGCAGAACACCGGGAGCTGGTAATGCCGAGACCGGGATAACGCCCGCTCGTTCGCGGCTGCACGCGCTCGCGGCGCTCGGCATTGGCCTGATCTGTTTTTCGGCCAACGCCATCGCGGCGGACGAGCCCTGCATGGCCGCGGGCATGGAAATCGATCCCGGTTTCTGTATCGGCGGCGGCGAGAGCGTGCTTGAGGCACGCCTCGCCTTCGGGCGCAGCACGGCGGCGGTGGTTTTGGGATTCGCCGCCTACGATCGCCTGCTCGAGGAAAACAAGGGCGCAATCGAGATCATTCGCTCGATCTGCAGCGCCGAAACCGACGCGATACAGCGCCGGCATTGCGCCTCTGATGCGCTGAACGATCGCATCGTCGAAGTCGAACGGCGCATTCTCGACTATCTCGACGAACGGCTGCCTGCGATCGCCATCGAGGAAACGCCGTATGAAACGCTGCCCGATGGCGGCAGCGTTGCGGTGTTTCTCGCGGCCGTGCTGTCCGATTCGGCACGCCCGGTTTTCAGTTCGCCGCTACTCGAGCCCGAGCATCGGCTCGGCGAGATCGCCGCCGGCACGAGAACGGTTGCGACCGGCATTCTGCTCGCCGACCTCAAACCAGGTTCCGTCTTCCGCATTCTCTGGCAGCACGGCACGGTCGCCTGGACACCGGCGGCCGGATGGAACTTCGATCCGACCCTACTGCGCGCCGGGCGTTTCAACCTTGAGCCGTCCTTCGATCAGGCGACCGATGTCGACGACGCGCGCCGGCAATGCATCGCGGCGGCGCAGGGCGCGATCGTAACATCGGCGCCCGTCACACTGCTGGGCCCGTGGCCCGCCGGCAACCAGCAGCATTACATGCGCGTGGCGATTGGCGATGTCGACGCGTTCGAATGCGTCGCGGCGCCCGGCAGCGGCAAACCGGCCTCGATCGCAGCTACGTCAAGAACGGAGTGACGGCCATCCCGCCCAACCCGGAAACCGCGCGCGAACGACTACTGGCCCAGAGAATGCCGAAATCGATGAACTGAGCCGCAACAGCGCCGATAGCCGCCAAACGGTTGAATTGGACCAGCAGAGCGTTGGCCGCCTGTCGCGCATGGATGCGCTGCAGATGCAGGCGATGGCAGAAGCGACCGAACGTAATCGTATGCGACAACGCGCGCGAATTTCAGCAGCGCTGCCCCGAATCGAAGCCGGCAACTACGGGTTCTGTATCGCCTGCGGCGAGCCGATCGAACCGCAACGCCTTGAGAACGATCCGGCGGTACCAACCTGTATCGGCTGTGCCAGTCTCCCGGCCTGAACGGCTGCCCTCGTCCGGGTTGGCCGAATCGCCGATTCGCCGGTAATCTTCTGTCATCGCCGCGTGAGCGGCACGCGACATGGGGGATATCGATGACTGTCGACCTGCATTACCTCACATGGTCTTCTCTGCTCTGCCTGCTGCTGTGGGTGCCCTATGTGATCGCCCGCTTCGGAATCTGGGGCGTCTCGGACACGGTCGGTTATCCGACGGAACCGAAACCGCTGCCGGAATGGGCACTGCGCTCGCAGCGGGCACATCTCAACATGGTCGAGAATCTGGTGCCATTTGCGGCGCTGGTCCTGACCGCACACATGGCCGGGCTCGACAACGACCAGACGGCCGCGGGTTCGGCGATCTTCTTCTGGTCGCGCCTCGCCCATGCGCTGGTCTACATGCTGGCGATTCCGTGGCTGCGAACGCTTCTCTTTATCGCCTCGTGGGTCGGCAGCCTGATGGTGTTTCTCGCGATCGTCGGCGTCTAGATGGGTCGGCCGGCGTCGGCTTTGCCGACGCCGGCCATCCGATCAAACCGGTCGCCGATTACACGAGCGGTGGGGCACCGTAGACGTTCCGCAGGATGATGAACCAGGAACCGACACGGCCGGGTATCAGATAGCCTTTGTCGCTCGGGATCAGGCTCTTCGAGACCGAGTTGGCGACATTGCCGCCGATCGCTTCGATGAACCCGTCGGGAATGACGCTGCTGCCGCCATTGACGATCACCAGATCGCAGTGCATCGGCAGGAACTCGCCCGGCCCGCCCGGATCCTTCATCATCACATCGAAATCGGGCATTTCGGCGCCGCCCCGCGTCTTGCAGATCAGGTCGCCGGGCTGCGGGCGATAGCGATCGACCGCTTCGGGCAGGAAGGCCCTGTCCGGATCGTCGGCGCGGGCGACGATATCCCGCACGTAGGTCCAGTGATTCTCGTTGGGAACGAACCGGTCGGCCGGCATTCCTGCCTCGACCATCACCCATGAAATGAACGCCGCCGACCAGGGCAGATGCCACGGGCATTTGCGCTCCCAGCCAGCAAAACAGCTCGCCCAGCTGTCGAACCCGTCTTCACCCACCGCGTTCCAGTATCCGCCCATCGAGGGATAAACCGGGCGATCGTCTTCGGTATATCCGGTCGGATCGACGAGCTGGACTTCGCGCCCGTTCGCGTCATAGCGATAAGCGACGACCTGGTTACCGAATGTTTTCCATTCCGTTTCGGCGATCTCGATACTGCGCTGCCATGCCTGGGGGCCATTGAACGGCACCGGCGGCACGACCGGTGTCGCACAACCGGCCAGCAGCAGGATCGCGAAGATCCAGCCGGTTGCGCCGCAGCGGATCGGCGATTTCATGCCGGCACGATCCGGTGCGTCGATCCTGCGCGGCGTAAGGACAAGTCTATTCGCCGGCCGCCGCGCTATCGCGCAGCACCTGCAGCGCAACCGACGAGGCATGCCGGACCTGCGCGACACAGGCCGCTTCCATCGCATCGGGATTGCGCGCCTTCGCCGCTTCGAGGATGCGGCGGAAATTCTGGATCGATTGATCGGTGTCCACGTCGGATTGCCGGAACATGGTCGTGGTGCGGAGATACTGCATGCGCGCCCGCAGCGAGACGATCATGTTCCGCGCGAACACATTGCCGCACTCGTCGAATATGATCGTGTAGAAGCGGGCCAGTGCATCGAGTACCTCATCGACATCCGGGCGCTTCGCGGCCTGTTCATAACGGCGCACCTCACGCTCGAGTTTGCCGAGTGCGGCATCGCTCGCACGACCGGCAAAGAGCCGGCCCGCGAAACCCTCGAGCACGGCGCGCACTTCATAAAGCTGTTCCGCTTCTTCCGGGGTCACGGTCGCCACCACCGGGCCGCGATGCGGCTCGCTGGTGATGAGCCCCTCGGCTTCGAGATGGCGCAGCGCCTCGCGGATCGAGGTCCGGCTGACGCCGAGCATTTCGCACAGCTCGCGTTCGATCAGCCGGTCGCCGGGTTTGAACTGGAGGCTGAGAATGCCCTCGCGCAGCGCCTCGATCGTCTTGGCGCGCAGCGTCGTGCTGCTCCGGTCGATGCGGAGCGCGACTTTGCCTTGGCTCTTACCCTGACGCATCGAGATCGATCCTTGCCCCCGGCGCGCGACGAAGCATCGGGCCGGCCGCACTCTAGCAGAGGCGCGGGGCCGGTAGCGACGGTCTGGCCGCGGCCGGAAATGGCGGGATCCGGCCGGGCCCGTCGGGAAAGTCTCTCCCTGACGCGTTGCAGATTGTATGATTGTATTATAGTATGGCGCCTGTCCAGAGCTTGGGGCGGACTCGCCGTTCGAGGCCTTTAAGAAGCCGGATATCGGCTTCGGCGCACGGATCGGAGACACCATCATGAAAGTCGGCTATTTCTGCAACCCGTCGAATCCCGGCCATGAACGCGCTTATGTCGACTGTCTCAACGACATTCGCGACCTGTCCGTGTTCTGCGACCGGGCCGGCCTCGACAGTATCTGGTTTGCCGAACATCATTTCAGCATCTGGGGTCGGGAGATCCTGCCGAACCCGATAGTCATGGCGACCGACATCGCCGCGCGGACGACGAACATCCGGATCGGTCTCGCGGCGGCGATCATCACCTTCTGGCATCCGCTGCGGCTCGCCGAGGATATCGCGCTGCTCGACCAGCTCTCGAACGGGCGGCTGGAACTGGGCGTCGGGCGCGGCAATTACGGGCTCGAGGGCGTCAACCTCAACCCGGCCGCCGACCCGCGCAATCCGGAAGAAAACTTCAAGGTCTTCGCCGATACGGTGGCGATTCTGAAGAAGGCCCTCTCGCAGCGCATCTTCTCACACAAGGGCACGCATTATACCTACCCGGCACCCGGCTTCCGCTGGGACCGCGCCCATCCGGTCGACGATGCGAATTACATCGACACCGCGACCGGCGAACTGATCAACATTACGACCTTCCCGCGCCCGATGCAGACGCCGATGCCGCCGATGTGGCAGGTCGTCGATTCGCCGCTCGCCGTGCAGTTCGCGGCCGAGAACGATATGGGCATCATCATGTGGCGACCGCCGGTCGAGATGCTGAAGGAGCGGTTCCGTCTTTATCAGGAGCGCGCGACCGCAACCCGCGGCCGCAATATCCCCTTTGGCAGTGGCGTCAGCATCATGCGCGACACGTTCGTCGGCGAAACCGAAGCCGAGGCGCGCCGGATGGCCGAGTCCTATCTGATGCGCTACCTGAACTGGAGCAACTGGCGCGGGCCGAAGATCTTCCTCAAGCCGGACGAGGAACTGCCGGCCGAGCAGGAAGCCGCGCTGAAAAAGGAGCTCACGTTCGAGTTCGTGAACGATCGCTCGCTGCTGTTCGGCACGCCAGCCCAGGTGGTCGATAAGATCGAAGAGCTGCAGGACGAGCTCAATATCGAGCAGCTACTGATCAACAGCTCATGGTCCGGCATGCCGCACGAATACACGATGAGCAGCATGAAGCTGTTTGCCGACAAGGTTCTGCCGAGGATCCACACGCGCAGCGCGGCGCCGAAATCCGACCGCGTTCACGCCGCCGCCCGATAGCACCCGGATCGCGATGGCGGTCCGGCAGCGGTTGCGCTATCAGAGCGGCGTGGGCAGAGCGGCGTGGGCAGAGCGGCGTGGGCGCATCCATGCGGATCGCCGATCGCGGCGACCCTCTCGTGAACCGTTTCGGGAGTACAGGGTGATGAGTTCCGAAGATTTCGATCTCGGCCTGAGTATCCGTCGCGAGGTTCTTGGCGCGGAGTATGTCGACGCGGCCATCCAGAATGCCGACGACTTCAACCGCGAGTTCCAGAAACTCGTGACCGAGTATTGCTGGGGCCGCATCTGGGGCAACAAGGGGCTCTCGCGCCAGCAGCGCAGCCTGAACAATCTCTGCATGCTTGCCGCACTCAATCGCGCGCACGAGTTCGAGTTGCACTTCAAGGGCGCACTGCGCAACGGCTGCTCGATCGAGGAGATTCGCGAGACGCTGATGCAGATCACCATCTATTGCGGCGTGCCGGCGGGCGTCGAAGCGTTCCGGATCGCACGAAAGGTACTGGCCGAACAGGCGAAGGAAGTCGGCGGTGTCGCAAAGCCCTGATCCGAAACGGCCCCTGATCGACTGGCACACCAATCTCTGGCTGCCCGAGCATCTCGGCGTCGATCAGCACGCCGAACTGGGCAAGAAGACGGGCCGCAGCGTCGATGCGAGCCCCGCTGCACACCGCGCGCTGGTCGTCGATGTTTGCGAGAAGTTCGTCTGCATCGCGATGAAGTGGAACCGGCTCGGGATTCACGTTCCGAACGAGTTCGTCGCCGAGTACGTCCAGGAGTATCCGGGCCGGGCCGTGGGTTTCGCCGGTGTCGATCCGGCCGATACGAACGGCCCGGCGGAGTTCGAGCGCGCGGTCGTCAAACTGGGGCTGCGCGGGCTCAAATTCTCGCCGGTCTATGCCGGGTTTCACCCCTGGTGCCGCGAGGCCTGGCGCTTCTACGAAATGGCGGACGATTTCAAGCTGCCGATCCTGTGGCACCAGTCGGCCGCCTATGCCACCGAATCGACGCTCGAATACGGCAACCCGATCCTGCTCGACAAGATCGCGCGCGCCTTCCCCAATCTCCGGATGATCCTCGCCCATGTCGGGCAACCCTGGATCTCCGAAACCGTGCTGCTGCTGCGCAAGCACCGACAGCTCTATACCGATCTCTCGGCACGCTATTACCGGAAATGGCAGTGCTACAACGCACTGATGCTGGCGATCGATTACGGCGTGACCGACCAGTTCCTGTTCGGATCGGATTTCCCGATCCAGACGCCGGAAGCCGCGCGCGAATCCTTCCACGCGATCAACGACTGGGGACTGGACGTTAAAATGCCGCGCGTGCCCGATTCGCTGATCGACGACATTCTCTACAACCGGCCGCTCGAGCTTTTATGGCCCGAGGGCATTGCGTGAGTGCCGACTGTCGGAGCAATGCCCGCGCGCCTAGCTCTTGCGCGCGAGATCGGCTTCGTTCTCCAGAATCGCCTTCTCCATCGAGGCCGTATCGGTATACGAGCGCACTTCGCGGATCTTGTCGCCCTCGAAGCGGCAGATCCAGCAATAGGTGTTCTCGATCGGCTTACCGTTAAGGGCGGTCGAGATCGAATGCATTTCGACAATCCCGTAATCGCCCGACGCCAGCACATGACGGACCGAGATTTTCAGCGGCACATTGGGATTGCGGATACGGTTGATGCGGCCATGCGCCTTGGTGAGAAACTCTTCCTTGCCGCGGTAGGTCGCCGCCAGCGTGTGATTGCCCATGATGCTGACCTCGACATCGTCGGCCATCTTGTCGAAGAAGGCCTGGCGGTTGCCGGTTTCGAGATTGCGAAACAGCGATTCGACGTAGTCGCGGGTGATGGCCATATCGGATTTCCTTCTGAAGCGGTCGATCGTTTGGTTACGGATATCGCAGAGCGGCGGATTTCAGCCGTCGACGGGCGGCGGCACGGCGGGTGTGCGTTTGGCATGGACGACGCAGGCGATGCCGGCAAGCACCAGGACGAGCGCGCCGATTTCCGCCCACCCGATTTTTTCGCCCAGCAACGCCGCGCTACCGAGCACGCCGACCACCGGCACGCCGAACATGCTGATGGCGGCAACCGGTGCCGGAAACAGCACGACGATCTTGAACCAGCACCAGTGGCAGAAGATCGTCGCCATCACGACCGTGTAGCAAAGGCCGGCGACGGCCTGAAAACTGATGCCGCCCGCGGCCTGCGCGGCGTCGGTCAACCCTGCGCCGGTCAGCCAGGCGGCGAGATAGATCGGGATGCCGCCGATCAGCACCGTCCAGCCCGCCAGCACGGTAAGCGGTGTTTGCCAGACATAGGCCTTCATACCGATCGTGCCGGCACCGGCGCAGATCGCGGCGACGACCATGAGAAGCGCGCCGAGCGGCGCCCTGCCGAGGGCTGCGATGTCGGGCCCGATCAGCAGTGCAAGTCCGCCGAGACCGAGCGTGAGCCCGATCGTGCGGCGCCAGGTCAGCGGCTCGCGCAGCAGCCAGATGCCGAGCAACGTCACCCAGATCGGAATGGTGTTGGCGATGATCGAGGCGCGACCGGCCGGCATCATCGACAACCCATAGGCCGAGGCGACGTGCCAGCCGGTGATGTGAAACAGCGTGACCGAGATCAGCGGTCGCAGTTCGCGCCGGGGAACGCGCAGCGAGTAGCCGAAGATTCGCGCGAGCACGAGCAGCCCCGTGCCGCCGGCAAGGAGTGCGATCGAGCGCTGCAACAACGGATCGACTTCGTTGAGCGCAAATTTGGAGGCGGGCCAGTTCATGCCCCAGCTCAGGATCATGAGCGCCATCAGCACGAGGCCATAGGTGGGCCAGCGCGTGGCGGTCGGTGCCGTCGCATCGCTGCTCATGCGCGCACCCCCTCGATCGATACGGCCGCGCGACCAACCGGAATGAAACCGAACCGATCGCAAGATCGCTTAGAGGAGTGAGCATCGTGGAAGGCAACTACATCGACGCGAACGGGGTACGAACCCACTATATCGACCGCGGCAAGGGCCCGGTCGTCCTGCTGATGCATGGCGCGTCGGTTGCCGTGGATAGCTGGTGCACCTGGCGCTTCACCATCGAAGCGCTGGCCAGTCAGTTTCGCGTCGTCGCCTTCGACCAGACCGGTTTCGGCCGCAGCGACATGCCGAAGGACGGGCGTTATGTAAACCGCGTCGACCGTTGCGCGCATGCCTTTGCCTTCCTCGATGCGATGAAGATCGACCGCGCCTTTCTGGTCGGCCATTCCGAGGGCGGGTTCATGGCCGCCTATATGGCGATCCAGCGCCCCGGCCTCGCCTCGGGCGTCGTCATCGTGACCAGCGGTGCTACGGCACCGAAGCTCGGCGGCGATCGCGACCGCGAATGGTTCGCAGCCAGCAAGGCGGCGTACGACTATGCCGGCGGCGTCGACACCGAAGACGATTTCATCCGGACGAACTCGAGCCTCGCGATGTCCGGCGATCCCGAAGCGGAGGCGATCCTGCGCGACTGCTATCGGCGCGGTCGCGCCGCCGGTCAGATCGAGATGTTCCGGCATCTGCCCGAGAGCGAAACCAGCTTCGAAGGCTATATCCAGACCCAGGAGCGGCATGTTCATCCGCATCTGGCTCGCTCAAGGCACCCATCCTGTTGATCTGGGCGGCGAACGATCCGACCGTGCCGATCGAACGCGGCGTCGCCTTGCAGCGCATCGCCAGACATGCCGATCTGCATGTGCTGGGCGACGCCTCGCATATGGTGATGCTCGACCGTGCCGACGCATTCAACCGCTTGCTCGGAGGCTGGTGCGCCAACGCGCGCTAGACCTTGCCGGCCCGGCGCTGCGCAAAATCGGCGATCGCAGCATTGAGCTGATCCGCCGCTTCCAGCGTCGACATATGCGGGATGCCGGGAAAGATCTGCAGCTCGGAACCCGCGATGCGTCGGTTCATCTCCTGCGCCATGCGCGGCGTCTGCCCGGGATCCTTGTCGCCGGTTATGACCAGGGTCGGTGTGCGAATGTCGCCGAGGCGATGCAACAGCTGGCGATCGACTTCGGAATAAAGCTGATAGACCGCGGAGTAAGGGACCGGGTCATTGCCCAGCAAACGCTGGCGCCAATATTCGATGAGCGCCGGGTGTTTGCTGGCGAATCCGTCGGTGAACCAGCGTTTGAGCGCGCCGTCGACGACGGCCGGCGGTCCGCCGGCCGCGACTTGCGCAACGCGCGCATCGACCGCCGCCTGTTCTTCTGCGGTGCGCGCGCAGGCGGAGCTGACGATGATCAGGGCTGCGATGCGATCCGGATAGTCGGCCGCGAACGCCTGCCCAATCGATCCGCCCAGCGAAAAGCCGGCGACGACCGCGCGCGGGATCGAGAGATGATCGAGCAGCTCGACGATCTGCTGCGAGAACTGCGTGAACTTCCAGGGGCCCGCCGGCTTTTCGGAACGGCCATGGCCGAGATTGTCGGGCCGGATGATCCGGAAGCGATCGCGCAGTGCCGGCACCTGCCAGTCCCAGACCGTGTGGTCACCGCCCATGCCGTGGATCAGGACCAGCGGCGTACCGCTGCCTTCCTCGACGTAATAGGTCTCGCTGTGGGGTAAACGAACGAGGGGCATTCCCGTCTTCCTCCGACCAAGGCCGGCGACGCCGGCCGGCATCCTCCAGGACCGGGCCGCACGAACGGCCCGAACCGGACCCGTGCCGGCGGCGGAGAGCCTGGTCAAGAGCGCCGGCTATCCGCCATGACCATGGCCTTTACCAAACCCGCCCGGCGGCATTTTACCCGATTAGGACGCGGCGGCCCTTGAGTCCCGAGTCCATTAGATCGTATGATTGTATTACAGTATGTCAAACACGGCGTCCAGCCGCGAGCGGTCGTTGCGCGTCACAATGGGAGTATCGATGCAGGGCAAATACATCGATGCGGGCGGTTGCCGCACTTACTACCTCGACGAGGGAAAAGGGCCGGCGATCGTTCTGATGCACGGTGCCGGCGCGACCAGCGATGCCTATGGCGCGTGGTTTCGAACCATTCCCGCTTTAGCCCGGTCCTTTCGCGTCATCGCTTTCGACCAGATCGGCTTCGGCCGCAGCGACATGACGAAGGACGGGAGATATTTGAACCGTCTCGAACGCGTCGATCATGCGCTCGCGTTCCTCGATGCGCTCGGGATCGACAAGGCGATTCTTCTCGGCCACTCCGAGGGCGCCTTCATGGCCGCCCGCATGGCGATCGTTCGTCCGTCGCTGGCCAGCAAACTCGTGCTCGTCACCACCGGCGGCACGGCGCCGCGCCTCGGCGGCGATGCCGATCGCGGCTGGATGGAAGCATCCAGCCATGCCTACGATTTTCGCGCACTGACCGAAAACGAAGAAGCCTATATCGGCGGAAACAGTCGGCTGGGCAAACTTCAGGATGCGGAATACGAAGCAATCGTTCGCGACGCCTATCGGCGCGCGGCGGCCCGCAACCAGCTCGAGATCTTTCGCAATCTGCCGGAAGCCGAAACCGACTTTCTCAAATATGTCGAGTTGCAGGAGAAGCATATTCACCCGCATGTCGCATCGCTGACGATGCCGACGCTGCTGGTCTGGGCGACGGAGGATCGCACCGTTCCGGTCGAGCGCGGCCTCGCGCTGATGCGGCTCCTTCCGAACGCGGACCTGCATGTGCTGAGCCGCGCCTCGCACATGGTGATGCTCGACCGCACCGACGACTTCAATCGGCTGTTGCTTGCCTGGTGCGGCAGTAAGAATGATCCGGCGCCATAAAAACGCGCCGGAAAAGACGCGTCCGGATCCCGCCCGACGCGGACACCGGCCCCGCGGGGTGTCGAAGCGGGGGATTTCGCCATTGACCGTCGATGCCCCAACATTTACGATTTTCGACAATCGATAAACTGCCGGTGGCGAAACCGGCGTGATTTTCACCACCACGAACCCGGGAGGCTCGTTCCATGACTACCCCGAAGACCCATCCCTACATCAAGAAGCTCGTCGAACAGTTCGACGCTGGCCGCGTCGACCGGCGCGAGTTCCTGCGCACGGCAACGCTGCTCGGCCTTTCGGCCGCCAGCGCCTATGCGATCGCTGGCGGCGCGGCCATGCCGGTCGCCCGCGCGGATGATCTGCCCAAGGGCGGCACGATCCGCGTCGGCCATCGCGTCCCCGATCTCAGCAATCCGCACGCCCTTGGCTGGTTCATGTTCTCGAACATCACCTTCCCGGTGGTGCAGACCTTGACCCGCACCGGCTCCGACAATGTCACGCACCCGCTGCTCTGCGAAAGCTGGGAACCGAGCGAAGATCTGCGGACCTGGACCATCCATCTGCGCAAGGAAGCGATGTGGCGCAGCGGCCGTCCGTTCGTCGCCGACGATGTGATCTGGAACATCAATCACGTCCTCAATCCCGAAACAGGTTCGTCGTCGCTCGGCCTGATGAAGCCGTATCTTCTTAACGAAGAAGAAGACACGCTGTGGGATGCCAACGCCCTCGAGAAGGTCGACGACTACACGGTGCGCCTCAATCTTCGCGTCCCGCAGGTCGCCATTCCCGAGCATCTGTTCCATTACACCAACACGATGCTCGATCCGGAAGACGGCGGCGTGTTCCAGGTCGGCAGCAACGGCACCGGCCCGTTCGAAATCGTCGAGCTGGAAGTGCAGCGCAAGGCCGTGCTGAAGGCGGTTGCCGATTACTGGGGCGAACAGCCGCATATCGACTCGTTCGAGTTCGTCGATCTTGGTGACGACACGGCGGCCGCTCTGGGCGCGCTGGCATCGGGCCAGGTCGACGGGCTCTTCCGCATCGAGCAGTTCCAGATCGATGCCATCAAGTCGATGGACCATGTCGAGCTCTACAGTGCCGTAACGGCGCTGACCGCGACCTTCGCGACGAAAGTCACGCAGGAACCGTGGAGCAACCCGAAGGTCCGCCTCGCGATGAAGCTCGCGGTGGACAATGATAAGGTTCTGGCCGCTGCCGCTCTCGGCAACGGGCTGCCGGCCGAGAACCATCATGCCTGCCCGATCCATCCGGAATATGCCGAGCTGCCGAAGATGGGCGTCGATCTCGAGCGGGCGAAGGCGTTGCTTGCCGAAGCCGGCTATCCCGACGGTATCGATGCCGAGGTGCAGTGCATCGCCGAACCGCAATGGGAAGTGGCCGAAACGCAGGCGATCGTCGATCAGCTCGCGCAGGTCGGCATCCGCTTCAAGATCAATGTGATGCCGGGCTCGCAGTTCTGGGAAGTCTGGGACAAGGCGCCGGTTTCGCATTCGAGCTGGGCGCATCGTCCGCTGGCCATTCAGCTCTACGCGCTGGTCTACCGTACGGGCGCTAAGTGGAACCTGTTCGAGTGGAGCAATGCGGAGTTCGACGAACTTCTCGTGCAGGCCGAAGGTCTCGCCGACGTCGAGGCACGCCGCGAAGTCACGGCGAAGCTCGAGAAAATCCTTCAGGACGAGGGCCCGACGCTGCAGAGCATCTGGGTCAACGAGCAGACCGCTTATGACCGTCGGGTGAAGGGTTTCTCGCTGCATCCCTCGATGTGCATCTTCCCCGAGACGATGGCGATCGAGGCCTAGTACCGGCCGAACCCGCAGCAAGGCAGGTCCCGCCTGCAGATCACGGCCCAAACAGCCGGGCTCTGCAGGCGGGCTTTCCATGTGACGTTCGGGTGCTTACCCTACGGCGCTATCCGAGCCGACTGCTGCAGGATCGCGATTTCAGAATCACCGCCGATACTCTTATCGTGCCGAGCTTGCGACGGAGCCGGCCGCACCTGGAGGCAGCCCGTCGGTTCTCATGATTGTCTTTGTTGTCCGACGTCTCACCCTGATGGCGCTCACGATGCTTCTGGCATCGATGGTAGTGTTCGTCATTTGTGAATCGACACCGGGTTCCGTCGCCCGCAAGCTGCTCGGACCGTTCGCAACCGTCGAACAGGTCGACCTCCTCGCCGAACGGCTCCACCTCAACGATCCGACACCGGTCCGATATGCACGCTGGCTCGGCGTGCTGATCGGCGTCGTTTCCGATCCCGCCGCCGACGCCTCGCTCGGCGAGACCTATCAGGATTCGCGCGGCAACAGGTATTTCGGCAATCTCGGCTATTCGACTCTGTACAAGGAACCGGTCAACGACGTGATCTGGGAGAGGATCGGCAATTCCGGATTGCTCGCCGGGATCGCATTCCTGATCGTCATTCCCCTGTCGCTGACGCTGGGCGTGCTTTCCGGTATCAAGCCCGGCAGCATACGCGACCGCGTAATCTCGCTGATCTCGATCGTCACCTCGTCGATTCCCGAGTTCGCATCGGCGGTCATCTTGATTGCGATCTTCGTCGTACTACTCCAATGGCTGCCGGGAACGGCGCCGCTCGAAACGACCAATCGCTGGACGATTGCCGATCAGCTCATCCTGCCGGTGACCGTGCTGGTGATGTACGACTTCGGCTATGTCACGCGCATCATGCGCGGCTCGATGGCCGAGGTGATGGCGCAGCCCTTCGTCCGGACCGCAATCCTCAAGGGTCTGCCTTACCGCCAGGTGATCCTTCGCCACGCCATGCGCAATGCGATGATTGCCCCGTTCACGGTCATCCTGCTGCAGATCCACTGGCTCATCACCGGTGTCGTCGTGACCGAAGTCATCTTCGCCTATCCCGGCTTCGGCCGGATGCTGATGGATGCCGCTTTGTTCGGCGACATCGCAATCATCGAGGCGGCGACCTTGGTTGCCGTGACGATCGCCGTTGGAACGCAGTTCATCGGCGATATCGGCTATATGCTGCTCAACCCGCGCGTCCGTTTCAAATAGGCCGCCGATGACGATCGACACCGGCAGTCCGCGCATCCACCCCGCACCGGCACCGAAATCCGACGAGCCGGGCTTCATCGGCCGCTTCTTCGGGTTCCTGCGCTATCTATCCGCCTCGCCGACCGCGATGATCGGCAGCTTCATTATCCTGTTCTGGGTGCTGGTCGCGATCTTCGCGCCGTGGCTCGCCCCTTACGATCCGAATGCGATCGACTATGTCGCGCTCGCCAATCCGCGGCCGAGCGACGCCTACGTACTCGGCACCGATCATCTCGGTCGCGATATCCTTTCGCGCCTCATCTGGGGGGCGCGGACGGTCCTGATCGTCGCGCCGCTCGGCATCCTGAGTGCGCTCATTGTCGGCAGCACGATGGGCATGGTCGCCGGCTATTACGGCGGCTGGATCGACGAAGTCCTGAGCCGGTTCTCCGACCTGGTGCTCGCCTTCCCCGTTCTCATTCTCTACGTACTGCTGATCACGACGCTCGGCGCCTCGGCCATCAACATCATCCTCGCGGTAACGATCTCTTCCTCGCCCGCGATCGGCCGGCTGGTGCGCGGCCAGGTGCTGGAACTGCGCACCCGCGACTATGTCGCTGCCGCAAAGCTGCGCGGCGAATCGGCGGCTTATATCATGCTGGTCGAGATCCTGCCGAACACCCGCGGCCCGATCATCATCGATGCCTGCCTGCGCATCGGCTGGACCATCATCATGATCGGCGTACTGGGATTTCTCGGCCTCGGTCTGCCGCCACCGACCCCCGATTGGGGCGGCATGGTGAAGGACGCCGCCAAGGTGATCTTCAGCTATCCGCACATGGCGATCTTCCCGAGCATCGCCATCTCGAGCTTGGTGGTCGGCTTCAACCTGCTCGCCGACGGGCTGCGGGAGCTCGCCGACCGCGACTAAGCGGTCAGCCTGCCCGCCGATCGCGACAGGGAACGAAGCGGCCGCACTACTCCGCGCACATCAGTTCGAGCCAGGCCTGGTGCAAATAGCGCAACCCGATTTCGGTCGTCTTGTTGCCGTGGCCGATGCCGCGATTGTCGAACCGCTCGCGCTTTTTGCCGCGCGTCGCCAGCACCCAATCCTGCGCCTCCGTCGCGAGTCCGACCTGAATGCGGTCGAACGCCTCGAGATCGTCGGTCTGCACGAACGACGAGGCGGAATGGGTCAGGTTCACATACTGGACCTGCTCGCGAAAGATCGCCTCGGGCGCGCCCTTCATGCGGAGCGGATAGATGCGCACTTCGGTGCGGTCGACCGCGATCGGATAGATGACCCGGATCGCGTTCTGGACGACCAGCAGATCGAAAGTCGGGAAGATCGTCAGATTGTGGATCTTCTGCTTGAGCAATTCGTCGGCCCGTTCCGGGCCGCGCTTCGCCGCCAGAATCCGGCGATATTCTTCCCAGATGCCGCCGGTCTGCGCTTCGGGAAACATCGATTCGGTCGAGGAATGGCCGTGCGGATACACCGACACGCCGATATCCAGAATGACCGGTCGTTTCTTGTCGTCGTAGAAGCGCGCTTCGGCCCCGTCGGTGCCGCTGCGCCGCTTGAACTGCTTGCCGTCGGGATCGACGGTCGAGGCATGCGTCGCGATGACATGGTAGGTGTCGGTCAGGTTCTCGAGCTGATGTTTCCAGTTGCCCTTATATTCGTAGCGATGGCAACCGCCGGCAATCTCCACCTCGCCGTCGGGGGCGGCGTCGACGAACTCGTCGATCGCATGCCGCGCCTCGCCGATATAGTCGAGTAGCCCCGCCCCGCCCGGCGACATGTTCGCGAAGACGAAGCCGTGGATCTGGTCGACCTGGGCGACCGGGCGCATGCTCAGATCCGGATCGGAGAAATCGAACCCATCGGCCGATTCGTCGGCCTGCATCGGCAGGCCCGCCAGCGTGCCATCGGTGCGATAGATCCAGCCGTGATACATGCACTGGAACCGCTTGGCATTGCCGCATTCCTCGTTCACCACCCGCGCACCGCGATGGGCGCAGCGGTTATAGAGAACCCGCACCGTGTTGTCGGTATGGCGAACCATCAGAACCGGCTGCAACCCGATCCGGGTGCAGAAGAAATCGCCGGGCTGCGGCACCTGGCTCGCATGGCCGACATAGACCCAGGTGCGATGGAATATCCGTTCCATCTCCATGCGGAAGATGTCCGGATCAACGAAGGCCTTGCGGTGAATCCGCTCTTCTTCGACCAGCGCTTTCAGATCGGTTGGCGAATAGGCGTTCATCGAAAAACTCCTCGTCAGGTTCTGTGTCAGAGAGGAACGGTCAGCGCAGCAAAGGCCGCATCGCAATTGATGAGATCGAACCGCTTGCGCGCGATCCGCCAACGTCCGCCCTCATGGCGAAGCGTGTGACGGCAGCGGCCGGCAAAGATCCGCTGCTCCCAGCCCGGCCGGTACTCGACGATCATGTGGCTCGAGGTCACGTCGAGCGACGCGGCGCTACCGGCGGCCGCTTCGACCGCCACGTTGGTGATAATGCGGCAGGTGCGCGAGGCCGGAAGCTGGGCGTGGATCTCGGGATGGCGCAGCCGCGTCACGCGCGCGAGCATCGTCTGCTTGTCGTCATAGAAAAGCGAAACGTGATTTTCCGGGCTCTTCTGGCCGGGCGTAGCCGGAACCCAGTAGATCGCATCCTCGGTATAGAGGTCGAGCCATTCCTCGAACCGCTTCTCGTCGAGCAACTCGCCCTCGAGAAAAACGATCCGCTCGAGCGTCTCGCGGTCGCTCATTTTTACCTGGTTCACGTCCCTATCTCTTTCCGATGCCGCCGCCATTCAGAGCGGCTTCTCGGTCGATTTCCAGAACGTATCCTTGAGCACGATCTTCTTGCCTTCGAACGTGTAAATGTCACAACCGAGAATCTCGAGCTTTTGCCCGTTCGGCAGCGTGCCGGTCACCATCCATTCCGAGACAGCGCGATTGCCGCAGCAGAATTCGCTGATCGTTTCCCAGTTCATATCGCCGATCTTGGAGAACCGGTCGGTGAGGAAGGCGCGGATCTCGGCCTTGCCGCGCAGCGACCGCCCCTTGGGCTCGGAACCGCGCGCGAGCCGAAACACGCCATCGTCCTTGAAGAAGCCGACGATCTTCTCGACATCGTGGCGATTGAAGGATTCATGAATCTCGCGCATGTCGCTCATCGTGATCTCTGCGCTGCTCGTCTGGTTCATCGTTCCGTTTCTCCCTGATTCCTGACGGCGACAGGCGAAACGCCCGTCTCGAATGCCTGGTCCGTTCCCGCGCCTGGCGGCGCGAGCGACAAGCCGATCCCGACCGGCGAAGAAGAGCCGGCATAAGCGCCCGCGATCGTCGGGGGGCGTACCTAGTCCTTGCGCGTGCGCAGCGACCGAACCAAACGCTCGCATGTATGTTCGCAATGCTCGCGGCTGAGCCGACCCGTCGCGTCGGCATCGCCGCGGCAGAACGCATCGAAAATCATGCGATGATCGCTCTCCGCATCGGCCACACGGCCCTGCGTCGCCGCATCGAGTCGCACATAACGCTCGACCGTATCGCGCAGCACCATCGTCATGTGACAGAGATGTTCCTTTCGGCTCGACTGGAACAGCCTTGTGTGGAACTCGCGGTTCAACGCTGCCCAGCGGGCGATGCTCGCGGGCGTTGGACGCTTGATGGCTTCCATCTGCTCCAGGAGATCGCCGACGGCTTCGATATCTTCCTGCGTGCGGAACTTTGCGGCGAGCGTCCCGCCCCGTTCTTCGAGCAAGGCGCGTATTTCGAAGATCTCCTCGATCTCGTCCGGATCGAGGGCGGTCACCAGATAGCCGCGGCGCGGGCGGAAGATGATCAACCCTTCGCCCTCGAGCGCCTTCAGCGCCTCGCGCACCGGCGCCCGGCTGACGCCAAGACGGGCCGCGAGATGCTCCTGGCGGATGGGTTCGCCCGGCCCGATACGACCGGAAAGGATTTCTTCGCGCAAATGGTCGTAAACGATATCCGGCAGGCTTTTGGCCTGAGCGATGGCCGGCGCACCTTTTGGCATCCGATTACCCCCGAATGATCGATTGTCGACAAAATAGGCGGAATGCGAATCGCTGTCAATTATCACTGGAAACCAGCGGGGCAGATAGGGGCGCAATCGTCCCCCGTGGGATGTCCGGCCTTTTCGTAACTAAATGACGGGATCGTTGCCCCAGCCGGCTTCATACGTCGTGCAAAACAGGTTGGTGATCGTGACGCTCGCGAACTTCCACGCGCCGCCGATGCGTACATAATCGTCCTCGTACCAGCCGCCGACGAGATAATGATTACCGCTCGGTGCGGTCTGCGGACGCAGGAAGCACCAGCGCCCCGTCGCCCGATCGCCGTCGACGTCGATGACCGGGTTCATGACGTAGTGAATCATCATCGGCCAGAGCTTGATGTTTTCGCGGATCGCCCGGCGGCCACGATGCTGCTGAAAGGCGCCGACGAACACCCCGTCTTCGACAAAAAGATCGGCAAAAGCGTCGATTTCGTAGCGGTCGACATGATGCGCGGCCAGCGCCTTGAGGCGCTGGATGGCCGCAACCGATTCGAGCTTGTCGAGGCGCGCTTCCAGCTCGGCGATCGACATCGGCCTCTCCTGCTCCGACCGCCCGCTAGGCAATACGGATCGCCACGCTGCCGAGCGCGTCCCATTCGACATCGATCGCGGCGGGTGCGGTGAAATCCTTGAAGCTCGGCGTCACCGAGCCGAGCAGCACGATATCGCCGCCGGCAAGGCTTCGGCCGCGTCTGTTCATATGATTGGCCATCCAGGCCAGCACCTCGAAGGGATGACCGAGCAGCTGATGAGCCATACCCTCGGCCACCCGACGACCGTCCAGCCGCATCTCGGCGCGAAGCGAGGGAATGTCGAGCTTATGCCAGTCGGTGACAGGCTTTCCGACGACCGCGCCCCAGTTGCTGCCATTGTCGGCGATCATCAGCGGCGCCAGCGGCGGCGTGTAGTCGAAGTAAGGCAGACGGAACTCGACGATCTCGATCGCCGCGAAGCAGCTTTCGACGAAATCGCCGATGCTACCGCGGTCATAATCGCAGGCGCGCGGCGGCACGTCGCGGGCGATCCGCACCGCGAACTCGCCCTCGATATAGAGCTGCACGAAATCGGCGTGGCGCACGGTGGTCTCGTTCTGAAAGATCCGATCGGCGAGCATCGTTCCATAGACCGGCGTATCCACGCCGAGCGTCTCGCGCCCGCCGGTCTGGATCCGCATCTGTTCGGTCACCAGCCCGATCTTGTAGCCGCCAATTTTCCGGCCGCTCGCCACCACGGCGCGGGTTGCCGCGTCCTGGATCGCATAGCCATCGGCCTCGGTCTGCGGATGATCGCCATTGGCGATCTCGCAACGATCCCCGGCGAGACGGGCGCGGGCCAATCCTTCGGCAAGTTGCCGGATCACGATTTCCTGCATCGCTATCGCGCCGAACGGTCGACGACGGGGTTCTCCAGCGTGCCGATTCCGCCGATCTCGATGCGAACCCTGTCGCCGGCCTTGAGATAACGCGGCGGCTTGAACCCGATGCCCACGCCGGCGGGCGTTCCGGTCGCAATCAGGTCGCCCGGATGAAGCGTGATGCCGGCCGAGATCGTTTCGATCAATGTCGGTACGTCGAACAGCAGATCGCGCGTGTTCGCATCCTGCCGGAGCTCGCCATTGACCCAGCAGCGCACCGACGTATCGCCGAGATCGATTTCATCTGCCGTCACGGCCAGCGGACCCATCGGGCAGAAGCTGTCCTGCGACTTGCCAATCAGCCATTGCTTGTTCCGGGCCTGCAGATCGCGAGCCGTCACGTCATTGACGATCGTATAACCCCAAACATGATCGAGTGCATCGGCGGCGGCGATTCCACGCCCCCCCCGACCGATGATGACGCAGAGCTCCGCCTCGTAATCGATGGCGCTCGAAACCGCCGGATCGATCAGGATCGGATCGTTCGGAGCGGTCACGCATTCCGGCACTTTCGAGAACACGATCGGCGCGTCGGGCACCTCTCCGGCGCCTGCCGACGAATCGAACCCGCTCTGTACAAACTCGCGCACATGCTCGCGGTAGTTCTTGCCGATGCAGAAGATATTGCGGCGCGGCCGCGGCATCGGTGCGCGCAATCGTACATCCGACAAGGCCAGCGTCTCGCCGGAATGCGTCATCGCGATTCCGTCGAGCGCGGCGTCGATCGCCGCGCGAACACCGCCCGAAGCGGCATCCACGCCGACCCGGTAGGGGCGGATCGTGCCGTTTGATTCCCATAGACCGAGACCGGGACGCCCATCCCGCTCAAACGCAACCAGTTTCAATGCTGTATCTCCAGATGTGAAAGGACGCGCGCCCCGCAGAGCGCGCGATGCCGGTCCGGCACCAAGGAGCCGGCCCGGTCGCTCGAAAATCTACCGCGCGCCAGCGGCCTGTTCGGCCAGAAGCCCGTCCCAGAGACGCACGTTCGGCCGCCGCGGCCACACGCCGGGAAACAGATCATGGTCCTGCGGAAACGAATCGCCGGCCTTGAGGCCCGGATCGCGCGGCGGCACCACACGAAACTTGCTGCGGCGCGGCGCATAGGTCGCATCGTCGCCGGTATAGCGATGGCACACCGCGCGGCGGCGGCGCTGACTGAAATTGCCCGGCGCGCCATGCACCATGTTCAGGTGATGGACGACGCAATCGCCCGGGCCGGAGTCAAAGTGGATGATTTCGTACTGGTCGCGATGGGCGTCGATGTCGGGCAGCTCGTCGCCGCCATCGCGCGCATCGGGTTCCTCATCGGCGCCCTTGAAGAAGCTCTTGGTGTTCTTGTCGTCGGAGCCGATCGGTTCGAAATATTTGCCCCATTTATGCGAGCCGCGGATGTATTCCACGGCGCCGCTGTCGAGCGTCACGATGTCGAGCGGTGTCCAGGTGCTGATCGCCTGCGAACCGTCGATCCAGTTGAAAGGCCGGTCCTGGTGCCAGTTGGTCGGATACGGCGATCCCGGTTCCTTCACCAGGAAGAAATCCCACATCAGATTGATTTTTTTCGAGCGAAGGCACTGCGCCGCGATTTCCGGCAGCGGAGATTCGATCGCGAGATCGCGGAAATCCTTGTCATAAAGATACATGAACGTGTCGATCGCGAAACGGCCTTCGGTGCCTTTGGCGTTGATGTCGGCGCCCCACTGGCTGGGGCGGCTCAGCGTGCGATCGACCGCCTCCTGCATGCGGACGACCCAGTCCGGATCGAACACGCCGCGCAGACACACAACCCCATCGTCCTCGAATGCCCTGATCTCGTCTTCCGAGATCGGTCGGGTCAGCGAACGGTTCATTCAACCCTCCCAGTAGATCCGCCGCGGCCGGACTGCGGACCCATTGCTGGGTACCGCCGCCGGCTGCGAGCCGATGTCGTACGATGTCACTCCACTTCGAATACGGGTTCCCAACCTTCCGGGGAGAGTGTCGTCCCAGAATCCCAGGTCACGACATTTTCCGTGTCGACCGTGAAGAAGCCGGGCCCGATATTCTTGGGTCCGTCGATGCCTTCGAGAATGCGCACCGCCATGTCGATCGCAATGCGCGGCTGCATGGCCGAGTTGTCGGAGACGACCGCCGAAACCGTGCCGTCGCTCAGGCCGGCTATCGTCGCCGGTGTCGGATAGTAGGCCATGACCTCGATGCCCTCGACGCCGGCCTGGCGCAGCACCTGCACCGCGCCTTCCGCCGCCGGTGCGGCACCGGCGATGTACTCGATCTCGGGATAAGCGAGCAGGCCATCCTCGATCAGTGTCATCTGCACGGTCTTGCCGGTATCGCCGTACATGACTTTCACGACTTCCACGTCGGAATCGACGATCGTTTCCTGGAAGCCGCGCGTCGCATCTTCGACCCAGCCCGAGCCTGCCGGACCCGGCAGCCAGAGAACCTGAACCTTGCCCGAGCCGACCGGATGGCGCGCCTTCAGATACTCGCCGAGATTGATACCCGCCGCCTCGTAGCTCGACGTCACGCGGCCGCTGATGTCCGGCGTGGTCACGCCGGTCCCGAGATCGATGACCGGAACCCCCGCATTCACAGTTTCGGAGATGACCGGATTGAGGCCTTCGGTCGACACGGCGGTGATGACGACGGCATCGGCGCCGCCGGCCACACAATCTTCGACCAGCGAAATCTGCTTGGCGAGTTCGGTGTAACCGCCAGCGGCCAGGATCTGCAGCTTGGCGCCGATCCGCTGCGCTTCAGAAACCGCACCATAGGTGTAGGCGAGATAGTACGGATCCTTCACATGCGGGAAGACAACGCAGATGTTCCATTTCTGGGTGATCTGGCTCACATCGAGCGGCTCGTAGTTCATCTCGCTGACCGAACCGTCATCGGCGAAGACCGAAACCGGCATGCTCCAGTCGGCAGCCATCGCGGACGTGCCGACCGAGATCGCAAGAGCGCCGCCGATTAACGCAGCGGCGGCATTTCTGAAAAGATGGCCTTCATTCATAATCTGCGGTCCTCCCTGACCTTTGCGGTGTCTGGCCCAGCGGTCTTTGCCGGCGGGCATGATGTTGATGCAACCACTGTTCGATCCGCGAGGAAGCTTCGAAGGATATCGCCGGAACTTCCCGAGCGCATCGAGTCAGTCCTTCTTCACGATCTTCCAGTAAGTGTCTTTCTTGGTGATCTTGCCGTTCTTGAACTCCCAAAGATCGCAGCCGAGATACTCGATCTTCTCGCCGTTGGGCTGCGTGCCCCTCACGATCCATTCCGAAACCGCCATGTCGCCATTGCCCCAGCGCCGGATCGATTCCCAGCTCATGTCGCGAACGACGGCAAAGCGTTTCGCCAGCGCATCGCGAATCGCATCGGGTCCGGTCAGGCGACGGCCCCACGGGTCGGGACCGTTCGGGAACAGGAATTCACCGTCCGGCGTAAAATAGTTGGCGATCGCATCCACGTCCTGCCGATTGAAGGCGGCGGCGATTTCGTCGATACGCCGCAGCGTCTCTGTCGTATGCGGATCGGAATGCTTCACGTCGTCTGCGCTCATGGAGATAGCCTTTCTACGTCTCTTCGATTCGATATCGGTCGTAGCGCGGCGCCGAACTCAGGCACTGTGCTTGATGAGGAAACCAAGGCTGATCGTGTTGAACGCCTTGGTGGATTCGTACATGGGGCAATGGCCGGCACCGTCGACCAGGATGAATTCCGATCCGGCGATCTTCTTGTGCAGGGTCCGCGACAGGCCCGGCGGCGTCGAACGATCCTGACTGCCGACGGTCACCAATGTTGGAATCCTGATCGCGCCGATGCGATCGCCGGCATCGTGCAACAGGCAAGCCTTGGCGTGACCGTCGATGCCCTTTTCCGTCATCGGATTGGGATTTGCCTGCGCCCGCTTGAAATAGGCGTCGATCAGGTCTTCATGTTCGTTGACGAAGTCGGTGCTGAAAAAGCTGACGACGCGCGTACCGAGGTTCACCACCGGATCATTCGCCGCAATGATCCGGCGTCGGATCTCGATCCAGCGGCGCATGTGCGGCGGCGTGTCGCCTTCCCAGCTCGAATGCAGCGACAGCGTGCGCAGCAGGTCGGGTTTCGCCAGCGCGACTTCGAGGCCGACGGCGCCGCCCAGCGACCAGCCGCCGAAATGAATCTTCTTGAGGGCGAGATGCGATGTTAGCGCGATGACGTCGCGCGCGAGATCTTTCGGCCCATAGCCCGGCTCCGGCACTTCTGAACGGCCGCCGCCGCGAATATCCATCAGGATGACGCGGAAGCGACGCTTGTAATCGTCGACCTGATCGACCCAGGCGGTGGTGTCTGACCCGAACCCGGGAACCAGCAGCAGCGGATCGCCGCTGCCATGTTCTTCGTAATAGAGCTTCAGACCATCGGATTGATAAAACGGCATTCGTTCGCTCTCTTCCTCGTCGCTTTCATCAAGTTTCGGGCATTGCTGCCCGTCGCCGGCACCGCGATCGCCGTTCCGTCACAGGGAGTCCGGAACAGACGATCGCGGCGGCCGGTCTACGAGCCGCTGGTTGCGGGCGTTACTCCGCAGCCTGCGGCCGCTTCTGCATCCACTTCGGCTTGGTTTTGGCGCTTTCGCGAATGTAGTCCTGCGTCGCAAGACGGCTCCACGCGACGAGCGGCTTCTCCCACGGATACTGGGTGGGTTTCGGCAAGGGCGTCTTGGTATCGACGATCGCGCCGTCTTTCATGATGACCTTGAGCAGCGCTTTGTTCTGCAGCACCTGGATGTCGGCAAGCGGGTTGCCGTCGACGAGCAGGATATCGGCAAAACCGCCGACCTTCAGCGTGCCGACATCGACATTGCCCATGGCGAATGCGGCATTCTTGGTGCCGGCCAGCAGCGCTTCCATACTGCTCATGCCGAGATACGTCATCATCAGTTCCATCTCGCGCGCATGCCATTCGCCGTAGGGTACGGAACCCTGCCCCGAATCGGTGCCGGCCATCATCATGATGCCCGCCTTGTGCGCTTTGGTGAGAACCTTGCTCGCGGCTTCCAGCTCCATCTTGTAGTAGTCGGTCACGCGCGACGGAATGCCGAGCTCGTCGGCCCAGTCGATCGAATTGGCAAGCAGGCTGAGCGTCGGATTGATCGGCGTGCGCAGCTTCTCGAAAACGCCGAGCTGCTCGTCGTTGAGGAACGACGCATGGATGACCCAATCGAACCCCGCGCGCGCCGCATCGGCCGCCGCACGACCCGAGCGTGCATGAATGGTGCAGGCCTTGCCCATCATATGCGTCACGTCGGCGATGGCCTTGAGATCGTCGTAGCTGATGCTGCCGAGCAAGGTGCCATCGGCCGTCAGCGCATCGCCGTCGCCGGCAACCTTCACGATGTCGACGCCTTCCTTGATCTCCTTGCGCGCCTGCACGATCATTTCGTCACGCGTGTTGCACAATACGCCGAAGCTCGATTTCGGATGATCGAGATGCGTCGGCCAGGGCGAGCCGATCGAGTTGTAGGTCGAGATGTAGTGCCCGCCGGCCGCCATTCTCGGACCTTCGATCAGCCCGGAATTGACCGCATTGCGCAGCGCGACGTTGATGTTCCACGTACCGCCGGGCGTCGCAATGCTGGTGACGCCTGCGCGTAACACTTTCTTAATATCGACCGTGGCGCGCAGCGTCCGATACTCGACACCCGGATAGAAATCGAGCTCTTCGAACGACAGAATGTCGCCATAGGAGGGATGGACATGGCAATCGACCATGCCCGGCATGATAGTCATGCCCGAGGCATCGATCGTTTCGAAGGCGCCGCCCTTCTTGGCCGCCGCTTCGACTTCGGCGGCGCCACCGATCTTGGCGATCTTGTTGTCTTCGACCAGAACCGACGCGCGCTCTTTTGGCCCATCGCCCGTGCAGTCGATGACAGTGCCGTTGCTGAACAAATATCGTGCCATTCTACTGTCCTCCCAGTTACAAGTGCTTCGACGAAACCGTTGCTAGTCCTGATGAGCGGCGAGCGACGCGATCAGGCGGTCGCGCGTGTGCTCACAATGTGCGCGGCTGAGCGTCTCAATGCGTTCTGCATCGCCCGCCTTCAGCGCCGCAAAAATTCCCTTATGCTCGTGCTGCGCATGCCGGAGCATCTCGCTCATCGCGTAGTCGACACGGACATAGCGCTCGACCGAATCGCGCAGCGACAGTGCCATGCGGCAGAGCTGCCGGCGGCCGCTGACCTGAAACAGTTTCATGTGGAATTCGCGATTGAGCGCGGCCCAGGTGACAATATCGACCGTATCGCCACGCGCGCACTCGTCCATCCGCGCGATCAGGTCTTCGAGCGCACGCAGATCTGCGATCGTGCGGCGACCCGCAGCGAGCGCGCTCGCGCGGCCCTCGAGCCAAATCCGCATCTCGAAGATGTCCTCGATTTCTACGACGTCGAGATTGGCAACGACATAACCGCGGCGCGGCCGCAGCACCGCGAGCCCTTCGATCTCGAGCCTTTGCAGCGCCTCGCGGACCGGGGCCCGCGATAGGCCAAGGCGTTCCGCGATATGCGCCTGACGCAGCGGCTCGCCCGGAACCAGTTCCCCGGCGACGATTTCCCGGCGCAATTGCTCATGGGCAAGGTCCGCCACGCTCTTGATCGGGCGTTCGACTTCCCTCAGGCCCTCGCGGGCCGTCGCTGTGCTTGCCGCCGCCATCGGAATGCCTTGACACTGTTGCGTCGATATGGACGATTGTCGACAATCTACAGAGGGCATCTCGAGGCGTCAACAACCACCCAAGCGACCAGCCGAAAATCCGGCGGCCGGTGCAGCAATAGACGAGAGGAACAGCATGTACGTCGGCCAGCGGGTCCAGCGTAAGGAGGATCTTCGTTTTCTCACCGGCCAGGGCCGATATGTCGATGACCTTCGTCTGCCGGGCATGGCGCATGCCGCGTTTCTGCGCAGTCCGCACGCGCATGCCCGCATCCGCAACATCGATATCGCTGCCGCGATGGTAATGCCTGGCGTCATTCGCATCCTGACCGGCAAAGACTGGAAGGCCGACGGCCTGGGAACCTCGCCGGTGCTGTGGCTGGTCACGTCGCGCGACGGTACACCGATGAACGAGGTGAAGCGTCCGATCCTGGTGGACGACGTCGTCCGCCATGTCGGCGATACACTGGCGCTGGTCGTCGCCGAGACACGCATGCAGGCGCTCGACGCGGTCGATGCGATCGAGGTCGATTACGAGGCATTACCGGCGATCGCACACACAGCGACGGCGCTCGATCCCGGCGCGCCGCTGGTGCATAAACAATTCGGCACCAACCAGGTGCTCGACTGGGAGGCCGGCAACCGCGATGCGGTCGCCGCGGCTTTCGCCAAGGCGCACCACGTCACGGCGCTGACACTCACCAACAATCGCGTCACCGCCGTACCGATGGAGCCGCGCGCCATTGTCGGGCAGTACGACATGATGGACGAGCGCTACACGCTCTGGTCGTCGACCCAGAACCCGCACATGGTTCGCCAGTGGCTCGCCGAAAGCTCGCTCTTTATCCCCGAGCAGCGCATTCGCGTGGTCGCCCCCGATGTCGGCGGCGGTTTCGGACAGAAGATCTATCACTATCCCGAGGAATCGACGCTGCTCTGGGCATCGCGTTTGGTCGGCCGGCCGATCAAGTGGGTCTCGACGCGGGTCGAAAACATGATTGTCGATACCCATGCGCGCGACCACGCCACGACCTGCCGCATGGCGTTCGATGACAATGGCAAAATACTCGGCCTCGAGGTCGATACGATTGCCAATGTCGGTGCCTATCTGAGCCCGTTCGGGCCCTGTATTCCAACGTTTTTCTACGCGCCGATGCTTTCCGAGCTGTACAAGATCCCGGCGATCCATTGCCGCGTCCGCTGTGCCTATTCGCACACGACGCCGGTCGACGCCTATCGCGGCGCAGGCCGGCCCGAATGTCTGTTCGTCGTCGAACGGCTGGTCGAGAACGGCGCGCGCGAACTCGGTATCGACATCGTCGAGCTGCGCACGCGCAATCTGATCCAGGCCAACGAGCTTCCCTACAAGACCGCGATGCAGATCACCTATGACAGCGGTGATTTTCCGTTGTTGATGGAAAAGCTCGAAGCGATGTCGGATTATCGGCAGTTGCGGGCCGAGCAGGCCAAGCTGCGCAAGAAGGGCGTTCTGATGGGGATCGGCGTCGCCGCCTTCCTCGATTGCGCTGGCGCCGGCCCGAGCAAATTGATTGCCAAGCAGGGCGCCCGCATCGGGTTTTGGGATGTGGCGACAGTCAGGGTGCATCCTTCCGGCAAGATCACAGTATTGTGCGGCAGCCACTCGCACGGTCAGGCGCATGGCACGACCTACGCGCAGATCGTTGCCGACCGGCTCGGCTGCGATATCGACGATATCGACATCGTCGAAGGCGACACCGATCGCATTCCCTACGGCATGGGCACTTATGCGTCACGCTCGCTCTCGGTGGTCGGCAGTGCGATCGCCAAGGGCACCGACCGGATCGTCGCCAAGGGCAGCCGGCTCGCCGCGCGCATGCTCGAGTGCGCCGACGCCGATATCGTCTTCGAACGTGGCCGCTTCGTCGTGCAGGGAACCGACCGCGCCGTCACCTTCAAGGAAGTCGCGAGCATGGCTTATCGCGGCGCCGATTATCCCGAGGGGTTCGAACTCGGCCTCGACGAGACGGTGTTCCATGATCCCGACAGCTACAACTTCCCGTCGGCCGTCCATCTCTGCACCGTGCTGGTCGATCCCGATACCGGCAAGGTGAAGCTGCGCGATTACTTCGCCGTCGACGATGTCGGGCTCGTCATCAACCCGATGGTGGTCGAAGGCCAGATTCATGGCGGCCTCGTGCAGGGCATCGGCCAGGCGCTGATGGAGGATTGCGGCTACGACCCGGAAACCGGCCAGTTCCTGACCGCGACCTTCATGGATTACTGCATGCCGCGCGCCGACGATCTGCCGTCGTTCCAGCTCGAATCGCAGGAGACGCTGTGCCCGACCAACCCGCTCGGCGTGAAGGGTGCGGGCGAAAGCGGCACGATCGGTGCGCCGGTCGCCGTCACAAACGCTGTGGTCGATGCACTCTGGCATCTCGGCATCCGCCATATCGACATGCCGCTGACGCCGCTGCGCGTTTGGCAGGCAATCCAGGGCGCCGAAGCCGCCTGACATCCGATAGAAACCGATCAACCAGGGATTTCGAACGACGATGAAAAAGCCAGCCAAAACCCCCGAATCCGGCCTGCGTAAAAAGCGGATCATCAGCCCGAAGGTGCGCGAGCCCGAAGCCGGGCTGTGGTCGAACTGCTTCGTGATCGGCGACCAGTTCGTGCTCTCCGGCATGGTCGCGCGCGATATCAAGGGTGGTCTCGTTGGCGGCAACGACCCGCTGAAACAATCGATCGCCACGCTCAAGAACATGAAGTCGCTGGTCGAGGCGGCCGGTGCCGACATGACCGACGTCCTCAAGATCACGGTCTATCTGACCGACATTCGCTTCCGGCCGGCATTCATCGAAGCACGCCGGCAATTTTTCAGCGGCGATTTTCCGTGCGCCGTGCTGATCGGCAATGTAACGCTTGCAAGTGCGGAGCTGCTGGTCGAGGTCGATGCCTGGGGTATCATCGGGGCCGGCGGCAAACGGCGAAAACGGGGCTGACAACACCCGAACGCCGATCAGGGAGCTGGGAGAGGATCACCCGCCATCATGATGGCATACGGGCAGAATTGGGCATGACGCAGGCGGGTCTAGCGCAGGCGCTCGATTTCCGTGCGGCTGCGGCAGGCGACGCGCCGCTGGTGGCTGCCCGGCGCCGTGCCGTGCCGGCTCCCGGTGCGGATCCGATCGCCCTGCGCATTACCGGTGCGAGCAAGCGGTTTCCCGGTGTGCGAGCGCTCGACAATGTGGATTTCGACCTCCGCGCCGGCGAAGTTCATGTGCTGTTTGGCGAAAACGGTGCCGGCAAGTCGACTCTCATCAGCATCATCGCCGGCGCGCTTAAGCCCGATTGGGGCACGATCGAACTGCGCGGCGAGCGCATCGAGCTGCATTCGGTCGACGACGCGCGCAAACGCGGCATCGCCGCTGTCTTCCAGGATTTCAGCCTGGCGCCCGATCTGACCGTGGAGGAAAACATCTTCCTCGGCATCGAGCCGATGCGCGGCATCGTTCTCGACAAACGGGCTATTCGCGAAGGCGCCCGGCACGCGCTCGAGGCGTTCGGTTTCGCGCTCAACCCGCGCGCCGTGGTTTCGTCGCTCTCGCGCGCCGAGCAGCAGATGCTCGAGATCACCAAGGCGCTGGTGACTAATCCCAGTATCCTCATTCTCGACGAGCCGACCGCGTCGCTGACCGACCGCGAAACCACGGCCTTGTTCCGGCTGGTCGCGACATTGAAGGCCGACGGCGCCGCGATCATCTACATCACGCACCGCATATCCGAGCTGGAAAAAATCGGCGACCGTGTGACGGTGCTGCGCGACGGGCAGAAGATCGACACGCTGCCGATCGCCGAGGTCAGCCACAAGGGCCTGGTCGAGCTGATGACCGGGCGGCCGATCGGCAATTTCATCCCGCGCATCCGGCATGAACCGGCCGAGACGCTGCTGTCGGTCAGCAACCTCTCGACCCGCAATAAACGCGTGCGCGGCACCTCGATCTCGGTGCGCGGCGGTGAAGTTGTCGGGCTCGCGGGCCTGGTCGGATGCGGCAAATCCGAGATCGGGCGCGCCTGTTTCGGTGTCGACGCCATCGAATCCGGGAAAATCGAATTTCTTGGCATCCCGGTGCCAGCCCCCTCGCCCGCCGCCATGTTGCGTCGGGGCCTTTCCTACATTCCCTCGGACCGGCATCGCGAAGGGCTGATGCTAAACCGCTCGATGCGCGAGAATGTGTCGCTGGCCGTGCTCGACACACCCGAGCTGGCGCGCGGCGGTGTGCTGCGCCGAAGTGCCGAGCGCTCGCTCGCCCGGCGGCTCTGCGACAAGCTGCGCGTGCGCCCGCCGCATATCGAATCGGACGTCAACAAGTTCTCCGGCGGGAACCAGCAGAAGGTCCTGCTGGCCAAATCCGTCGCGCGGAAGACCCGTCTCTTCATCTTCGACGAACCGACCACGGGTATCGATGTCGGCGCCAAGGTCGAGTTCTACGAATTCCTTCAGGAACTGGTCGTCGCGGGGAACGGCGTGCTGCTGATCAGCTCGGAACTGCCGGAGATTCTCAATCTGTGTAACCGCGTTTACGTGGTCGCGAACGGATCGATCCGGGCCGAGCTGGAAGGCGATGCGATCGACGAACAGAAGATCCTGGCCAACTTTTTTCACAACGGATAGCGCCATGAGTACGGATCTGAACGCCGAAACCCCGGTATCGCTCAGTACGGCGGATAAGGTTCTTGCCGGGCTGAAACGCGCGTTTCTGAGCGGCGGCATCCTGCCGCTTTTGATCCTGCTGGTGATCTCGGGCCTGTTTTTTGGATTGCAGGAACCGCGCTTCCTTTCGCTGCCGAATGTGCTGAACATCCTCCGGCAATCGACCTATCTCATCATCGTGTCGATGGGGCAGATGATCGTGCTGCTGACCGCGGGGCTCGATCTGTCGGTCGGATCGATTATCGCACTGGTCAGCGTCGTCTCGGCCATCGTCATGGTCGAAGTATTGGGCGCGAGCCCCGATGCGGTCGGGCTCGCGATGGCGGCCGGCATCGGCGCCGGGCTCGCGGTCGGTGTGGGGGTCGGCGTCATCAACGGCATCGGCGTTGCGCTGCTGCGCGTACCGCCATTCATGATGACGCTCGGCATGTTGTCGATTGCGTTCGGCGCCGCGCTTACCTTGAGCTCGGGCAGCCCGATTTTCGGCGTACCGGAAACCTATTCGCTGATCTTCGGTTACGGCCGGCTGTTCTCGATCCCCGCCCCGGTCTATTTCACCGCGGGTTTGTTCGTCATCGTTTACTTCGTCCTCAACTGGACGCCCGCCGGTCGCTATTTCTATGCGCTCGGCAGCAATCGCCGTGCGGCGCGCCTCTCCGGCATCAAGACCAATCGCTATCTGCTCTATGCCTATATCGGCAGCGGTGTGCTGGCGGCGATCGCGGGTTTGCTGCTGACGGCGCGCACCGCCTCAGGCGAGGCGACGATCGGGCAGGATCTCGTGCTGCAATCGGTCGCGGCCTGTGTGATCGGCGGTGTATCGCTGTTCGGCGGGATCGGGCGCGTCGGCAATGTGCTGCTCGGCGCGTTCTTCATCTCGCTGTTGACCAACGGCATGAACCTGATCCAGGTCGAAAGCTATGTGCAGCAGATCGTCGTCGGCGTGGTGCTGATCCTGGCGATCGTGGTCGACCAGCTCCGTCTGCGCTATGGCGGGCACGCAAGGCTCGACTGAACGGATTCGCGGCAACGCCACATCGTTCAGCTTGCGTTCGCCCAGCCGCTGACGATCGCCTGCAATTCTGCGAGCCCGTCAGTGAGCGCGGCCGGCCCGGGCTGCAGGATCAACGCCGATTTAACCTCGTGCAGTGCGTTCTGCCGAACCGCGGGAATCGCATCGAAACCGGGGCGTGCCACCACTTTCTCCGGCCGGAATTTCTTGCCGCACCAGGACCCGACGATGATGTCGGGGGGGCGCGCGATCACATCGGCCGCCGTCACGATTCGATCCCGGGCCGACTTCCGGTCGGAGAGATCGGCAAAGATGTCGACACCACCGGCGATCCCGACCAGCTCCGAGACCCAGGCGATGCCGGCGATCATCGGATCGTCCCATTCCTCGAAGTAAACCTTCGGCCTCTGCTTCAGCCGCGCGACCTGCGCGCGGGCCCGATCGAGCCCGGCGGAGAGCGTCGCAACCAGCCGCTCCGCCCGATCGGTGACGCCGACCAGCGCGCCGAGCAGTCGGATCATGTCGAGAATTTCGGCGATGCTGCGCTGGTTGAAGGCGTGCACATTGACGCCCGCGCGCAACAGCTCGGCCACGATATCCGCCTGCAGATCGGAAGACGCCAGCACGAGGTCGGGCCGCAGATCCAGGATCTTGGGAATATCCGCCGAGATGAAGGCCGAGACACGCGGCTTCTCTCGCCGCGCCTCGGGCGGGCGCACGCAATAGCCGGAGATGCCGACGATGCGATCCTGCTCGCCAAGCAGATAGAGCGTCTCGACGGTCTCTTCGGTCAGGCAAACGATGCGTTGCGGCGGAAACATCCTGCTGTGTGCTCAACTCAGATTCGCCGTCGAAATCAGAAGTAGGTCCGCACGGCGCCGGTCACATTATAGTCGTCGTCGACAATGCACAGGACATTCCATTTATCGAATGTCGTGCATGGATGCGACACGCCACACGCCACCATATCGCCAACCTTGAGCGGGCTGTCCGTCGGCAGGACCAGATAGGCGTGCTGATCGTTGAGCTTGGCGATTTTGTAATCGGCGCGGAGCTTTTGCGGCCGATCCGTGCCGGGCCGGAACCAGAGGATAGGCGTCGGCATCTCGACGTCGGCCGAGATATCGCGCTTGCCGATGGTGACGAGCGCAAGATTCCTTTCGGGGCGCGATTGCACATAGCCCCACACTTCCAGCGCCGCGGAGGGTGCTGGGGTGATATCCGCCATCTCCGGCGATCGTTCCCTGATGCGATCGAAATTGCGCTGCAACGGGGCGGCGTCATGGGTGATGTAGCAGCCGCTGCGCAACAGCACGAACGCATCGGGCCCGAGATCATGCGCACGAAGGGCCCGGGCCACGACATCGAAATGACCGCTGCCGCCGGCCGAGAGGATGATCGGCCCTATGGCAAACAGCATTTCTTCCTTGCAGCATCGCGCAAGGCGAACCACGCCGTCGAGCAGCGCCTGCACCATCGCATCGGTCGCCGCATCGTCGGCGCCGTGCAGCACACCCTCATAGGCTTCAATCCCACGCAGCGTGAGCAGCGGTTCGTACGATTTGACGCGGCGCGCAACCGCTATCGCCTCGTCCATTGTCCTCGCGCCAGTGCGATAACCTTCGACACCGAGCTCGACAAGGAGCTGCAATGAACGTCCCGCGCCGATCTCGCCGGCGAGACGCGCGAGCTGATCCACGCCATCAATGCTGTCGACCAGGCAATAGAAATCGAATGTCGGGTCCCGCTTCAGTTCCGCCAGCACAAAGGCGATGTTGGCCCGGCCGACGAGCTGGTTTGCGAGAAAGATTCGTGAAACGCCGAAGCGCCGGTAGACGGCAATCTGATGCGCGGTCGCGGCCGTGATCGCCCAGGCCCCGTCATCGAGTTGCATCTGAAACAACTGTGGGCTCATCGTCGTCTTGCCGTGCGGCGCGATCTTTGCCCCGCTGCGGTCGAGAAACTGGCGCATCCAGCTCCGGTTGTTCCGGAGTGCCGTCTCCTTCAGGACCGCGACCGGCAAGGGCAGATCTTCCTTCAGGACATTCCAGCGCCGGGCCGCGATATCGGCCAGCGGAAGATCGATCACGGCACCGGGCATGCCTTTGGTACAGCCTGACAGGAAGCTCGCGTGGATCGGTTCAAGACGCATCGTCGTTCCTCTCGTCTGCTCGGTCGCGCATGGGGCCGCGGCAGATGGACGAGAGAATAGGCCGGAACGTCGCGCAATATGAATAGCGACGCTGGCCCGTTTCCGCGGGTTCGACGCCGTTCGGGTAGGTGGCGCGGGTCGGCCAGCCGGCGCGATCGACTACTGCGAGCTGGGCTGCCCCGGACGGCTGACGCCGATCAGAACTTCCCGCGCCGGCGCGTCGTCGGCGAAATCGCCGAGCGAGATCACGCCGACCAGACGCTTCGCGCGGTTCAGGACCGGCATGCGGCGCACCTTCAGCGTGGCCATGTTGCCCGCCACTACCGCGAGCTCGTCGTCCTCGAAGCAGTATTTGATGTCCGGAGTCATGATGTCGCGGATCTTCGAATCCGGTCCAAGGCCGTCGGCAACCGCCCGGACCGCGATATCGCGATCCGTGATCATGCCGATCAGCCGGTCGTCTTCACCGATCGGGATAGCACCGGCGTCGATTTCCTTCATCGTCTGCGCCGCACTGCGGATCGTCTGGTCCGGGTTGGCCGTACGCACGTCGCGTGTCATTAAGTCGCGGATTTTCATGATCGCCTCGCGATGACTGGGCGCCGTTGCCGCTCGCAACGCCGCGATTGTGAAGATGGGTACCGATAGCAACCCCTGATGGGCGCGTCAGTTCCCGCCCGTCGCAAAGGGCCCTGGAATCACCTGCCTGAGAGCGCGGTTGGAGGGCTACAGCCCGCGCAACGCTCGCCTAACGCCACTCCCACATGCGCCAGGCGTAGCCGCCCTTCTCGAGTATGTCGTACTCGACCACGGCGCTGACGCCTTTAAGATGAGCGAGACCATCGGACGTCCACGGGAAGTCGCCGAAGGATGCATATCGACTGGGTTGCTGGGACACGCCCCGCCCTCGGAAAAAGGCGATACCGCCATCCCCGAGCGTGAGCAGCATCCGTGCATCGCCAAATCGAACGCCGCCGTCCCGAAAGCTTTCCCAGTAGCTCCCGATGAGCGTCATCTTCTGTCCGAGGAAGGTCCCTTCTCCGGTAAAGGACGCCTCGATTTCCGGCGCGTTTCCGTCGTACGGCAACAGGCGTGTGCTCGTTGCCTGTCCCCTGGCTTCTCCCAGTTCTTTCCCGAGCATTCGTCAATCTCCTGTATGGCCCGCCGTCCGGGCGACAATAGCCCTTGATCGTGCGGTTCGTCGCGCAGCACCGCCGTCTCTCATTAGACTCTCGCGGATTGCACTCTCTTTAAGTGACGCTTGTCCCGCGACCAATGCGGCCCCGGCACGACACAGCTCACTCGTTCAATCGACGATCCGGTTTACCAGCCAGTTGGCAAATACATTGAGGCACGGCTCGAGATGCGAAAGGCGGCCGGGAACATAACGGCCGGTGTTCATGCCCCGCTGCTGGCCCTCGAGAACAACCAGATCCTCGTTCATCGAAAGTTCCCATCGCTTTTCATAGCGCGCGAACTTCTCCGCGAAGTCGGGTCGCGCCATGGTTTTTTCGGGGAAGCACATGTTCATCACGACATGGGTGCGCGATGGACCCTCCGGATAGATCTCGAAGGCCCACATGCAGTCGATGGTGACGGCGAAGGCGAAGGACGGGTAGATCCATGCATAGCGCGTGCCAAGCGCCGATTCCGGCAGGCCGTCGATCATGGGCAGAGAGAGATGCTGCTCGGCGGTCAGCAATGCGCTGGTTCCGTTATGCTTGTCCCAGATCGTGGCGAACGCACCGTTGATCCCGGACGCGAGTTCCGGCGGGTGGCTCGCATAGGTGCCGGCGATCGTGTTCTTGTGCACCACGTTGACGTGATAGTCCTCCATGAAAACTTCGATAAAGAGCTTCCAGTTGCATTCGACGGTGAACGACTTGGCCTGCGCGGTCTTCATCGCCGGCAGATTGGAGGGCGCCAGCAGGCGATCCAGTTCACCGATTGCCGAATCGAAATCCGGCCCGCCTGTCTCGAGCCGCACGAAGATGAAGCCCTGCCAGATCGCCACATCGTAGGCAAGCAGGCCAAAATCGCGGCGATCGAAATTCTCCGACTTCTCCATCGTGGGCGCACCGCGCAAGCTGCCGTCGAGCCCGTAGGCCCAGGCGTGGAACGGGCAGCTGATCGCGGGGACGTTGCCGCTCCCTTCGAGCAGCACCATGCCGCGATGCCGACAAACATTGTTCAGCACGCGAATCGTTCCGGTCTGGTCGCGGATGACGATCAGTCTCGCGCCGTAAAGCTCGATGGTCCGATAGTCGCCCGTATTGGGCAGCGCGTTCTCACGACCGAGACAGATCCAGGATCGGGACAAAACCCGATCGATTTCGCGCTGGTGGAATGCCGGACTCGCATAGCACCAGCCGGGCAAAGGCTCCGCCTGCAACGGCGGCAACGTGGCCTTTGTGTAGTGTCGGCGATTGAAGATCGAGGAATCGGGCATGGGCATGACTATCCTGGCGAACGTGCCGGTACGACCCGCAAAGTCGGGCATGCTTTTCTGAATATGTAAAGCGGCCTGCGATTCAGATCGCCGGGGCTACCCGGCAAGTCCCGCAAGGAGGTCCGCTTCGGCCTGCCCGGCTCCGACGCGAATTTCATCCGGCTCAGTGACGCGCTCGGGCGCTGGCGCGCGGCACAACGCTAGCGCCCGATTGACACCGAAACCGGGTTTCCCCGCTTCGCTTCAGGTCACGCCGCTATCGAACATGCAGGAACCGGTCGACGCCGGGCGTCAGCGTCTCACAGCCGGCATCCGTGACGACGATGCTTTCGCTGAAGCCGATCCCATACTTGTCGGTCGGAACCCAGGCGCAGATCGGCAAATGGAAACACATGCCGGCCTTCAGCACCGTGCTTGAACCATCCGCGATATAGACCGGGTTCTCGGTCCAGGTTGGCTGGAATCCCATGCCGATGCCGTAGCCGTACCCGCCATGATAAAATGTATCCTTCGGCGCGCCGTCGAAACCCTTCTTGGCGATCTTCGCGACGTCGTCGCCGGTACGGCCCGGCCGAACATTCTCCAGCAGGAGCTCCAGAACCTTGATGCTGGCATCGGCCAGCCGCTTGACACCATCGGGCGGCGTGCCGATGACGGCGCTGCGCATGCCCGGCGCGTTGTAACGCTCGTGGCAGCCCGAGTATTCGAGATAGATGGCATCGCCCCTATTCAGTTTGATGCGCTTGTACGGGATGTGCGGCATATAGCCGGCGCGCTTGCCGGTCATGATCATCGGATCGATCGACATCAGTTCCGATCCTGCGGCGACCATCGCGCCATAACCGGCGGCAACGACCTGATTGTCGGTTTTGCCTTCCGCCGCTGCGTCGAGCGATGCCTTCAACCCGATCCAGGTATATTTGCCGGCCTGCTTCATATGCGCGATTTCCGCTGCGGACTTGATAAGGCGCACATCGAGCACGAGGCGGGTCGCATCGACGAACTTCGATTTGGGCAGCAGTTCGGTAAGGCGGATATAACTCTTGGTGTCGAAGGCGCCGCTGGCAAAGGTCTCGGCGTTGCCCATTTCGAGCCCGATATTCTTGCCGTTGCCGCCAAGGTCGGCGAGGATCTTGCCGAGCTGCGTGGCTGTGTCGTCCGCCTGATACCAGTAGAAGACGTCGATCTTCTTGATCGTGCTGAAGAGAAGTGCGCAGGGCGCCTCGAGTTCGGAGCAATGCAGCGCAACGTCTCCGGTCTGGCCGAGAATGCCGACGGTGTAGCCGCAAGACATGGTGCTGTCATAGCCGGTCAGATAGCCCAGATTGGGCGTGCTGCTGATCAACAGAATGTCGATCCCGCGCTCGCTCATCAGTTTCTGGGTCTTGCGCACCCGTTCGCGATATTCGGATTCGGCAAAGGCGAGTTCCCGCGGCAACGGCGACTGCTCCAGCGCTTCTATCAGATTCATAATGTCCTCCCTCTGGTTTCTTTGTTCGGTTATGTGTCGGATTTACGTGATTTCCTGGTCCGCGAATCACCGCGCGTGGCGCGCTTGCCGGCTGCCGTGTTTTTATCCGGCTCTAGAGTCCGGAACTCGTAGCGGAACTTGCGCACATCCCACATCGCGTACACATCGGCACTGATGAATCCGGGAATCTCCGCCCACAGCGATTCCTTGTATTTGCCGAAAGCGTGGCTGTCGCTCATCGCCACTTCGAACATCACGTCGTATCCGGTGAGCAGCAGACCGATCCAGCCGACCTCGCGCTTCTTCTCGAGGACGGCGACTGCGCCTTCGACCGTGCCCGGCTGCAGCCGGAGCCCGACCGTTGCATGGAAATCCAGCCCCATGCGCCAGGGGTTCGGGATCGCGATCACCTGGATGATGCCGGCCTCATGCAACT
>JAWXBK010000089.1:0-6262 GCA_034439975.1 Rhodospirillaceae bacterium | reverse complement strand
CGCCGCGATCGCGGCGCCGAACTCTACGTCGCCGTCGCTGGTCGCCGCCTTGTCGGCCGTGTTGCCGTCCTTGTTCGGGTCCGCGAGGACGCTTTGCCCTAGGCTCGTCTTCTTGACGCTGTGCTCGCTACCGAAGGTGAGGGTCGTATTGAGATCCCGCAGACCCGCGGCCTCGGTGTCAGCGGCCTTCGCCTGATCCTTCGTGTCGAAGAGTTTGATCTTGTTGGTAGCTTCATCAACCCTGACGAAGTAGGCCTTGCCGTCCTCGAGGCCACCAACATTGGTAGCGATGATGCCGGTGCCGTGGCGATAGACGACTCTGTCTCCGTCTTCAAGGCCGTGGCCTGCGACCAGGTCGATGGTGTCGGCCGCGGCATTTACCTTGGTGCTGGGATCGAACTTCACTTCCTTGGCTTTGGAGTCGGTCGCTCCGCCGGGCGTCGCTTTGGCCATGACATCGAGGTCAAAGTCCGAATTGGCCGTCAGGTGGATGGAAGTCGCGTCCACCGTCGCATACCCGCTGATCGAGGCCTCGGTATCGGCGAGCACGAGACTGAAACCCAAGGTCGCGCCAGCGCCGCCCGCTGAGCCATCTGCAATGGCCTTGGAGTCCACGGAATTCCCGGCGGTGATCGTGACCTCGCCGGCCGAGTCTAGCTCGGCCGTCCCCGCCAACCTGGCAAACGCATCAGTGAATACGGTCGTGCTGGCCACCGCCGCGTCGGTATCCGCGTCCCCACCCGGATTGCTGGCCAGGACGTTATGCGCCAAAACTGGCGACGTTGCCCCGAGCGTGATGCCGCCCGCCGTAGTCGTGATCCGGCTATCGTTCTGCACCGAGACCCGCGCCTCGGAGATCGAATTCAGGATGCCGATCTGGAAGCCGCCCAGTTCGAATCCCGCCACGTCGAGGATCTGCGTCGAGACCGCCGTCAGGTAAACCGTGCCTGCCTGGATATTGCCGCCAAGAACGTCGATGGACGCTGTAGACCTGGCGTGCACCAGATCGATCAGGGCGGAGTATTGCGCCGCGTCGGTCGCTCTTACGTCGATCGACAGTTCGCCCAGCACGGTAATGTCGCCGTCAACCTCGACCGCTTCGGTGCTGTCGATGTCCAGCGCTTGCAGCGTGAAGGTCGTGGGACCCGTATTCACTACGTGCAGCACATCCCGGACTGTGGTGAGGTCGTTGGGCAGGAGTTCGTCGGCGCCGTCGAAAGTGATGTAAAGCGATGGCCGGTCGCCGGGGTCCAGCGTTCCGGAGAACCCCAGGTCCAGGGTCAGAGTGTCGGCGAACTGGCCGCCGATGGTGATGCTTCCAAAGTCGATGTCCGGATGGATGTTGACCGAGAGAACCTTGTCGCTGCCGATCAAGTACTCGCCGAAAATCGTTGTTGGGTCAGAGGTTTTAACCAGCTGCAGCCAGTCCGCGCCGCCGGGGGTTTTTTCGACGAAACGTAGCGTGAGATTGGCCGCACCGAGGATCGAGAACTCGATATCGGCCTCGGGCGCGAAAGGCGTGAACGGCGTCGCAAAAGACGGCAACTGCGTCTTCGCAATCGACGGGACTGTGTTGCGATCGGGCGACGTCGGATCGCCGAGATCCGGGAAGCGTATCGGTCCCTCGTTGAGCCAGTCGACAAATAGCGTGCGAAAGCCCGGGCGCAACAGCGCGCTTTCCCATAGCGGGTTGTTGCCGGTGCTGCTCGGATACACCAGATCGGTCCAACTCGTGTCGTCGTCGGTGTAGGCGGTCAAGTCGGTTTGGGCGAATGTTGTCGCATCGCGGGCCAATTCGAGGCGGTTTCTCGCGCCGCCCGAGACGCGCTCGAGCAAAATCGGCCCGGCAATGACGTGCCCGTCGGCCAGGTTGCCGAGTTCGACATTCACCGTTGTCGACGTAAATGTGTACTCGCCCAGCAGCCTGAAGGCGAGCCCGCCGTCCTCGACGATGGTGTAGTCGGGGTCGCCTGCGTACTGCCGTTGATCCACCGCAACGGGCTGGCCTATGGCGAAGGCGACGCCGTTATCCTTGATCGTGTATTGCGCGTTGCTGGCCGGGCTGAGGGGCTGGTCCGGATGAGCGGAATTGTCGAGATTGTCGAAGCGCTGCGTGACATTCGCCTGCCAGGTCGCGTAGACACGGTAGGTTTCGCCAGCGACAACCGTGCCTTGCCACACGGCCGGGCTCGCGGTGTCGTTCTGGGTACTCACGCGGAACAGCGCAGTCGTGGTCGTGAAGCTGTCCTGCCGCCACATCTGGTCGGCGTCGATCGAATCCATCCACGGTTCTTCGCCGCCAACGCCAGGCAGCGTGGTAGTCAGCACGTTGCCGCCGTGCGCGCCGTGCATGTTCAGCAGCGTGAAGTCATAAACCGTGCCGCTGAGATCCGAATACAGCACGCTCAACTGCCCTGCGCCTTCGGTGGAGCCGTCCGGCGGCGTTTCCATCAGGTACAGCAATTTGGTCAGCGTAACGGAGTTTGCGTACGCGGCGAAGGCGGTCTTGCTGAAGTGCGCCTCGTCGGTCAGCCCGTCGGTCAGACGTCCCTCGGCGTCCGCAAAGAATGTCGCAAACGGGATCAGATGCAGGCCGGCCGGCACATCCTCGTGGTGGTCCGCCGGCGTCATGCCCAGATAGGCATCGAGCAGTTCATGGTCGCCCGGCTTGAATATGGGCACGTTGAGCAGAGTGCCGACGTCGATGCTCGCGAGGTCCATCTTCGAGGACAATTCCTTCAGGAACTCGAATATGTCGACGCTGACCCCGAAGCGCTTCTCGATTTGCTCGCCGAGGTAGGTCTTTATGGAATCCTCGAAATCGACAATCGCTTCCTGGATCGGCAGAAAGAAAGCCTGGATCGGCTCCACGATCGGCGCCACCAGCGCGTCGAGGAATGCCGCAACGTCCCCCAGCGCCTCGCGTACGTCGCCCGTGAAATCGGGAAGCCCGATCGCCGGCAGCAGATATCGGTTGATGTATCCGTCGCTGTGATCGTCGTCATTGTTCGGGTCGTCGAGTTCGCGGAAGAACACATCGATGACGCCGACGTTTGCCTCGGCGTCGCGGCGGATGGTGTTTGCGGGGAGATCGGTCTGACCGGTCTCTGCGCCAACGATGTTCTGCAAGTCCCGCTTGCTTTGCGCATCCCACATCGCTTTGGCAAACGCGAGACCCACCTCGCCCCAATTCTGCACGGCCGCGTCGATGTCCTCGACCCAGTTGTAAAAGTAAGCGCCGAGCAGTTGCTCGTTACTGGGCGCGGTCACCAGCGGATCGATTTGCGCCGCGGCGTATTGCAGCAGGAGTTGCGCGAAATCCTGGCGCGGGCCGCGCCCGATGGCCGCCAGTTCCAGCTTGTCCTGCAATTCGAAGATCTTGTCGAGGATGGGGCCGCGGCTGCCCTGCACGACCAGCATTTCGTCGCCGTTGCCAACCTCGAAGCCTTCGTGGAGGTCCTCATAGACCGTCAGCGTCTTGCCGTCTTCGGACAGCGACTTGACGATATAGTCGCCTTGGTAATTGTGGGACCCGTAGATGGTAAACCGCTGGCCCTGGACGAACCCGTCGTCCTTGAAGCTGCCCGTCTGGCGCACGAACGAGTTCGTGGCGTCATTGACGGTGATGGCGGTTTGCTGCGTAAACGGCACGAAAACCTTGATGGTCTCATCGCCGTTTGCGGCGCTCGCAAGGCTATCGCCTGCGGCAAGCGTTTCCGAAACCGTCAGCGAAAGGGCGGTGACCGCGGTGATGTGGAAGACGCCGTTGTTTGCCGAACTCGAGAAGCCGGACGTGGTGATCTTATGCCCGACCTTGAATCCGTTCTCCACGAAGCTGCCAGTCGTGCGGTTTATCGTTTTCGTTGCGGCATCGATCGTGAGCACGTCGTCATTGCCGAGCTTCGCTTCGACGATGGCGGTCGGATCCTGGGGGAATGGCCGGATCAGTGCCTCATAGATGAAACGCACCGGCGCGGCGAAATCGATTCCCGGCGTGCTGACATTGCTGTAATCGCCGTCCGGCAGCAGCGTGACGTCCGGATTGGTGTCGACGCCCTCCATGGCATCGGCGATGTAAGCCTCGGTCATGAAGTGGCGCAGCATGTTGCCCAGATCGCGGGAATCCTCCACAGCCGCGACAAAGCCCGGGGCGACGCCTTCGGCGAACTGGTTTACCAGCGAATGCGAAAAATGGTCGCCGGCCGAATGCGTGAGCAGCCCGTAAGACCAGGCGAGGATCTGGCCTTTTTCGGCATCCGTGAACCACGGATCGTTCTGCGCCGCCCACGCCATGTCGAGGACGCGCGTCAGCCAGACGCCATGCTCCACTGGGTGGATCGCGAACTGGCCCATCACCACGTCCGGGAAGGCATCCCCGCCCACAGCGCCTGCGTTGTAGTACGGCAGCCAGTCGGTGAGCGCCGCGACAAGCTTCGGATGCACTCTGTAGTTCTGACCGTCGATGGTCACGGAGCCATCGTCGATGGCGTCCGCGCGCGCATCCTCGCCGATTGCGACGTGGACCTTAGGGTCGAACGCGACCGACGCAAGGGGACTGCCGGTTTCCACGGAATGGGCATGCTCGAAGCCAAGCAAATGGCCGAGTTCATGTGCGGCATAACCCGCGAGCAGCGCGCCATATTCGGCAGCATCGCGCCCGGCAGCGGAAATGTTGTCGCTGAAGACAAATGCGATGTCGTTACGATCCACATTGCCAACGTCAATTTTTTCAGCGAGACCGTAAAACGATCCGTAAGCCGAAAACGCCTCGCCGCGCCCGCCAATAAAGATCGTCGAGAAATCTCCTGCCGTGGGTTGCAGCGTGGTGAAGGCAACCTCGCTCCCGGCGAACGATTGTTCCAGCATCCCCAGAATCGCGGCTTCGATTTCTGCATCTCGGCCATGCAGCTCAGTCGGTGCGTCGAATCCGACAATCTCGATGTCGGAGACGTGAACCGGTCCGTTATAGTTCACCGTACCGCCGCCATCGAAAGACAGGAAGACCGTTTGCCCCCTGATTTCCGAGAGGGTGGTTCCCTCGCGCATGGCATCGGAAATCGGCGCATCGGCGGTCGTGGCATCCGTGCCGCCGCTCGGCACGCCGTTGAAGTCGATGACAATGGCCACGCCGGAGTCGCCAAGGATGCCAGCGGTGCCGGTGTCGTTTTCGTAAAGCACGGTGTTCGAAGCATCGAAGTCCGCCGCGTCTTCGCCGAGGGGGACGAAAGCCCGGTCGACGGCCGATCCGGCAGTGGCCAAATGCATGGGATCCGCGGACAAGAGCAGCCGTGGCTCCAGCGATTCGAGGCGCATGCGCTCACGACGGCGCACCTGGAGCGCCTTTTTGAGGAGCCCCTGCTTTCGCCAGGCCGCGATCTGTCGGATCCACCGGGCCAGACGCCCGAAAAAGATGTCAAACAGACTGGGCAGGCCGCGGATGATGTCGGCGAGGCGATTGGATTGGAGGGCGCTCATGCGGAACTCCTGGAGGACAACTGGAAGCCGTCCTGCCCGCGAAACGCGGTGACGGCCTGGGTTTCAGGGGGGCAAACGGCCCGGAGTATTCGAAGGGGACAAAACGAAACTGCCCGCGGGGCGGGCAGCCGGGAAAGCTTGAGAGACTCAGACGCAGGCAGGCGCGTGCGCACATCGGCTATGCGTACGCCGGCAACAGTCGCGCTGCGTATGGCGGGACTTTTCACGCCCCTGCCTCCCTTATGCAAAAACCGTGTAAGGCTCGCCGGGGAGGTGTTCAGAGTCCACTCCAGCGAAGTTTTTCTTGCTTTTCTTTTATTGGGCCGCCTAACAAATACCTCTTATATGTTAATAATCAGAGGATTACAGACCAATTTTAACCAAACGTAACAGCTTTATCAGGCTAACCACTGTCGCCCATGAGCGACAGATTTCTTTATATTTGCCGTAGAGTAGATCAGGAGCAATTCGATTTCAAATGATAAATATATGAAATGACTGCAATTTTTCTGAGGAAAGGGTACTAACTCCATGACTTGGCGCATCTTATTGCCACGGTCGCAGTCTTGAAAATTTTCTGCTTTATTTTCATAACTTTACAGACGGTACTTAAACTCAGAAAAATAGCTTTGCAATATGTGTCCGTTAAATTTCCGTCTCGATGGCCTCTTCGCGCATTGCAATCAGGTGACTTTTTTTCCTGTTTTTCAATGAAATACTGCAGAAATCGCACGCGCCTTTGGCTACTGGCAATAGCCAGAGCCCGGGCGGGAGCACAACCCTTCCT
>JAWXBK010000088.1:0-10250 GCA_034439975.1 Rhodospirillaceae bacterium | reverse complement strand
TCGGCTGCGTCCAGGTGAGCAGAACGACCGGCGTCCAGGTGCCGGCGATCAGGAAATACACCGCGATATGATCGAGCGCCAGCCAGACCTGGCGCAGCCGTCCCGGCTGCGATCCGTGATAGAGCGTCGAGGCGCCGAAGGTGAGCAGCAGGCTCGCCACGAAGATCGCGACCGTTGCCAAAGCGAGCGTGCCGGCATCGGCTGCGCGCATCAACAGGGGCCCCGCAACCGCCAGCGAAAACAAGACGCCGCAGCCATGCGAGATCGCATTGGCGCGTTCTTCGGCCGGCGTCTCGTTGTAACCCGCAACCAGCGCGCCGACGGGAATGCGCAGGGCCATGGCTGGTTTCGTCTCCCTGGTAACCTCTAGAGCCGATCCCTGAGGGAATACCACAGCATCCCGAGAATCTGCAGGGGTTGCCGCAACAGCGGGCCGCCCGGAAGATCGTGATGCCCGATACCCGCAAACAGATCGAACCGTCCGGCGGTTCCGGCGATCGCCTCGGCGATCAGTTTGCCGTAAAGCCCGGACAGCGCCACGCCCTGACCGGAATAGCCTTGGGCGAAATAGAGGTCGCGCGAGAGCCTTCCGAGATGCGGCAGTCGGTTCATGGTGAGCGCGAGCCAGCCGCCCCAGCCATGCTCGATCCGCACGTCCGCGAGCTGCGGATAGACCTTCAGCATATGCGGCCGCACGAAACGCTTGATGTCGGCGGGATCGTTTCGCCCGTAGACCTCGCCGCCACCGAAGGTCAGGCGATGATCGTGCGTCATGCGGTAGTAATCGACGACAAACTTGTTGTCATGAACCGCGAGATCGTCGCGGTTGATCGTCTTCGCGCGCGCTTCGCCGAGTGGTTCGGTCGCGATGATGTAATTGCGGATCGGCAGGATCTTGGCGGCGAGCTGCGGCACCAGTTTTTCGAGATAGCCATTGCAGGCGACGATCGTATGACGCGCGCGGATGCGGCCGCGCCCGGTCGCAACGCCGTGGCCGTCTTCGTCGATCGACGTGGCGCGCGTGTTCTCGTGCAGCACGGCGCCGGCCGCGATCGCCGCATGGCCAAGCCCGATCGCATAATTGAGCGGATGCATGTGGGCTGCGCCCATGTCGATCATGCCGCCTTCATAGATTGTGGAACCGAGCAATGCGCGGATCTCGTCGCGATCGACCCGCCGGTCCGCGTCATAGTTGAAATGACGTCGCGTCGTCTCGATCGCTTCATCGACCTCGCGCCGGTAATCCTTGTTGAGCGACGCATAGAGCGTGCCGGGGCGCCAATGCGCTTCGATCGCGTGGCGCTGGATCCGCTCGCGAACGATAGCCTTCGCCTCTTCGGTCATCGCCCACATGCGCTTCGCATCGTCGGCGCCGAAGTACTCGACCATCGCGGTCGGGCCGCAGCGCATGCCGGAATTGATCTGCCCGCCATTGCGGCCCGAAGCGCCATACCCGATGCGTTGCGCCTCGATCAGCACCGGCTTCAACCCGCGCTCGGCGAGATTGAGCGCCGTCGACAATCCGGTGAACCCGCCGCCGACGATACAGACATCGGCCTCGATATCGCCCTCGAGCGGTCGCGTGACCGGTCGCGCGATCGCGCTCGCCTCGTACCAGCTCGGCGCCTCGGGGCGTAGCCTTGCATCGTTCGACTGCATGACGCCTGCCTAGCCGGTTACCGCAAAAGCGGCAAGGGGAAGGGCAGGGGAGAGGTCGATTCTGACATTCGCCACAGAGACACAGAGGTCGCCGAGGTAACGCGACTTCTCACGCTTCTCGCTTTTCTCTGTGTCTCTGTGGTTATGAGCGGCGTTTCATCGCCGGATTCGCCGCCAATGTCCGGGCGGGGGCGGGGTTCGAAAACGCCCTGCTTTTTGCTTCCGCCGCCTCTCCTGTAAGATCGGGCGCGGGGAAACAACGGCATGCCGCCATGCTGATCCGCTTGCCGAAGCTGCTCGATGCCAGTGCCGTCGCGCGCGTGCGCGCGTTCATGGGCGGCGCCGGCTTTGTCGACGGCAAGCCAATGGCCGGCAATCTCGGTGCAGCGGTTAAGGAGAACGAGGAACTCGCGCGCGACCGCCGGGCAAGCGCGAGATCGATGCGGCAATCATCGACGTCTTGCAGCGCAATCCGAATTTCGAGGCAGCGGCCCGGCCGAAGAAAGTCCCCCAGCCGATCTACAACCGCTATCGGCCGGGCATGCATTACGGCCGGTACATGGATCATCCGATCGTCGGCCGGCCGGGCGAGCGGTTGCGCACCGACATGTCGATCACGATCTTCATCTCGGACCCCGAGAGCTACGACGGTGGCGAGCTGCTGATCGATACCGAAAACGGGCCGAAAGAAATAAAGCTGCCGGCCGGCGATGCGATCCTCTATCCGACGATCCATTATCACGAGGTCAAGCCCGTGACGAAGGGCGAGCGTCTCGCCGCCGTCTTATGGATTCAGAGCCTCGTCAAGGAACCGCATCAGCGCGCGATGCTTTACGAGTTGTCGATGGTCGCCGACTGGCTGCACAAGCAGCATCCCGACAAGCAGCTCACCAAAATGCAGATGAACCTGCTGCGTCTCTGGGCGGAGAACTAGCAGAGACTCTGCGCGTGCAATTTTTCGGCTGGCGTCCCCGGCAGGACTTGAACCTGCGACCCCCGGTTTAGGAAACCGATGCTCTATCCACTGAGCTACGGGGACAAGCCTTTGGCCGACGCGCGCACTCGATAACGAGCCCGCCATCGCGCGGCTTTTATAGCACCGGATAACACACCGATCATCCACGGCGCCACAGGCGCGGCGCTGCATCCTGCCTTCACCCCTGGGGAGCGGTCGGGGGAGGTGCGATCTCGAAACGCTAGCATTTTCCGACCCCAATGCACCCCGGGACTCTCTTGATTGACATGTCAGTCAAATTCTCCCAGGCTCGCATCCGCGATCGAGCCGGCACGGGCGACGATCTTCCGGGTCGGGCCCCTGCGGGCGCCGGTCCTGCCGCCGCATTCGGGCGGCGCCTGCTGCCGGTCGACGAGGGACAACGCGTTCGGCGCCGCGCATCGCGCACCGCCGGGGCAGAGCAGGGAGTTCACATTCGATGGCGCATAACAGTTATTTGACGTTCGGCCGGCGCGAGGGTCAGGGCGATTTTCCGACGCATCTCATTTCCGGCATCCCGTCCTTCCTGAAGGCGGATGTCGTGCCGCCGATCACCGAAAAGCTGATAGCGCATGGTGCGAAGGCCGCTGTGCTCGGTCTCCCTTGGGAACACACCAACACCTGCCGGCCCGGCACGGCGATGGGTCCGCGCGCGGTGCGCTGCGCGACCGACCATTACATCTCGCATCACGGCGAGTTTCAGGTCGATCTGTTCGACGCGCTCAATCTCTGCGACAGCGGCGACGTGCAGATCATCCCCGGCAATGCGAAGCGCACCTTCGAGCGCGCCGAGGAATGCGTGATGAACATCATCAATGCGGGCGCCGTGCCGTTCGTGTTCGGCGGCGACGATTCCTGCCCGATTCCGGTGACGTCCGCTGTCTCCAAGACCTGCAAGCCGGGCGAGGGCATGGCCTATATCCATTTCGATTCGCATATGGATACGGCGGCCGATGTCGGCGGCGAAACGCTGAACCATGCCTGTCCCGTGAGCCGCACCGCGGAACTCTTCAACTGCAAGCGCGTCTCGCTGCTTGGCATCAACGGGGCACTCAACCCGCCGGCGGAGCGCGAATTCGTCGACAAGCACAACATCCAGATGTTCACGATCTGGGATATCGAAGAGCAGGGCGTCGACGCGATCATGAAGCAGGTCATCGACCATATCTGGGTGCAGGGCGTGAACAAGGTCGTGCTGCACACCGATCTCGATTGCATGGACCAGGCCTTCGTGCCCGGCATCACCACGCCGGAATGTGGCGGCATGACGCCGCGCGAGATGATCAAGTTCGTGCGCGGCTTCGCCCGCAAGGGGATCGACGCCTATGTCATCACCGAATGCAGCCCCGTCTACGACCCCGCCAACAATGCGGCGCGGGTCGCGGTCCGGCTCGCGATGGACGTGATGGGCGTCATGGCCAATCCGAACGGGAAAGGCCGGGTCTAAATCGAAGCAAGGGTTTTCGCCGGGGGGCGGCATACCGCGACGGCGGCCGGGAATAAGCCCGGCCGCCGCAGGGCCGGATAAAAATCGGCAGCGGCGCCGTTTCGACATTTCCCTCGTTTCCCATTCCCGGGGTATCGTTTCCCGGAAGCAACGATTTCCCGGCCTCGATAGCCGGGGAACGCACAAAGGGAGGTAAGGATGACCGCAGGACAGAAGAGACGTTTCCCCACCATCGACCGCCGCCGGTTTCTCGGCGGTGCCGCGGCCGGTACCGCTCTGGCGGCGACGGCCTGGGGTCGCAGCGCACAGGCGGCCGGCGAACTCAACGTGCTGGTCTGGTGCGACCATGCCGATGCCAAGCTGATCGATCCGTTTGCCGCCGCGCATGACGTGACGGTCAACGTGAAGACCTTCGAGGGTACCGGCACCGCACTCTCGATCCTCGAGCAGTCTCAGCCCGGCGATTGGGACGTGCTGGTGATCGATGCGCCAGACGTGCCGCGCGTGGTCGAGCTCGGGCTTCTCGCCGTACTGCCGGAAGACGCCGCGCCGTGGGACGACATGTTCCCTGCGATGCGCGAAGTGCCCTATGCGCGCGTCGACGGCAAGCTCTACGCCGTGCCGGAAAAGTTCGGCTATTACGGCTTCTGCTTCAATAAGAACAATGTCGATCCGGCGGATGCCACCAGCGGCGAGATCGGCTGGATGGACAAATATTCCGGCCGCATCGGCGTCTACGATTACTACTACCCGATAATCCAGATGATCGGCCGCCAGATGGGTTGGCTGCCGACCGAGATCGACAGCGACAAGCTGGCGCAGATCCGCGAGAAGCTGCTCGCGATGAAACCGAATGTGAAGATGATCGGCGACATCGTCAGCGTGCAGAACGCACTGGTGACCGGCGATGTCGACATCATCTATGGCGGGGCTGAATTTGCCGTGTCCAACCTGATCCCCGCCAACCCGCATCTCGATTGGGTCATCTCGGATGCCGGAGGGCTGATCTGGAACCAGGGTCTCTGCATCATCGAATCGAGCGAGCGGAAGGATCTCGCAACCGAGTTCGTCAAATACATTATGAGCCCGGCCGGCCAGGGCGCGCTGGCGACCTCGGATTGCTACTGGGCGATGCCGGCCAATTCGAAAGCCGAAGTGCCCGACGAGGCGAAAACGATTCTGCGCTGGGACCAGCAGGAGGCCTATCTCGACAAGTCAGTCGTCGCGGTATTCCCCGACGCCGAGATGGATGCCGAGATGCTCGATCTCTGGACCGAATTCTTGCAGAGTTGATCGGCAGAGTCGATCGGCAAAGTTGATCGCCAGAATCGTTTGCCCGATCGACTATTGGCATTGACGGGTCCGGCGCCGCTGCGGATATCATTTCGCGGCGGCGTCGACTCTGTCATCCGGGTATCGGACATCTGACGACCGTCGGTTCATACAAGGGGGAATCCATGAAGCAATTCATTCGTGAACAGGTTACCTGGCCGCAGCCGTTTCCCGCAGAGGAATATGCGGACCGGCGCCGGCGCGTGCGCGCGGCGCTGCAAGCGGCCGGGCTCGACGCCATTCTCGTTACCGCGCCCGCCAATATCACATGGCTCACCGGCTATGACATGATCTGGTATCACCTGAAGAACCTGACCGGTCTTTTGGTGCGCGCCGATTCCGACGACACGGTCTTCTTCGACAGCGTCGCGCACACGACGATCGTTTCCATCACGCCGGAAATCCGTGACATCGTGTATGTCGACGGCGCTGCCGTTTCCGGCAGCCTCGAGGAAGCCATCGCGGCCATCAAGCGCGGCATCGCCGACCGCGGGCTGGCCAAGGGAAAGATCGGCCTCGAAATGTGGGGCTATGCACCGCATGCCTCGACCATGGCGGCACTGGCCGACGGACTCCGTTCGGGTGGCGCCACCGTCGAAGATCACTGGACGCTGGTCGAAAGGCAGCGCGCCGTGAAGTCGCCGCTGGAAGTGCAGCATGTGCGCAAGGCGGCCGAGATCGGCGATACGGCGATGGCCGCGGCGCGCGACGCGATCCGTCCCGGTGTCATGGAAACCGAGATCGAGGCGGTCATCATGGGCACCATGATGAAACTCGGCGGCGGCTATCCCGGCGTCCGCACCATGCTCGGTGCCGGTCCGCGCTCGGGCACGCATCACAGTCCGCCGACGCGCCGCAAGATTCAGCAGGGCGAACTGGTGTTCGTCGATTTCTGCGGCTGCTACGACCGCTATCACGTCAACGTCAACCGGACCTTCTCGCTGGGCAAGCCGGATTCGCGCTGGACCGACCTCATGAACACGGCATCCGGCTGCATCGACGACATTATTTCGAAAGTCAAAGTCGGCGATCCGCTGAGCAAGGTCGATGACGTGGCGCAGCGCTATATCGACGAGGCCGGCATCCGAAAATATGTGTGGTGGGTCGGCGGCTATACGCAGGAAATCGCCGTGCCGCCGGACTGGTGCGGCAATTACTGGCTCAGCACGCGCTACAAGGACATGGGCGATCCGCCGATAAAGCCGGGCATGGTGTTCAATCTCGAAAACCAGTTCGACGTCTGGGACAACTGGCCGGGTGGCAGCGGCTGCGCCTATATCGAGAGCCTGCTGGTGACCGAGAACGGCCTCGAGGTGCTGTCGAAGTTGCCGCGCACGCTGGTCACGGTCTGAGACGCGCAACCGTCGCGAGGAACCGGACGTGACGGGCGATCGCGCTGCGAGACATTGAGGAGCGGACATGATCGCTTCCCAGATGCTCGACCCTCATCGACCCGCAAACGGTCCAGCCGGACCGGGCGTGCGCGATCTTGCGCCCGGTGCCGGCTGGCCGCTGGTGCGCTGGCTCACCTGGCCAGCCGTGATCTTTACCGCCCTGTTCTTCGCGGCGCCGCTCATCCTGATGATCTGCGTCAGTTTCTGGCAGCGCACGACCGGCGGTCTCGAGGCCGACTGGTCGCTTATCAACTACGCCAAATTCTTCGAGAAGGATTTTCTGGTCCAGGCGCTGGTCAACTCGGTCGAGGTGACCGTGCTTGTCACCGCGATCAGTGTGCTGGTCGCCTACCCGCTTGCCTATGTGCTCGCCTATCGCGTCGCCGGCACGCTGCAGCGCATCCTGCTGCTGGTGACGGTGCTGCCGTTCTGGACCGCCTATGTGGTGCGCTCCTATAGCTGGCTGCTCGTGATCTCCGAAGGCGGCATCCTCAACCAGTTGCTGATGGGCATGGGCGTCATCGATCAACCGCTCGAGATCGCCTATACGCGCGCCGCCACCGTGCTCGGTTTCGTGCATTTCTTCACGATGCTGCTGACCCTCACGATCTTCGCCAATCTGGTGCAGATCAATCCGTCCTATCGCAAGGCGGCATCCGATCTCGGCGCCTCGGGCTTCGGCGTCTTCTGGCGCATCACCTTGCCCTTGAGCATGCCGGGCATTGCGGTCGGTGCGTTCCTCACTTTCGTCATCACGATCGGCGATTACATCACGCCGCAGATTCTCGGCGGCAATGCCGAGGTACTGATGCCGCAGGCGATCATGCTGCAGATCGGCCGTGCCGCGAATTTCCCGATGGCCGCCGTCATGGGCACGCTGCTGATGCTGATCGTGACCGCCGTCTATCTCGCGGCGGCGAAGCATCTCAAGATGGAGCGGCTCTGATGCGCCGCCTGTTCGGCAACATTTCGACGGGCGTCTATCTCGCCGCGATGCTTGGCTTCATCTATCTGCCGGTCGTGATCCTCGTGCTGTTCTCGTTCCAGCGCGGCATGCTGCCGGTGCCCCCTTTCGAGGGACCGAGCCTCGAATGGTACGAGCGCGCGTTCTCCAATCCGCGGCTGATGGCGGCGCTCGGCAATTCGGTCATCGTCGCGCTCTCCTCGTCGTTCGCCGCGACCCTGCTCGGGTTTCTGGCTGCCTACTCGCTGGCGCGCCGGCCCCCGCGTTATGCGGGCTCGGTGCGCTTCCTGCTGATGGCGCCGATCACGGTCTCCTATCTCATCATCGCGCTCGGCCTGCTGGTCGTGTTCAATATGGTCGGGATGTCGAAATCGCTGCTCGCGGTCGGTATCGGGCACACGATCATCAATCTGCCGCTCTGTTTTGCGATCATCTATTCGCAGTTCGGCGATCATCATCGCAACATGGACCAGGCCGCGCACGATCTCGGGGCCGGCGATCTGCAGGTGATCTGGCGTATCGCGATCCCGATCATGCGACCGGCGATCTTTGCCGCCTTCTGTCTCGCTGCGACCTTGTCCTGGGACGAGTTCATCATTGCCCTGTTGCTCAGCCGCTTCGATGTGACGCTGCCGGTAATGATCTTCGAGCTGCTGCGGGCCGGCTTGTCGCCCGAGGTCAATGCGGCGGGCACCATCGTGTTCGCGATTTCGATGTCGACGGTCGCCGTCGCGGCGATCGCCATGCTGCTCTGGCGCGGGGGGAAGCGTTGAACGACGTTCTGGTCGAACTGAAAAACATCACCAAGCGCTACGGGCCGGTGACCGCGGTCGAGAACATCAATCTCTCGATCCGGCGCGGCGAGTTTCTCGTTTTGCTCGGCCCCTCGGGCAGCGGCAAGACGACGATCCTCTCGATCCTCGGCGGCTTCACCGTGCCGACCGAAGGCACGGTTCTGATCGACGGCAAGGACGTAACGCAGATGCCGCCGGCGCAGCGCCCGACGGTCACAGTCTTTCAGGACTATGCGCTCTTCCCGCATATGACGGTCGCGCAGAACGTCGCCTTCGGCCTCGAGATGCGCGGCGTCAAGCGCGCCGACCGCTTGCGCCTCGTCGAACAGGCGCTTGCGACGGTCGGGCTCGCCGGCTATGGCGCAAGACGTATCCATGAGCTCTCCGGCGGCCAGCGCCAGCGTGTCGCGCTCGCCCGCGCGATCGTGGTCGAGCCGGCAGTGCTGTTGCTCGACGAGCCGCTCGGCGCGCTCGATCTCAAGATCCGCCAGCAGATGCAGGACGAACTCGTGCGCCTGCAGAAGACGCTGCACGCGACCTTCGTTCATGTGACGCACGATCAGGAAGAGGCGATGAGCATTGCCGACAATGTCGTGCTGGTGAACGGCGGAAAGATCGAGGATTACGGCCCGCCCGAGCGCGTCTATCTCCGGCCCGCGACCCTGTTCGCCGCGACCTTCATGGGCGACAGCAACATCCTCGCCGGCCGCGTGGTCAGCGCCGGCGCCGGAACCCTGCGCGTCGATACGCCGATCGGCCAGCTTGCGCTCGCCGGCCAGGCCGAGGCGGGCAGCGAGGTCCATATCTCGATTCGTCCCGAGAAGATTCGCGTCGGTTCCGCGTCGACCGATCGGGCGGCGAACGACGGGGGCGGCCATAGCGAATCGGTCGTGCTCGGCGAAGGCGAGGTGATCGAACTCGTGTTCCAGGGTACGCATCGCCGCTGCCGGCTGCGCGCGGGTCCGGGCGGTGCGACCGATATTCTGGCGCGCGTGCCGCTCGATCTCGATATCGCGGTCGGTTCGCGGGCGGTGCTTGGAACCCGCATCGGCGATCTCGTGTTGTTGCGCAACTGAAACGGATCCCGATTTGCCCGCCAGGAAAGCAGTAAAACCGGCAGCCTCGATTCCGCAGGCGAAGCCGAAAACTGCGAAGACGCGGCCCAAATTGCCCGTCGTCAAGGCGGGCCCTCGGCTCAAGACGTCGGCCGCAGAGGCAGCGGGCAAGAAGCTCCGCCGCAATGACGGCATCCGCTCCGACGAAGTGCTGGAAACCGCGCTGGCACTCTTCTCGTCGGTCAGCTTCGCCGATGTGACCGTGCAGGATATCGCGAAGCGCGTCGGCATCACCCATTCGCTGATCTATTATTATTTCGAGAGCAAGGAGAAATTGTTCCACGCGGCCGTGCTGCATGCGATCGACCGCGTCATGGAGCAATATAACCAGCTTACGGCGCAGCATCGCGATCCGGTCGATCTCCTGAACGACTGGTTCGAAACCAACGTCAAAATGTCGGGTCCGCTGCGCAGTGTCGTGCGCATCATGATCGAGTACTCCGACCGCGATCCCAAGCGCGCCTCGCCCTCGGTGCAGCGCGTGATCCGGCAGTTCTACGATTTCGAGCGACGCACGATCGCCGATTGCATCCGACGCGGCGTCGACGCCG
>JAWXBK010000087.1:0-6551 GCA_034439975.1 Rhodospirillaceae bacterium | reverse complement strand
CTAGCTCGTCGCAGGCCGATCGATCGCGTGCCGCCGCCGACTTTTCATGCCCCGATGCGCGCACGGCGATCTTTCTCGCGAACGGCATCGACCAGCGCTCCTTCGGCTGTCGTATCGCCCATCAGGTCGCGCACCAGGGCCGAAACTTCGAGCGTTGGAAAACGGCCGATGGAACCGGGTGCGCCTTGCCCCGTCAGATAGCCGACACCCAGACCGCCGGAGTGGCCGCCGGTCCGACGACAGGGGACGGGTCCGATCCGGCCGAGGCGGGGATGATCGAGCGCATAATGGTCGTTGGCGAAACGGACGATCAGGTCGGCGTCGCTGGCATGGCGGTTGACCGGGTCGCCCGGCCGCGGTTCGAACGTGACGTTTATCGGCATGCCGGTTCGGGGATCGTGACAGGCTCGGATCAGCGCCTCGACCTCATCCAGAACCGAATCATAGTTGCGAGGGCGCACCATGCCGCGCGACTCGCGCCCCTTCAGATTGATCCGAATCCGCGCATCGTAATAAGCCGGAACGGCGAAGGCCTTCATGGAAGGCCAGGCGGTCCGGTAGCTGGCCGCCGGCATCCAGTCGACGACTCCGCTGTCATAAGGCGGCAGCGGCTTTCGGAAATCGCGCCAGGCATCCACCACACCGCGGACGCCGCGTCGGCTCGTCCTGATATGCAGATGCTGTTTGACCGCGGCACCCCAATCCTCGAAGTCGGCGCCTTTGTCACCGATGCTGCCGTCGAGAAGCCAGTCCGCGGGCGCCTGCAAGCCCGGCTCGCCGATGTAATGGCGATAGAGTAACTCGGGAATGAGGATCATGGCGGTGGTGTCGCTAATGTTGCGCGCCATGCCATGGGCGGAGAAGGCGAGGATACGAACATCGGGAAACGTCGCGCGCATCCGGCCGATCATCCGGTCGGCGGCCTCGTAGACTCGGATCAGCCCGTCGCGTGCCGGCGCTGCGGAAGGCAAGCGGTTCAAGGGATGCGTTTCATCCCAGCCGTGCCACAGCGCTTCGGTTGCGCTGTGAAACTCGGAGAGGACCGTGATCGCGAGATCCCACTGTGGTACCCGGTCCCGGAACAGCCAGACCGTTACATCCGATCGCGCGTCGACCGCGCTGACGATCGCGCGCGACATGGCGGCGGTACGATCGCGATCCGGCCAGACATGGCCATAGATATAATCTTGCGCGGGGTAAGGGCCGAAACGATCCGTAATCTCCCCAGAAAGCCCCACCGGATTGCTGCAAACCGCGACGCCGGGATCGTGCGAGCCCCAGGAAACCATGCCGCGAATCTTCGGTGCGCGCGCGAGATCGAAATAGGGCGTATCGAACACGACGGTCGACCGGTCGAGCGCCAACGCGAACGGCGGCAGGCGAGTCGTCGGCTGATCGATGGCATATCTCTCGGCGTCGAAAACGCAGGCCGACCATCGGTCAACCGTTTGCGGTGCCTTTCCGGTCGAAAACTGCTCCCAGGCGAGACCGGTATACTTCTCGATGCCGTGATCCAGATCGAAGCGCAGCGCGGCTTTCTGCAGCGCCGCGAGCGCCGGCATCCTTCCCTGCCGCATCAGCGTTTCGGCGACATCGGAATCGAAAGCGTCCAGTCCGATGACAAGCAGCCGACGGTCAGACATGAAAACGTACCCGCCCCGGAACGGTGGTATCCCGCGCTGGACTCTGCCGCGCCGCGATCAACCCGTCCAGCAATCCCCGGTCGATCGATCGGTCGCGCAATCGGGTGAGCCGTTCCGGCAAGGAATTGAGAAATTGCAACCGGAGACTCCGGTTGCTGTCGAGGCGCTGCTGCGCGGCCTCGGTGACTGAAACCTGCTCGGTCCGGTCGGTGCGAGCGGTACGCTCTCCCATCAGCCAGCCGACCTGATAGTAGTAGTGGTGGAGATATCGGCGGCGCAGGCGCGATCGGTCGGTGTGATGGGTCACCCGATTGTCGGGCAGCCAGAGGCCGAACTGTCCGCGCTCCAGAAGTGTGTCGATCAGCTGTGTCTCCTCGCCGATCTGGAAGCCGTCGCCCGGCTTTCGGCCGAGCCGTGGATCGAAGCGTAAACCGTCGAGCGCATCGCACCGAAACGCGATGTTGGCGCCCCAGGGAAAACCCCACCCCGTGCGCACCAGGCTGCACCACCCGTATCCGGGGTCGAGATGCACCAGCGCGCCGGGCACAACCTCCCGGTAAACCGCGAGCCGCTCGTCAGCTATGCCGGCGATTTCGGCACGAATCGGTCCGCCGAAAAAAGCGGCTTCCGGAAAAGCGCGAAAGGCGCCGACAAGATTGGCGAGCCAGGTGGGCGGTACCGTCACGTCGTCGTCCGTGAAGGCGATCCACGCGCCGCCGGCGATTTCGAGCGCCCGGTTTCGCGCGATGGAGAGTCCAGCGCGCGGTTCATGAACCCGTCGGATCGGTAGCATAGCGGCGAAACTTCGTGCGACCTCGCTTGTTCCGGGGCCAGAGCCGTTGTCGACGACGAGCAACTCCCAACCGGTATCAACGGGCGGCGCGAGGCGCACGAAGCTGTCCAGCAGGGTGTGCAATCGCTCGGGCCGGTCGCGCGTACAGATGGCAATGGAAACGGTGATCATCCGGGTCGGCAGCCTCCGTCATGACAACCATAGTGGACGTCGTGTGGATTGTATTGTCGCGGTGAATTGGGCGGCCGGTATCCGGCATGCATGAAGACGTGACGGGACAACGAACGACCGATCGTTCAATTCTGCAACCGTATCCCGGGGACCGCAATGGACGCACAAAGCATCCGCGCCCGAACGCCCGGCCGGCGTGTATGGGATTCTCCGGCGGTTGCGAGGCATCGACGGCATGGGCCCGGCGCCCGGTCGCCGGCGAGCGGCAAGGTTTTGCACAAGTTATCGACGATGCGTCCGAGTTCGTTTGGCGAGTAAATTAAAAATTTTCTACTCATCGTATCAAAAAAACAGATCTTTATTGGACATTCGAACAGGCTTTCCGGACCAGGAACCCGCGAATGGGTTGCAAATTCTCGATCCTGTGACCTAGGATAACCCGTTACCAAAGTTTTTCGGGCGGGCAGGAAAGTCCTCGGCGGTGCCTGCCGCGAATTGCCGGTAAGGTCGGGAAGGCGGGCGACGTAGGCTGTGCCGACTGACCGAGTAGATTTGTGAACCGATGCCCAAGAATGCATTTGGCCCGGTTGTTGCTGGAGGCAGATCCACAGAAAAACGGCCGGCCGCGATTGAACGGGTTCCGGCAAAGCAAGGGAGGATATCGCGATGAAGCTCAACAGGACGCATAGCGCAGCGGATGGGCTGGTGCGGGTTCGTTCTCTCGTACCGATGACCCGGCGCCAGCTGATGAAGGGGACCGGCGCGCTTGGCGCTGCCGCGCTCGGGATGGCCGCAAGCGGCGGTCTCCGCCCGGCGCAGGCCGACACGAATATCAAAGCCATGGTGTGGGAAGGCTATGATGCCTTCCTCGAGGGCGGCGACTTTCTGGCAAAGAACGGTCTCACGCTCGACAAGACCTATATCGGCGCGGCGGAGGAGATCATCGCCAAGTTGCGATTGAACCCCCGCGAGGTCGACGTCAGCACGCCCTATTTCATCCAGGTCGATTTCATGGCGGCGGAAGGTCTGCTGCAGCCACTCGATCTCGAGAAGATTCCGAATTTCAAAAACCTGTTCCCGGCGATCGTCGACGCCGCTCGCAACAACATGACCTACGAAGACCAGTGGTACTCGGTGCCGTTTACCTGGGCGTCGATCCCGCTGATGTACAACGCCGACGAAGTGGAGCCGCTGGAGTCATGGATGGACATGCTTCGGCCGGAGTTCAAGGGCAAATCCGCTATTCCGGCCGACCCGACCTCGGTCTTCGCGACCTGGGGGCGCGTCGTCACCGGCAACCAGTCGCCGAACCGCATGACGCTCGCCGAGCTCGATGAGACCATTAAATTTCTCATCGACATGAAGAAGAACCATCTGCGCACCATAGCGGCGAGCTATGGCGAGCTTGGCGACCTGTTTGCGCGCAAGGAGATCCTGGTCGGCGAAGGTGCCGAGTGGGTCGCGCCATTGGCGGGCGAGGTGCGGGTCGAATGGAGCTATCCGAAGGAAGGGACCATGACGTACATCGAGGGCTACTCGATGGGCGTCGAAGCCAGCGATCCGGACGCCGTCTATGCGCTCATCAACAATGCGCTCTCGGTCGAGGGCCAAGTCGCCGGGGCCGAGTATAACGGGCTCCCGATCACCAATGCCGAAGCGCTTCCGATGCTGAGTGAAGCCAACCGCGCGACCTATCCCTACGACGACATCGCATCGTTCTTCACGACCAATCTCCGGGTCGAGGAAATGTATCTCCTCGAAGCGGACGGCACGAACGCGACCTGGGACGACTATATCCAGGGCTGGGAAACCGTGATGAAGGCATAGGCCGGTTGTTCAACCGGATCGCACGACCATCGACGCCGGGCGGGCACTGGGCCAAGCGGCCGAGTGCCCGACCCGGCGGTTGACCCGCCGATGCCGCGCCACCCTCTCGTCGTCGCTCTCTTCGCCCTGCCGGCGACGCTCATCTTCCTGCTCTTTTTCGTCGGTCCGTTCGCCTATTTCGCGGTGATGAGTTTCTGGAGCGTCAGCTCCTATCGGATCTCGCGGGAATTCACGTTCGTCAACTATCTCGATGTCTATCGCGAATATTTCTATTCGCTCGGCTTCACATTTGCGATCGCGCTGGCGATTGCGATCCTGACCACAGTGATCGCATTCGCCTTCGCCTATCTGATCCGGTTCCGCGCCGGCAGATGGGGCCCCGCGCTGCTCTTCATCACGCTGATCACCATGTTCGGCGGCTATCTCGTCAAGATTTACGCCTGGCGAACAATTCTCGGCACCACGGGCATTCTCAATACCGGCCTTCTGGAGCTGGGGATCATAAGCGAGCCCTTGCCGTGGCTGCTCTACAATCCGGGCGCCGTTGTCACCACGCTGACGCATTTCCTGCTGCCATTTTCGGTACTGCCGATCTATGGCAGCCTCCGCAGCATCAGCGACGCACAGCTTGCTGCCGCCCGCGATCTCGGCGCGCGGCCCGCCCGCACGCTCTTCGATATCGTGTTGCCGCAATGCGAACTCGGCCTCGTCGTTGCCTTCATGCTCGCCTTCTTCATCGCGGCGGGCGATTACATTACGCCGCGCCTGGTCGGCGGCACGTCGACCGCCATGGTCGGCAATTTCGTCGAGAACCAGTTCATCACGGCGCTGGATGCACCGCAGAGCTCCGCGCTGGCGGTTGCCATTCTCCTGATCAGCGCCGGCACCATCCTGGGCTTGCGCAGCATTTTACACAGGGCTCTCGCCGTACGATGACGAGCCGCTTCGGGCGCATCATCTGGACCCTGTTCGGCGCCGCGACGGTGCTGTTCATGCTGTCGCCGCTGTTTCTGCTGGTCCTCTTCTCGTTCGGCCGGAACGAGCTTGCGAGCTTTCCGATGCGGGGTCTGACGTTCGACTGGTACCGGGCGCTCTTTGCGAAGGCCGATTTCTGGGTGGCACTCGAGAACAGTGCCTATATCTGCCTCGCGGTGGGCGTCACGTCCGTGTTGGTCGGCAATCTCGCAGCATTCGCATTCGCCGGATTGCGGCCCCGCCGGGCAGCGCCAGCGCTCGCCGCCATCGCGATGCCTCTGATGATGCCGCCACTCGTGCTCGCGCTCGCGCTATTCAGCACCTATTCGGCACTCGGCTTTTCGCTCAGCATTGCCACTGTCGTGCCGGGCCAGGTGGTCTTTATCCAGCCTTTCGTCATCCTGGTGATCTATTCCCGGATGGCGAGCTTCGATACGACAATTCTCGACTCCGCGCGCGATCTCGGCGCCTCCCCGATCAAGGCCTTCCTGACTGTGACGCTGCCGATCATCAGCCCGACCGTCATCGGCGCGGCGCTGATTGCCATGGCGCTCTCGCTCGACGAGTTCATCATCACCTACTACACGATCGGCGGCGGCCTCACCTTGCCGACGCTGATCTGGGGGCTTCTGCGCCGCTCGCTCGATCCCAGCGTCAACGCGCTGGCGACGCTCATCCTCGTTACGACGGTGGGATCGACCATTCTCGCCATTCGCGCGACCCGCTATCGGGGCTGACCTGTTGGCCGACCGAAGCTGCAGGAAATCCGGAATGACCCGCAGCGGCCGGCCCCGGCCGATCCGTCACTATTTGCAGATAACCTTGTGTCCTATAGCCAATTGCTCTAGAAATTGGCTATTCATTGATCATTTGTTCAGAAGTTATCGAGGCTAGACGCCAGATGGCCAAGAACGTCACAATCGAGCTCGATACGCTCAGCCGTCAGATCGTCGCCGAGCTGCAGCGCGACGGGCGCGCCTCGTTCCGCGAGATCGGCAAGCGGCTCAGGGTTTCGCCGGGCACCGTGCGTGCGCGCTACAGCCAGTTGCATGAGGCCGGCATCATCCAGGTGATCGCGATCCCGAACCCCTGGCGCATGGGGCTGGATTTCCATGCAACGGTCGGGCTCCGGCTGCAGCCGG
>JAWXBK010000086.1:0-31767 GCA_034439975.1 Rhodospirillaceae bacterium | reverse complement strand
TCGCCGCGACGATGCGGCACTGCGCATCCGGGCCGCCCTGCTGCTGCCGCCGATCCTGCCATCGATCGAGAGTATTCCCGGCATCCGGCAGCGCTTCGAACGCAATCTCGACGGGCTGATCGGCAGCGGGCTCCGCATCGAAAGCCCGAGCGAGGTCGGCACAACCTGCTTCTTTCTCGCCTATCACGGCGAAAACGAGCTCGCGCTGCAGCGGCGGATCGCCGATCTCTATCTCGAAGCCTGTCCGGCGTTGCCCTTCACCGCGCCGCATTGCGCGATACAGGCCCATGCCGACCCGCAGCGTCGCCTGCGCATCGGATTTCTCTCGGCCAACCTGCGCGCCCATACGATCGGGCGGATGTTCCGCGATTTGATCGGCGGTCTCGATCCCGACCGGTTCGAGACAATCCTGTTTCGCCGTCCCGGCCCGGCAGCGGACGATGTCTCGCGCGAAATCGATCAAAGCGTCACACGGGTCGTGCCAATCGCGACCGATCTGCGCAACGCCCAGCGCCAGATGGCCGATTGCGCGCTCGATATCATGGTCTATCCCGATATCGGGATGGACACGGCCAGCTTTGCGCTGGCCTTCGCGCGCCTCGCGCCCGTGCAATGCGTCGCCTGGGGCCATCCGGTCACCACCGCCATTCCGACGATCGACTATTTTCTCTCCTGGAACGAATGGGAGCGCGACGACGCGGCGACGCATTACGCCGAACGGCTGATCCGGATGCGGGCGCTGCCGGTCTGCTATCGCCGGCCGGTGTTCGATCCTAAACGCATGAAGCGCGCGCGGTTCGGCCTGCCGGAAAAGGCGACGCTCTATCTCTGCCTGCAGACATTGTTCAAATTTCATCCCTCCTTCGATCCAATGATCGCCGCGATCCTGCGCGGCGACCCGAACGGGATACTGGTTTTGATCGAAGGCCAATGGGCGAGCTGGAAGAATCTCCTGCTCGAGCGGTTCGGCCGCACGATGCCGGATGTCGTCGATCGCATCCGCTTCGTGCCGCCGCAAACCAACGAGGACTTCCTCGCGCTGACGGCGCTCGGCGACGTGATCCTCGATCCGCCGATGTTCGGTGGCGGCAACACGACACTCGAGGCGCTGGCGGCGGGCCGGCCGGTCGTGACCCTGCCCGGACCCTATCTGCGCAGCCGGATTGCCCAGGGATTTCTGCGGCATATCGGCGAAGACCGGCTCATCGCCCGAGACATATCCCAATATGTCGACACGGCGCTGGCCTGGGGGCGGTTGAGTCCGACGGCTCGAGAGGCCGAAACCGCCCGGATTGCCGCCGAAGCCGACCGTTTGTTCGGCCAGACCGGCACGATCCGCGAGCATGAGGCGTTTTTTCGCGCGGCGCACGAGGCGGCCGCGAGCAGCCGGCGCCTTGCCGCGTGGCCGATCTGACCGGGCCTCTATATTCTCCGCCCGCGATGAAAGAACCTTTGCATTCTCCGCCCGCGATGAACGAACCTTTGCCCTTTCTGGCTGCGGCGGCTGACCCGGTCCCCGCGAAGCCCGCCGTTTCCGCCTCGGAAGCGCTGGATCATCTGAGCCGCTGTTTTGGCCGCGGCGATTTCCGCGAGGCGCGCAAATACGGGCTCTCCGCGATCAACGCCTTTCCCGACAATGCCGACATCCATCATGCGCTCGGCGTGGTCCACGCAAAGCTGGGCGATACGCTCGCGGCGATCGCCTGCGAAGAAAAGACGCTCATCCTGCGCCCGGGTCTCGCCGACGCCGAACATCATCTTGGCGCGCTCAAAGAACGGCGCAAGGCGATTGACGAGGCACTCGCACAGCACGATGCCCGAATCGCCGACGGTATGCTGATCACGCAGAGCAACACGCCGGATTCCTATGTGGATCTCGGCCGCTTCTTGCTGTCGATGGATGAGTTCGCCATGGCGATCGCGAGTTTCCGCCGCGGCATCGAACGGCGCGAAGGCTATGCCGACGCGTTCATCGAACTCGGCTTCGCGTTCGAACGGTGCGATCAACTGCACGATGCGATCAACTGCTTCCGCCGGGCGATCTCGATCGATCCGAAAAACGCTGCCGCGATCGGCTCGCTGGCGCGCGCGCTTCAGGATGCGATGCTGTGGGACGAGCTCGACCGGTTCCGCGCGCATCAGAAGGCGATCGCCGCCACGCTGAAGGGCAAGGCCTCGGTCGCTATCGATCGGCCCTTCGCCAATCTGATCGCCAGCGAGGATCCCGCCGAGAACACCGGTGCCGCGGCACGTTACGCGGCGCTGCTCGAGAGCCGCGCCGCCGCCCTCGACCTGACGCTGCCGCCACGTCCGACGCAACCCTGCGACGGGCGGATCCGTATTGGCTATCTCTCGTACGATTTCCGCTACCATCCGGTCGGCCAGCTCGCCGCGCCCATCCTCGCACATCACGATCGCAACCGGTTCGAGGTTTTCGCCTATTCCATCGGACCAAACGATGGCAGCGCCGAACGCCGGACGATCGAGCAGTCCGCCGAACATTTCCGCGACGTGAAGGCACTCGGCGACAGCGACATCGCACGCCTCGTCCACAACGACGCGATCGATGTTCTGATCGACCTCAACGGATACACGCGCGGTTCGCGCGGCGTCGTCGCGGCCTTGCGGCCAGCGCCGATCCAGGTCTGGATGCTCGGGTTTCCCGGCACCAGCGGTTCGAGCTGCATCGACTACATCATCGCCGACCCGGTCACCCTGCCGCCGGAGCATCTTCCGCATTTCTCGGAGCAGCCTTGCTGGCTGCCACATAGCTGTCAAACTCTCGACGACGGCCAGCCTATCGCCGATATCGCGCTGACCCGATCGCTGCTGGACTTGCCGAGCACAGGGCCGCTGTTCGTTTCCTGGCAATCGGCGTTCAAAATCCAGCGCCGCGTGTTCGACATCTGGGTCGAGATCCTGCGCGCCGTACCGGAATCGCATCTATGGTTGCGGCGCTGCCCCGATTTCGTCCGCGCCAACATCGCACACGCCCTGCGGCGCCATGAGCTTACGCCGAGCCGGATCGTATTCGCCGCCGCAACGCCGCATAACAAACCCACCTATCTGCGCTGCCTCGCTCTCGCCGACATCGCGCTCGATACGTTCGGCTATAACGGACATGCGACGACATCCGACCTGCTCTGGGCCGGCGTTCCCGTCATCACGATGCTGGGCCAGCATTTCGCGGGCCGGGTCGCGGCGAGCCTGCTGCACGCGGCCGAACTGCCCGAACTCGTCACCTATTCGCCCAACGCCTATCGCGATCTCGCGATCAAGCTCGCGCGCGATCCGGAACGGCTTGCCGCACTAAAGCAACGCCTCGTCGCCAGCCGGACCACCGCCCCCCTGTTCGACACCGGCCTCTATGTCCGCCATCTCGAACGCGGCTTCGAATCGATGATGGCACGCCATGCGCGCGGCGAAACGCCGGCCCCGATCGTCGTCGAGGCCGGGCCGTGACCGAACCCGTTGCGCAGCAAATGTCACCGCTGCTGGAAGCCGAAACCTTGTTTCGTTCGGGCCGGCAGCGCGAAGCCGCCGCGCTGTGCGACCGGACTCTGACGGGCGATCCCGACAATGCGCGGCTTTTGCATCTGCGCGCCGTGATCGCGATCGCGCTGGGCGACGTGGCGCTCGCCGAAACCTATTTGCGCCGGGTGATTGCGCTCGATCCCGGCGACGCGCAGGTGCAGCAGAATCTCGGTGCGGTACTGGCGACCGCCGCGCGGCTGGACGAGGCCATCCAGCATTTCGAGGCGGCATCGCGGTTGACGCCGGACGATCCCGGCTTGCTCGCCAATTACGGTCGGGCCCTGCGCCAGCTCGGCCGGCGCAGCGAGGCCGAAACGGCGTTCCGCCGCATCACAGAGCGCCAGCCGGCGCGTGCCGACGCCTGGCATGGGCTGGGCCAGCTTGCGCTGGATCGCGACGATCCGGAGACGGCGGTTCGCCATCTGCGCAATGCCGCCGAACGCGATCCGAAATCCGTTTCGATACTCGCCGATTTCGGGTCGGCCCTGCGCGCGGCCAACCGGATCGAGGCCGCGCTCGAGATCTATCGGCGCGCGCTGGCGATCGATCCAGAGAATGGCCCGGTTCTTGCACGGATGACCCATCAGCTCGAACGGGCCTGTGCCTGGAGCGAAGCGGCGGCCCTTAGAACGCGGCTGATCACAAAGAGCAATGCTTCCATCGCCGCGGGACAGCGCTCCGACGAACTGCCCTTCGCGCAGCTCGCCTATGAAGAAGATCCCGCGCGCATCCTGGCACTCGCCGGCAACGTGAGCGCCGGCATCGCAGCCCGAGCCGGCGCACCGCTGGCGCCGGCGCAGCCCGATCGCGATCCGGACCGGATTCTGAAGATCGGCCTGCTTTCGCATGATTTTCGCAATCATGCCGTCGCGCAATTGAGCCATCGTGCAATCGAACGGCTCGATCGCGGCGCCGTTCATGTGAGCGCCTATTCGACCGGGCTCGACGACGGCAGCTCGCTGCGCCGTGCCATCGCGGACCATGTCGACCGGTTCCGCGATATCGGCGCATTGTCGCACCGCGCGGCGGCGGAGGCGATGCGCGCCGATGCGATCGATATCCTGATCGATCTGACCGGACACACGGCCGGATCGCGCCTCGATATCGCGGCGCTCAAACCCGCGCCCGTGCAGGCCTCGTGGCTCGGTTATCCCGGCACCAGCGGCGCCGATTTCATCGACTGGCTCATTGCCGATGCGCATGTGCTGCCCGAAGGCGACGAACGATATTGCAGTGAAGCGATCTGCCGGTTACCCGACACCTATCTGCCGGCCGACGATGGTCAGGCGATCGCCGCTGCCGTCCCGACGCGCGCGAGCCAGGGTTTGCCCGAAAATGGATTCGTCTTCTGCTCGTTCAACAATATGCACAAGATCGAACCCGTCATGTTCGCGCTCTGGATGGATCTGCTGCGCGAGACGCCGGGCTCGGTCCTGTGGCTGCATGCTTATAGCGAGATTGCCGCCTCGAACCTGCGCGCGGCGGCGGCCGAAAAGAATGTCGACCCGGCAAGGCTCGTCTTCGCCGACAGACCGACCAAGGACGTGCATCTCGCCCGCGCGTCGCTCGCCGGACTGGCGCTCGATACCAGGCTCTATAACGGCCATACCACGACGATTGACATGCTCTGGGCCGGCGTACCGGTCGTGACCGCGCCCGGTCGGACGTTCCAGGCGCGGGTGTCGTCGGGCCTTCTCGCATCGATCGGGCTGCCGGAATTGATTGCGCCCGATCTCGCCGGCTACAAGTCGATTGCGCTCGGCCTCGCGAGAGACCCGGCAAAGCTTGCGTCGCTGCGGAAGAGACTCGCCGCCCATCGAGGGACGATGCCGTTATTCGATGCGACCCGTTTTGCTCGCCATCTCGAACGCGGGTTCCGTGCGATGTGGCACACTTACTGCGCCGGCCGAAAGCCGGCCCCGTTCGATGTCGGAGCGATCGCATGAACCGCAAGCAGCGCCGTGCCGAGAAGGACGGGAAACCGCCGGCTGTCACGGTACGCGGCGGCAAGACGAATGCGGCGAGTCTCGACCAGGCAATCGGACGCTACCGCGCCGGCGATCACGCGAAGGCCGCCAGCCTGTGCCGTGCGATCGTCGCAACCGGAAAGGCCGATGCGACCTGCTATCATCTGCTCGGCGTGGTCGAAGGCACGCTCGGCCATGCCGACGCTGCGGCGACCGCGCTGGCGCGTGCCTGCGCGTTGGCGCCCGACAATGCGGAGATGCAGGTCAATCTCGGCCTGATCGAAGTCGCGCGCGGCAACAAGGACCGGGCGGCGGCGGCCTATCGGGCGGCGCTCGCGATCGACCCGCGTTCGGCGAGCGCCCACAATAATCTCGGCGGCATTTTGATGGACCAGGGTGCAGCCGACGATGCGGCCGCGCATTTTCGTGCCGCCATCGCGGCGAAGCCCGATTTTGCGACGGCGCATGCCAACCTCGCGGCAACGCTGATCCGGATGAACCGGCTCGACGAGGCGATCCCGGAATTGCGCGAAGCCGCCCGCCTCGAACCGGCACTCGCCAAGGCTCATTGCAATCTCGGTTTTGCACTGCGCCGCAAGGGTTTTGTTGACGAGGCGATCGCGTCGTTCCGCCACGCGACCGAATTGCGCGCGGATTACCCCGAAGCGCTGACGGGGCTGGCGATCTGCTTTGCCCTGCATACCGAAACCGGTCAGGCGCTGCCGCTGCTCAAGCGCGCGCTCGAGATCAAGCCCGACTATCCCGACGCCGCCGGCCAGTATCTGCATGAGTTGCGCCTGGTCTGCGACTGGCCGGAAGCGGAGCGCTGGAAAGCGGTCGTCGACCGGGCCAATCGCGCCGCGATCGATGCCGGCGAACGCCCGCCCGAGACGGCCTTCGGCCATATGATCGGCAACATGGATCCGGCGATGAACCTGCGCATCGCCAAAGGCGCGGCGGACGAGATGGCGCGGCTGATGGCGGCGCAGGCGGCACCCTTCGTCCATGAACGAAAAGACGATCCGGCGCGGCGGCTGCGCATCGGCTATATCTCGTCGGATCTGCGCGACCATGCGGTCGGCCAGCTCACGCGGCGTCTGTTCGGCCTGCATGATCGCGCCGGCTTCGAGATCGTCTGTTACAGCGCCGGCCGCGAGGACGACAGCGCGATCCGTCGCCAGATCGTCGCGGAGGCCGATCGCTTCGTCGACATTCGCGGCGAAGAACTCGTCGCCACGTCGCGCCGCATTCGCGCGGACGGCATCGACATCCTGGTCGATCTCAACGGCTGGACCGCGGGCAACCGGCTCGAGGTGCTCGCCTTGCGCCCGGCGCCGATTCAGGCGACCTGGCTCGGCTATGCCGGCACCACAGGCGCCGATTTGATCGACTATGTGATCGTCGATCCGGTCATCGCGCCGGTCGAAGACCAGGCTTACTTCAGCGAACGCCTCTGCCGGTTACCGCATTGCTACATGATGGCGGACGACCGGCAGGCGATCGCGGCAGAACCGGTCGATCGCGCGCGCTACGGCCTGCCCGAAGACGGCGTCGTGTTCTGCTCGTTCAACAACGGCTACAAGATCGAGCCCGCGGTGTTCGGCGCGTGGATGACAATCCTCCGCGCCGTATCCGGCTCGGTCCTGTGGCTGCCGGGCCTGAGCGATGCGATCCGCGTCAACCTGCATCGCGCCGCGGACGCTGCCTGCGTCGATCCGTCACGGCTGATCTTCGCCGACCGGCCGGCCAAGGATCTACATCTGAAGCGGCTGGGTCTTGCCGATCTCGGGCTCGATACGATGGTCTATAACGGCCATTCGACGACAGCCGACACACTCTGGGCGGGAGTTCCGGTGCTCACCGTGCGCGGCGGGCATTTCGCGAGCCGGGTGACCGCAAGCCTGCTCACCGCGCTGGATCTCGCCGACTGCATCCTGCCCGATCTCGATGCCTATGCGTCGACGGCGATCGCGCTGGCGCAGTATCCGGCAAGGCGTGCGGCGCTGCGTGCGCGACTCGCGCAGAACCGGATTACGCAGCCGCTGTTCCAGACGCATCGCTTCGTGCGCAATCTCGAACGCGCCTATCGTGCGATGTGGCAGCGTCATGCGACGGGGCAGGTGCCGGCAACGCTGACGATCGCGCCGGACTGATCCGGGTCGGATTCTACGGCGGCTTCCGGGTCGCCTAACCCCAGCGCCAGAACTCGTCGCCCTCGTCCATCAGCGTGCGCGAGAGCACCATCTTGTGCACCTCGGAGGCGCCATCGACCAGCCGCGCGCTGCGCGCATAGCGATAGAGCCATTCGAGGATCGTATCCTTCGAATAGCCGCGCGCGCCGCAGAGCTGGATCGCGGTATCGACCGCCTGATTGAGCGTATTGGCGACGGCGACCTTGGCCATCGACACTTCCTTGCGCGCGCGATGGCCCTGATCGAGCCGCCACGCGGCATGCATCGTGAGCAGGCGCCCGGTATGAATCGCCATTGCTGCCTCGCCGAGCATCCACTGCACGCCTTCATGCTCGGCCAATGTCGTGCCGAACGAGCGTCGCTCGGCGACATAGGCGCCGGCGATTTCGAGCGCGCGCTTCGCGAAGCCGAGCCAGCGCATGCAATGCGTCAGCCGCGCCGTGCCGAGCCGGATCTGCGTCACCTTGAGACCGTCGCCGATTCCGAGCAGCCGGTTCTCGTCGGGGATTTCGAGCCCGTCGAAAACCAGCTCGCAATGGCCGCCATGTTCTTCCGGCCCCATGATCGGAATGCGCCGCTCGATTCTCCATCCCGGCTGGTCAGCATCGAACAGGAAGGCGGTCAGCCCCTTGCGCGGATCGTCGGACGTGCGCGCGATCAGGATGAAATGCTGCGCTCCGTCGGCACCGGTGATGAACCATTTGCGCCCGGTGATGCGCCAGTTCGATCCCGCTTTCTCGGCGTGCGTGAGCATCATGCCGGCGGGATCGGAGCCGGCACCGGGCTGCGGCTCGGTCATCGCAAAGGACGAACGGACCTTGCCGTCGATGATCGGCTGCAGCCAGCGTTGCTTCTGCGCGTCCGTGCCGATCCGGTTCAGGATGAACATGTTGCCGTCGTCGGGTGCCGCGATATTGAGCGCGGCCGGGCCGAAGATCGAACGCGCCGCCGTCTCGTAGCAGGCCGCCATGCCGACCGTATCGAGCCCCTGCCCGCCGCGATCCTTCGGCATGTGCAGCGCCCACAGACCCTGCGCCCGCGCCTTCGCGCGCAAGCCCGCGAGCACATCCTCGCGGATATACTCATGCGCATCCCAGTTGGCGCGATCGGCCTCGATCGGCAGCACCTCATCGTTGACGAAAGCGGCGATGCGGCTGCGCATCGCTTCCACGTCCGGCGTCAATCGGAAATCCATGAACGGCCCCTCGCTGACGGCGCGCTTCCCGGCGCCCTGATTTGCTCTAGTATGCGCGCGCACACGATCCGGGAAAACCTCGCCGATACAGCCCGAATGACGACGTCCCCGCCATGACGCAAGCCGCCGCCCCCAACAATCCGCTCGCGATCGATCCGTCGCGGCTGGTGCCGTGGCTCGAGGCCAACGTCCCGAACTACGCCAGCCCTTTGACCATCGCGCGCATGACCGGCGGCCAGTCGAACCCGACCTATCGCCTGTCGACGCCGGCGCGCGATTACGCGCTAAGGCGCAAGCCACCCGGCGCGCTGCTGCCATCGGCCCATGCCGTCGATCGCGAGTATCGCGTCATGGCCGCTTTGGCCGGCAGCGCCGTGCCGGTACCGGCCATGCACGGGCTCTGCACCGACGAAAGCGTCATCGGCAGCATCTTCTTCGTAATGGATTTCGTGCAGGGGCGAAATTTCGTGCAGCCCGGCGATCCGGCACTCTCGCCCACCGAACGGCGGGCCCTCTTCCGTTCGATGAACGCGACGCTGGCGGCGCTTCATGCGATCGATCCCGCCGCGATCGGGCTCGCCGATTTCGGCCGCCCGGGCAATTACATCGCCCGCCAGGTCGCGCGCTGGTCGAAGCAGTATCGTGCGAGCGAGACACAGACGATTGCCGAGATGGACCGGCTGATCGACTGGCTGCCCGCCAACCTGCCACCTGAAGGCGCCACGTCGATCGTGCATGGCGATTATCGGCTCGACAACCTGATCGTCGATCCGGTTGCGCCGCGCATTATCGCCGTGCTCGACTGGGAACTCTCGACACTCGGCGATCCGGTCGCCGATCTTGCCTATCACTGCATGGCCTGGCGCTTTACGCCCGAGCTCTTCCGCGGCATCGCCGGGCTCGATGTGGCGGCGCTCGGCATTCCCACCGAGGCCGAATATGTCGCCGCCTATGCGCATCATCGCGGGCTTGGCGATATTCCGCACTGGCATTTCTACATGGCCTACAACATGTTCCGCTTCGCCGCGATCCTGCAGGGCGTCTGGCATCGCGCTTTGCAGGGCAATGCGGTCGGTGCGGATGCAAAGGCGATGGGCGCGAAGGTTGCACCGATCGCCCGGCTCGCCTGGGACGAAGCCAACCGGAAGGTCGAGATCGGATGAAACCAGTTGCGATCGGCCGCGCGGCCAGCGTCACGATCCGCACCGGCGCGGATCACACCGCCGCCGCACTCGGCAACGAGGGCGTTGCAGTCGTCGCCACAACGACCCTGATCCTGTTCATCGAGGAAGCAGCGGCCAAGGCGATTGCAGATTGCCTCGATCCGGGCGAAGCCTCGGTCGGCACGAAGGTCGACGTCGATCATCTCGCAGCCATCGCGCCGGGCGCCGAGGTGACGATTCGCGCCGAGGTGATCGCGGTCGATGGGCGCATCGTCACGTTCGCCGCCGAAGTCAAAAGCGGCGGCAAGTTATTGATGCAGGGGCGGCACGGTCGCGCCGTTGTCGATCTGCAGCGCTTCCTCGAAAAGCAGGGGCTGGCGACGCGCACCTGACTAGCCGCCGATCACCACGGGAAAGTCCGGCCCTTCGAGTGGCGCGCCATGCGGCAGCGTCACATGGCGGAACGGCGGTGAGGTCGTGCCCGATCGGCGCGCGAAGGTCGCATCGTCGCCCACCCAGCGGCTCGAGAACGCGCGGCGGGCGCGATCGCGGCGCTTGTTCGCCGGCGCCCCGTGCAAGGTGCGGAAGGTGAAGGCGACCGCGTCGCCCGGCTCCATGTCCCAGCCCAGGATGTTGTATTGCGAGCGATCGGCCTCGATATCCGGTACCGGCGGCAGCGCGTCGCCCGCGTTGAGCGGCGTCTTGTTGAATCGCTCCGGGCGGAAGAACCGATCCCACTCATGCGAACCGGCAACAAACTCCGGCGACGTCGCGCGATCGACAGTATCGAGCGGCACCCAGATCGAACAGGATTGCGCGCCGTCGACGCAGTAGTAAGGCTGGTCCTGATGCCAGGGCGTCGGCACGTCGGCGCCCGGCTCCTTGATCAGCACATGATCGTGAAAAAACCGGACGCTGCGCGAACCCATCAGGATCTGCGCGAGGCGCGCGGCCGGCGATTCGAAGACGAACTGCCGGTATTCGGGAATGCGCTGCCAGTTGCAGTAGTCGCCGAAGAACCGACCTTCGCCGCCATCGTAGATCCGGACATCTTCGGAGGGTGCGGCCAGGTTTCGATCGATACCGCGCGCCAGCGTCTCGACCCAGTCGCGGAATAATCCGCGCAAACAGACCGCGCCGTCGCGATGAAACGACGCAACGCTCGCCTCGTCGACCCGGATAACGGATGCCTCGCGGAGATTCGTCGCCATCGCCGATGCTCTCGTTTGCGCCGCTCAACCGGCCGCCATTCTAGGACGAGGACCGGCCGGTTGCGAGCGCACGATGATGCGCAAAACGCCGCAGTCGGCGGTCACCTCCCGTCGAACTCGCCGAACCGGTCGCTGTCGCGAAGCCGCGCCAGGTATTCCTCCATCAACCGGTCGCTGGTCGCGTCGCGCTGGCGGACCAAAGTCGGACGAATGGCCTCGGCCGGGATCGGCGGAAGATCGAGAAACGCGAGCAGCCGGTCCCAGCTTCCGGAAAAATCGGTCTGCATCGCCTCATAGCTGAGCGCCATGACCGGCTTGCCGAGCTGGCGCTGCCGGCGGCCGAATGTCCGAAGATTGTGCTCGCCCGCGAACAACGTCGCCAGGGTCTGCGACAGGCCCCGGGGATCGAGCGGCAAGTCCTTGTCGGCTGCGGGCAGCGCCACCACGTCGAGGCTGGTCCAGGCATCGGTCCTGACCGCCCTATAAAAGGAAACGGCCTGCGCCAGCTTGTCGCGCCGGTGGATGAGGACAACGCGCTCAAACTTCCGGAGGAACTGGACCGCCGCCGGGCCGCGGCGGTGAAACGGCACGATCTGAGCGATGAGCGCCTTGAGCATGAACACGCCGTTCGGTGTCGTACGCCGCCGGAGCAGGAACGAGATATATTGCCGGAGTAATGTTGTTCGATCGGTCAATCCATGGCGTTCCGCAAAAACTTTGACCAGGCGCGGATTGAGATATTCGAGCGGCACACCCGCCTGACCAGTGAGCCGCAGCGCTTCCGCCAGCATCGAGCCGCCGCAGCGCGGCTCGCCGACGATCAGGTAACGGCGCGTCGGCATCGTCTCCGGTTGATCGAGCGCGTCCGACATCCCGGTTGCTATCCGTGCCGCCGTGGCTGCAAGGACGGGCGGCGCTTTCAGTTCCAGGGCGGGTCTTTTGACCACCGACTTACCAGCCTCCGCCTGCGATCCAGCGCTCGACCTGATCGAGCCGGTCGGCGCCCCAGAACATCTCGCCATCGACGATGAAAGTCGGGCAGCCGAACACGCCTTTGGCGATCGAGGCTTCGACCTTTTCGCGCAGCCGCAGCTTGACGCGGTCGTCGCGCATCGCGGCGATGACGGAAGCACGATCGATCCCCATCGCCGCTGCCTCGTCGGCAACGGCATCCGGGATCGACATGTCGCGCCTCTCGCACCAATGCGCGCGGTAGATGCGTTGTGCGAGTTGCTTCCCCGCCGCCGGATCGCGCGCATCGAGCCAGACAAAGGCGCGCAAGCCCGGGAGTGGATCGACCAGACCGTCGTTCGCAGGATTCCAGGGCAATCCGACCAGGCGGAAGAACCGCTGCAGATCGTGGGCAGCATACGCCCCCTTGAGCGGGATTTCCGGGACGGGCCGCTGGCCCATGATCTTGATAACCGTGACGCCCAGCAGCATCGGGCACCAGCGCACCGTTCGTCCGTGTCGAGCGGCAACCTGCTCGATACCGATACCGCCGATGCAGCCATAGGGCGACACGAAATCGAAATGAAACTCGATCGGTTCGGTATTCGCGCCGGTGCCTTTGGCTGTCGCCGGCCTGCTCACGGCTGTTCCCTGGCGAGATCGCTGTCGCGCAGACTGCGCAATGTCGCCTCGATCGCATTCGCCGACGTGTCGTCGCGCAACTTGCGGAGCGAGGGCTCGAGTCCGTCCGCCAGCGCTGCCGGGAGATCGAGAAAATTCATCACGTTACGCATGGTCTTGTTGAAATTGCTGTCGAGGTCCTCGTAGGGCACCTCCAGCATCGGTCGCCCCGACCGGGCGATCATCGTGCGCTGCGCCTGTTCCTGCTCCATGAACGCGGCGACCGCCTTCAAGAGGCGGTGCGGCCGCAGATCGGCCTTCCCGGTGGGGGCATCGCGCTTTTCTCTGTCGCGTGTCACGAACCAGGAACCGCCGCCCATGGCGAGCGCAAAAGACACCGCCTGTGCCAGCTTGTCCCGGCGATAAGAAAAGATAATCCGGTCGAACCTCTGCACGAAAGCCTGCGACCGCTCGCGGTCTTTGGTCGCCCACTCGAGCTGGGAAAAATGTGTCTTGAAACCGAATACGCCGTTCGGGGTCGTCCGGCGGCGGCGCAGATAATCCATGTACGGTTTCAACGACCAGCGCCGCTCTTTCTCCACGCGCTGCCAGAGCTCTCGGACGAAGTCCGGGTTCAGATACTCCGCCGGAATGCCGGCCTGTCCGGTTTCCACCAGCGACTCCGTGAGCAGCGTACTGCCGGTGCGCTGCTGCGAGAACACCAGGTAACTGAGGCGAATATCGGTCGCCGGCTGGTCGCATTCGGCCGACGCCAGAAAATGAAAACGACTGCCGGGTCTGAATACGTTTGCCATCTATGCCTCATGGTACTGACCCGAGACGGTCGGATGGAATGGAGCCCGCCCGAATCACCCGATGACCGAATGCGGCATTATGCCGGCACTCTATCGGTTCCGTTCGCCTTTGTCAGTCGGTGCAACCCGCAGGAAGGCCGGATCGCGCGCGAGATCGCTGTCGCGCAGTATCGCGATGAAACGTTCCGCCATCACGTCGTTTGACGCATCGCGCATACGTTCGAGATCCGGCATAACCGACGCGACCGGTATCGGTCCCAGGTCGAGAAATTCTGCAACCCTTGACCACAGGCTCGCGAAATCGCTGTCGAGCGACTCATAATCGATTTCGAGAGCCGGCCGGCCGAGGGCGGCAACGCTGCGCCGCATGAGCGTTTCCTGCTCGAAGAGTCGCATGATATGTGCCGCGAGCGTCGCAGGCCGAACTACAAGCGACGGCGCGGTGGAGTTTTCCCGAAGGTCGGCCGTTTGAAACCAGGCTTTGGTCTGCAAGGCGCGGTCGAGCGAAACGGCCTGGGCCAGCTTGTTGCGCCGGACGAGCAGGATGATCCGGTCGAACCGTTCCAGCCATCGGAGAATTCGTTCCTCGGTCTCAAGTGGCTTGCGGAGCTGCTCGAGATGGAGATGCAGCCCGAACACGCCATTCGACGTCGTCCGCCGCCCTTCAAGCTCCTGCATAAGTTGGGGCAGCGCGATGCCCCCGCTTGCGCCGAGCCGCTTCGCCATCGCGGCGATCGCCGCCGGATTGAGATACTCGGACGGCACGCCGGCCATGCCCGATCGGCTCAGTGCCTCGCACAAAAATGTGCCGCCGGTTCGCGCCTGGGAAAGCAGCAGATAGCGCATCCGGATCGGTGTCGCCGGCCAATCGAGGGCGCTCGACATGGTTTCCCTGATCCGAGCCACCGTCGCCGGATTCGCGCGCGGAAGATTCATCGGACGGCTCCGCTCTGCCAGACGGGCCGGCGGCCCGTGAATCTCCGGACATTACCCGGATCGGTTCCCAAATTCTTCCCCCTGAGCGCTTGCGCGGCGCAAACCTGCGGTTCGCGGAGGCAAGCGATTGGAAGGCAATCCGGTGCCGAATGTGGCCCTGAGCCCGTCATTCGATCCGCAAGAGAACGTCGCGCGGCGTCCCGTCGCCGCCATTGGTCGGATAGACGTCGTCGGGACAGGCCGACACCGCCACCAGACAATCCGTCTCTGCACGGACCGTGACACTGTCGCCCGGTCGGGAAGCCGGCCGGCGATAGTCGATCGCGCGCCCGTCGATCACGGCTGCGATCATGAACAGGTTCCACGGGCTTGGCGTAAAACGCAGCGCGACCTTTTCGGCGCCGAGTGCGTCACGGAGGTTGTCCGAACAATTGCGATGGCCCGGCGGGCGGCCGGCATGGGTGTACATGCCATCGCTGCATGCGGCGATCAGCGTGTCATGCCCGCCCGGCGAACTGTCGCTCACGATCGTCAGGATCGGCCGGTAGCGATTGGTGATCAGTACATCGCCGGGTTCGAAGACGATGCGCTTCAGGACCTCGCGGCAATGTTCCATCGACAGGAATTCGGGGCCGCCGGCATCGCCGGCTTCGGGCAATGACGCAGGAAATGCCGCAGGGAAGGCCGCAGGGAAGGCCGCAGGAAATGCCCACGTATCGACCACCTGGGTGCCGTGGGTGTTGACCACGCTTAAGGTCGCGCCGTGGGCCAGACGGCAGCATCGCCCCTCGCCCGCCGGTACGACGATTTCGCGACCCGATCCGGTCATGCCGAGACCTCCCTTGCATTGGCGGGAGCGCCGGTTGACAAAGCCCGGCCCCGCTCCTTCCATGGCGCCAACCAGCCTACCGATCCTGAGGATCCGATACCATGAACCATGCTGCGATTCAGCCGCAGGAGCTCAATCCGGCCCGACTCGCCTCGCTGTACCGGCGCGAATTCGAGCTCTGCAGGGTGAAGCAGGGCGAGACGGTCTTGTGCGTCAGCGATCTCGGTACCCGGCGCGAGTATGTTCAGGCCGCCTTCGCCGCCGCCGACGAACTGGGCGCCGACATCTATGAGATGTGCGTCAACTCGATGCCCTCATGGACCAAGGTCGGCGTGCCGACGGTCGGCAAATGCAAGGGGACCCTCGAGGCGGCCCGCGCCGCCGATCTGATCGTCATCTTCCACGTCCCGCTATTTTCGAAATGGCTGAAGGAGGTCATGGATGCCGGCGTCCGCGTGCTGATGATCATCGATGCGCCGGACGATCTCGAGATGCTGATGTCGCCGAAGGGCCTCAAGGAAGCGATGCTCTACGCGCAGCGTAAATATGAAAAGACGCGCGAGGTGCGGGTCATCTCCGATGCGGGCACCGATCTCACATATCGCTGCGGCGAATACCCGGTGATGACGCAGTGGGGCTACGCGGACGAGCCCGGCCGCTTCGACCATTGGGGCGGCGGTCACATCCATACGTTTCCGAATGAGGGTTCGGCCAACGGTACCGTCGTCTTCCAGCCGGGCGACATCGTGATCCTGCCGTTCTGCCGCTATGTGCAGGACGAGGTGCGGCTCGAGATCCGCGACGGCTTCATCACCAAGATCGAAGGCGGGCTCGACGCCAAACTGATGCGCGACTGGCTGACCGACAACGCAACCGGCCCGGACGATCGCGACCCGTTCGCGGTGTCGCATCTCGGCTGGGGCATGAACCCGCAGGCGCGCTGGTACGGTCTTGGGCTCTATGGCGAGAATCCGGAGCGCCATCGCGCCGCCGCGCGCACCTTCCCGGGCAATTTCCTGTTCTCGACCGGCCCGAATTCGCAGGGCGGCGGCAAGCGCACGACGCGCGGCCATTACGACGTGCCGATGCGCGACTGCACGATCATGCTCGACAACGAGGTGGTGGTCGATAAAGGCCGGCTGGTCGACGAGCATATGATCGTCGCCCGCGAAGCACGCTGACGCGACGGCCGCCGGCTCCGCATGAAGATCGAGGATTCGTTCACTGTGGCGGCATCGCCGGAGCGGGTCTGGGCGTTCATCACCGACCCCGCGCGCATGATGCCCTGCGTGCCCGGCTGCGAATCGATCGAGACGCTCGATCCGCTTCGTTATCGCGCCGTCGTCCGCATGTCGCTCGGCCCGATCAAGACGCGCTTCAATGTCGAGGTCGAGATCGTCGAACAGGATCCGCCGCACCGCATCGTCTCCAAGACGCGCGGCGAGGAAGGCAGCAAGGCGAGCCTTCTGACCGCCGACAATCTGCTGGCGCTGACGCCGATCGAGGGCGGCACGTCGATCGCCTATGCCTCCGACGTCGCACTCACCGGCCGGCTCGGCAAGTTCGGTTTCGGCATGCTGCGCAAACAGGGCGAAAAGCTCGGCCGCGAGTTCGCCGAGCGGATGCGCGCCGCGCTCGAAACCGCACCGGCGGGAGCCTGAGAAGACATGGAATTTCACCGCCCAACCGACATGAGCGAGGCGCTTCGCCTGCTGGCATCCGACCCCGAGGCCCGCCTACTTGCCGGCGGTGCGTCGCTGGTCGCGATGATGAATGCAAGGCTGGTCGAGCCGACGACGCTCATCAGCCTCGCCGGCATCGAGAATCTTGCGGGTATCACCGAGATCGACGGCGGCGTGCTGCGCATCGGCGCCATGACGCGGCACCGCGAGACCGCATCCGACATGCGCCTCTCCGGCGGCCGTTCGGTGTTGCGCCGGGCGGCAGGCCGGATCGCCAATCCCGTCGTGCGCAACATGGGCACGATCGGCGGATCGATCGCGCTCGCCGATCCGGCAGCGGATTACCCCGCGGCCCTCGTCTGTCTCGATGCCGAGATCGTCGCGGCCGGCCCGATTTCCGAGCGCCGCATTCCGGCGCGTGAGTTCTTCACCGGCTGGTACGAAACGGCGCTCGAACCGGGCGAAATGGTTGCAGCCGTGCTGATCCCGAAAACGACCGCCGGATCGGTCGGCGTCTATCGCAAGCTGGCGCGCGTCGCCGGCGATTTCGCGATCGTCTCGGTCGCGTTGCGCCTCGCCGCGCAGAACGGCCATTGCACCGAACTCCAGATCGCGGTTGGCGGTTCCGGACCCGCTCCACTCCGTCTGCCCCAGTTCGAGGAAAAACTGGTCGGCCGCCCGCTCGACGATCTCGATGCCGCTGCACTCGGTCGCGCGCTCGCCTGGATTTCCGATCCGGTCGACGATGTGCGCGCCTCGGCCGATTACCGCCGCCGTGTCATTCCGCGCATGGTCGAAGATGCCTATCGCCGCGCCGTCGCCAGGCTCGGAGCAAAAGCATGAGAGAGGGCATCGAGATTGCGCTGAGGGTCAACAATGCCGGGCGCAGCGTCACGGTGCCGGCCGACGAGACGCTGCTTGAGACCTTGCGCGAGCGGCTCGCCTTGACCGGCGCCAAACGCGGCTGCAATCAGGGTGTGTGCGGCGCCTGCACAGTCAGCGTCGATGGCAGGCCGATGCGCGCCTGCCTCTCGCTCACGGCGAACTGTGCGGGTGCCGAGATCGTCACGATCGAGGGCGTGGCGAGGGACGGCATGCTCGGCCGCATCCAGATGGCACTGGAACAGACCGGCGCGGTGCAATGCGGCTTCTGCACCTCGGGCATGGTCATAGCAGCGGAAGCCCTGCTGCGCGCCAACCCGCAGCCCAGCGCAGCCGAGGTTCAGGCCGGGATTTCCGGCAATCTCTGCCGTTGTTCGGGCTATCGCACGATCGTCGATGCCGTGCTGCTGGCAGCCGCGGGCGGGAGAGGCTGATGGACGACGGCATTTCATCAACGAGCGTCGGGCGCAGCGTCCTGCGCCTCGAAACGCGCGAGAAGCTGACCGGTGCTGCGAAATATATCGCCGATCTCTCGCGCCCGAACATGCTGCATGCCGCAATTCTCGGCAGCCCGCATGCGCATGCGCGCATCCTCTCTTACGACATAACGGCAGCCCGCGCCGTACCCGGCGTTCATGCGGTGCTGACCGGCGCCGATTTTCCGGACGGGCGCATGGGCGCGTTCGTCAAGGACGAACCGCCGATCGCGCAGGAGAAGGTACGTTATATCGGCGAGCCGGTCGCGGTCGTCGCAGCCGACGACGAAGCGATTGCGCGCCGCGCGGCGCAGCTCATCGAGATCAAGTATGCGGAACTGCCGGCAATCGTCAGGCCCGAGGACGCGCTGGCCGAGGGCGCCGCGCTGGTCCATGAGGATCTCGCCAACTATTTCATGGTCTACGACGCGGTCCGCTACGGCAATGTGCTGTCGGAAACGACGCTGTCTGAAGGCGACATCGAGAAAGGTTTTGCCGAGGCCGATATCGTCGTCGAGGGCGAGTTCGAAACGCCAGCGCAGGCCCATGTCGCGATCGAGCCCTGCGGCGCGCTGGCTGAGATCGACGATGCCGGTCGCGTCACGCTCTGGTCGGCCAACCAATCGGTCTTCCGCGTGCAGGCCAATGTCTGCGAATCGCTGAAGCTGCCGATGTCGAAGCTGCGCTCGCTCACGCCGCGCATCGGCGGCGGGTTCGGCAACAAGATGGAGGCGCATGTCCAGCCCCTGGTCGTGCAGCTCGCCATCGTCACACGCCGCCCGATCAAACTGATCCTCAGCCGCGAGGAAGATTTCGAAACGGTGCGGGTGCGCCATCCGTTCAAGATCCGGATGCGGACGGGTGCGAAGAAGGACGGCACGCTTGTCGCGCGCGACACCGAAGTACTTCTCGACGGCGGTGCCTATGGCGACGACAGCCCCGGCGTGCTCGGCTACAGCATGCTGATGAGCCGCGGGCCCTATGCGATCCCGCATGCCCGTGCGCATGGCAGGCTGGTCTACACCAACAAGATCCGTTCCGGCGCGTTCCGCGGCTTCGGCAATCCGCAGATGCAGTTCGCCGGCGAGACCCAGATCGACGAGATCGCGGCAAAGCTCGGCATCGATCCGATCGAGATCCGCCTCAAGAATGCATTGCGCGGCGAAGGCCCCTGGTTTCTCGGCCAGAAACTCGCGTCGAACGGCTTCGTCGAATGTCTCGAACGGTTGCGCGACGATGAAGGCTGGAGGAACCGGAAGGCGGCGGCGCCGAAACCCGGCAAAAAGCGCGGCTTCGGCGTTGCGGCCGGCGCGCATATCAGCGGCCTCCTCGGCACCGGCGCGATCGTCAGGCTGCTCGAGGATGGCACCGTCGTGCTCAATACCGGCGCGGTCGATATCGGCCAGGGCTCCGACACCGTGCTGGCGCAGATCTGCGCCGAAGCCCTGAAAATTCCACTCGACCGCGTCGCCGTCGCAAGTCCGGACACCGACGGTTCGCCCTATAACTGGGGCACGACCGCAAGCCGCGTCACCTTTACGACCGGACGTTCGGTCGCGCTGGCCGCCGCCGAAGTCGAAACGCAGGTCAAGTCGCTCGCGGCCGACATGCTGGAATGCGCCGCCGAGGATCTCGAATTGCGACCCGGGGGGTTCGTCGGCATCAAGGGCGTGCCCGATAAGCAGCTGCCTCTGTTCGTCGTCTCGCTACAGGCGCATTGGCGCCGCGGCGGACCGATCATCGGCCATCATTCATGGGTGTTCGACCGGCCGGCGGTCGATCCCAAACGCGCGGTTGCAACGGGCATGCCGTTTCGCCAGATCGGCGTTTACAGTTTCGCAGCGCAGGCCGTCGAGATCGAAATCGACGACGTGACCGGCAAGACCGACGTGGTCAAAGTGTGGAGCGCCGTCGATGTCGGCCGCGCGATCAATCCGGCTTCTGTCGAGGGACAGATGGATGGCGGCTTCGTGCAGGGGCTCGGCTTCGCGCTGACCGAAGAAGTGGTGTTCGACCGGGGTCGCATCGTCAACCCGACATTGATGGACTACAAGGTGCCGACCGCACTCGACGTACCGCATGCGATGAAGACGATCATCGTAGAGGCTCGGGAGCCGGATGGTCCATTCGGCGCCAAGGGCGTCGGCGAGATCGGGTTGGTGCCGACGCCGGCCGCGATCGCGAATGCGATCGCCGACGCGACCGCCGATAAGAGCGCCGTGCGACTGCGGCGTTTGCCGATGACGCCCGAGCGGGTGCTCGATGCGATGCTGCCACCGGAGGATGCCGATGCGTCCTGACGAGTATCCGCCGCAGGAACCGTTTTCCGAGAACGCGCAGCGATATCACGACGAGGTCACGCGCCTCGGCGACGGCGTGGTCGGCGAAGAGCTTTCCTACGGCGACGATCCCTATCAGTCGATCCTGATCTGCCCCGCCGCCGATCCCGACGGATCGCTGCTCGCCTTCATCCATGGCGGCGGCTGGACCAACGGCTACAAGGAATGGATGGCGTTCATGGCGCCGGCGTTCAACGAAAACGGCATCGGCTTTGCCTCGATCGGCTATCGGCTCGCGCCGCAACATGTCTTTCCGACCGGGCTCGAGGATTGCGCGAGCGCGGTTGCTGCGTTGCACGAGAATGCCGGCGAATACGGCATCGATTCCCGGCGTCTCTTTCTCGGCGGCCATTCCGCAGGCGGGCAATACGCCGCGCTGCTGGCGGTACGGCGCGACTGGCAGGCCGGATACGATCTGCCTAGGGACGTCGTGCACGGCTGCCTGCCGATTTCGGGCGTCTATGATTTCGGACCGGACTCCGGCCTGTCGGCCCGGCCACGCTTTCTCGGCCCGGTCGAAAACGACCTGCCGGCGAGCCCGTTGTTCAACATCGAAGGCGAACCCCCGCCCTTCTTTCTCGCCCATGGCGACCATGATTTTCCGCATCTGATGCGCCAAGCAGCCGCCATGGAGGAGGCCTTGCGCGCCCGTGGCGGCGATGCGACAAGATTGGTCCTTGCCGGACGGGACCATTTTTCGGCGTCTTATGCCGGCGGCGAACCGGACGGGCCCTGGGTTAACCCGGCGCTGGTCTGGATAAAGTCTCACTAGGGAGGCACTCCAAATGAAGAGGCTCTTGGCAGGGCTCGTTGCGGTTGCAGGTCTCGCGCTATCGATCGGCGCGCAGGCGGCGGAACCGGTGCGTATCGGTTTCTCGCTGGCACAGACCGGCCTGTTTGCAGCGGCGGCGCCCTCGCAGCTCAATGCGTATGAACTCTGGCGCGACCAGGTGAACGCGGCGGGCGGGCTCGATGTGGCCGGCGAACTGCGCATGATCGAATTCGTGATGTACGACGATCGCTCGGATCCGAGCGAAGCGGTGCGCATCTACGAAAAGCTCATCACCGAAGACCAGGTCGATCTGCTGCTCGCACCCTGGGGCACGCCGCATCATTTCGCGGTCGCCGGCGTCGTCGAGAAGCATGGCTTCCCGTTGGTCGGCAACTCGGCCGCCTCGGTGCAGCTCCGCGACATCAATCCCGGCAATATCTGGTTCCCGACATCCGCCATTCCCGACCGCATGGCCGAAGAGCTGGTCGCGATGATGCAGAGCCAGGGCGTCACCAGCGTCGCGCTGATCGCCAACCAGTTGCCCTTCTCGCTCGAGATCAAGCAGTTCCTGGTTCCGGCGCTCGAAGCGGCCGGCATCGCGATCGTCGTCAATGACGAGTATCCGCCGGACATTCAGGACATGACGGCGATGCTCTCGGGCATCCAGACGGCCGCACCCGATGCGATCGTCGCGCTCTCTTATCCGAGCGATTCGGTGCTCTACATGAACCAGGCGCGCGAGGTCGGCGTGAACGCGCCGTTCCATTTCGTGCTGGTCGGCCCGACCATCGACTTCTTCGCCGGCATGTTCGGCCCCTCGCTCGACGGCATCGTGACCATCGGGCACTGGTCGCCGTACAAGACGGAATGGGCACGCGCCAAGCCGTTCTTCGACGCCTATGTGGCGAAGTACCAGACGACGCCCGACTATCTCGATTCGGCGCTCGCCTATATGTCCTGCGAGATCCTGCAGCAGGCAGTTGCCGTCGCCGGTCTCGACCATGACCGGCTGCGCGAGGTGATCGCCCTCGACACGTTCGACACGATCAACGGCCCGGTGAAGTTCGACGGCGTGTCGAACGCCACCACGCCGACGTCGTTCCTCCAGTTCCAGGGCGGCGAAGCGCATCTCGTGTGGCCGGAATCGATCGCCACGGCGCCCTACCAGCCGAAGGAAGCCTGGCCGCAGTAATCGCGACAGCGGATCTTCAAGTCGACACCGGCGCACCGCCCGCATCGGAGGGTGCGCCGGTTGTCGTTTGAAGGCCAGGATCAGCCCCGGGATCAGCCATGGCCGACCTGCTCTCGACCCAGCTTCTGTTCGCGGCCCTCGTCACCGGCGCGCTCTACGGGTTGACCGCACTCGGCCTCAATCTCGTCTATGGCACGATGCGACTACTCAATGTCGCGCATGGCGAGTTCGTCATGCTTGGCGCGTTCGCTGCTTATTGGGCGTTCACGCTTGCCGCCATTCCCCCGCTCGTCGCACTTCCGTTTATCGTGCTACTGACGGCCGCCGCCGGCCTTGCGATCTATCGCGGCCTCTTCCGCGGCCTGCTGCGCAACCCGCGTCTGGCCGAACGGATCGAATCCAATTCGCTGCTATTGTTCTTCGGCCTCTCGATCGTGTTGCAGAACGTGGCGGCCGCCTTCTTCACCGCGACGCCGCGCGCGCTGCCCTATCTCGATTCGATCATCCGGATCGGCGATCTCGGGATGGCGACCGACCGGCTCGCAACCCTGATCATCGCGGCATCGGTCACGCTCGCGATCGTCCTCTTTTTGCGTTTCAATCTCCTCGGCCTTGCGATCAAGGCGCTGATCCAGAACCGCGAGGCGACGCTGATCGTCGGCATCGACGTCGAGAAGGTGCAGCGGATGAGTTTCGCGCTCGGCTTCGGCCTTGCCGGGCTCGCCGGCGGGCTGGTCAGCATGCTGGGTCAGATCACCCCCTTCATGGGCTTCCCCTACATGATCACCGCCTTCGTCGTGATCATCCTCGGCGGGCTCGGCAACCTGACCGGCGGGCTCATCGCGGGATTGCTGCTCGGCGTTCTCGAAACCTATGGCGTCGCGCTCACCTCGACCAACTATCGATCGATCCTGATCTACGGTGTGTTCATCCTCATCCTCGTGCTTCGGCCGCAGGGTCTGCTCGGCGGACGGCGGATCGCGCGATGACCGGCCCGCGCGCCTCAAGCCTCGCGATCTATCTCGCTGCCGCCGCGGCGATGGCGCTGCTGCCGTTTCTCGCCGGCACTTATTATCTCGGCGTCGGGCTCGCGCTCCTCTCCTGGATTGCACTCGCACAGAGCTGGGTCCTGCTCTCGGGCACGACCGGATATATCTCGCTCGGGCATGCGATGTTTTACGGGCTTGGCGGCTATCTGACCGTGTTGACCTGGCAACAATGGCCGCTCTGGATCAGCCTGCCCGCCGCCGGATTCGCCGCCGCGCTGGCGGCGCTGCTGCTTGGTTGGCCGGTGTTGCGCGTGCGCGGCCCCTATTTCGTGATCCTCACCTACGGCCTCGCCGAGCTGATGAAATTCATCGTCATCGACATCGAGGCGAAGCTCGGCAAATTCGGCCGGCTTCTGATGGGCGCACCGTCGCTCGAAACGCTCTACTGGATCATGCTCGCCCTCGCCCTTGTTGCGACGCTCGCAACCTATCTCGTGCGCCGCTCGCGCTTCGGCGCCGGTTTGCGCGCGATCCGCGAGAACGAGGAAGCGGCCGAAACACTCGGCGTGCCGGTCGTGCGCTTCAAGCTTCTTGCCTTCGCCGCCTCCGCCTTCATTCCCGGCATCGTCGGCGGGGTGATGGCGCTGCGCTCGGCCTATTTCGAGCCGTTCCAGGCGTTCAACCCGGTGACCTCATTCACCATCGTGGTGATCGCGATGATCGGTGGCAGCGACGATGCGCCCGGTCCCATTTTCGGCGCGCTGCTGCTGGTCATCCTGCAGGAGCTGCTCTGGGTTCACGCGCCCGAGCTCTATCTGATCATTCTCGGTCTCGTTTTGATCGGCTTCGTGCTGTTTGTGCCGGATGGTCTCCATGGCCACCTCATGCGCAAGCGCGACACATCCGGCAACCGGCCGCGGGAGCGCTCAGGGGAGCGCGCGGCATGACGCTGCTCGCGCTCAAGAATGTCGGCATCCGGTTCGGCGGGCTGAAGGCGCTCGACGATGTGAGCCTGTCGGTCGATTCCGGCGAGATTGTCGGCATCATGGGCGCCAACGGCGCCGGCAAGACCACGTTGTTCAGCCTGATCGCCGGCCATCAGAAGCCCGGCAGCGGCCACATTCTGTTCGACGGACGGAACATCGCCGGCCTGCGGCCCGATGCGATCAACCGGCGCGGCATCGCACGCACCTTCCAGATTGTACGCCCCTTCCGTTCGATGACGGTGCGCGAGAACGTAATGATCGGTGCGCTGTTCGGCGCGGGCGCCGACGAGACGCTGGCCGCAGCTGAAAAGGACGCCGCACGCATTCTCCATGAGGTCGGGCTTGCCGGCGAGGCCGATCTGCCGGCCGGCGCGCTGACCTTGGCCGGGCAGAAGCGGCTCGAGATCGCGCGCGCGCTCGCGACCCGGCCGCGCCTGTTGCTGCTCGACGAGGTGATGGCCGGCCTGACGCCGACCGAGGTCGCCGCCGCGCGCGACATGATCCGTCGCCTGCACAAGGATCATGCGCTGACGATCCTCATCATCGAGCATGTGATGACAGCGCTGATGGAACTCGGCCGCCGCATCGTCGTGCTGCATCACGGGCTCAAGATCGCGGAAGGCACGCCCGATGCGATCGCGGCGAGCCCTCGCGTTCAAGAGGCCTATCTCGGGCAGCCGGCCGCATGAGCACGCACCCGCTCCTCGCGGTCGACGAAATTACGGCGGGTTATGGCGCGGTGACGATCCTGCGCGAACTTTCCCTCACGGTACCGGAAGGCACGATCACCGCTCTGGTCGGTGCGAACGGCGCCGGCAAGACGACATTGATGCGCGTCATCGCCGGATTGCTCGCGCCGAGCGGGGGCACGATCCGCTTCGCCGGCACGGACGTAACCGCGGCGCCGACACATCGCCGCGTCGCCGGAGGTCTCGCGCTGGTGCCCGAAGGACGCCAGGTGTTCCCCTATCTGTCGGTTGCCGAGAATTTGCGGCTCGGCGCCTGGGCGGCACCGGCTCGGACGGAAGCAGCTGCATCAACAGCGCGGGTCTATGAGCTCTTTCCCCGCCTCGATGAACGCCGCGCGCAGGCGGCGGGATCGCTTTCCGGCGGTGAACAGCAGATGCTGGCTGTCGGGCGCGGGCTGATGGCAAAGCCGCGGCTTTTGTTGCTCGACGAGCCGACGCTCGGTCTCGCGCCGCAGATGGCGAGAATGATCTTCGACACGGTGCAGCGGCTGCGCGACGACGGCATGACAATCCTGATCGCGGAACAGGATGTGCGCACGACCCTGGCGATCGCCGATGGCGCCTATGTGATCGAGAACGGCCGGATCAAGAAGCAGGGTGCGGCCGCTGCGCTGCGCGACGATCCGGAAATCCGCAGCGCCTATCTGGGCCTGTAGCGTTCGATGCGATCCGCGCCATGAGCGACACCACGAACCCGCCGGGCCGCCGGCCGATCTGGCGGGCGCTTTCTATCGTCGCGCTTGCACTGGCGGCCGGTGCTTTCGGGGCCGGCGCGTTGCGCTACAACCTGATCGAATCGCCGGGTGCGGCGGCGCTGTGTGAAAGTGGCGGGCTCTGGTGGTGCCCGCTGCGGCAATGGCTGGTGATCCTGTTCCTAAGACATGCGTTCGGCATCGCTGCCGTAGCGCTCGCGGTGATCGCCCTGCTGCGCCCGCGCGTCATCTGGATTGCGCTGGCGGCGGCGGCGAGCGGTATCGCGCTGATGCTCTACAACGCAGATTTCGGTGCGCTGGCGGCGGTGCTGGCAATCTTTGCACTGCTGCGTTGGTTCGGCGCCACGCGCGCGCGCTGATCCAGGACGCCCCAGCCGATCGCGCCAGCCATGCCCAGCGCGGCCCAGCTCCAGCCGGCTTCGTTCGCCAGCCCTTCGCGCCAGAGAACACCGGCCGCGCCCATCAGCATCAGCCAGCCGGGCAGGGTATCGCCGGGCGAGAGGGGTTCGTCGCGTGTGCCGAGCGCGAGGATCATGAAACCGAGCAGGGGAATGGCGAGGCTCGCATCCGGCAGATCGCGATAGCGCGGGTCCGCGACGATCGCGATCGAGACGAAGAGATAGGCGCCGCCCGCGAGCAGCCGCAGCAAGCCGAGCGCCGTCGCGCGATCCGTCAGGCCCGACGACGGCGCGAACAGGTGCGCCATGACATCGGCAGCATTGCGCGGCAGTGGCCAGGCCGGCACCGGAGCGGCCGTTGCCCGTGCGATGGCAACGGCACTACACAGTGACAACAGCAGAAACCCGATCTCGACGACCCATTCACCCGGATCGTGCGCGGTGTGCCCCGCCCGCATGAGCTGGTGCGCGATCGCAAGACCGGCCAAGGCCGCAAGCGCGCCGGCAGCGACGACGCGGCGGCTGGAGGCGACCAGCACCGACAGAACGTGAACGACGATCAGCAGCAGCGCGATCGCAGCAGAAAGCGCAAACCAGGGCAGCGGCTGCGTCAGTTCGGCGACCGGACCTGCGAGCGGAAATTTCAGCGCACCGTCTGAGGTTGCGATACCCCATTCGCCGCCGACCGTGCCTTCGAGACCGCGCTTCCACGGCTGGTCGAACGCCTCGACCAGATTGTAGTCGAGCCCTTGCGCGGCGGCGTAGGCGATGAACGCGCGAACATACGACGCCTGCGCGACGCGACCCGGTTTGGCGTCGTCGCGAATGCGTCCGGCCGACGGCCAACCGGTTTCGCCGATCAGGACCGGCAGATCGGGATAGACCGCTGCGACCTCGGCGACGATCGCGGCCGCATGATCGACCGCGTTATCGACCGCGATCGGCACGTCCTCCCAATAGGGTAGAATGTGAATGGTGATGAAATCGACCTCTCCGGCGAGCGACGGATTGGCGAGCCAGAATTCCCAGACATCGGCGTAGGTGACCGGCACGCTCACGCCGGCGCGAACCTCGGCGATCAGCGCCGCCAGCCGCTCGGCCGATAACTCACGGCGCAGCAGTACCTCGTTGCCCACGACAACCGCGCGGATTGTGTCGGGATACTCGTTCGCGAGCCGCATCGCGGTTTCGATCTCGCGGCGGTTGGCGGCCGGATCGCTGCCGATCCAGGCACCGAGCAGGACCTCGATACCCTGCGCTGCCGCCGCGGGCACCACCGCTTCGAGCCCCTGACCGACGCTGTAGGTTCGCAGGCAACCGGTATGGACTGCCAGCGCCGCGACATCCGCTTCGATGCGCGCCGGATCGGCGAAGAAATTCGGATCGAACGGCGTCTCGTCGCCGCGGAACGGCGCGTAGGAAAGACACGCGATGCGGTCGCCCGGGGCATCCAGCAATGCCTGCGGTCTTGCCAGCCACGCCCAATAACCGGCGATCAGCACGAGCGCGACTAGACCCGCGAAGACAATTCCACCGGCGCGCGAGATGTTCGACGCGAGCATCATCCGCCGTCCCCCCCGCGCGGTCCGGCTACGCCCGACCGGTATCGGGGAACAGATGCAACTCGGGCGTGGCCCGGCGCTGTGGCTTCCGCTTGCCGCCGAGCGCATTCACGATTGAGAGCAGGAGCGCCGCCGCATAGGGCAGCGTCTGCAGCCCGAGCAGCACGACCCAGAGCAGGATCGCCGGCTCGAGGAAGCCGCGGCCCTGCCACACATAGACGCCTGCGCCGATCAACATTGCCATCATCAGCGTCTCTTCCCACGCGCCGGCCAGCGCACGCACGAAGGCCGGCCGGTTCTCCATCTTCGGCGTACGGAAGAAGGGCAACCGCGACGTGAAGAGACCCCGGAACACCGCCTTCGCGACGGTGTGCGACAACGCAAGACCGGCAAAGGCGGCGCCGAGGCTGCCGCCGATGCCGCAGCGCACACGTACAAGATAAAGCCACATCGTCTTCGCGACCTTGAAGGCGAACAGCGCCAGAGCAGCCATGAGAAATAGCGGCAGCGCGGGTTCGACATAGTTCGGCATCAGCACGAGTCCGACCGACCAGGCGATCGCCATGATGTTGAACAGCATCTGCAGCGCATCGGCAATCCAGGGCAGCCAGCCGGCGACGAAATTATAGCGTTGCGCGCTGGTCAGCTTGCTCGGGCCGAACGGCAGCAGCGAACGCCAATGCGCCCGCAGGATGCGCATCGCGCCATAAGCCCAGCGGAAGCGCTGCTTCTTGTAAGCCGTCAAACTGTCCGGCATCAGGCCGCGGCCGAAACTTTCCGGCACATAACGCGCAACCCATCCGGCTTCGAACAAACGCAGGCCGAGTTCGGCGTCTTCGGTGATGCACCATTCGCCCCAGCCGCCGACCGATTCCAGGGCCGAACGGCGGATCAGCGCCATCGTGCCATGCTGGATGATCGCGTTGTGGCGATCGCGCTGGCTCATCCCGAGATGGAAGAACCCGGCGTATTCCCAGAAGCACATGCGCTTGAACGCAGTCTCGGTGCCGTCGCGGTAGTCCTGCGGCCCCTGCACCAGCGCCACCTGCGGATCGGCAAAGTTGTACACCAGCGCGCTCAGCCAGTCCGGCCGCACGATGTAATCGGCATCGATGGTCGCGATCACCGCCGCATCGGGCGCGGTATTCTCGAGCGCAAAATTGAGCGCACCGGCTTTGAACCCCGGCCAGCTCGGAAGATGGAAGAAGCGGAAGCGCTCGCCCAACAAGGCGCAATGCGCCTCAATCGGACGCCACAAAGCGGGATCGCGCGTGTTATTGTCGATCACCAGCACTTCGAAATCGGGATAGTCGAGCGCGGCCAACGCATCGAGCACCTCGATCAGCATCTCGGGCGGCTCGTTGCAGGCCGGCACATGAATGGAGACCTTCGGCAATGTCGCCATCGCTTCAGGCGTCCCGGAACCCCGCCCGCCCCGACGACGCAGCGAGAGACATTCAGACAGCTCGAGCCCTTCCGTCAGCACAATGAGCAACAGCAAAAAGGCCGCTGGCCCGAGCACGGAGAGCACCGCCATGTCGAACTGCGTGAGATACAGGCCATCGAAGGCGAATGCGACCATGACGGCCGCCGTCGTCACGAGCTGCGCCAGTACCAGCAACACCAGCCGCCCGCCGCCCTGCAGCCAGCCGCGCCGCTTCAGCAGTGCCAGCGTGAGTGCGAGGCCGAGCGTCGCCGCAACGGCCGCATAATACGGCCAGTTCGGGTTGTCGCGGACCGGCTGGTCCCAGGAGAATTTCGGCTGCCGGTCGGCGTCGTAGATGCCCCAATAGGCGCCGACGCCGCTTTCGATCGCTTCTTTCCACGGCTGGTCGAACGCCTCGATGACGAAATAGTCGATCTGGCGGATTTTTGCCTCGATCAGGAAGTTGCGTATCAGCCAGGCCTGATTGGCGAGCGAGGGCACCGCCTGCCCACGCTGCAGTCCGTCGCTCGGCCAGCCGATTTCGGTCAGAACAATGCGCTTGTCGGGGAACGCCTCGCGCAATTCCTCGTAGCGGAGCATGATATGTTCCAGCGCACTGTCGACCGGCACGCCTTCCCAGAACGGCAGGATGTGAACCGCGATGAAGTCGACATGCGCGGCAAGCTCGGGATGTTTGATCCAGACATGCCAGGGCTCTGAGGTGCTGACCGGCGTGTTGGTCGCCGTCTGCACGCGCTCAAGATAGGAAATCAGAGTCGGAACATCGATCTCTTCGCGCAGGAGCGCCTCGTTGCCGACGATCAACCGGTCGACGTTCGGAACCTCGCGATCGATCGCCAGCAGCGCATCGAGTTCCATCGAATCGCGCGCGGGCCCATCGCCGATCCAGGCGCCCGCCATGACCCGCAGCCCGAACTTGCCGGCGATGCGCGGCACTTCGCGCAGGACGCCGGTCGTGGAATAGGTGCGCACGGCCGCCGCGCGACTGGAGAGCAAAGCGAGGTCGGCCTCGATCTGGGCAAGGCTCGGCTCATAACCGTCGATCGGGCTCTGGTCATAATGGTACGGGCTGAACGACAGCCCCTGCAGGCGACCGTCCCAGTCCGGCCCGTCGACGGCGCGATTACTCATGTACCAGCCGCTCAAGAGCAGGCCGCCGGTCATGATGGCCATGATGAGGTCAGTGAACTTCATGTCGCCTTCTTTAGAGCGCAGCAGCGATCTTGTTATGGGGCGTTCGCACAGATATGGCGCCCCGGGCACCCGTGAGCCCGGACCGTTCCGATAAGCCAGCGATGACGATAAGAAAGGAACAGCGGCTTCGGTTCGCCTACCGGCAAACACCACGGTCGCAATGCCGTGCGCTCTTCCTCCTCAAAATACCTGCAGGCTGTCCAGAAACGTCCCACCGGGCCGCAGGTATGTGGTTGCGAACTGCTCCTACATCCAGTGACCGAAATGTGGCTAAAGGATGGAGCAGCGGCCGGGACAATAGTTTGTCGGTGGGTCTCAGGTAAAGGCGTTGAACGTCATGATCGTGAAGGTGTCGCGGACCCGTTTCAGGGTTTGAACCTTGCCGGTCACGAAACGCCCGATATCCAGCTCGTTCGGCAGATGGAATTTGACCAGAAGATCGTACTGGCCCGAAATCGAATAGACTTCAGCCACTTCTTCGATCGAATCGATCGCTTCCGCCGCGACCTCGTAGGCGGCACCGGGTTCGCATTTCACCATCACGAAAATCGTCTGCATGTCCGCCTATTCCTGCGACAACTGACCGCACCGGGCAAGTTAGCATGGGGCCGGGGCCGCCGAGAACCGCGGAAAACCCCGCATTCCGCTCAGGTTTTCCGGCGGCAAATCAGCGGCACCAGCCAGACGATACAGGCAGTAACCCAGATCGCGCTGCCGACCACGGTCAACATGTCCGCGGTCCGAAACCCGACGCCCGCGAAGCACATGCCCGAGGCTGCAAAACCGAGCAGCCCCACGATGTTGAATTTTCGTTCGTCCATGACCCCGCCCCTTGTTTCCCGACGATGCGCGAAGCCTAACAAACATGGCCGGCGGCGCCGAGCCGGGTGCCCTAATCCGTGCCGGACCAGAGCCAGAGATCGATCGGCTCCTGCCGGCCGCGCAGGATTTCGTCGGGCCGGCGCCGGAACC
>JAWXBK010000085.1:0-10417 GCA_034439975.1 Rhodospirillaceae bacterium | reverse complement strand
CGGCGCCGGAACCCGGTAAGAAGGTCGGCGCGCCCGCCAGCCCGGACCGCCTCGGCGACGCTGCCCGAGGCGGCGACAGCGGCGTCATGGTCGCGCGTCGCGGCTTCGAGCCGGCTTGCGACGTTGACGGTGTCGCCGGTCGCCGTGATCTCGGCGCGGTTCTGGTCGCCGATCCGCGCCAGTGTGACCAGCCCGTAATGGAGCCCGATATGCAGGTGCCAGCCATCCGCCGGCGTCACGTCGCCCGCGGCCGATGGCAGCGATTGGACCAGATCGCGCGCGCATTCGAGGGCATTGATCGGATCCTGCAGATCCGGCTCGGGAAAACCGAATAAAAGCATCGCGCCGTCGCCGATGAATTTTTCGACCACGCCGCCATGCCGCATCGCCGACTCCGAGACATGGGTGCGGAATCTTTGCAATAGGTCGCGCGTACCGAGCGGATCGAGCTGTTCGGCGAGCGCCGTGAAGCCGGCCATGTCGACGAACATCACCACCGCTGGCCGCGGCGCTTCGGTTGCGCTATCGGCCGCATCGAGCCCGGCCGCCGCAACCGGCGAAACATACGGTACCATCGCGGCGCGATCCTGCTCGGCCACCGCGCGCAGACGACGCTCGTCGGTAAACCACAAGGTCAATACCGCGCCACCGGCGAGGATCGCAGCGAGCGTTGGAAAGGTCGAATCGAGCCACCAATGCGCCCGCAGGAACGCAACATAAGCGATGGCTTGCCAGATCAGCACGAACACAGCGCCCGCCACGATCGCGGTCGCTGCACCGCGCAGTCGCGGCAGCGCCGCCATCAACAAGGCAAGCGCCAGGATCGCCGCCAGATCGATCAGCGTCGTGCGTTCGTCGCGAATCAGCGGCCGATCCTCGAACAGATTGTCCGTCGCGGTCGCCAGAACCTCGACGCCCGGCACGATACCGAACGGCGTCGAATATCCGTCGCCGATACCGAGCGCCGTCGCACCGACAAAGACGATCCGGTCGCGGAACGTATCCGGCGGCAGCTCGTCACCCAGTACCGATGCCAGAGAATGATGATCGAAGCTGCCCGCGGGGCCCAGAAAATTGAACGACAATGCCATGTCTGCGGCGGTCGCAACGCGACGATCGCCGACCCGAATGCCCTTGCCCAGCTGCAGCGTCATCGTTTCAACCGGCACGCCTTCGCGCAGCGCCAGCAGCACAATCGGCAGCGACGGGAAGTAAAGATCGCCGACTCCGATCGCATGATACATCGCGCGCAACTGGCCATCATTGTCGAGGCCGAGATTGACATGACCGAGCCGAACGGCATCGCGCAACGTCGCAAAAGGCACGAGAGCGCCACGCGGTACGGGCGCCGCGCTATCTGCACCCTTGCGGCTCTCGATCAGACGGAATGCGTGGGGTGCGAGCGTGTCGACCGGCACGTTGCCGACCGGCGATTCCTCGCCGAGCACGAAGGCGATCGGCAGCACCAGCTTGCCTTCGAAGCGACGCGCCGCTTCGACCAGCGCCCGATCGCCCGCTCCCGGCGTGAGCCCGTCACTCGGCCCCGCAAGATCGGTCAGCAACAGATCGAGTACGACGATCGCGGCACCATCGGCGACAAGCTTGTCAACGAGCGCCGCCAGCATATCCGGCGGCACCGGCCAGCCCCCGGCTTCCAGCAGCGTCGCGTCGTCGATCGCGATCAGAACGATGCCGTCGCCGGGTTCGAGTGGCCCGCGCATCTCGAAGCGCAATGTCAAAGCCTCTGTCTCGATCGCGCGAAACAAACCGACATCGCGCCCGCCGAGATACATCAGCGCGACCAGCAAGGCGGCAAGTCCTGCGACCGCGAGACGAACGGGCAGACCCGGCGTTCGCAACAAAGCCGGTTTCACCATTTTGCCCTGGACTGCGGGACGCGCCTGCGATCGATCATCGATCAGTGTGCGGCGGTACGGGCGAGAGCATCGCCGGCGCGCGCGGCACCCCATTGTTTCGGCGCGCTGGGCAGCGATGCAGCAGGCACATCGGTGCCTTCGCCAGCCTGCAAGGTGACCGAACCGCCCGTACCGGTCACCTGGACCTTGCCCTCGATCGCGAAGACCGAAGTGTTCTCCGGCGACGTCTCGACGATCCACTCGGTCGACCGGACCGAGGCGACCGCCGTGCGACCGCGGACGAGAAACCCGGTGCTGGTACTCTCCGGCAGAACGGCCCGCACAATGCCGAGCAGCAGATCGACGATACTGACCGTGCGCGCCGCCTGCGCAGGGATCAGCAATTCGCTGTCGGCGCCAAGCGTCAGCACGGCACCGCCTTCGAGTTCAATCTGAACGCGCGAGTCGGGCCCGGTGCGGATGCGATCGCCGGTCTGGATCGGCGAGCCCGATGCGAGCGGAACAGCGCCACTGACGCCGATCAGTTCAACAGTACCGGCAAGCCGCATCACATAGCCGGCCTCGGCCGCGCGTGCGAGCCCGCCGGGCACCAAGACGGCAATGAGAATCAGTAGGAACAGAAAGCCGCGAGCGAGATTGCTGCGCATGTCGTCTCTCCCCGTGTCGTGGAAATCCGGGTCGACCCGCTTCTCTTAAGCGCGGGCGGGGGTCGACGGCAAGCGGCGGTACCAGGGCAACGCCATGGCGTCCTAGGGGCAGACGCTGAAAAAATGAGCCAAGTAAGCCGCGGAAACGATTGCACGGAGCCTATTTCGGACGGGGTTCCACCAGATCGGCATCGGCTGGTTTCATGTCGGCGCGCCTCATCATTGTCACGGCGCGCACCAGGGTGCACGCCGCATTCCGCACTTCGTCCTGCAACGCGCGATCCGCATCGAGATCGGCGTGGCTGGTCGCATAGGGCTGGTAATAGCCGAGATAGCGATCGAGCAGCGCCGCATGGCCGGCGGGTATCAGGCCGATATCGGACAACCAGTCTGCCAGACTGCGACGCAGCGTTTCGACGCCGGCGGCATCGCCATGCACGACAACCGAAAAGACGCGGCCTGCGAGATGGCGCGGATACGGCCAGCCCGCGAGTTCCAGTGCCTTCGCGCGATTGGGATCCTTGCCTTGCGTCGACGTCGGATCGGGATTGCCGCCATCGGTGCAGACGAGCGGATCGATCATCAGCTTGAGCGGCCCGGCGCCTGATACCAGTTGACCGGCGTTAGGATCATCACGCCGTGTGCGGCAACCCATTTCGGATAGATCTCGGCCATCCAGTCGTTGGTCTGACCGAGTGCATGATTGGGTAGCAGGAGCAGGGCCAATGGCAGAGCGGCATCGCGGTCGAGACGCAGGCCTTGCACGAATGAAGCTGCCGGCCGAATTCGGAGGTCAACCGGCTGAGGTCGAGCAACTCAACCTCGAACCCGCGCTGCCGCCGCACCAGATCACACGCCATTGTCGCAAGCCGCCAGGTCTTGGATATCTCACCGGGACAAGTCTGATCGCTGCGCGCCGAGCCGTTGACGATCAGAATGCGCGACGGTGCGCGGCGGTTCTTCTGTTCGCGTTCGGCCGCGCGAATCTGGCGCCGCGCTTCCAGCCACTCGATTGAGAGTTCGTAATCCGGATCGGCAAAGTCGCGACCGGCGCGCCGCGTCCGCGGGCTCTTCCGAGATTCCTCGTAGGCATTCCACGCGGTTTCAATGATGCGTTCGATGTCGCGATCGACGGCATCGAACGCCGGATCGTAGAACCGCTCGCGCAGTCGTGCCGCGAACGCAGCCCGGCTGCGTTGCACGCTGGGCATGCCGGTCCGAACATCGATCTTCTTCATGGCGAAGCCTCCCGAATTGAACCGCGATAGGGGAATTCGGCGGTATTCCGCCGCGACGGCCCGCTATCTGCTAGAATGACGCGGCGAACAAAGGTTGGGCATGATTACCTATCTGTGGGCTCCACCAGGCCGCGCCAAGGGCGGAGGCAATTTCGGACCGCTGCTTGACGAGGGCGTGCGCGACGGCCGGGTTGCAATTGCGTCCTATCCGGAGGCCTTCGCCGGGCGCGCCATTGCCGCGGGGCCCGTCGTGTTTTCCGATGTTCCGCGTTTGTGGGGACCGCCGCTCGTGGAAAGTGCCCGCCTCTGGCAGCGCGTTGTGACGGCTGGCGGTCACCCACTCAATCATCCGGTGCGCGGGTTACGGCGCTTCGCGCTGTTGCGTCGGCTCAAGGCGGAAGGTCTGAACAGTTTCGATATCTGGCGCGGCGACGAACGACGCGAGCCCATGCGCTATCCGCTGTTCGTGCGCGGCATCAACGATCGCGACGGCCCCTATGGCGGACTTATCCACGATCGACATCAGCTCGACGACGCCATCGAAACCTGGGTGGGGCGTGGTCGCGATCCGGAGCATCTGCTGATCGTCGAGTTCTGCGATACGCGAAGCACGGACCGGCTTTATCGGCGCTATACCGCCTATGTCGTCGGCGAACGGATATTCCCCTGGCGGATGCATTTCGGCCGCGAATGGATCGTACGCGAGCCGCGCATCGAGAATCTCGCAAGCGACTATGATATCGGCGCGCTGATTGCGGAGGAGCGGGCGTTTGCCGCCGGCGACCAGCATGTGGAAGAGCTACGCCGCGTGGCCAAGCTGGCGCATCTTGGCCTCGGCAGGATCGACTATGCGATCCAGAACGGCCGTATCGAGATTTGGGAGATTAACTGGAGTCCATTCGAGCACGAACTGCCACCGCCGGCCGACGATCCGCAGTTCGACTGGTTCATGACAGACCGGCTGCCGACGTTGCGCGCGGCGATCGACGCGATCGACCCGCAGCCCTGAGCGCCGACGACCGCCGAAACAACGAGCGGACCGCGATTAGCCGATCTTGGCGAAACTCGCATGCGCCACGAGCAACCAGCCTTCGCCTTCCTTGCGGAACACCGAGAGCCGCGGCGAGATCGCCTGGACCGGTTGATCCGCGATGGTCTGGTCGGTTTCGATCACATAGCGAAGTACCATGAGATCGTGATTGCCGGTCGCCACGATATCGCGGAAGCGGGAGCGCGCGTTCTGCGTCGGCAGCACAGTCAGATATTCGGTCTTGCTGTAGCCGGTACCGTCGGAACGAACGATCTGATACTCGGGCGCGAGAACTTTCTCGACCGCGGCCGGATTGTTCGATGCCAGCGCATCGGCCCAGGGATCGAGCGCCGCGCGCGCAGTCGCCTCGTCGATTTCGGTATGCGCCTCGGCGCTGCCCACCGGCAGGGCCAGCGTGGCCATTGCCGCCAGAAACCCCTGCATCGCATCGCGCCGGTCGATCATGGTTCTTTTCCTTGGATATGAAATGCCTGGCAGGTGGCGGCGCGGTCGATTGACCGCCGCGACACTCAATGCTTGGACGTTCTGGCCGCAAGCCAGTCCATCAGCGCCAGCAGCACGCCCGACGCAACGAACGTCAGATGGATCGTCACCAGCCAGAACAGATGCGGTTCGCTGAACGGCTCTTCAGGACGGGCGTCGCCGATCTGCATGAAGCGCTTCAGCAGATCGATTGCCGAAATCGCCACGATCGATGCAATCAGTTTCATCTTGAGGCCGGAGAAATCGACCGTTCCCATCCAGGAAGGACGATCTTCCGTCTCGCCGATATCCAGCTTGGACACGAAATTCTCGTAGCCCGAGAACAGGACGATCAGGAGCAGATTGCCGGCCAATGTCAGATCGACCAGCGTGAGCACCGTGAGGATCACATCCTCGGCGCTCATGCTGAAAACCTGCGGCGCGTAATGGATCAATTCGCGCACCAGTACGATGGCCAGCATCGCAAGCGCGACAATAAGCCCGAGATACATCGGCGCCATCAGCCAGCGCGAGGCAAACACACCACGTTCGAAGCGTTTTTCGATGTCGGGTTTCGGGGCCATTCTCAATTCGTCCGATGCGCACAGGTTAATCGGGCACGGCCCGGTGCCGGCGAACTTATCGCTCGGGGATGGATCGGGCAATGGTGGGCGCGACAGGGATTGAACCTGTGACCCCTACGAGGTCAATGCAGCCTGCCGTTCGGCAGAGCCGGAATAGGGGTATTGTAATAGCTCACGCTGACGTCCCCGATATCCGTCTGTGGCCCGAATGCAGTGCGATACGGCAACGATTGTGGCAACGATGGCGGCAACCGGGATCAGCCCGGAGGCGAAGCACGCCCCGATTGCCAATCTCCTCTAGCAATCAGCGCCACCCGTCGCCCCGATATGCCGTCCGACCCAAACTTCACTCGTGTACAAGCCGCCGATCCCGAGAGTCCGTTTCGTATCAGGTTGATCGGCTGGCCAACCGGATGATGGCATCAGCTCATCCATGAACCAACATTCCAGACAGACCACTCGGGTGGGAGCCGGTCAAGTGAGCTCGCTTACTGATAGTCGCGCCAAGCCTGAAACATGATCACGGGCCAAAGCCGATTACCGAGCTGGCGACGGCCACTCAGATGCATGTGCCATAGACGACGAACGATCGCCGCTTCGAAAATTCCGTCCGCGACCAGCCGCCGCTCGGTCAGCAAATCTTCGGCCCAGCTCCTCAATCCGCCGCGCAGCCAGTCATCGATCGGAACACCGAAACCCTGTTTCGGCCGATCAATGAGGTTAGTTGGAACATGGCGGCTCAGGACGCTCCGTACAATATGCTTGCCGACGCCTCGACGAATCTTCATCGAAAGCGGGAGGCGCCAGACATGTTCGACAATTCGCCGATCGAGAAACGGTGCCCGCGTCTCAAGCGAGACGGACATGGCGCTGCGGTCGACCTTCACAAGCACATTGTCCGGAAGGTACGTCATCGCATCGACCGACATCATTCGCAGCTCTGGCGACGTCAATGCCGGCCATTCCGGTGGCCGGTCGAGAAACGCTGCGGTGTTGGTGGCGCCCCTGACGATCGCGTGGGCGTTGGGCCATTTGCGGACGCGCGTCAGAAAAAAATCATCCGCGGCTGAGGAATGCCACTCGTCAGACACTTCTTGCTCGCTCCGCGCCGGATGGCCGCCCGGTCCCGCGCGCCGCCGCACAAATTCCCGCTGGCGTTTCCAGATGTGAATTTTGACGTAGCGGTCGTAGCCACCGAACAGTTCGTCCCCGCCGTCGCCGGTGAGGGCGACCGTGACCTCACTCCGGGCCAACCGAGACACCAGGATTGTCGGAATTTGAGACACCCCGCCGAACGGCTCATCGAAAGTCCGGCCCAAATTAGAGGCGACATCGAGAGCGTCGGTGTCTGTGACGTACAGCGTATGATGATCCGTTCCGAGATGCCGTGCGACCGATTCAGCATGGCGCGCTTCGTCAAATGCCGGCTCCCGAAAGCCGATCGTGTAGGTTCGCACCGGACGCGTGGACATCGACTGCATCATGGCCACAACCGCAGAAGAGTCGATGCCCCCTGAAAGGAAAGCGCCCAGCGGTACGTCACTGATCATCTGCGAGCGCACGACATTGGCAAAGAGCATCTCGAAGGTCGATGTCGCGTCGGTTTCGTCGATATCGAATGGTGCGCTCTGGCCCGCCTCCGCAACCGCCTTGAGGGACCAGTAGGTCGTCGGCTGATCCAGTGTTTCATCGTCGAAGCGGATACGCAAAAAAGTTCCCGGCAGCAGCTTGCGGGCATGGGCATGAACCGTATACGGCGCTGGGATGCAATTGTCCTTGAGCAACAGCGCCACGGCGCCGCGATCTATCTCCTGATCGAATTCCGGATGCTGTCGTAGCGCTTGCAGTTCGGACGCAAACAGGACGGTACGGCCAACCCGCGCGTAGCAGAGCGGCTTCTCGCCCATCGGATCGCGCGCGAGGAGCAGCGTCCGCTCGGAACTATCCCACAATCCGAAAGCAAACATACCGAAGACGCAGGAGAGCGTACTCTCGACGCCCCACGCTTCGATGCAGGCGAGCAATGTTTCGGTGTCACTGCTGCCGCGCCACGAAGGCGCCCTGCGCTCGACCTCGAGGCGACGCCGTAGCACGAAATGATTGTAGATTTCGCCATTGTAGACAATGACGTAGCGGCCGGAGTCCGATGTCATCGGTTGGACACCGGCCGGAGACGGATCGAGCACCGCCAGACGACGATGTCCCAGCGCGAGGCCCACCGCGGGATCGATCCAGATACCGGCTGCGTCGGGTCCGCGATGCCTCAGCGATTCGGCCATTTGGGTCACGATACGTCTGGCGACGGTGACGCTCACGTCGCTGTCGCGCCACCACGATCCTGCAATTCCGCACATCCGGATCCGTCCTTCAAATGCCGCTTAGCTCGATGAACGAATCGGGAGCACCGTATTGTGGGTACGGCCCGGCCTCAGCCGGTCGGGCGTGGTCTCATTCTCATAAGCCGGTGGAAAAGTTCGAATCGACGCCTTTGGAAGCCTTCACGACGCCAGGATGCGATGCCTGGTGTGCCCGATGTCTCGCAGGACTCAAGCCCGCCAACGTCATGCACGAGCGGACGTTGCTCGCCACTAAAGCTGAGGATGATGTCGGAGCCCGGTCCAAGTGCCATCCAGTCTTTGTAACCCAATTGATGCAGCAGCTCGCAGGCCTGGCGCGCCTGCGTCGGCGCGAAGGCATAAGCACGGTTCAGGATGTCGACCTCGACCTCCCGTCCAAAGATCGCGTTTATCATGAACGGCTGGCCATCGCGTGTCACGAGACGCTCCCCCCAGACCCCGTGAATCCGGCTGGTGTCGCTCAAATACTGGTCCAAAAGCGCATCGACTTGCGCAGGCGTCAGGAATAGGTCGTCATCAATGCTGGCTATTGCATCGTGATCAAGGCCAGCCGCGACCGAATAGCGATCGCCAGATCCGCGATTCATAAAGTTCGCGCGATAGGTCAGGCGTGCGCTCGCGTCCGCAATCGCGGCGGTAGCGGCCCGCAGGGACGCAGCCAGCGAATCGTCGAGCGCGTTGTCGATCACGAACACGTCAGGGCGATGCCGGGCTCGAAGACAAGCCGATACGATGCGCGGCAGGTTTTGTGGCCGCAAGAAATTGTGAATGATGACCGCCGTCCGCAGTCCGGTCGGCCGAGTTGAGGAAAGCCTGCTTTCCGGTTCGCCCGGCTCGTGTGTAGGCTGCATAACTCAATATTGTACAGCACAGAGAAGGGCGCAACGAGTCGATGATCGATAGCGATGGGGCTGAACGCACAAATCGCCCAATCCCGCCCGGCAGCTGGTACGCGGGTGGGCAGGACGCAAAACTGTTCGGCCTCGGCCTTTCACGTACGGGCACCACGAGCCTGCATGCCGCTGCGGTGCTCATGGGAATGAGCGCAGTCCATTATCCTCTGTGCTATCGCGGCCTTGCATTGCACTGGCTCGATGGCGACTTTTCGCCGACACGAACTGCGCCGTTCCGTTGCTACACGGATCTTCCGACGCCATGTTTCTTCCGCGAACTCGATCGCAGCCATCCGGGATCGAAGTTCGTACTGACTGTGCGCGACGAAGCGGATTGGGTTGACAGCGTTCAACGTCTCTACGCCCGGCCACAACGACCGTCGGCGAGAGCGTCACTACGCCATCGTATCCGCGCCGCGTGCTATGGCAGTGTCGAGTTCGACCGAGCTCGCTATCTCGATGTCTATCGAAGGCATGAAGATTCGGTTCGGATGTATTTCACAGGCCGGCCCGACGCGCTGTTGATCCTCGACGTGACCAGTGACAGCAATGCGTGGGATCTCGTTGCCGGCTTTTTGGAAGCGGACGTCGCGACGCGGCCGTTTCCGCATCTGCGGAATCCCGACCTCGGCAGCCTTTCATGGATACTGGATGCCGAGCTGCCCGCCAAGAGCGAGCGCATCCGGGCACTCGTCGAAGTGATCGACCCTCTTTGAGATGGTCCTCCTTCATTGCTTGTCGAGACCGGTTGCCGGCTGGGTCGAGGCGCTCAACCTCGCTTGGGATTGCGTGGATCTCGAACATCGTTCGATTGCCATCCGTCCGCGCGCGGGTGGCTGGACGCCGAAGACCGAGGCATCGGAGCGAACGATTCCGATCACGGTCGAACTTGTTGCCGACCTGCGGCAGCTGCCACGACGAGGCGCCTATGTCTTCCATGACAGCGATCCATCGAAGCCGCTGACGTCGCTTGAGCGGGTGCTGGCGACGGCATCGGACCAGGCGGCGATCGTTCGTGAGGGTCGTCTGTTGCGGGTGACGCCGCAGCTCCTGCGCAAGGCGTTAGCGACCTGGCAGGCGCAGACCGGCACGGCACCGAAGACGTTGCAGCGATTGCTCGGGCACGCACCCGGATCGTGTGTAACGGACCGTTACTATGTGCAAGACGATGAGGCGGCAAAACAGCGGGCCATCAAGCCCCTGCCGCTTGCCGAAACGACCATTGTGCAGCGCAAAACTTGGCAACAGATTGGCAACGCGTCGCCAAACTCTGCATCGCGGCGCATCGCAAACGACCGTTAAGTATCT
>JAWXBK010000084.1:0-62838 GCA_034439975.1 Rhodospirillaceae bacterium | reverse complement strand
TCATCTTCGTCCAGGACAGCCTCATTGGCGGCACGGCGAATGACGAACTGTTCGTGGGCGGCCCGGGCGACGACACGATCTTTGGCAGTGGCGGCGACGACACGATCTTTGGCGACGACACGTTCTCCGACACGCTGAACGAGGAAGAGCTCTCCGGCTTCGGTAACGACTCGCTGTTCGGCGGCTCCGGCAATGATTCGATCCTCGGCGGGCATGGCGACGACACGATCGACGGCGGCAGTGACAACGACACGCTGCTGGGCAACGCCAACGATGACTCGATCGTCGGCGGCCTGGGCAACGACTCGATCCTCGGCCAGCACGGCGACGACACAGTGCTCGGCGGCAAGGGCGACGACACGATCGACGGCGGCAGTGGCGACGATTCGATCGATGGCGGTTTTCAGGAGGATTCGATCCTCGGCGGCACCGGCGACGACACGATCGACGGTGACACCAGCGGCGATACGGTGCGCGGTGGCGATGGCGAGGACTCGGTGAACGGTGGCACTGGCGCCGACAATGCCTATGGCGGCAATGGCGACGACACGGTGCTGGGCGGTCAGGGCGAAGATTCGGTCTTCGGCGATAACGGCGAAGACTCGCTGCTCGGCGGCAATGGCAACGACTCGATCGTCGGCGGCAAAGGCAACGACACGATCTCCGGTGGCAACGGGAACGACACGATCTCCGGCGGCAACGGAAACGATTCGATCTTCGGCGGCGAAGACAACGACACAATCGCCGGCGATGAAGGCAACGACACGATCCGCGGCGGTGACGGCAACGACACGATCGGCGGCGGCAATGGCGACGACAGCCTCGACGGCGGCGGCGACAACGACACGATCCTCGGCGGCGACGGCGACGACAAAATCTTCGGTGCCACGGGTAACGATTCGATCTCCGGCGGCGATGGCGACGATACGATCGACGGATGGAGCGGCGACGACACGATTTCGGGTGGTAACGGCGACGACAACATCGCCGGCGACTTCGGCGACGATTCAGTTTTCGGCGGCGAAGGCGACGACACGATCCTTGGCTCCTTGGGCGAGGACGAGCTCAACGGCGGCAATGGCGACGATTCGATCCTCGGCGGCACGGGCAACGACTCGATCGTCGGCGGTAGCGGCAACGATGCGATCGATGGCGGCGATGCCAACGATACGATCTCGGGCGGCAACGGCGACGACTCGATCTTCGGCGGCGGAGAAAACGACACGATCCTGGGCAACAACGGCGACGATACGATCGACGGCAATGCCGGCAACGACACGATCGAGGGCGGTGCCGGCAACGACACGCTCTTTGGTGGCAACGGCGACGACACGATCGACGGCGGGCAAGGCGACGACACGATCGACGGCGGGCAAGGCGACGACACGATCTCGGGCGGCAATGGCAACGACTCGATCTTCGGCGCCACAGGCAACGATACGATCCTGGGCGGCGATGGCGACGATACGATCGATGGCTGGAGCGGCGAAGACACGATCCGCGGCGGGAATGGCGACGATTCGATCAATGCCGATTACCACGACGACTCGGTTCTCGGCGGGAGCGGCGACGATACGATCTTCGGCAGCAAGGGCGAGGACAAGCTCTCCGGCGGTTCGGGCAATGACTCGATCCTCGGCGGCGAAGACAATGACAAAATCTTCGGCGGGAAGGGCGACGACACGCTCGAAGGCGGTGACGACAACGACACGATCGAGGGCGGCAACGGCGACGACTCGATCTTTGGCGGCAACGGCAACGATTCGCTCTACGGCGACAGTGGCGACGACACGATCGGCGGTGGCGCGGACAACGACACCATCCAGGGCGGGAACGGCGACGACTTCCTGGGCGGCGACGACGATACGGATTCGGTTCTCGGCGGCAATGGCGACGACACGATCATCGGTGGCGAGGACAACGACACGTTGCAGGGCGGCAATGGCGACGATTCGATCCTCGGCGATGGCGAGCATGTTTCCGGCCGCCCGAACGATGGCGTCGGCGATTTCCGCGACTCGATCCTCGGCGGCAATGGCGACGACACGGTGAATGGTGGCGACGATAACGACACGATCCGTGGCGGCAACGGCGACGACTCGATCTTCGGCGGCGGAGAAAACGACACGATCCTGGGCAACAACGGCGACGACACGATCGACGGCAATGATGGCAACGACACGATCCGCGGCGGTGCTGGCGACGACTCGATCTTTGGCGGCTCGGACAAGGACTTGTTGTTCGGCAACAATGGCAACGACACCATCAACGGCAATGACGGCGACGACACGATCGAAGGCGGTAGCGGAAACGACGCGCTCCTCGGAGGCGACGGCAACGACAAGATATTTGGTCAGGACGGTGAGGACACGGTCGATGGTGGCGATGGCCGCGACTCGATCGATGGCGGTTCTGGCAACGACTCATTGTTCGGCGGTAACAACAACGACAAGATATTCGGCAAGGGCGGCGACGACACGATCAACGGCGGTAACGGCAACGACGACATAGAGGGTAATAGCGGCGACGACTCGATCTTCGGCGGCAATGGCAACGACGAAATCGGCGGCGGCAATGGCGAGGACACCATCGTCGGCGGCGACGGCAACGACGATATCGAAGGTGACAACGGCGACGACTCGATCCTCGGTGGCAACGGTGACGATTCGATCGTCGGCGAGAACGGCGACGATACGATCCTCGGCGGTGACGGCAACGACAAGATTCTGGGTGGCAATGGCGCCGACTCCATCCTGGGTGGCAATGGCCGGGATGGGATTAACGGCGGCAACGGCAACGATACGATCGATGGCGGTGACGGCAACGACGGTATCGCGGGCGATGATGGCAACGATTCGATCCTCGGTGGCGACGGCAACGACCGGATCGATGGCGGCAACGGCGACGATACGATCAATGGCGGCGAGGGCAACGACCAGGTCGAGGGCAGCTTTGGCGACGATTCGATCTTGGGTGGCAAAGGCGACGACAAGTTGCTCGGCGATGGCGATGGCGGTGCTGCGGGCGACGACACCATTATCGGCGGCTCTGGCAACGATACGATCGATGGCGGCAACGGCAACGACTCCCTGCTGGGCGGCGGCGAGGATGATTCTATCCTCGGCGGCAACGGCGACGACACGATCGACGGTGGTAATGACGACGATCTGATTGCCGGCGGCAACGGCAACGACAGTATTCTCGGTGGGAACGGCGAGGATTCGATCCTCGGCGAGATTGGCGACGATACGATAGACGGCGAGGGTGGCGACGACACGATCCTCGGTGGGGTCGGCAACGACTCGCTCGGCGGCGGCAACGGTGACGATACGGTGCTCGGTGGCGATGGCGAGGACACGATCCTTGGCGGCACCGGCCACGACACGATCGGTGGCGGTAACGGCGACGATTCGATCTTCGGCGACGACGGCACGAACACCAGTGCGGATGGCGGCGACACGATCGAAGGCGGTCGCGGCAACGATACGATCAATGGCGGGCTGGGCGCCGACCGGATCGACGGTGGCAACGGCGACGATATCCTCAACGGCGGCGACGATAACGACACCGTCCGGGGCGAGCTGGGCGACGACTCCGTCTTCGGCGGCAATGGCGATGACTCGGTGCTCGGCAACGAGGGCGAGGACACGGTTGTCGGCGGGGCCGGAGACGACACGGTCGAAGGCGGCGTCGGCAATGACAGCCTGATGGGCGGCGCCGGCGACGATTCGATCGACGGTTTCGCCGGCGACGACACGATCTTTGGTGGTGTCGGCAACGACATTGTCTTCGGGAAGGGCGGCGACGACACGATCCAGGGCGGCGACGGCGACGACACGCTCGATGGCGGCGTCGGCAATGACACGATCGACGGTGGCAGTGGCGACGACTCGATCGATGGCGATACCGGCCTCGACTCACTGCTCGGCGGTTCGGGCAGCGATACGATCCTCGGCGGCAGTGGCGAGGACACGATCTATGGCGGCGGCGAAGGCGACTATCTGGATGGCGGTGCCGAGCGGGATTCGGTCTTCGGTGAAGGCGGCGACGACACGATCGTGTTCGCGGATGCCGGTGCCGATACGGTCGACGGCGGTACGGGCATCGACCGGATCCTGATCCAGGAGAGCTCGTTCAACTTCGACAACGTCACAGCCGACCAGATCGATAATGTCGAAATCGTCGATCTCGGCAATGGCGGGGCCGGTCACGACGTGCCACTCGACGGCAACGATGTGCTGAACTTCGGTGCGGATACCGGCGAGACGTTCTCTTCGAACACCATCCATTTGTTCATCAACGGCGACGGCGCCGACACGGTGAGCCTGACGGCTGATGACGAGAACGACCCGGTCTGGACCCTTCAGGGCCAGCAGGTGTACGGCGGCGCCTATGGCGGCCTCACCTACAACGTCTACTCGAACGGCACGGAGTTTGTGGCGGTCGAGGACGGGGTCACGGTCAACACCTGATCGGGGGCAGGGCAAGTCTCCGAGATCGGGAAACGGGCGCTCCTTCGGGGGCGCCCGTTTTCTTTTGAGCCGGTGGGCGGCGGCCTCATACGAATGGGGCGTACGACCGACAGGTTGAGTACCCCCGTTGCGCACGACGCAAGACCGGCCAACCCCTATCATGGCGATTTATCGTATCCGCATGGCGGCGCGTTGCTCCCGAACCGCGAGACCGTTACTTTTATGCGATATCTGACCCGACGGTCGCCGAGCGACGCCTCATTCCCGAAACGGCACGCGGGGAAACGACTTTCTTCATTATCGGAGCCGGCTGTGGCCAGGGGCGCCGTTCCAGCCGCCAATCGGTAGTCACGCGGCGGTAACGACATGGGCGTCATGGTCAATCCTGCCGCCGCATTCTCCCGGCGCATGACGGCCTTGCGTTCCGGCCTGACTGAAATTCCTCGCCAGCCCTGATAGGGTGGCGTCTGACCTTCGCGTCCGGCGCCACACGCGCCGGGCCGTGTTCGATTACCCTCTGTCCGGAGCCATGCCGCCGATGTCCCCTTCCGAACGCCAGCCCTGGATCGTCGTCGGCATCGGATTCGTCGTGCTGGCTTGCTCCTTTGCTGCCCGCTCGATACTCGGCCTTACCATGCCCTCGCTCGAGGCCGATCTCGGCTGGTCGCGCTCGCTGATTTCGACCGGCGCCGCCGTCGCCCTCGTCGTCATGGCGATCGTGGCACCGATCGTCGGCAATCTGGTCGACCGGTTCGGTGCGAGGCTCATGCTGTCGATCGGGCTCGGCATGATCGGACTCGGCATGGTGGGTGCCGCGGTTATGACAGAGCCCTGGCAGTTCTTTCTGCTGTTCGGGCTGCTCGCCGGAATCGGATTCGGTACGGCGGCGAACCATGTCGTGTCGACCGTCGTCAGCCGCCGTTTTGAACGCAATCGCGGTCTCGCCGTCGGTGCAGCGACTTCCGGCTCGACCGGTGGCCAGCTCATTGTCATGCCGGTCCTCGCCTTCATGCTGGCGGCATTCGATTGGCGCTGGGCCTATCTCGGTCTTGCCGCCACCTGCTTCGTCCTGATTCCGCTGGTCTGGACCGCGTCGCGCCCGGCGCCCGCCGGCATCACCACCGTTGGAATCGGCGGCCGCCTCGGCAGCGGGCTCGAGCCGCTGGGCGTGCGGCTGCGCGAACTCGCGCGCGATCGAACTTTCATGCTGCTATTCGCGGGTTTCTTCATTTGCGGCATCACCACGACCGGCGTGATCGAGACGCATCTTCTGCCCTATGCGGCGGCCTGCGGATTTCCGCCGCTCGAGGGCGCGACCGCCTACGGGTTGCTCTCGGCGTTCAATGTCGCGGGCATGGTGCTTGCCGGGTTGCTGACCGATCGCATGCACCGTCCGCTCTTGCTCGGCATCATCTACATCCTGCGCGGATTTACGTTCATCGTGCTGATGCAGATCGTTGACGATCTGCCGCTGCTGATCATCTTCGCGGTCGCGTTCGGGCTGGTCGATTACTCGACGCTGGTGGTGACCGCGCATATCGTCGCGTCGCATATCGGCGTGCGCAAGATGGGCCTCGCGATGGGCATCCTCTCGTCGAGCCATTCAATCGGCGGTGCTATCGGCGCGTTCGCGGCCGGCTACCTGTTCGACCTGTTTGCGCAGTATGACTGGGTCTGGATCGCCTCGATCCTGCTCGCGATCCTGGCCGGGTTCCTGTCATTCGGGATTAAGGAAAGCGACGAGAGGCGCGGCCGCTGGATCGGCCGGCGCCGGGTGGCCCCCGCGATGGGGCACGCGTAACGCATCGCCGGGGGGCGTCATGGTTTTGAGCATCGACTTTCAGGCCGGTTGGCCGCGCGGCGTCGCGGCGGTCGCAGTCGGCGTGACGCGCGCCGGGGCCCTGGGTCGCATCGGGACTATCCGCCCCTCATTGCAGACGGCGATGCAGCGCGGGCGCCACCTGTTCCCGCGGGATGCCCGGCCGGGTGCCCTGGTCGGGCCGCTTGCCGTGCTCGGCCCGACGGGGGAGGCGATCTACCTCCTCCTTTTGCCCGGCGGCTCGGGTTGGAGCGAGGGGGCCGCACAACGGCTCGGCGATGGCGCCCTCCGTCATCTGGCCGCCGCCGGCCACGAAACCCAGGGGATATGGCTGGGCGAGGGCGGCAGCGCGGGTGGCGCCCGGCTGGCCGAGATCACCCTCGGCGCCCGTCTGGCAGCCCACCGGCACGATCTGCGCACCAGGGCCCGCCCGGGCGACCCGGCGCGGGTTCGCCGCCTCGTCCTCGCCGGTCCCGCGTCCGCATCGGCTCGAACCGCCTGGCAGCCGTTCGCGGCGATCGCCGAAGGCGTCGAATTTGCCCGCGAACTGGTCAACGAACCGGGCAACCGGCTCTATCCCGCATCCTTCGCCGCCCGGCTGAAACGCCGGTTGGCCCCGCTCGGCATCGCGGTCGAGATCCTCAGCCCGCCCGCCCTGCGGCAGCTCGGCATGGGTGCCCTGCTGGCGGTCGGCAGTGGCAGCGCGAACCAGCCGCGCCTCGTCGTTCTGCGCTGGCCCGGCCGCGGCGCCGGCCGCAAGGCTGTGCCGGTCGCGTTGGTGGGCAAGGGCGTCACGTTCGATACCGGCGGCATCTCGATCAAGCCGGCTTCGAAGATGGAAGAGATGAAGGGCGACATGGCCGGCGCGGCCGCCGTGGTCGGTACGCTCCTGGTGCTTGCGCGTCAGCGTGCTGCGAATCCGGCGGTCGGCGTTCTGCCGCTGGTCGAGAACATGGTCTCCGGTACGGCGTATCGGCCCGGCGACGTGCTGACCAGTTTTTCGGGTCAGACGATCGAAGTTGTCGATACCGACGCAGAAGGCCGTCTCATTCTTGCAGATGCCCTCGCCTACGCGGTGCGGCGGTTCAAGCCGCGCGCCGTGGTCGATCTTGCAACGCTGACGTATTCGGTGATTGCCGCGCTCGGGCATCTCTATGCGGGGATCTTCTCGAACAACGAAACGCTGGCCGCGCAATTGATCGGCGCCGGTCGCGAAGCCGGCGAGCGTTTGTGGCGCCTGCCGCTGCATCCCGATTACGACGAGCATCTCAAATCCGAGATCGCCGACATCCGGCAATGCGCGCCGAACGACGAATCCGCCGACGCCGTACATGCTGCACAGTTCATGCAGCATTTCGTTGGCGATGCGCCTTGGGCGCATCTCGATATCGCCGGCGTCGAGTTCATGCGCGGCGCGGGGCGCAGTGGCGGTTCGGGCTTTGCGGTCCGGCTGCTGACGCAGTGGCTGACAGGCGCACAGGCCGGACGCGGATCGCGCCGGCAACCCCGACGTGCAAATGGTTCGCAGCGGAAATCCGCGCAGGGCCGACGGCGCAACCCCCGCTGATTCACCGGAATTCCGCAGGAATCCGCAGGAATCCGCAGTTTTTATCGAACCGATACTTGGCCGGATTGTCGCGGTCATGAAAACTTAACTAATATGAAACGGTAACCGCCGGGGTTTCATGGTCGAACCACCGGCGGAACCGACAGGGTTTTCACAGGGGAGTAGGGATCCATGACGCATTGTATGGGGCGCCTGTTTGGCGCGCTCGTTTTTGCTGCGACCAGCATCGCTGGCCTCGCGGCCGCCAAGGCCGAAGAACTTATTGTCTATACCGCGGTCGAGGACGATCAGCTCGCGGCCTACAAGGACGCATTCGAATCCGCCAACCCGGATATCACCATCAACTGGGTGCGCGATTCGACAGGCGTCGTCACCGCGCGCCTGCTCGCGGAAAAGGACAATCCGCAGGCCGACGTGATCTGGGGTCTCGCGGCGACCAGCCTGCTCGTGCTCGACGCCGAGGGCATGCTCGAAGCCTACGCGCCGACTGGCGTCGAAGCGCTCAAGCCGGGCTTCGTGGACCAGGCGAACAATCCGCCGCATTGGGTCGGTATGGACGCGTGGATTTCGGCGATCTGCTTCAACACCATCGAAGGCAAGCTACGCAACATTCCGGCGCCGACCGGCTGGGCCGATCTGCTGAACCCGGCTTACAAGAACCACATTACGATGCCGAACCCGGGCTCGTCGGGCACCGGATTCCTGATGGTGTCGGCGATCCTGCAGCAGATGGGCGAAGATGAAGGCTGGGCCTATCTCGACGCGCTGCACGAAAACATCGCGGTCTATCTGCATTCGGGTTCGCGCCCCTGCGTCAATGCGGCGACGGGCGAGTATCCGATCGGCCTCTCCTTCGAGTATCGCGGCACGCAGGAGAAGAACAAGGGCGCACCGATCGAAGTCATCATCCCGGCCGATGGCGCGGGCTGGGACATGGAAGCCTCGGCGATCATCGCCGGCACCGACAAGCTCGAAGCGGCACAGCGCCTCCTCGATTTCTCGGTCAGCCAGGCGGCCAACGAGCTCTACAACCAGAGCTATGCGGTCGTGGCGATGCCGGGTGTGTCGCGGGTGATCCCGAACTATCCCGCCAACGCCGAGGAACTGATGATCGAGAACGATTTCTCCTGGGCGGCGCTCAATCGCGAACGCATCCTCGAGGAATGGCAGAGCCGCTACGGCAGCAAGGACGCGCCGCAGTAAGTACGCTTCGCGCCGATACGGGCGCCGGATGCCGGCTTTTCGGCATCCGGCGCCCGCTACCGGATGGGGAGGCAAATCCGGCAGGGTCGCGCTATGCGGCCCTGTGCCGGATTGATATCGTTCGGGCGGCTTATCGAAATCAGGGGCACGAGGGGGCGGCATCGTGAACGCGCGCGGGGGCGAGCCCTATCTTCATATCGAGGGCCTGAACAAATCGTTCGGCGACTTCCAGGCACTCAAGGACATCTCGCTCGATGTTTATGAGGGCGAGTTCGTCTGCTTCCTCGGGCCGTCCGGCTGCGGCAAGACGACCTTGCTGCGTGCGATCGCCGGGCTCGACGTTCAGACCAGCGGGCGCATCGTACAGAACGGGCGGAACATCTCGCCGCTGCCGGTGACGGAACGCGATTTCGGAATCGTCTTTCAGTCCTATGCGCTGTTTCCCAACCTGACCGTCGAGGAAAATGTCGGTTATGGGCTGAAGGGGCGCAAGAACAACGGTCATACGATCGGCGGCCGCGTGGCCGAGCTTCTCGCATTGGTCGGGCTTGGCGATCAGGGCCGCAAATATCCCGCCCAGCTTTCCGGCGGCCAGCAGCAGCGCGTGGCCCTCGCCCGCGCGCTCGCCATGTCGCCCGGCCTGTTGCTGCTCGATGAACCGCTCTCGGCGCTCGATGCGCGGGTTCGCGTGCGGCTTCGTCACGAGATCACCTCGCTGCAGAAGCGTCTCGGCGTTACCACGATCATGGTCACGCACGATCAGGAAGAAGCCCTCACCATGGCCGACCGGATCGTCGTGATGAATCACGGCGTGATCGAACAGGTTGGCACGCCGGTCGAGATCTATCGCGAGCCGGCCAGTGTCTTCGTCGCGGATTTTATCGGGGCGATGAGCCTGCTGCCGGGCAGCGCGGTTGGAAACGGACAGGTAAAGCTCGGTGCGCTTACCGTGACGGCAACCGTTCCGCCGGACCTGGCGTCCGGCGCCAATGTATGGATCTGCATCCGACCGGAAGACGTGATGGTGCGCGGTATTGCCGATAACACACCCAATCGCGTCGCGGTGAAGATCGACACGCTTGAGTTTCTCGGGTCGTTCTATCGCGCCGCGTTGCATAGCGAGGCAGCACCGGGTGTCGCAATCACCGCGGATTTCTCGATCAACGCCATGCGCGACCTCCGCCTCGAGGCAGGTCAGCCTTTGACCGTGGCGCTGCCGCCCGAGCGGGTGCGTGTGTTCTCCCGGCCGGCGGGAGCCTGATCCATGGCGGTGACGACCGGGGGTCCTGCGGCGATGGTCCGCGCCCGGGTCGGGCGCGAAGGCTGGATCATGCGCATCGCCCTGATCCTGCTGGGCATCTATCTCGTCGTTACCGTGCTGCTGCCGCTGGAATCGCTGCTGCGCAAGAGTTTCTTCGACAAAGAGGGCGTCTTTGTCGGCGTCTCGAACTATCTGCGCTATTTCACCGATCCCGCATTGTCGGTTGCGATCACCAACAGCCTGACCGTCACCGCGATCGCCACGTCGATCACCATCGTGATCGCCTTCATCTACGCTTATGCGATCCAGCGCAGCCAGATGTGGGGCCGCGGCATTTTCCGCGGGATCGCGCTGGTGCCGCTGCTCGCACCCTCGCTTCTGCCGGGTCTGTCGCTGGTCTATATGTTCGGCAACCAGGGCTTTCTCAACTGGATGCTGGGCGGCCATAGTATCTACGGTCCGATCGGCATCGTCATCGGCGAGGTGTTCTTCACACTGCCACATGCGGTGATGATCATTCTGACGGCGCTGGCAACCGCCGATCAGCGGCTCTACGAGGCGGCGGAATCGCTGCGCGCGAGCAAGCTCCGGATCTTCTTCACCGTGACGCTACCCGGTGCTCGCTATGGCCTCATCAGCGCGATCTTCGTAGTCTTTACGCTGAACTTTACCGATTTCGGCGTGCCGAAGGTGATCGGCGGTTCGTATAACGTCCTGGCGACCGACATCTACAAACAGGTGATCGGCCAGTTCAATTTCCAGATGGGGGCTGTGGTCGGCATGCTGCTGCTGATCCCTGCCGTTATCTCTTTCATCGTTGATCGCACGGTTCAGAAGAAACAGGTGGCGCTGTTGTCGGCTCGCGCCGTGCCTTATCAACCCAAGTCGAACGGCCTGCGCGATATCGGTCTCTTCCTGTTCTGCTCGCTCGTCGCGATCTTCGTGGTCGGGATCCTGGTTGTCGCGGCCTATGGCTCGTTCATCACCTATTGGCCGTATGATCTCACCTTCACCTGGAAGAACTACGACTTCAACAATATCGATACCAATGGCTGGGGCGCGTATTTCAACAGTTTGAAAATGGCCGCGCTGACCGCAATCATCGGTACGGCGATCATTTTCTGGGGCGCGTACCTGATCGAGAAGGGACGCGGTTTCGGCAAGATGCGCGGTGCGATCCAGTTTCTTTGCATGGTGCCGCTTGCGGTGCCCGGCCTGGTGCTCGGGCTTTCCTACATCTTCTTCTTCAATCACCCGGCCAATCCGCTGAACTTCCTCTATCTGACGATGGCGATCCTGGTGATCAACACGATTGCGCATTTCTATACGGTGTGCCATCTGACGGCGCTGACCGCGTTGAAACAGATGGATGCCGAGTTCGAGTCGGTCTCCGCCTCGCTCAAGATTCCGTTCTACAAGACCTTCTGGCGCGTGACCGTGCCGGTCTGTCTGCCGGCGATTATCGATATCGCGATCTATCTCTTCGTCAACGCGATGACCACGGTATCGGCGGTCGTGTTCCTCTATTCGTCGAACACCAAGCTCGCCTCGATCTCGGTCCTCAACATGGACGATGCCGGCAACACGGCGAGCGCGGCGGCGATGGGTATGACGATTGTCGCGACGTCGGCCGCCGTGCGCATTGCGCAGGGCCTCTTGACGCACGGAATCAGTCGGCGGACCCAGGCCTGGCGGCGTCGCTGATCGGGGCGACCTCACGGACTGCGTCGAAGAAGGCGCGTACGATCCGAAGGTTCCGCCGCTCCTCGAGACAGACGAGATATTCGACCGTATCGAGCCGCGCATCGACGATCTCGACCGGCGCGATGCGGTCGTCATGGCCAAGTTCGGTCGCAGCGACGATGCCGACCCCAAGCCCGGCGGCCACGGCTTCGCGGACCGCTTCGCGGCTGCCGATCTCCATCACCTCGCGCAGCGCGATACCGCGCCGGCTGAGCGCTGTCTCGAACAGACGCCGCGTCGAGGATCCCGGTTCACGCAATACGATTCGCTCGCCGACCAGTTCGCTGAGTGCGACCGTGCCGCGTGCGGCCCAGGGATGCGTGCGCGCGACAAACGCCAGAAGCCGGTCCTCGAGGATTGGCGTCGCAAAGAGACGCGGGTCGTAGGCGACGTCGGCCAGGAGCGCCACATCGCAGCGATGTTCGAGCAGGTCGGTCAGAACCTTGTTCGAGTTGCCGATCGAAAGCTGCAACCGGATGCCGGGATGGCGCCGGCTGAAGGCGCCAAGAGAGGGCACGATGGAGTAGGGCGCGTCGGCGCCGACCCGCAATGTCCCGGTCCTGAGGCCCCGCGCCGCAGCCAGGATCTGTTCGGCCTCCTCCTCGACTGCCTTGTGGCGCCTTGTGACCGCCAACAGGTCTTCGCCGAGCCCCGTCAGGACGATGCCCCGGCCGCGCCGGTCAAAGAGCTGTACCCCATACCGCTCCTCCAACCCCTTCACCTGGGCCGATAAAGTCGGCTGGGTGACATTCAGCGCCTGGGCCGCCCGGGTGAAGCTGCCCTCGCTGGCTACGGCATGAAAGGCGCGGAGTTGGGCAGGATTGATAGTCACGATCTATGTATATCATAGAAATCAGAGATTGGACCGATAGAAGCCGGGTCTTTAGTTTTTCCGGGTATTTCGGGCGTCGCCTTAGGTCGGCCGCGCCCCAGCCGGAGAGAAACGATGACCGCTTCCGCCAAACCCGCCCGCGATCCCTGGCTGCTGACGCCAGGCCCGCTCACGACGTCCGCGACCGTCAAGGAAGCGATGTTGCATGATTGGGGCTCGCGCGATGCGAGCTTCATTGCGATCAACCAATCGGTGCGCGAGCGACTGGTGGCGATGGCCGGTGCGACCGGCAACCATGTATGCGTGCCATTGCAGGGCAGCGGTACCTTCGCGGTCGAGGCGATGCTCGGCACCCTGGTGCCGCGCAATGGGAAATTGTTGATCCTGGTGAACGGCGCCTATGGCCGCCGCATGGTCCGTATCTGCGAGATTGCCGACCGCGCCCACAGCGTGCTCGAGCGCGCCGAAAACATGCCGATCGAGGCATCCGCCGTGACAGCGGCGCTGGTGCAGGATCCCGCGATCACCCATGTCGCCGTCATCCATTGCGAAACCACTTCGGGCATTCTCAATCCACTGCAGGAGATCGCACAGGCGGTCGCCCATGCCGGACGCAGCCTGCTGATCGATGCGATGAGCGCCTTCGGCGCGATCCCGGTCGATGCGGCCAAGGTGCCGTTCGATGCGCTCGCCGCCTCATCGAACAAATGTATCGAGGGCGTGCCGGGCGTCGGCTTCGTGATCGTGCGCCAGTCCGTGCTGGAAGCGGCGAAGGGCAATGCACATGCTCTCAGCCTCGATCTGCACGACCAGTGGAGTTCGATGGAGAAGAACGGGCAGTGGCGCTTTACGCCGCCCACTCATGTGATCGTCGCTTTTCATCAGGCGCTGCTCGAGCATGAAGCCGAAGGCGGCGTTGCCGGTCGCGGCAAGCGCTATCGCGACAATGGTCGCATCCTGATCGACGGTATGCGCAAACTCGGCTTCGAAACATTGCTGCCCGATGCACTGCAGGCGCCGATCATCGTCACCTTCCACATGCCGGCCGATCCCAAATTCGATTTCCAGCGTTTCTACGACCGGCTGAAGGACCTGGGCTACGTGATCTATCCGGGCAAGCTCACTGTCGCCGATAGTTTCCGCATCGGCTGCATCGGTCGTCTCGGTGCCAGCGAAATGCACGGCGCGCTCGATGCGGTGCGCCAGGTCATGGCGGAACTGGGCGTCGCCAGCGGCGCCCCCGCGGCGCAAAGCCGCGTCGCCTGAAGGAGAGTGCGCGCATGAAAAAAGACATCCTGACCGTCAACGGCCGCCGCTATCGCTGGCCTTCGGCGCCTGTCGTCGTCGTCTGCATCGACGGCTCCGAGCCGGACTATATGACGGCGGCGATGGCGGCCGGCGCGATGCCGTGGCTCGCGCGCGCATTACCGGGCGGCAGCGAGATGCTGGCCGACTGCGTCGTGCCGTCTTTCACCAACCCGAACAATCTTTCGATCGTGACCGGCGCACCGCCCGCTGTGCACGGCATTTGCGGAAACTTCTTCTACGACCGCGAGGCCGACGCCGAGATCATGATGAACGATCCCAAGTATCTCCGGGCCGGTACCATTCTGGCGGCTTTCGCGGACTCAGACGCCCGCGTTGCCGTCGTCACCGCCAAGGACAAGCTGCGCAAGCTGCTCGGCAACAAGATGACCGGCATCTGCTTTTCGGCGGAAAAGTCGGACGAGACGACGATCGCCGAACACGGCATCGACAATGCGGCGAAGTTTGTCGGTCGTGCGGTGCCGTCAGTCTATAGCGCGGATCTGTCGGAGTTCGTCTTTGCGGCGGGCGTGCGGCTGATGGAGCGCGATCGACCCGATCTCCTCTATCTCTCGACCACCGACTATATCCAGCACAAGCATGCGCCGGGCACGCCCATCGCCAACGATTTCTATCGGATGATGGACGGCTACTGGGCATCGCTCGATGCCACCGGCGCGACCATCGTCCTGACCGCCGATCATGGCATGAATTCCAAGCACGGCGCCGACGGAAAGCCCAACGTGCTTTATCTCCAGACCCTGCTCGACGAATGGCTGGGAAAAGGGAAGGCGCGCGTCATCCTGCCGATCACCGACCCCTATGTCGTGCATCACGGCGCTCTTGGTTCGTTCGCCACGGCCTATCTGCCGGAGAACGTCGATATCGCGGACGTCTTGAAACGTCTGGCGGCGCGGCGGGACGTCGAATTTGCGCTGGATCGCAAAGGGGCAGCGGCGAAATTCGAACTTCCCGAAGACCGCATCGGGGATATCGTCCTGGTCAGCCGCCGCGAGACCGCGATCGGCACGAGCCCAGATCGGCACGATCTCTCGGGCCTCGATGCGCCGCTGCGGTCGCATGGCGGCGTCTCGGAGCAGCGTGTGCCGCTTTACTGCAACCGGCCGGTCGAGGGCGTTGCGGCGAACCGCCGTCTGCGAAATTTTGATGCGTTCGACATCGCGCTCAATCATGCCGTGGCGATTGCGGCACCAGCGCGCGCCGTCGGGCAGCGTTAATCAATTAATCTGGAATGAAAGCAAACCACAGAGGCACATAGAACACGGAATAGTCCTGCTTTCTCTTCTACCTCTGTGTCTCTGTGGTAAAAATTTCAAGGAACGAAAGTCATGAACGTCGCCGTGAAGCCTCCCATTCTCAAGGAATCGATGCGCATCGCTGGCCGCAAGGTCAACAGCGAGCGCGTGCTCGAAATTCACAACCCCTATAATAATGCGGTGGTCGGCACGGTACCGCGGGCGACGCTGGCGCAGATCCGCGAGACCTATGAGATCGCGGCCGCCTACAAGGCGAAACTCACGCGCCATGAACGCGCGACCATCCTGCGCCGGACTGCCGAGATTCTCGATTCCCGCCGCCAGGAAATCGCCGAGCTGATCACCGCCGAATCCGGCCTCTCGCTCAAGGACACGCTCTACGAGGTCGGCCGCGCCTATGACGTGTTCGTGCTGTCGTCCACACTCTGCCTTCAGGATGACGGGCAGATCTTTTCCTGCGATCTCACGCCGCACGGCCAGAAGCGCCGTATCTATACCCAGCGCGATCCGCTGCGCTGCATCACCGCGATCACTCCGTTCAACCATCCGCTGAACCAGGTGGCTCACAAGGTCGCGCCATCGATCGCGACCAACAACAAGATGGTGCTGAAGCCCTCGGAGAAGACGCCGCTGACGGCGCTGCTGCTCGCCGATGTGCTGTACGAGGCGGGGTTGCCGCCCGAGATGTTCTCCGTGGTGACGGGCGATCCGAAAGAGATTGCCGACGAGATGCTGACCAATCCGAATGTCGAACTGATCACCTTCACAGGCGGCGTTTCGGTCGGCAAGTATATCGCGACGCATATGGGCTATCGCCGCGTCGTGCTGGAGCTTGGCGGCAACGATCCGCTGATCGTCATGGAAGACGCCGATGTCGAGCGTGCGGCGACCCTCGCCGCCGGTGGCTCTTACAAGAATTCCGGCCAACGCTGCACGGCGGTCAAGCGGATGATCGTGCATGAGGCTGTCGCCGACGCGTTCGTTGCGAAACTGCTGGCCAAGACCAAAGCCTGGACCTTCGGCGATCCGATGAGCCCGGACAATCTGATGGGCACCGTGATCGACGAGGCCGCGGCACGCTATTGCGAGGACATGGTGAACGATGCGGTCGCGAAGGGCGCCAAACTGCTGCACGGGAACAAGCGCGATGGCGCTCTCTATGCGCCGACATTGCTCGACCATGTGCCCTATGACTGCCCGCTCGTGAAGGAAGAGACCTTCGGGCCGGTTTCGCCGGTCATTCGCGTCAAGGATATCGACCATGCGATCCGGGTCTCGAACTCGACCGCCTACGGCCTGTCCTCGGGCGTGTGCACCAACCGGCTCGACTACATCACGCGCTTCGTCTCCCAGCTCGAGGTCGGCACGGTCAATGTCTGGGAAGTGCCGGGTTACCGGATCGAGATGTCGCCCTTCGGCGGCATCAAGGATTCGGGCCTCGGCTACAAGGAAGGCGTGCTCGAGGCGATGAAGAGCTTCACGAATGTGAAGACCTACTCGCTGCCATGGGCGTGACGGGACGCTCGGGAATATTGGCGCCCCGTTCCGGGGCCGCTCGCGCCCGGCGAGGCCGGACGCTAGGATCGCCCGCTATTTCGTGACCTAACTGGGGAATCCGTCGCTCATGGCTCAAGCTCTTCCGACTCACGCCCGCGTCGTCATCATCGGCGGCGGCATCATCGGCTGCTCTGTTGCCTATCACCTGACCAAGCATGGTTGGAAAGACGTGTTGCTCCTTGAGCGCCAGAAGCTCACCAGCGGGACCACCTGGCATGCCGCCGGCCTGGTGCGCGGCATGCTCTATTCGAGCAATTTGACCAAGCTTGCGACCTACACGCTCGGGCTCTACGAGGGGCTCGAAAAGGAAACCGGGCAGGCGACCGGCCTGAAGCAGAACGGCAGCATGACCGTGGCCAACAACGAGGAGCGCTGGGAAGAAGTCCGGCGCGGTGCATCGATGGCGCGCGCCTTCGGCGTCGAGACGCATCTGCTGACGCCGAAGGAGGCGCAGGAGAAATGGCCGCTGCTCAATTCGAGCGACGTGATCGGCGCGGCGTTCTTTCCGCGCGACGGTCAGTGCAATCCGTCCGACACCTGCATGGCGCTCGCCCGTGGCGCGCGCATTGGCGGGGCGAAGATCGTCGAGAACTGCAAGGTGACCGGCATCCGCACCGAGACCGGTCGCGTTACCGGCGTTTCGACAGACCAGGGCGACGTGTCGGCCGAGCTCGTGGTGAATTGTGCGGGCATGTGGGGCCGCGAGGTCGGGCTGATGGCCGGCGTTGCGATGCCGCTGCATGCGGCCGAGCATTTTTATGTCGTGACCGAGCCGATGGATGTACCGGCCAATCTGCCGGTGTTGCGCGACATGGATTCCTGCGCTTATTTCAAGGAAGACGCCGGGAAGCTGCTGATCGGGGCGTTCGAACCGAATGCCAAGCCCTGGGGCATGAACGGTATTCCCGAGGATTTCTGCTTCGACGAGCTGCCCGAGGATTTCGATCATTTCTCGCCGGTACTCGAAGCCGCGATCCATCGCGTACCGAAGCTCGGCGAAGCCGGCATCCGCAAGTTCTTCAACGGCCCGGAAAGCTTCTCGCCCGATCAGCGTTATCTGCTTGGCGAGGTGCCGAACCTGCGTAATTTCTTCGTCGCCGCCGGATTCAATTCGATCGGTATCCAGTCGGCCGGCGGTGTTGGCATGGCGCTGGCGCACTGGATCGTTGAGGGTCGTCCGCCCTTCGACATGTGGGAAGTCGATATCCGTCGCATGATGCCGCACCAGAACGGTAAATCGTATCTGGTCGAGAGGGTGTCCGAGGCGCTCGGCCTGCTCTATGCGATGCACTGGCCGTACCGGCAATACGAGACCGCGCGCGGCATTCGGCGCACGCCACTTTATTTCCGCCTCAAGGAAATGAACGCCTGTTTTGGCGAAGTGGCCGGGTGGGAGCGTCCGAACTGGTTCGCGCCCGAAGGCGTCGAACCGAAATACGAGTACAGCTTCAAACGGCAGAACTGGTTTCCCTATAGCGCGGCGGAATGCAAAGCAACGCGCGAGAATGTCGCTCTGTTCGATCAGTCGACCTTTGCGAAGTTCCTGGTGCAGGGGCCTGAGGCCGAATTCCATCTCCAGCGCATCTGCGCCAACGATGTCGGGGTCGAGCCGGGGCGGGCGGTTTACACGCAATGGCTCAACGAGCGCGGCGGCATCGAATCCGATCTCACCGTGACGCGCCTTGCTGAAGATAGATTCTGGGTCGTGACCGCGGCGGTCAGCGCGGTGCGCGACCGGGTCTGGCTCGAACGCAACATTCCCGATGGCGCCAAGGTTTCAATCGACGACGTGACGGCCGCGTATGCGGTGATCGGCGTCATGGGACCGAAGAGCCGCGATCTGCTGTCTCGTGTCACCGAAGCGGGCCTCGGCAACAATGCCTTTCCGTTCGGCAGTTCGGTCGAGATCGAAATCGCCGGCATCCCGGTTCGTGCGACGCGCATCAGTTATATGGGCGAGCTTGGTTGGGAACTTTATGTGCCCGCTGAATACTCGGTCGCATTGTTCGACCGGCTTTTCGCGGCGGGTGCCGATCTCGGCGTCAAGCCGGCGGGTATGCATGCAATGGACTCGCTCCGCATCGAAAAGGCCTATCGCCATTGGGGCCACGACATCGCGGAGGAAGACACGCCACTCGAAGCCGGGCTCGGCTTCGCCTGCGCCTTCGACAAGGATGTTCCGTTCATCGGCCGCGATGCCCTGCTCGCGCAGAAGGCGAAAGGCCCGCTCACCAAGCGCATGGTCCAGTTCGCGCTCGAGGACCCGGAACCGCTGCTCTATCACAACGAACCGATCTATATGGATGGCAGGCTCGCGGGTTACACCAGCTCGGCCAATTACGGCCATCATCTCGGTCGCGCGATCGCGATGGGCTATGTCAATCATCCCGACGGCGTCAGCGCCGACATGGTGAAGAGCGCGAAATTCGAATTGGAGGTCGCGTGCGAACGTCTGCCGGCGCGGGCGAGCCTGCGTCCGATGTACGACCCGAACAGCGATCGCATGAAGCTATGAGGACACGAGAATGGCCGCATCTATCGATGTGACGACCCAGGCACCGGGCCTGCGCGAGGCACGGCAGGAAGCGGGGCGAATCCGCGTGGTTTTGCAGGATGGTCGCGCGCTGCTCTTCCCGGCGATCTGGCTGCGCGACAATTGCCTTTGCGCGCTCTGCGTCAGCCCCGGCAATGGCCAGCGTCTGGTCGACACCATCGCGCTACCCGAGCGGCCGACAGCCCAACGATTGCTTGCCGCCGGCGAGACGCTGACGATCGTATGGGCGCCGGACGCGCATGAGAGCCGCTATTCCGCCCCGTGGCTCGCCGACCATGCCTTCGACGACGCGAGCCGCCTGGAGCGGCATCCCGAGCCCCTGCTCTGGGGCCCCGAGGTTTCGCGCTCTCTACCGAAGGCCGACTGGTCCGCGGTCGAAAGCCGACCGGCCGACGAGCGCGCCTTGCTAGATTCATTCCTGCGTTATGGTTTCGCGATCCTCAGCGGCGTACCGACCGAAAGCGGTATGGTGACCCGCGTCGGCGATCGCATCGGCCATGTCCGCGTCACCAACTACGGCCGCTGGTTCGAAGTGAAATCGGTGCCGAATCCGAACAATCTCGCTTACACGGGGCTCGGCCTCGGCGTGCATACCGACAACCCCTATCGCGATCCGACGCCGGGTGTGCAGCTTCTGCATTGTCTCGAATGCGAGGCGCCGGGCGGCGATTCGATCCTGGTCGACGGGTTCCGCGCCGCCGCGGACTTCCGCAACGAGGATCCCGACGGCTTCGCATTGCTCACGCACATCGCGCAGGATTATCGCTTCGCCGATCGCGAGGCCGATCTGCGTGCTCGCACGCCGGTCATCGGAACCGACGCGGACGGGCGCGTCGTCGGCATTCATTTCAACAATCGCTCCAAGGCGCCGCTCGATGCGCCGCTTGAACTGGTCGAACCCTGGTACCGTGCCTATCGCCGCTTCGCGACGCTGATGGGTGATCCGTCCCGCGCGCTGATGCTGCGGCTCGAGCCGGGCGATCTTTTGATGATGGCAAACCAGCGGACGTTGCATGGCCGCACCGCGTTCGATCCATCGCTCGGCCGACGCCATCTCCAGGGTTGCTATGTCGATATGGATGGCGTCGAAAGCCGCCATCGCGTGCTCGGCCGCGACAGCCATGCTGATATGCGCGCCGAATCCCGGGGCGCTGCGGCGTGAGCAACAGCGCGCTCTGGGCTGAGATCGAACGGGCTTTCGCGCGGCGTGGCGATCAGTCCTACGGCGAAGGCGTGAGCCAGCGCGCCCATGCGCTGCAATGCGCGGCGCTTGCCGAACAACGCGGCGCGCCGCCGGCGGAGATCGTGGCGGCTTTGCTGCACGATATTGGTCATCTCATTCACGATCTGCCCGAGACGATTGCCGACGACGGCATCGATACCGAACATGAATCGCTTGGCGCCGCCTGGCTTTCGCAATGGTTCGGCCCCGATGTCTCGGAGCCGGTCCTGCTGCATGTGGCTGCCAAGCGCTATCTCTGCGCGACCGAGGCAGGCTACTTCGACGAGCTTTCTGCGGCGTCGGTTCTAAGTCTTCGTTTGCAGGGCGGTCCGATGAACGAGGTTGCGGCGGTCGAATTTGCCGCGCGTGCCGGTGCGGCCGCCGCGATCCGTTTGCGCCAACTCGACGACGAGGGCAAGGATCCCGCGATAGCAACGCCGCCGCTCGAACATTTCCGTCCGCTGGTCGAGGCGCTCGCCCGTCGCTGAGCGCGCGGCGAAGCTGGGTATCCAAGAAATCAGGGGAGGGGCGGGTGGCTGCCGCCTCGGCGGAACTGTGCGGCGGCAAAGATCACAGCCGCCGCCGCGACAATCGCCGGCCCGGCCGGAATGTCCGTGCTGAGCGAACCGCCGAGCCCAATCACGACCGCGATTGCGCCGATTCCGGCGGCCCGAACCGCCATGCCTTCTGGCGTGCGTGCGAAGCGCCGCGCCGTCGCGGCGGGGATCAGAAGCAACGCGGTGATCAACAGCGCGCCGACGGCTTTCATCGCCAGCGCGACCGAGATGGCGATCAGCAGCATCAGCACGACGCGTAGCGCGGCGGTCGGGACGCCCTCGGCGCGTGCGAGATCCGCATCGATGGTCATCAGCAGGAGTTTCCGCCACAGGACCGCCAGCACGACGAGCACGGTCGCGGCACCGCCCCAGATCCAGGCGAGATCGCTTTTTGAGATGGCGAGTACATCGCCGAACAGCAGCCCGACCACGTCGGCGCGAAGGCCCGGCACCAGCGAGACGGCGATGAAGCCGAAGGCGAGCGCCGAATGGGCGAGAATGCCGAGCAGCGTGTCGGTCGCAAGCTGCGCGCGCCGCTCGAGCCCGGCGAGGATAAGCGCGATCGCGAGGCCGACGCCCAGTACGCCGAAGCGCAAATCGACGTCGAGCAGGGCGCCGACCGCGACGCCGAGCAGCGCCGAATGCGCCAGCGAATCCCCGAAATAGGCCATCCGCCGCCACACCACGAAACAGCCGAGCGGCCCTGCGGCGAGTGCGACACCGAGGCCCCCCAGCAGGGCACGGATCAGAAAATCGTCGAGCATGAGCTTCCGCTATCCGGCGTGCGGGTCGGTCGCGCGGGTATCGTGCGCATGGGCGCCGTTCACGTGTGTGTTGTGATTATGCGTCTCATGCCCGTGCGCCGCATGCACGACTTCTCCCGCAATATCGTGCTGGTGATCGTGCTCGTGGGTATAGATCGCGAGGCGCCGCGCTGCCGCGGTGCCGAACATGGCGACGAATTCCGGATTGGTGCTGATCGATTCCGGACGCCCTTCGCAGCAGATATGTTTGTTGAGACAGAGTACGCGGTCGGTTGCCGCCATCACGATATGCAATTCGTGTGACACGATCAGCATGCCGCAGCCGCGGCTGTCGCGCAGCCCGGCAACCAGGTCAAACAGTTCCGTCTGCCCGGTCACGTCGACGCCGCGAGTCGGCTCGTCGAGCACCAGCAGATCCGGATCGCCGATTAACGCACGCGCAAGCAGGACGCGCTGCAATTCGCCGCTGGAAAGATCGTTGAGCAGGGTGTCCGCGACAGCCGCCGCGCCGACTTCGGTGAGCCGTTCGGTCAGCGCGCCGTTTTTATGGCGCGCGCTACCCTGCGCCGTCGCGAGGAAACGCCGCGCCGTGATCGGCATATGCGGGCTCGGCGAGAACCGCTGCGGGACATAACCGACGCGCAATCCCGGTCGCCGCTCGACGGTGCCGGCGCTGGGTTCCAGCAGGCCGAGCAGAATTCGCACCAATGTGCTTTTGCCGGCGCCATTGGGCCCGATCAGAGTTACGATCTCGCGCGGTCGGACATGGATGTCGACGTGATCGAGGATGACCTGGCCGTCCGCCTCGTAACGGATATGCCGGCCGGCGATCAGCGGTGCTGCCAGCGGCGAGATGTCGGGGCGTGGCGCTATCGCTTGTGTCAGGTCGGTCACGCGCGCGGCCCGTCTGCGCATTGCCGGCAGGTGCCTTCCAGCTCCAGCGTCATGCGGTTCGGGCGAAACCCGGCTTGCTGCGCGCCGCGGCGCACCGCATCGCCGATCTTCGGATCGACCAGCTCGGTAACGGTGCCGCATTCATGGCAGATCAGGAATTGCCCCGCATGATCGAGATCGGGATGCGGGCAGCCGATATAGGCGTTGCGCGATTCCAGCCGATGGATGAGCCCCTGCGCGAGCAGGAACTCTAGCGCCCGATAGACTGTCGGTGGAGCGGGATTGCGCGCCTTTTCTCCGGGCATCTCCTGACCGAGCGCTGCCAGCACCTGATAGGCGCCGACCGGCTGGTGGCTCTGCCAGACCAGTTCCAGCACGCGCCTGCGTAGAGGCGTCAGGCGGGCGCCGCTGCGACTGCAGAGCCTTTCGGCTCCATCCAGGGCGCCGTCGATACAGTGTCGGTGATCGTGCGTCCTGCCCATCGGCGGCGGTCCTCCGCTAATCCTTCGGCGCGGCATGAATCCCTGCCGATACATGGCGGTTTGACGCCGGCCGGCAAGGTGGCGGCAACGCGGGAGGATCGGTCCCGATGGCTGCTCGCCGGTAATGATTGACAGGCCTGCCGTCTAAACGCAATGTTATCTTATAACATATCATATACAGAGGTTACCATGCGCCGGACGAGGTTCGGAACCGCCATTTTACTGGGATTGCTGGCCGTGGGCTTGAGGACGGGTGCGGCATCCGAGCCCCCATCGGTGGTGGTTTCGATCAAGCCGGTCCACGCGCTGGTCGCCGGCGTGATGGACGGCGTCGCGACGCCCCTGCTGCTGGTCGATGGCAGCGCGTCGCCGCACGCATACTCGCTGAAGCCTTCCCAAGCGGCCGCGTTGGCCGAAGCCGATCTCGTGGTCTGGGTCGGCGAGGGTTTCGAGTACTTCCTTGAGGCACCGATGGAATCGTTGGTGCCGGAGGGGCACGGGCTCGAGCTCGCCGATCTGTCGACGATCGCGCTGCTGCCGGTGCGCGAAGGCGGCGTGTGGGACGCGGACGATCATGGCGATGGTGCCGCGGACGATCACGATCATGCAGAGGACGATCACGACCAGGCGGACGACGAAGCCACGCACGATAACGCGCATGACGGCTACGATCCGCATATCTGGCTCGATCCCGATCATGCCGTTGCGATCGTCGCGGCGGTCGCCGAACGGCTGCGGTCGATCGATCCCGCCAATGCCGGCTCGTACAGCGACAATGAAGCCGCGTTGATCGAACAACTTCATGCGCTCGATGCGGAAACGCAAACCATGCTCGCACCGCTGCACGACATTCCGTTCATCGTCTTTCACGACGCCTATCAGTATTTCGAACGCCATTACGGTCTGCACGCGGCAGGTTCGATCACCCTCGATCCCGAACAGAAACCGGGCGCGGCGCGGCTCGCCGCGATCCGCGATCGTTTGCGTGAGGGTGGGGTTGTCTGCGCCTTTGCCGAACCGGGTTTCGACGGCGCGTTGCTCGAAACGGCAACCGAGGGAACCGACGTGCGCCTCGGGCAACTCGATCCCGAGGGTATCGCCCTCGAACCCGGTCCGGCGCTCTACCCGGCTTTGATCCGCGATCTCGCCGCGTCGCTTGCGGCGTGCCTTGCGCCGACGGGCTAGGCCGTGTGTTTGGTGGCGGCGCGAGTTTTGAGGTAGTCTCTTGGCTGGCTGGCCCGGATGCACCGGGCTGACGTCGAAGGGGGCATGTCATGGCGGAATCACGCATCGAACTCGATTGGTCGCGACTGCTTGGTTTCGACCAGGCCAATCCGGGTCCCGACCCGTTGAGGCACTCGCCCAAGATCGGTCAGAAGGACGCGATCGGGTTCGTTAGCGCCGCCACGCCACCGCTCCGCGCGAAGGTCGGCGACAAGCGTCAGATTCGCCGCGACAGCCCGGGCACGATCCATGCTCTGCGGGCGAAAGTCGGACCGAAGGACACCCTCAAACGTTAGATCCGGTTTCGTCCTTGTCCATTCTACCGCCGGCAATCCTGTGCCGGCGGACGGTTGATCCTGTCATCATGGAGCCGGTTGCATGAAAGCCGAATGCGTCGTCGATATTCGCAGCGAAGTCGGCGAAACGCCGATCTGGGACGAGGCAGCCGGCGTTCTGTACTGGATCGATTGCCTCGCGCCTGCCGTGCATCGCTTCCGGTCGCGAGACGATACCGACGAGATCGTGCCGCTGCTGATCGATAGCGGGCATATTGGTGCAATCGCACTGGTCGAGGGCGGCGGCTTTCTCGTGCTTGCCGGCAGCGGTCTCTGGATTTATCCGGCCGACGGCGAGCGCCGTCTTCTCGCGAAACCCGACGAAGACCGGCCGCAGAATGTTGTGAACGACGGCAAATGCGATCCACAGGGCCGCTTCTGGTTCGGCACCATGCACAATCAGAGCAAGGAAGAAAGCGGGCGCCTGTTCCGTTACGACAGCAAGCGTGGACTCGTGCCGATGGACGAAGGCTTTTCCTGCTCGAATGGAATGGGCTGGAGCCCCGACGGTCGCACGATGTATTTCGTCGACATGATGCCCGGTCGTATCCTTGCCTATGATTTCGACGGCAAGACCGGCGGCATCTCGAGGCGCCGCGTGTTCGCGCAGGTGTCGAAAGATGAAGGCATCCCAGACGGCCTCGCGGTCGACAATGACGGCGGCGTGTGGGTCGCCCACTGGGATGGCTGGTGCCTCAGTCACTACGCGCCCGACGGCAAGCGCATCGCGAAGATCGATCTGCCGGTTCAGCGGCCGACATGCCCCGCCTTCGGCGGCGCCGATATGCGCGATCTCTATGTCACCTCCGCGGCGATGGAACTCTCCAACGATCAGCTCGCGAAGGGTCCGCTCGCCGGCAGTCTCTTTCGCCTGCGCGCCGATGTGGCGGGACCCAAGGCCGTACGGTTCAAGCCGTAGTTTCTGCCCCTAAGCGTAGGCGGCGCCCACCATTCGTGCCGCCTTGAACGCGCAATCGAACGGGCGCAGCCTCAAATCTCCAGAAGTCGGCGGCGGGCCGGCACGGTGGAGAATGGCGATGGATGGCGATGCGATCGCTTGGCCGGTAAAGCAGCGCGAATTTCACAACCACCATTTCGATTCGACAATCTGGAACGACTTCCAGTTCCGCGACGACGATATCGTCATCGCCACCTATGCAAAATCGGGCACCACCTGGGTGCAGCAGATTGTTTCCCAACTTCTGTTTGCCGGTATCGAGGGGTTGGACGTGGCCGAGATGTCGCCCTGGCTCGACCTGCGGGTGCCGCCGAAGGAAATCAAGCTTCCCGTCCTTGAGGCGCAGCGCCATCGGCGTTTTGTAAAGACGCATCTGCCAGTCGATGCGCTGGTCTATTCGCCGCGTGCAAAATACATCTATATCGGGCGCGACGGTCGCGACGTAGCCTGGAGCATGCACAACCACCACATCAACGCCAACGACAGCTGGTATGAGGCGCTCAACGACACGCCCGGCCGTGTCGGTCCTCCGATCGAAAGGCCGCCATCCTCGGTGCGACAGTATTTTCTCGACTGGCTCGAGAATGATGGCCACCCATTCTGGCCGTTCTGGGAGAACATTCATTCCTGGTGGGTAATTCGCGATCTCCCGAACCTGTTGCTGTTGCATTTTGATGATCTGAAACGCGACATGGCCGGCGAGATAGCCCGCATTGCTGATTTCCTCGAGATTGATCTGCCGGCGGATCGCCGCCCGGTCATCCATCGGCACTGCACCTTCGAATATATGAAGGCCAATGCGTCAAAGAGCGTGCCGCTCGGTGGCGCCTTCTGGGATGGGGGTGCCGCGACCTTCGTTCACAAAGGCACCAATGGGCGCTGGCGCGATACTCTGACGCCCGACGATTGTCGACGTTATGAGGAAGCGGCGCGGCGCGAACTCGGCGCCGAGTGCGCAAACTGGCTCGGCGGGAGTGGAACCGTCGCATGAATGGGCGAAGCCGAACCGAAAGAGGCTGCCGAGTCGCGCTTGCGTTTGCCCGAGCGCAATGTTTGCCACGCGGATAGGCCGTATCGCCGCCGAACAGCGGTGAAAATACGCTTCCGTTTAAGGCCGACCCTGCGCTTGAAGCGCCGCCCTATACGAACGGCGTAGCCGCTCGAACATTTTTGGACCTCTTCACAAAAATCTCACAGCGGCAGACATCGTTGTCCATTGTCAAAGCGGTCCGCTGCGCCGGACACTGCGTCCAGTGGCCGAAACGGATACGCATTGTACGCAGCGACGGAGAAGAATATGTCCGCGACCACAGAGAAATCCCCGACACCGCGAATCATGTCGCGCCGTGCCGCCTTGGCCCGGCTTGGCTTTGCGTCGACCGTTGCGTATATGGCGCCGGTTCTCGCGACGCTGAGCGACGCGCGGGCTGCCAGCAGTTCATACGGCTCGGGTTCCGGCCCGCTTCGCCGTAGTTCTGCATCGATCGTCGGATCGTCGGGCCTTAGCGAGAGTGGCTCGAGCGACTGAGCGCGACGCAGCCCCACGCTGGATGGGGCTGAAGATCGAAACCCGAAACGTGGCAGGTCGGCTTAAGACGAGTCGCCGAATGTTTTCATGACGGTGAACAAGGCGCGCGCGCTATCCATTTTGGCCGTTGGCAGCGACAGGCTCGCAATTCCAAGCGGTAGCAAGCGGCCATGATCGATGCCGTCCACCCGGGTGCGGCTCCCGATGGTGAGACGCGGTTGCTGACCTTCGCTAATCTCTCGCGGCCGATTGCGTTTCTCGATAGCTGGCCGGTCGCAGAAATCCTGCTGCGTTTGTTGCGCGGCTGGCCGCTCGTCACCGACCGGCCCGCGAGTGCCCCGCCAGCGATCACCGTTCGCCATGAGGGCGGGCTCTATCGTGTCGACTGCGGCTGGAGCGGGGGCGCGCGCGATCTTGCCGACCCGATCGATGCCGCCTGCGCGCTAATCGCCGAACTGATCCAGGCATTGCTCGCCGAACAGAACAAGCGCCTCTGCCTGCATTCCGCGGCGGTCGAGATCGACGGTCGGCTGGTGTTGTTTCCGAGCGACTATCGGGCCGGCAAGAGCACGTTCGTCGCCGCGCTTGCGGCGCGCGGTGCGCGAATTTTCTCCGACGACGTCCTGCCGCTGACAGCCGATCGGGGCTTCGGCATCGCGCCGGGTTTGTCGCCGCGATTGCGTCGGCCACTGCCGAACGACATGAGCGCCGGGCTGCGCGCGTTTGTCGACCGGCATCGCGGACCGACCAGCACGCGTTATCGCTATCTCGATCTTGGCCCCATGCATCTTGCCGCCTTTGGCGAGGTCGCCCCGATCGGTGCGTTCGTGCTGCTGGAACGCGAAGCGCGCGCCGAGGCGCAACTCCTAGAAACCAGCGCCGCCGATGTTCTGCGTCGTCTCGTACTGCGCAACTTCGCGCGCTCGCTGCCGGCCTCGGTAATCCTCGCGCGCCTGCACGAGCTGGTCGAAATCGGCCCGCGGCTTCGGTTGCGCTACGCGCGAGCGGAAGAGGGCGCCGATCTGCTGCTGTGCGTCGCAAAATCCTGGCACGGCGAACCCGCCTATCGGCGCCGGATGGCGAGTCCGTCGCCCCGGCCATTAGCGGCCGCTCGCCTTGCGGCGGTGCCGCCGGGCTGCTTCCTGCGCCATCCCGCGGTCTCGGAAACGACGGTCGATCAGGAGGCGTTCCTCACGGACCCGACCGGCTGGAGCATCCATTATCTCAATCCGCTCGGTACGGCTTTGTGGCGGCTTTTCTCGCAGCCGATGTCGATCGCCGATGCCACGGAGATCCTGCATGCTGCCTTTCCCGAACGCTCGCGCACGCAACTTGCGAAAGATGTCGTTCAGTGGGTCCTGCAAGTCCGCGCCCAGGGCTTCCTGCTTTCAGGCGACGATCCGGTCGCACCGGACGACGAGATCGTGCAGCGCTGCGCGGGTTAACGCGTCACCCGGCGTTGCGCGTTACGCGCCGGCCTTGATCGACTGATAAGCTTCGAGTGCGCGCTCGCGCGCCCGCTTGTGATCGACGATCGGACGCGGGTAAGTCGTGCCGAGCCGCAGGCCGGCGCCTGCGAGCACGGGCTCGGGCGCTTCCCATGGCGCATGGATATGGGCGGTCGAAAGATGCGCTAGCTCGGGAACGAATTGCCGTACATAGGCGCCGTCGGGATCGAATTTGCGGCCCTGCAGCACCGGATTGAAAATCCGGAAATAGGGTGCTGCATCGGCGCCGGAGCCGGCGACCCACTGCCAGCTCGCGGCATTCTGCGCGAGATCCGCATCGACCAGCGTGTCCCAGAACCATTTTTCGCCCGTCCGCCAGTCGATCAGCAGATCCTTGATCAGGAACGACGCGACGATCATGCGAACGCGATTATGCATCCAGCCGGTCTGCCACAGTTCACGCATGCCGGCATCGACGATCGGATAGCCGGTCAGGCCGCGCTGCCATGCGGCGAGGCTCTTTGCATCGTCGTGCCATGGAAACTCATCGAAATTCGCTTTCCACGCACGCGCCGGCAGTTCGGGCCAGTGATAGAGAAGGTGATGGGTGAATTCGCGCCAGCCCAGTTCTCGCAGGAACGCTTCCGCTGCCGCGTCGATCGGTTTCGAAGCCTCGTTGCCGCCGTTCGTTGCGAATTCGGTGCGCCCGACGATCGCCTGCCAGATCTGGCGCGGACCGATCTCGCCGAAATGCAGATGCGGTGAAAGGCGCGATGTACCGATCCGGTCGGGCCGGTCGCGACACTCGCGATAATCGACCAAGGCGGTATCGATGAACGCGCGCAGGCGCGCCTGGGCGCCAGCCTCGCCGGGTTGCCAGACGGCGCGAAGGCCGCCGGCCCAGTCGGGCTTGGCCGGCTCGAGCGACCAATCCGCGAGTATGTCGGAACGCGGCCAGCTTGCCGGATCCGGCAGTGTTTTCGGTGGTTGCCCGAGTGGTTTTTCTTTCGTCAGCACACGAAGGGTGCGCCAGAACGGCGTGAACACCTTGTAAGGTTCGCTTTGTTGCGTCTTCACCGTCCAGGGTTCGTGCAGGAGGGCGGCATTGAAGCTTTTTGCCTCGATTGACGCCTCGTGAAGCATCGCTTTGATGCGTGTGTCGCGCGCGATGGCGGCAGGTTCGTAGCATCGATTCCAGAACACCGTGCCGGCGCCGGTCTCGTGCAACAGTGCAGGAAGCGCGTCGTCGGCGCGCCCTGTGCGCAGAACGAGGCGCGATCCGCGTTGCCTCAGCGCGGCATCGAGCGCATCGAGGCTGCGATGCAGCCACCAGCGGCTCGCACCGCCGAGGGCCCACGCGCTGTCGCCATATTCGAGAATGAATGCCGGTACGATCGGCGCCCCGGTTGCGAGCGCGGCGGCGAGCGCGGGATTGTCGGCGAGGCGAAGATCCTGCCGAAACCAGACGATAACCGGTGCGTCAGCCATCGCGTGCGCCGAACAGGACACGCGAATTGAAGCGGTGCAGCCGTTCGCGGCCGATCAGGTCGATGTGGAAGCCGCGCGGGAACAGGCTGCGGATGGCAGGATCGCCGACATCGAGCCCGCCGGTATAGGCACCGAAGGCCGGCAGCACGAGCCGCGCCCCATCGTGCACGAAACAGCGGCCGGTCACCGTTCGCCCGCGCCAGTTCACGCCGGCGCGCGGATGGTAGTGCCCCGAGATTTCGCCGGCCGCGAACGGCAGCGCTTTTTTGCTGCGTGACACTTGCGCCGCGATCCGCGCCGCATGGCGGAAGAGGAGCGGCCCCTCGACCCATTCGGCCAGCACACGACCCCCGAGCCCGTGCGGTGCCGGGTCGTGATTGCCCTCGATCCAGATCCAGTCGCGTCCCGTCATCAGGGCGGCGAGCCGTGCGCGATCGTCGGCCGCGATGCGCCCGACCGCGTCGCCGTCGTGCAGGCTGTCGCCGAGACAGACGATCCGCGTTGGTGTGAGGCGCGCGACGATCGCGGCCAGACGAACCAGCGTCTCGGTCGTATCGTAGGGCGGCAGCAGCCGGCCCGACGGCGCATAGCTCGAGCCCTTCTCGAAATGCAGGTCGGCGACGATGAGTGTCGAGCGCTCGGGCCACCACAACGCGCCCGACGGATCGGCCTCGAGTTCGGCGCCGTTGATGCGGATGGCAACACTCACAGCGGCAGCTCCGGTACCGGGTCATCGTCGGTGAATTCGGCCATCGCTTCGGCGATCAACTCGGTGGCGGCCTCGTCCATCAGCTCGTCGAGCCCGGCGCCGTAGACCGATTCCTTACCGATCTCGAGCAGCGCAGGTACCGCGAGCGGCGAGAGCCGGCGAAGTCTCCGGTGCCGGATCTTGCCCTCGACGCGGGTCAGCATGTCTCCGAGCCGCTTGATGTCGGTGAGACCGCCGGCCGCATCGGCGCGCGTCGCCTGCAGCAGGATATGCTGCGGGTCGTGCCGGCGCAGCACGTCGTAGATCAGATCGGAACTGAACGTCACCTGCTTGCCCGTTTTCTGTTCGCCCGGATGACGGCGCTCGATCAGCCCGGCGATCACCGCGACATTGCGAAAGGATCGCCGCAGCATACTCGATTCGTCCATCCAGGCCTCGAGATCGTCGCCAAGCATGTCGGGTGCGAACAGGGCCGCGACATCGCGCACCGGCTTCAGGCTCCAGACCGCGATGATGTAGTCGGTCGCGACGAAGCCAAGCGGATGCAGCCCGGCGCGCTCCATTCGCCGGGTCAGCAGCATGCCGAGTGTCTGGTGCGCATTGCGACCCTCGAAGCAATAGGCGACCAGAAATTCCTTCCGGCCTCGCGGAAATGTCTCGACCAGCAATCCGTCCGGTTCCGGCAATTCGGAGCGCAGCCGCTGGATTTCGAGCCATTCCTGTACGGCAGGCGGCAGCGTTCGCCAGCGCCCGGGTTCGGCGAGCAGGCCGCGCACCCGCTGCGCCAGCATCGCGGTCAGCGGCAGCTTGCCGCCTTCATAGGCCGGCACTTTCGGATCCTCGTTCGAACCGCCGCGCGTCACCTCGGCATGAAGCTCGCGCATGCCGACATAGCGCAGCAATTCGCCGGCGAAGACGAAACTGTCGCCGGGTACGAGACCCTGCACGAAATACTCCTCGATCTCGCCCAGCACGCGGCCGCGTTTCAGTTTCACGCGGATCATCGGCTGCTGCACGATGGTTCCGACATTCATCCGATAGCGCCGCGCAAAGCCCGGCCTGGCGATCTTCCAGCGCCCGTCCTCATCCTGTGCGAGGCGGTGCCATTGCTCGTAGCGGCGCAGCGCATAGCCGCCCGTTGCGACGAAATCGAGCACGGCATCAAACGTCGCGCGCGAAAGTTCGGCATAGGGCGCGGCGCGTGTCACTTCGGCGTAGAGGCCGTCGGCCGTGAACGGCGCTTCGCAGGCCATGCCGGTGATATGCTGCGCCAGCACGTCGAGCCCGCCCGGTTTCGGCGGATCGCCGTCGAGCTCACCGGCCTTCACCGCTTCGAGCGCCGCCCGACACTCCAGAACTTCGAAGCGATTGGCAGGAACCAGTAGGGCACGGCTCGGCTCGTCATGGCGGTGATTGGCACGGCCGATGCGCTGCACCAGCCGGCTCGCGCCCTTCGGCGCGCCGATCTGGATCACCAGATCGACGGCGCCCCAGTCAATCCCGAGATCGAGCGAGGACGTCGCGACGACCGCCCGCAGGATGCCACGCGCCATCGCGGCTTCGACCTTGCGGCGCTGTTCGGGGGCGAGCGAACCGTGATGCAGCGCGATCGGCAGATTGTCGTCGTTTAGGCGCCACAAGGCCTGGAATACGATCTCGGCCTGCGCGCGCGTATTGACGAACACGATCGTGGTGCCGGCGCGCTTCACCGCCTGATAGACCTCGGGCAGCGCATGCGTCGCCATATGCCCCGACCAGGGCAGATATTGGCTGGTCGCAAGGATCGTGACGTCCGCGGCGGGGCCGGCAGCGCCGCGCACGATATCGACCGGTGCGTTGTCGGCGCGGCCCGTCGGCGAGAGAAAGGCGAGCAGATGTCGCTCGTCGGCGACAGTGGCGGAGAGGCCCACGCGGCGCAGATCGAGGCTGAGCGATTGCAGCCGCGCGAGGCCAAGCGCCAGCAGATCGCCGCGCTTGGTGTTGGCGAGCGCGTGCAGTTCGTCGACCACGACACGTTCGAGTTTGCCGAAGATCATCGGCGCATCGGCATAGGAGAGCAGCAGCGCCAGCGATTCCGGCGTGGTCATGAGTATCTGCGGCGGCTTGCGGCGCTGCCGCTGGCGTTTATGCGCGGGCGTGTCGCCGGTGCGCGTTTCGCATTCGATCCCGAGCGCCATCTCCTCGATCGGGATTTCGAGATTGCGGTGGATGTCGACCGCGAGCGCCTTCAACGGTGAGATATAGAGCGTGTGCAGGCCGCCGCTGTGCTTGGCCGAATTGCCGCCCGGTTCGTCGGCGGCCTTGTCCGGAGCGTTGCCCGCGAGCGCGATGAGGCTTGGCAGAAACCCGGCCAGCGTCTTGCCGGCGCCCGTGGGTGCGATCAGCAGCGCCGAGCGCCCGGCGCGATCGACATCGACCATCGCAAGCTGGTGCGGAAACGGCCGCCAGCCGCGCGCGGCGAACCAGCACATGAAGGGGGCTGGAAACTCTCCGGTTCGTCCAGAATCGGACACTAGGGGGATCATGAGAGTGATTATACTGGCCCGCGCCGAAGTATCCTGCCGGAATTGGTCAAATTTCATGTGCAACGACCGGACGCCGGCTAATCTCCGCCAGGTGTGGCGCGCACCGTGTCGGTGACGCCGTTTTGTGAGGATGATTGGAATGCTCGAATATCACGTTGCCGCCCAACGTATCGATGCGCATGGAAGCGCCGCCGCCTGTAAGGAGGCGATGATTGTTCTCGATACGAGTATCCGGGGGCGATCCGATGCCTTCAACCCGGCGGAACTGCTGCTAGCGGCAATTGCCGCCGGCATGATCAGGGGTATTGAACGGGTAACGCCGATGCTAAGATTCAACTTACGTGGTGTCGAGACCAATATTCACGGTGTAAGGCAGGATTCACCACCCAGAATGGAATCGATTGCCTACGAGATTGTCGTCGAAACCGATGAGGACGATCATCGGTTGGCATTGCTGCATGCCAATGTCAGAAAATACGGCACCGTCTCCAATACGGTCGCTGCTGCGACAAGGCTTGAAGGCACGATCAGGAGAAAAAATTGAGGCGCCTCCGTCATCGAGAAGCTCACTTGGTCTCGCGCATTGGCTGGCTGCGGGCAGCAGTTCTCGGGGCCAATGACGGGATTGTGTCGACAGCAAGCCTGATCGTTGGTGTCGCAGTTGCGTCGGCCGCGACGTCGGATGTTCTGATTGCGGGTGTTGCGGGGCTCGTCGCGGGGGCTATGTCGATGGCGGCCGGCGAGTATGTATCGGTCAGTTCGCAATCTGACACGGAGCATGCCGATATCGCGCGCGAAAGAGCCGAACTCGCAAGCCAACCCGAGTCTGAACATGAAGAGCTCGCTCAGATCTATGTCAAGCGCGGCCTGGAGCCAGAGCTTGCACGCAAGGTTGCGAGCCAGTTGATGGTAAGTGACGCGCTGGGAGCCCATGCGCGAGACGAGCTGGGAATTTCGGAGGTGACGACCGCGCGCCCCGTGCAGGCGGCGCTGACCTCGGCGGCAACCTTCGCGGTGGGGGCGGCGCTGCCCCTCGCGATGGTGCTGCTTTCGCCTCAGGCCGCGCTGGTCCCGGTGGTTTCACTAGCATCGCTGCTGTTCCTCGCTCTGCTCGGTGCTGTCGGTGCGCAAGCCGGTGGTGCGAGTGTCTGGAAGGCGACGTTCCGCGTGACATTCTGGGGGGCACTCGCGATGGCACTCACCGCCGGTATCGGTATGTTGATCGGTACGGCCGTCTGACCGGTTTCAGTCAACGGCGATCGGCGTTAGGGGAATAAATTGGAATGGCGTTCTTGGGTGTGGGAGAGCCCGCCCGAACGTGACTAAAGCGGTTCGGTCGTATCCGGTTGGTCCGTGGGCGTCCGGATCCAGGCCATCGCCAGCTCGTAGAGGATCGAGAGGATGACGGGCCCGAGGAACAGGCCGATCAGCCCGTACGTGATCGTGCCGCCGATCACGCCGATGATGATGACGAGCATCGGCGTCTCGAGCCCGCGCGCCATCAGAATGGGTTTCAGAAGATTGTCGATCACGAGAAGCGGTAGCAGCGCAACGTTGAAACCGGCTGCCATACCGGTATCCATCGTCATCCAGGCCCACACGATCGCCGGTGCCATGATCAGCAGCGGACCGATTTGCACGATGCAGAGCAGCAGCAGCGCAAAGGCAATCACGCCGGCGGCTGGCACGCCGAAGAGCGCCAGTACAATGCCGGCATAAATCGCCTGCAGGACTGCAACGCCGATTACGCCGCGCGAGATATTGCGGATCGTTGCGCCAGCCAGGTCCACGAAATGGGCGCCTCGATCGGCGGCAATGCGACGGCCGAAGCGCCGCGCATTCTCGGCAAAACGGGGGCCGGATCCGTAGAGAAATCCGGCCATAACGACTGAGGCCGCAAACAACAGGACGCCGATTCCAAGTCCGGCAATCGTGTCGATTGCGATGTTTCCGACAGGCAGGAGCTTTGGTCCGTATGTCTTTAACGCCGTTTCGAGATTGGACGAAGCAAGCGTCCAGATGCGGTGCAACGGTTCGCCGATGAGCGGCCAGCCGGCAACGCTGTCGGACGGCGTCGGCACGCGGATCGTGCCGCTTTCGAGACCGGCCAGAAAAGTCTGGATGCTTTCGGCGAAGCTGACCACGAGTGCGCCGATGGGGCCCAGCACCAGAGCCAGTGTGACGAGAGTGATCAGCGTTGCGGCAAGCCAGCCGCGTCCGCCAAGACGTGCGCGCAGCCACGCATAGACCGGATAGAGCGCGACCGTGAGAATAATCGCCCAGATCACCACGCCGATGAACGGTGCGATCAGGGTCAGCGACCAGTATACGAACAGCGCAAGAAGACCGAGGCGGATCGCGATATCGACGATACGCGCCTCGGCCGATTTTTGCGGCGGTGTCGGTTCGATCCTGTCGATCATGGTCGTCGCCTTTCCTGCTGGCAGCCGGCACCGGGTCCGCACGCCCGGTACGGGTGCGTCAGAATCGTATCATAGAGCCCCCGCGTGGATCGTGTCACCGCGACCAACATGAAGATGAAGAAATTCGATCTGGCGGCGATCCAGCGTGCCTATCGGGGCCGAACCGCCGCGAACTAATCTCGTTTCACTCGATGTAGGTCGCTTCGTTCGGATCGCCGCCTTGCTGAAGCAGGACAAGATTCGTCGGCAGCGTCTCTTCCCACTGGGCTTCTACAAATCCGGTGGCGGCACCTTCACCTGCGCGCCTTTCCCTGCCGCGCTCTCAGCGCGAGATTGTCAATCGTGCCGGGTATTTCGAGCAGCGTGTAAAGGTTCTGATTATTGTCGAGAATCGTCAGCGTGGTTCCGTCAAAAATCATCTCGACGTTCGCGAATCTGCCAGAGCGCATCGTGCGGATCTTGTCGGGCCGGCTGAGTGTCACGGCGCCCGAGCTCGCCAGGGCCAGCTTCTGTTCGTCTTCGGTGACGACTTCGAGAATGGCGTCGCAGGTGAACGACATCGCGGACTGAGCCACCATGTAGTCCGACATGGCCTTGAGTCGGCTCTGCGCAAATTCCTCGCCGGCCTGCGCATCGGCTGGCGAGCCCAGCCAAACCGTCAAGGCCAGCGACGCAGCGACGAGAGCGGTCGCACCGCTCTTCATCCGTTTTCGTATATTCATTGTCATTCGCGCCCAAGTGGACGAGGCGACGCATCGGCAGCCGTTCCGCGCGGTGGCATACGCTGCCGATCTGCGCCGTTGGAACGGCGGGCCGGGTCCCGTTACGATCATGCTAGCATAGCGATCTATGTAGGCGAAGATACGGGCCGCGGGCGCCGATAGGAATGGGTTCCGGCGCGCCGCTTCGGGGGACATCGCATATGACGACGTTTGAGCGCCCGCTCGGCATTCTCTGCGCGCTGCCGCAAGAGATGCAGTTGCTCGCCACGAGCCTCGCGGAATCCCGACCGGACGAGCGCGCAGGGACAACTTTCCTGTCGGGCGCCCTCGACGGGTGCGCGGTGACGATCGCCGAGGGCGGCATCGGCAAAGTGGGGTCGGCGCTCGCCGCGACGCTCCTGCTCGAGCGGTTCAATTGTCGGACGCTGATCTTCACGGGCGTTGCCGGCGGGCTCGACCCGGCGCTCGGGATTGGCGACATCGTGATCGCCGAGCGGCTCATCCAGCATGATTACGGGTCGGTCGTCGGCGACGCGCATGTGGCATTCCGTGGCGGCGATTTCCCCCTTGGCGGTACACGGCGCGATCCGGCCTTCGCGCTCGATCCGCTTCTGCTCGAACGGCTGAAGGCAGGACTCGCCGGTTATGCGCCGCCGATGCTCGCGGCCAGCGTGATTGGCAAGAAGAAAGGGCGACAGCCGCGGCTCGTCTTCGGCACGGTCGTGACTGGCGATGTTTTCGTCAACAGCGCGGCGATGCGCGAACGGCTGCGGGAACGCTGGTCCGCCCAGGCGGTCGAGATGGAAGGAGCCGCGGTCGCGCAGGTCGCCGAGCGCTTCGGCGTACCGGCCATCGTGATCCGTGCGCTCAGTGATCTCGCGGGCGCCGAGAGCCACATGGATTTCGGGCAGTTCCTCGACGTCGCCTCTGAAGCGGCGGCCGATGTGGTGCGTCGGGTCGTCAGGATTGTGGGATAGCGCGCCGAGGCTTTACTGCACGCCCCTCAGCGCGTCATGCACAAATTTCTGAAAGAAATGCACATGATGTTCGCTGAAGTCAGGGCGCGAGCGATCAACAACAAAACGCCCCTGGCGATAACCGCGCGAATGCAGGCCCTTCTGTACCCGCTCGCAGATCCCGACATCCTCGGGGATGAGCGTCGTCTTCATATAGTCGACCAGGCGCTGGTCCTGTTCGTCCGGCGCCGCCTTGAGAAAGAGAAAATCCCAGCGTTCGATTGTCGTTTCGGGTCCCGCGGGAATCACGTGTGAGATCACGTAGTTCGGCGTACCCGGAAACATCAGTGGGATCGTCGTCGGCCAGACGAAACCGAACAACGCGTGCTGGTCGACCCGATCGAGCTTATAGGCGCGGTTGTCGCGCTCGTTCGCCTCGATCGCATGGCTGAAGGTGATGCCATCGTCCGACCAGACCGAGCGGCCAACATAGCCGACCAGTTCCATCAACGCCGGATGATTGGCGGCGCAGTGATAGCATTCGTGGTTGTTGTCGACGACGGTCTTCCAGTTGGCGGCGATTGTGCGCTCGAAGCGCTCGGCGAAGACGAGTTTCTCCATACGCGGGCAGGTGCGCTGCAGATCGGCGAGCAGCTTGCCGGCCTTGTCGACCAGCGGCCTGGCGTCGCGATCGAGATTGACGAACAGCAGCCCGCCGTAATTTTCGAGCCGGATTTCCTTGAGCGCGGCGTTCTCGGGGATCCACCCCGCGAGGCTGTCGCGGCCGCGCGCGCCGCGGAATTGTCCGTCGGTCTCGTAGCACCACTGATGATATGGGCAGACGATCAGCCGGTTGTTGCCGGTGCCTTCGAGCAGCGGATGGGCGCGATGGCTGCAGACATTGTAGAACGCGCGCAGGGCGCCATCAGCTCCGCGCATGATGAACACGCTCTGATCGGCGACCATGCCGACATGATAATCGCCGGGCCTTGCGACCTGGCTGACATGGCACTGATAGATCCAGTTCCGATAGAAAACGGCCTCGCGCTCCGCTTCGTAAACGGCGGGATCGAAGTACCACTCCGCCGGTAGCGTCCATGAATCCTCGGCGACCGGCGCGAAGCGGCCGGCATCGAAAGGGACCGAAGGCGGCGCGCGATGTTCCATCGTCGTCAACAGCCCTCGACGCAAGTACCGCCAGCATCGAAGCTCATAGTTTTCCCGCTGAGCGGCACATGCACGGGCACCTCGCTCGCCGCGATGAATGCCGCCGTGCGCGTCTCGGGCAGGACCGCCCCGTCGCGCGTCGCCTCTTCGTTGGCGTGCGAGGGGATGACCGACTCTGGCTGTACCAGGTCGTTGATCACATAGGCGGCTTCTTTCGGACCGGTCGTGAACACGTCGCCTATATTCATCACGACGAGCTTGGCGCCGTAATGGCCGCGTACGACGAGTTCCTGTTCGGCGGTGATCCCGGTATCGCCGGAGAGATAAACGACGAGCCCGTTCGAGAAGGTCAGCACATAGCCGGTCGGCGGGCCGACATAGCCGGCGATCCCGGCCGCTTTCATCATTTCGGCGAGAGGGCTGTCGATGAAATCGGGGCCGAGCCCGTTGGAATGCACCGCCGGCACGGTCGTGATCGCGACGCCGCCGACATTGCGATTGCCGCCAAAACGAACGCCGAGCGATTTTGCCGGATCGCCGCCGGCAGCCTCGAGGCGCTTGGCGAAGAATGCCGGCATCTCGCTGCCGGTGACAATCGTAGCGTCCGTCGCAACCGCAATTTCGACACTGTTCGACAGCGGCGTGGTGGAGACGGACGCATCCGGTTCCGCGCACGTGCCGGCATTCACCGCCGGCAAACGGCGGTCGCCGACATGGTCGCCATGAACATGACTCACCAGCACGATGTCGATCCGGCCAAGCCGCGGATCGTCGGCGCCGGCAACGGTGCGACCGACGTCGTAGAGTATGCGGGTGCCGTTCGGGTCCTCGAAGACGAAGGCGCGATCCATCGCGCAAAACTCGCCGGCCTGCCCGCCGAGCGGCGTCACCTGGACGAGATCGGCGGCGTTTGCGGGCGATGGGGCGAGGGCGGTCGCGAACGGGATTAGCGCAAGCGCCGTGGCGAGTGGGATCAGGCTTCGATGCATGGCGGTTCTCCGTGCCGGGCCGATCCGCAAAACCTAACCCAGCGCGGCCCCGATTGCACGGCCGGGACGGCAGCAGCGGTGCTGACGATCCGGCACCGGGAGCGTCGTGCGGCTATTCGGCCGTCGTCTCCAGATCGGGCTCCGGCAACGGCTGCGGCTCGAGGCTCAGGATCCACGCGATCACATCGGCCTTCTCGGTTTCCCACTCGGACGACAGTGGCATTTGGATATGCGCGCTCGCCATCTCGTCGATAATCGGTTGCCAATCTTTCGGGTCAAGGCTGTTCACCTGTGCGAAATCGGGCGCGCCGGCGAACGCCACATTCTCCTGCTCTGGTGAGACGCGGTGGCATTCGGAGCAGTATTGCTCCGCTACCATGCGTCCACGTGCAGGATCGCCAGCGGCGTGGTCTGCGGAGCGGTCGCAGGCGGCGACCGGCAGAAGCGCCAGAACGGCGGTGATCGAAAACAGTGCACGATTCATGTCGATTCTCCGGGTGCCGCTCTTACCCCAGAAGCTGTTCGCCCGCTTCCTTCAAACCGGCGTGGATCGAATCGACCAGCTCGTCGATCTGCGCGGTGGTGATGATCAGTGGCGGCGACATGACCAATGTCTCGAAGCTGACGCGCAGGATCGCGCCATGCGCCATGCAGCAATTGCGCGCGACTTCGCCCGCCGACATCGGCGGATCGATCCGAGCCCGTGTCTTCTTGTCGGCAACCAGTTCGACGGCGCCCAGCAGGCCGATCGAACGCACTTCGCCCACGATCGGCAGATCGTTGAGGCGTTTGAGTGCCTTCGCGAGATAGGGGCCGGTTTCGTTCTTCACTTTCTCGCCGAGTTTTTCGTCCTCCATGATCGCGATGTTGCGCAGCGCGACCGCGGCCGCCACCGGATGGCCGGAATAGGTGAAGCCGTGCATGAACCAGCCTTCGTCGATCAGCGGCTTGGCGACGCGATCGCTGACCGCGACGGCTGAGATCGGCAGATAGCCGGATGAGAGACCCTTCGCCATCGCAACTAGATCGGGCTTGATGCCCATGGTCTGGAAACCGAACCACTCGCCGGTGCGCGCAAAGCCGCAAATCACCTCGTCGGCGATCAGCAGCACCTCGGACTTGCGACAGATCTTCTCGACCGCCGGCCAGTAGCTCTTGGGCGGAATGATGACGCCGCCGGCGCCCTGTACCGGCTCGCCGATCACCGCACCTACCTTGTCGGCGCCGATCTCGAGGATCTTGTCTTCGATCGCCTTCGCCATGCGCAGGCCGAACGCATCGAGATCTTCGCCTGGCTTCGCATATTCGAAGGCATAAGGCGGGTCGACATGAACGAAGCCCGGCAAGGGCAGGCCACCCTGCTCGTGCATGTTGCCGTATTTGGTCATTGAGGCCGCCGCCATCGTGCTGCCGTGATAGGCGCGCTCGCGGGCGATGATGGTCTGCTTTTCCGGTTTGCCGACCAGGCCCCAGTAATGGCGGACGATGCGCGCGATCGTGTCGTTCGCTTCCGAACCGGAATTGGCGAAGAACACATGATTCAGATCGCCGCCGAGCAGCGATGTCACCTTGCCGGCGAGTTCGACGGTCGCGGGCGTCGATGAACCGAAGAAGCTGGAATAATAGGGTAGCTCGCGCATCTGCCGGCTTGCCGCCTCGACCAGTTCCTCGCGGCCGTAACCGACATTGACGCACCACAGCCCCGACATGCCGTCCAGATAGCGCTTGTTGTCGATGTCCCAGATATAGACGCCGTCCGCGCGCGAGAAGATCAGTGCGCCACCATTCTCGACATTCTGCCGGTTGTTCGTGAACGGATGGATGTGATGATCGGCATCCAGCTTGCGCAGCCGTGCCTTGTCGTAGTTCCCGCGCATGACGGTCATGGCGTTTCTCCCGGTGTTAATCGCCTGATTGATAATCGCCCGATTGATGCCATTAAGGCAGCCGGCCGGGAATAGGGCAAGCCGGGCGGGCTGCATTGCGCGCGCGGCCGCTATGCGCGCGCAATTGCCTGCATGAACGGCGATTTTTTCGCGGGAAATGCACCAAAGGGGCGTATCGACCGACAGCCGCGTCGCCGCTACTTCCCGGCCAGTGCCTCGCGCAGGCGGCGGACGCGGACGGCGAGCGCCGCCGTCTCATAGGGCTCGCGGGTATGGCCCCAGACGGGCCCCGGCCATGCCGGGTCGTCCTTCTGACGGGCGAGCACATGAACATGGAACTGGCGCACTTCGTTGCCGAGCATACCGATATTGACCTTTTCCGGCCGGAACAGCTTGTCGCTGCCGCGGCTCGCGCGCGCGATTTCCTCGACCAGCGTTCTGCGATCGGCGGGGTTAAGGTCGTGCAGCTCCGTGATTTCGGCGCGCCGCGGAATCAGGATCAGCCACGGCCATTGCTGGGCGTTCATCATCCGAACATCCGAGAGATCCCAGGACGCGAAGGCGTAGCTGTCTTTGGCGAGACGTTCGTCGAGGCGGAATTCGGCGGCCATGGTTCCAATGTCCGGTTGAAGCGGGCGGAGACTAGCCCCCGGCTCTCCGCGAAGCCAGCCTTTCGGACGGCTCTCGACCGGAAGTGGCGCTGCCACCGGCTGTTCGCTTGCGTCGGGACGGAATCCGGGGCAGGTAAGGAGCGGCGCAACCGCTGTCCGGGAGCCATCGCTTGCTCGCCGCCCTCCGCTCCGTCGCCTCGCTGCTGTTCGGGGCCTGTATCCTGATCCTGGGCAATTCGCTGCTCGGCATTCTGCTGCCGATCCGTATGGGCGTCGAAGACCTCTCGCCCGAAATCGCCGGCCTCGTGATGTCGGCTTACTATTTCGGTCTGGTCGGCGGCAGCCTCTGGGGCAAGCGCATCATCGCGCGGGTCGGTCATATCCGAGCGTTCGCCGCGTTCGCCGCCGGCGCCTCGGCCGCAACGCTGCTGCATGCGCTCTGGTACGACCCGATCCCATGGGCGCTGTTGCGAGTGCTGAGCGGCTTCTGCATGGCGGCCTTATTCGCGGCGATCGAAAGCTGGCTCAACATGCGCAGCTCGAACGAGACGCGCGGCCAGGTGCTCTCGCTCTATGTCGTGGTCGCCTATGTCGGATCGTCGGCCGGCCAGTTTCTTGTGAACTATGGCGACGTGCAGGCGTTGCAGCCGTTCATGCTGGTGGCATTGCTGCTCACCGTGTCCTTGATCCCGGTTGTGATGACTCGGGTCGCCGGTCCCGAAATCGGTGCGAGCGCGCGTTTGTCGCTGGCCAAACTGTATCGCATCTCACCCGTCGGCGTGGTCGGCTGCATCGTGTCGGGTGTCATTACCGGCGCGTTCTACGGCATGGGCGCGATCTATGCGCAGAATCTCGGCTATAGCGTGTTCGAGGTGTCGCTGTTCATGGGCGTGACGGTGATCGGCGGGTTGATCGCGCAATGGCCGATCGGCCGCCTTTCCGACAAATTCGACCGCCGTACCGTGATGTTCTTCGTGCTGCTCGCGCTGGCGGCGGCCTGCGTCGCCAATTACGCCCTTGCGCTGCGGCCCGATATGCCGCTGCTGCCCATCCTGGTGCTGATCGGCATTTTCGGCGGGGCGGCGGCCTCGGTCTATCCGCTCGCGGTCGCGCATGCCTGCGACTATGTCGAGCAGCCGCAGATGCTCGCGGCGTCGAGCGGCCTGTTGCTCTCCTGGGCACTCGGTTCGGCGGCGGGACCGGTGCTGGGCTCGCTGGTGATGGGCCAGTTCTCCGATCCGGCTCTGTTCCTGCTGATCGCGGCAGCCGGTCTCTTCCTCGCGATCTTCGTGCGCTACCGCATGTCGCGCCGCGTCGCGAAGCCGTCAGACGAACAGACCAACTTCGTGCCGGTATCGACGATCGCGCTTGCGCCCACGGAACTCGACCCGCGGTCCGATACGCCGGAGGGCGAGGTGCTGCCGCCGGATGCCGATCGGGGCGCGACCGCGAGCGCCTGAACCATCGATAGAGACGCACACCGCATGACCCTGCCGATGTTCATCATCGATGCGTTCGCCGAGCGCACGCTGGCCGGCAATCCGGCCGCCGTCTGTCCGCTCGAAACCTGGCTGCCGGACGACCGCATGCAGGCGATCGCCGCCGAAATGAATTTGTCCGAAACCGTGTTCTTCGCACCGGAACCGGGTGGCACATTGTCTGGCGATGGCGATCTGAGCATTCGCTGGTTCACGCCGACGCGCGAGGTAACCTTGATCGGCCATGCGACGCTGGCCGCCGGCCATCTGATGTTCGAACGGCTGCGGCCCAACGCGCGGGAAGTCCGCTTCATGAGCGGCGGCGAGGCGATGATCGTTCGCCGCGATGGTGCGGCCCTGATGCTCGAAATGCCAGCCCTGCGGCCGCACCCGATCGACGCGCCGCCCGCGCTGGCCGAAGGGCTCGGCGCGACACCGCAGCGCGTCATGGCGGCGAAGCATTATCTCTGTCTGTTCGAACGCGAAGAGCAGGTTGCGGCGCTGAACCCCGATATGGCAAGGATCGCAGCCCTCGAATTGCCCGCTGTCATCGTGACCGCGCCGGCCGGCAACAGCGCGCTTTCGGCGCAGGGCGGGTCGGCCGCCGATTTCGTGTCGCGCTTCTTCGCGCCGGCCAATGGCGTGCCGGAGGATGCCGTCTCGGGTGTCGCGCATCTCTGCCTCGCGCCTTATTGGGCGGAGCGGCTCGGCAAGAAGAAACTCGTCGGCCGGCAATTGTCGCAGCGCGGCGGCATCGTACTCTGCGAGGATCTCGGTGCCCGGGTGACGCTGGGCGGCAGTGCCGTCATCTTTCTCGAAGGCCGCATCGCGGTCTGACACAATGTCCGAGACCGCGCGCATCGTACTTCTCAGCGGCCCCGGCAGCGCGGGCAAGAGCGCCATCGCGAAGGCATTGCAGGCGATCACCGCCGAACCGTTCCTGCATGTCGAAATGGATGCATTCATGACGATGTTGCCGGACAGCTATTTCGGCGATCCGGCCGGCATGGTCTTCGAAACGATCCTCGAAGACGGCAAGCCGTCGATCGTCATTCATACCGGCCCGATGGTCGAGAATGCGCTGCGCGGCATGCGCCATGCCGTCGCCGCGATGGCGGCGCAGGGCAACAACCAGATCGTCGACGATGTCATGCTGGGAAACGAGAACGCCGAGTACACGGCGCTGCTTGCGCCCTACAGGCTCTACCGCGTCGGCGTGTTCGCGCCGCTCGAGGTCCTCGAGGCGCGCGAACGTCAGCGGGGCGACCGCGAGATCGGGCTCGCGCGCTGGCAGCATGAGCGCGTGCACCGGAACATCGACTACGATCTCAAGCTCGACACCACCCGCGCGACGCCGCTGGAATGCGCCGAGCGGATCAGACGAACATTCGGGCTGTAGTCGTTCGCCGAATGAAACGCGGTTGCGACCGGCTTAGTTCAACTGCGCCTGGGCGAGGCGGGCGGTGAACCAGTCATGCGCGATGCGCCGCGCCGCATCGGGGGTGAAACGGCCGTCGGACAAGGCCGCGCGCAGCCACAGCCCGTCGATCAGGATAGATAGTCCCTCGGCGATCGCGTCGGCTTCCTTGCGCGGCATCAGGTCGCCGAGCGCGTGTGCGAGGTTGGTATGCATGCGGTCGATCAGGATGCGCTGTACGCGGCGAAAGCTCGGGTTGCAGTGAACCTGCGAACAGAAGGCGAGCCAGGCGGTGACGCCCTGCGGCGATAGCACGCCGGTCGCGAGATTGCCGTCGATGACCGCTGCGACGCGATCGCGCGGCGTTTTCGCATGGCGCAGCCGATCGACCGTGCCGGCGCGCACATCGGTTGCGAGCTGGCGCATCGTCGCCTCGAGCAGATCCGCCTTGCTCTGGAAGTAGTGGTGAACGATGCCGGTCGAGACACCGGCCAGCGCGCTGATGCGCTGCAGCGTCGCGTCGGCGAAGCCGTTCTCGTGGATCGCCGCGATCGTGGCTTCGATCAGTTGCCGGCGGCGGATCGGTTCCATGCCGAGCTTGGGCATCAGCGTCTCTCCTCGGCCTCTGTGGCAATTCTTTTTATATTGGACAGCCAATCAATGAAAGGGCTAAATTCTCTGGAGGGCGGTCGTCGTCGTCATGGAAACGGCCATTTGCCGCGCGTCCGGGGCACGCCCGCGTGCGGTCATGTCGGGACCAAGTCCGGGGGGACTATGTCGGCGACCGTCCGCTGATTTGGCACGACCACCGGTGGCTCAGGATCGGTGGTTCAGGGATTGAGATGAAACACGGCACCGGGAAAAGGCGCATGCCAGGGGTCGGCGACGGCGGTCACATACATCGCCGGCTGCGCATTGCCATGCGACGGTCCGAAGGCGAGGTTCGTTGGATAGCGCATCGGCAGATCGATGCGATCGGCGAGGCGGCCATCGGGGTCGAGCGTGAGCAATCGGCCGGTGCCGAAATGCGCAACATGCAGCCGACCTTCGGAATCGAGTTCCATCCCGTCGCCGCCGGCATAGGGTTCGCGATCGAGTTCATGGGGCGCGACAGTGCCAAGGCGGCAGAAGACGCGTGCCGCACCCATCTGGCGGAACGCCGGCACATCGAACATCAGGATGCGTTGCGCGAGATGCTCGCTGACATAGAGACGGCGGCGCGCGGCATCGAATGCGATGCCGTTCGGGAAATGCAGCCCTTCTGCGAGCAGGCGAATCTGTCCGCGCGGATCGAAATGCAGCAATGCGCCCTCGAGTGGCGCCTCGATATCGAACCGGCCCGACGCCGTGAAAAAGAATCCGCCATAGCCGTCGGACGTCAGATCGTTCGGGCCGACGAATCCGTTGCCGTCGATATCGCGATCCCAGCGTGTGCGCGTGGTTCCGTCCGCGCCGATGCGCAGCAGCGCGTTTCCGTCGAACGCGCAGAGCAGAAGATCCTCGCCCCAGGGCGCAAGCGCACAGGGTCCGCTGCCGGCTTCCTGCCAGAAGACGTCGTTGCTTCGGCCGTTCCAGCTCATGATCCGGTGCGCGCCGTATTCGACGTACCAGAGTCGATCCCGATGCCAGAGCGGGCCCTCAGGATAGCATGCATCATTGTTGATCGCGTCCATCGTCCCCATCCTGCGGCGATTTGCTGCGCCGCTCAATCGGGAACGGCGTCATGGTTCTGATGCGCGGCGCCCGCTCCGAACTGCTGCCGTCGGCTGCGATCGCCTGCGTCGCCGCGACCTGGGGCGTCTATTGGCTGCCGCTGCGCCATATCGACGGGCTTGGCCTGCCGGGCGCCTGGGCCACGTCCATCATGGTGCTGCTCGCGACATTGGCGCTGGTGCCAGGTCAGATCGTCCGCTGGCGTCGGCTCGCAAATGGCGGCTGGCCGCTCCTGATCTCCGGGCTGCTGGCCGGCACGGCATTCATTCTCTATTCGAACTCTTATGCCTTCACGTCGATCGTGAACGTGCTGTTCCTGTTTTACATCTCGCCGGTCTGGAGCACGCTGATGTCACGCGTGTTTCTCGGCGAACGGATTTCGCCGATTCGCGTCGCAGCGATCGTCGCGGCGTTCGGCGGGCTTGCAATTTTTCTGGGTGAAAACGGTCAGTGGCCGATCCCGCGCAATGTCGGCGACTGGATGACATTGAGCTCCGGCATCACCTGGTCGCTCGCGACCATCGTCATCCGCAAGTATCAGGGGCCCGATGCCGACCCCGCCCGCCGGGTCAACGGTCCCGGCGCGTACGAGAACACTTTCATGTTCTTTGGCGGCGGTCTGATCGCCGCCGTGTTGCTGCCGTTTCTGCTGCTGCCCGACCCGATCGGTGCGCTGCCGCCGGTTTCGGACTTTGGCCCCTATCTGCCCTGGCTCGTCGGCCTCGCGCTTCTCTGGTGGGTGCCCAGTCAGTTCATGCTGATGTGGGGCGTCCCGAGGGTTAGTCCGGGCCGCGTCGGCATTCTTCTGATGGCCGAGGCCTTGTTCGGCTCGTTTACCGCGGCGCTGTTCAGCGACGAACCGTTCGGCCTGCGCCAGATCACGGGTGGGCTGCTCATTCTGGGCGCCGCCACCGTCGATACGCTGGTCGTGCGCAGCGAAATTGCCCCCCGACAGACGAAACGCATTCAACCTGCCGTCGGACAATGACCGCACCGGAATTTACTGCCGAAGGAGGAGCGATATGAACGACCAGTCTCCCGCCACTTTGTTCACGCCACCCGGCAAGGTGAGCGAAACCCGGCCATACAATCCGGATCCTGCGCGCGGCTATACGATCCCGGCGCATCATTATTACGACCCGGCGATTTACCAGGAAGAGCTGGAGTCGATTTTCTATCGCTCATGGCTCTATGTCTCTCATGTCGAGAAGGTGAGCCAGCCCGGCGACTATGTCACGACGACGATCGGTGACCAGAACGTCTTCGTCATTCGCGGCAAGGACGGCGTGCTGCGCGCCTTCTACAACGTGTGTCAGCATCGCGGGCACGAGCTGCTCAAGGGGTCGGGCAGTTCGAAGATCATCACCTGCCCCTATCATGCCTGGAGCTATCACGCCGACGGTGAGTTGCGCACCGCGCGCGGCTGTCAGGACATGGTCGATTTCGACAAGGCGAATTTTTCGCTGAAGCAGGTCAGCGTCGACGTCTTCTGCAACATGCTGTTCGTCAATCTCGACCCGAACGCATCGCCGGTGGCGACGCAGCTCGACGGGCTCGAGGAAGAGCTACGCCAGTACTGCCCGACGCTCGACGATCTCACCCATGCCGAGACGCTGTTGTTCGACGTTCACGCGAACTGGAAGAACGTCGTCGACAATTTCGTCGAATGCTATCACTGCCCGATCGGCCATCCGGCATTCGTCGAGCTGGTCGATATGCCGAGTTACCGCACCAACACCCACCGGCTCTGGTCGAGCCATTGCGGCCATGCGAAGTCGGGCGAGAACTCGGCCTACAAGTTCGAAGGCTCGGTTGAAGATACGGCATTCGGCGCCTGGTGGATCTGGCCGGATCTCACGCTGGTGATGAACCCGGGCTGTCCCAATCTGGTCGTCTTCCGCATGAAGCCGGGCGGGCCGGAACTGACCAACGAAACGCTCGAGTTTTATCTCTCCGGCAAGACACCCAATGCGGTTGAACAGGCCTCGATCGATTATTTCCGCGACACGTTGAACCCGGAAGATCTCGGGCTGGTGGAGAGCGTGCAGCGCGGGCTGCACTCGCGCGGTTACAACCAGGGTCGCTACGTCATCGACAAGGATCGAACACAAAACAGCGAGCACGGATTGCATCACTTCCACACGCGCGTGCTGGAAGCGCTCGGCCGCATCTAAGCGGCCCGCATTTTCGAAGAACCGGCTCCTCCGGTCGCATTCCGCGGCCGGATCGGGGAGTTTTGTGCCCGCTGGACGCCCCCGCCGGTTATGCCCTAGTCTTCGCTACCAATCGGACGGCGGGCATGCATCCCACCGGGATGTGGCCCGACGCTCCCAAGAATGTTCAAACGCGGAGGCTTCGGAATGCGTAACCACCTGAAATCACTGGCGGCGGGTCTTTTCGGCGCTGCCTTTGTCGGGCTCGTCGCGGTGAGTCCGGCATCGGCTGAGGTGCCGGAAAGTTCCGACCCCATCAAACTCGCAATCAACGAGTGGACCGGCCAGGTCATCACCACCCACATCGCGGGCGAGATCCTGCAGCGCATGGGCTACAACGTCGAGTACACCACGGCCGGCTACCTGCCGCAGTTCGAAGCGATTCAGGACGGCACGGTCACGGCGTCGCTCGAGATCTGGTCGAACAATGTCGGCGACGCGTACACGACCGCTGAAGCGACCGGGAACATCGAGGATATCGGCGATCTCGGTCTGAATGCCGGCGAGCAGTGGATCTATCCGAAATACATGGAAGAGCAGTGCCCGGGTCTGCCGGCACTCGATGCGTTCATCGCTTGTGCCGATCAGTTCTCGACGCCGGAGACGTTCCCGAACGGTCGTCTGCTCGACTATCCACTCGACTGGGGTGCGCGTAACGCCGACGTCATCGCCGCCATGCAGCTTCCCTATACTTCGGTGCCGGGTGGCAGCGAAGGCGCGATGGTCGCGGAATTCAAGGCCGCATACGAGCGCCAGGAACCGATCGTGATGATGTTCTGGACGCCGCACTGGCTCTATGCAGACGTCGAGGTCGGTGCCGTCGATTTGCCGGCTTTCGATCCGGCTTGCGAGAGCGATGCCGCATGGGGCACCAATCCCGACGCGACCGGCGACTGCCTCTATGAGCAGCCGACGACATTCAAAGTGGCATGGAGTGGCATGAAGGATGAGTGGCCGGCGGCGTATCGCTTCCTGTCGACCTTCACGCTTGAAGCCGAAGACCAGATCCCGCTCATCTCGAAAGTCGATGCGCAGGGCATGGACATGGATGCCGTCATCAAGGAATGGGTCGACGCCAACGAGGCCAAATGGCGCCCGATGGTCGACGCCGCACTCGCCGGCAGCTGAGCCGAAAGAGGATAGGGCCGGACCGAGAGGTTCGGCCCTAACTCCATCCGCATATCGTCGCGACGTTCTGCCGGGGGCATTTCGATGGCCGACGCAAGCGCCACCTGTGACATCAAGCTATCCTGCCGCAACGTCTGGAAAGTTTACGGCACGGATCCGGGCGCGTTCTTCCCGGCGCGCAACGGAAGGGTCGACGATGCCCGCGCGCATGTCGCCCGCATCCGGCAGGAACGCCACATCGTCGCCTGCGCCGACGTCAGCTTCGAGGTCAACGAAGGCGAGATCTTCATCATCATGGGGCTCTCGGGCTCCGGAAAATCGACCATCGTCCGCTGCCTCTCCCGCCTGGTCGAACCGACCGCGGGCGAGGTGCTGTTCAACGGCCAGGATCTGCTGAAATCCAGCCGCGACGAACTCACCGAGATTCGCCGCCACAAGATGGGCATGGTGTTCCAGAGTTTCGGACTCATGCCGCATCTGACGGCCATCGACAATGTCGCCTTTCCGCTCAAGGTGCAGGGTGTGGCGCCGGCCGAACGCCTCAAGCGCGCCGCAGAAATGCTCGATCTCGTCGGTCTGAGCGGACGCGAAAAGAATTTCCCGAGCGAGCTTTCGGGTGGCCAGCAGCAGCGCGTCGGCATTGCGCGATCGCTGGCGGTCGAGCCCGAGCTGTGGTTCCTCGACGAACCGTTCAGCGCGCTCGATCCTTTGATCCGCCGGCAGATGCAGGACGAGTTCCTGCGGCTGCAGAAGATGCTGCACAAGACGATCGTGTTCATCACCCACGATTTCCTCGAGGCGCTCCGTCTGGGCGACCGGATTGCGATCATGAAGGACGGCGTGGTCGTGCAGATCGGTACACCCTCCGAGGTCGTGATGCGGCCGGCCGACGCCTATGTCGCCGAGTTCACGCAAGACGTGCCGCGCGTGAAAGTCATAACGGTCGGCGAATGCATGGAGGCCGGGCCGGCGCCGGGCGGTGCCGGTCAGATTGGCATCGGGCTGACGCTCGAACAGGTTCTGCCGCAGTTCGCCCGCGGCGTGGGCGCCCTCGATTGCATTGACGAGGGCGGCACCGTCCGCGGTCATGTGACGCCGTCCTGCGTATTGATGGCGCTCGCGACCGAAGACGGCCGGGCGTCATGAGCGTCGTTGCCGATCGGCCGCCCGGAAGCGCCATCCAGTCGGTTGCGCAAATTGATCGATATGCGCTGATCTGGCTTGCGGTCCTCGCCTTTGCGGTCGTCTGTTTTATGCTGCGCGACACGATCTCCTGGATGCGTGCGCCGGCCAGCGACTGGCTGCTTGCGAACTTTCCGATCAATGACTGGCTGAACGTGACGATGCGCCGCTTCGTCGCGATCGTGCGCGATCCGGCCCGCCTGTTCGGTACCGCGATCAACGCGCCGCTGCACTGGTTGCGGGATTTCCTCTTATGGATGCCCTGGCCGGCAACGATGGTGGTCGTCACGCTCATGGCCTGGCGCGCAAACGGTCTCAGGCTTGCGGCCTTCGCTGCTATCACGCTCGCCTACATGGTCGTCGTCGGCTACTGGGAAGAGAGCATGGTGACGCTCTCGCTGGTCGGCATCGCCGTGCCGGCGTCTGCCGCGATCGGTCTGCTGCTCGGAATCCTGGGCGCGCACAGCAAGGCAGCGCGACGCGTCATCCAGCCGTCGCTTGACGTCATGCAGACGGTCCCGACCTTTGCTTATCTGACGCCGCTGATCCTGTTGCTCGGCTACGGTCCGCAGGTCGGCCTGATCGCGGCGATCATCTTTGCGATTCCGCCGATGGTCCGCAATGTCATGGTCGGTATCGCGAACGTCGCGCCGAACACGGTCGAGGCGGGACAGATGGCGGGCAGTACGCGCCGGCAGCTCACCTGGTGGGTCGAAGTGCCGGCCGCCATGCCCTCGATCATGATGGGCCTCAACCAGTGCGTCATGGCGGCGCTCAGCATGGTCATCATCGCGGCGATCATCGGTGGCTTCGACGATATCGGCTGGGAATTGCTATCGACCCTCCGGCGCGCCGAATTCGGCCCTAGCCTGCTCTCCGGCATCGTCATCGCGCTGCTCGCCATGATGATCGACCGGATCGGGCGGGGCTTTTCCGCCCGCGCCGGCGAGACGCGTCTGCCGCGCTCGGGCCCGCTCTGGCGGCGCTACCCCGCGACCAGTGCCTCCATTCTCGCGGTCATCGTGTTCGTGGCACTCAGTCACGTCGTCCCGGCGTTCCGGCATTACCCCGACGCCTGGGGCATCTATCCCGCCCAGCCGCTCAACGACATGGTGCGCTACGTATCCAGTAACTGGTACGAGCCGCTCGACGCCTGGAAGAACGCGACCTTGTTCTTTTATCTGCTGCCGCTCCGTATCGGACTCGAGAACTCGGTGCGCGCGAATTACTGGGGTTTCGACATGTCGCCGACGGTGACGGCTGTCTATGTCGCCATTCTGCTGGGCATTGCCTGGGTGTGTTTCCGGAAATGGGGCTGGAAGGGCGTCGTCCCGGTCGTGCTGCTCGGCGGGCTCTATTATTTCGGCGCGACGGGCACGCCGTGGCCGGCCTTCATGGCGATCGTAATCCTGCTGACGGTGCTCGCGGGGGGCTGGCGTCTCGGGCTGTTCGCCTTTCTCGCCTTGCTCTTCATCCTTCTCGGCAATGCCTGGAAGCCGGCGATGGAGAGCCTCTATCTGATGACCGCGTCGGTCGCCGCGTGTTTCGTACTGGGCAGCGCCATCGGTATCTGGGCCGCCAACAGCGAGCGCGTCTCGGCCGTCATGCGGCCGATCAACGACACGCTGCAAACCATGCCACAATTCGTGTACCTTATTCCGGTCATCATGCTGTTCAAGATCGGTGATTTCTCCGCCATGCTCGCAATCATTGCCTATGCAATCGTCCCGGCGATCCGGTACATGGAACACGGACTACGCACGGTGCCGGCGCATGTGATTGAGGCGGCGCGGGCCATCGGGTGCACCGAGCGACAGATTCTCTGGCAGGTGCGCCTGCCGCTGGCGTTGCCGCAGGTCATGCTCGGCCTCAACCAGACGATCATGTTTGCCTTTGCGATGCTGGTGATCGCGGCATTGATTGGAACGCGCGATCTTGGCCAGATGGTATTCGGCTCGATGACCTCGGCCGATTTCGGTATGGGCGTTATCGCCGGCGGTTCAATCGCACTGCTCGCGATGGTGACCGACCGGACGCTGCAGGCGCTGTCGGCGAAACAGGCTCGACGCCTCGGCGTCGCCTGATCCCGCAACCGGAACCGGATAGACCCCCGTCGATGGCGGCGCCGACGATCCGCGCGATCCTGTTCGACAAGGATGGCACGCTTTTCGATTTCCACCAGACCTGGATGCCCGGCTATCGCGCGATCGCAGCCGAGCTCGCCGCCGGTGATGCTGCGTTGACAGCACGTCTGCTCGCTGCGACGGGTCTCGATCCGGAAACCGGCGAGCTCGATCCGGCTTCCGCGCTTGCCGCCGGCAGCAACGCGGAAATTGCCACGATCTGGTCGGCGGTCGCACCGCTCGGCGATGTCCGGACGCTGACCTTAAGGCTCGACGCCTGGTTCGGGGCGCCCGGCGCGGTGATGCCGGTGCCGGTCACCGATCTCGCGATCCTGTTCGGGCGGCTGAGGCGGCACGGTCTTCGTCTTGGCATTGCGACAATGGACAGTCATGCTGCGGCCCTGCGCTCGGCGGACGAATTCGTGCTCAACGACCATCTCGATTTCATCGCCGGCTACGATAGCGGGCATGGCGAGAAGCCGGGGCCGGGAATGGTAACGGCATTTTGTGCGGCGATCGGGATCGAGCCGCGTTTTGTCGCCGTCGTCGGCGACACCTCCCACGATATCGGCATGGCGCGCGCGGCGGGCGCGGGCCTTGCAATTGGGGTATTAACGGGTGCCTCGCCGCGTTATGCGCTCGAGGCTTTGGCCGATCATGTGATCGAGAGCATCTTAGATCTGGAAAGCGCGCTCGGCTTCGTTTGAGCGCAGCGGGGGCCGGCCGCTTCCTACATCCGTTCCGGCACGTCGATCCCGAGCAGATCGAGTATCAGCACGACCTGGCGCAATGCGAGATCCGCGAGCGCGAGACGGCCGCGCCGCAGTTCCGCGTCGGGCTCGCTCAGTACATGGAAATTGCCGTACCAGCCGCTGAAGCTCTGTGCGAGATCGAAGGCGAAGGCGCAGAGCTCATTCGGCGCGCGGCCGTCATAGGCGCCGGCGATCGCCTCCGGCAGCCGCGCCAGCGTCAGCATCAGCGCGCGCTCGCCTTCCGCCGGCGCGACGATGGCACCGGGCCGGTCGCCTTGGTCTTCCGCCTTGCGCAGCATCGATTTCACCCGCACCGCGGCATAGAGCAGATAGGGACCGGTCTTGCCTTCGAAGCGCGTGAAGCGATCGAGATCGAACACATAATTCTGAATGCGATGGTTCGAGAGATCGGCGAATTTGAGCGCGGCGATGCCGACCATGCGCGCAATTTCGGCACGCTCCCTGGCGGGGTAATCCTTGCCGATGCCGGCTTCGGCGAGCTTTGCATCGGCGGCTTCGATCGTCATGCGGATCAGGTCGGAAAGCTTCATCACGCCGCCGGCGCGGGTCTTGAACGGCTTGCCGTCCGGCCCGTTCATCGTCCCGAAGCCGAGATGCTCCATGCGCGCCTTGCCGTTCAGCCTGGCCTTGATCGCGGCGCGGAATACCTGCTCGAAATGCAGATGCTGACGCTGGTCGACGATATAGAGCATGAGATCGGGATCGATCGTCTTGACCCGATCGACGATAGTCGCAAGATCGGTCGTCGCATACATCACCGCGCCGTCGGATTTGCGCAGAATGAGCGGCGGTATCTCGTGCTTGTCGTCGGGTTCCGCGACGCGCACGACCAGTGCGCCGTCGCTCTGCTCGACCACGCCGGCCTTTTCCATCGTCTCGATCATCGGCGCGATCAGTGGATCGACGCAGGCTTCGCCGTTCCACAGATCGAAATGGACGCCGAGCGCTGCAAAGTCGCGCTTCATCGCCTCGACCGAGATTTCGAAGAAATGCTGCCAGAGCGCCCGATAGCCGGCACGGCCTTCCTGCAGTTCGGCTGTCGCAAGCCGCGCGCGTTCGAGCCGTTCCGGATCCGCCTTGCAGTCGCCCGCCGCCTTCGGATAGAGCGCCTCGAGTTCCTCGAGCGTGACCGGCGATTGCTGGGGATAGGGGCCGCTACGGTTGCGGTCGAAGTACGGCAGATCGGGCTGCTGGATTGCGATCTCGCTGATCAGCATGCCGATCGGCAGGCCCCAGTCTCCCATATGCACGTCGCCGATGGTCCGATCGCCCGCGAAGGCGAACAGACGCCGGATCGCATCGCCGATGATCGAGGCACGCAGATGCCCGACATGCATCGGCTTGGCGATGTTCGGCCCGCCATAATCCAGCACTACGTTTTCCGGCGATTTCTCGGGCACGCCGAGCCGTGCATCGTTGGCGATGCGGCCGATCCACTGGCCGAGAAACTCGTCGGTGAGACTGAGATTGATGAAACCCGGCCCGGCGATCGACAGATCGCGGAAGATGGGGTTGGCGGCGATTGCCTCAACGATGCGTTCGGCAATCGCGCGCGGATTCTGCTTCGCAGCCTTCGCCGCCGCCAGCGCGCCGTTGCACTGGAACTGTGCGAGATCGGGGCGGTCGGATACAGTGACGCGGCCATAGTCGCGCGACAGGCCCGCGTTTTCGAAAGCATCCATGAGGATGCCGGAGAGATATCCGGTCAGGGATTGCATCGGCGATCAGAACGCGGCGTCGTCGGCGTCCGTACTGCGGCGCCGCCGGTTGCGGCGTCGGTTGTTGCTGTCGGTCAGAAGCGGGTCGGGCAGGCCGCCGCCCAGGGCGCGGGCACCATTCGAGATTTGACCGAGGCGGGCGACGATCTCATCGAGCGTCGGCGGCGGCGCCGGCTCGTGCGCTTCCAGCGCCGTGCGGATTGCGCGCAGATGCTCGGGCGAGGTGCCGCAGCAGCCGCCGATGATGCGCGCGCCGGCATCGCGCGCGAGCCGCGCATACTCGGCCATCAGCTCCGGTGTGCCGTCATAGCGGATTTCGCCGTCGTGATAATAGGGAATGCCGCAATTGCCCTTGGCGATGATGATGTCGTCGGGCTCTTCCGACGGGCGCATCGCGGTGAGCACCGCGATCGTCTCCGCAGCGCCCACGCCGCAATTCGCGCCGTAGGCGAGCGGGGCGGGGCTGAAGCTGTGACAGAGCGCTGCGAAATCGGCTGCGGTCACGCCCATCATGGTGCGCCCGTTGGTATCGAAGCTCAGCGTGCAGCAGAAGGGCAGGCCCGTTGTCTTCGCACCTTCGATTGCGGCGCGCGCTTCGTCGAGCGACGACATCGTCTCGATCCACAGCACGTCGACACCGCCCTCGGCTAGCGCCGCTGCCTGTTCCGAGAAGGCGAACACGGCATCGTCGAACGAGAGCGGGCCGAGCGGCTCCATGATCTCGCCGGTCGGGCCTATCGAACCGGCCACGACCACCGGGCGGCCGGCTTTGTCGGCGATGCGCCGTGCGATCCGCGCCGCGGTTGCGTTGATCGAGGTGACGCGGTCCTGCGCCTTATGCAGCTTCAGGCGATGGCGCGATCCGCCGAACGAATTGGTGAGGATGATGTCGGCGCCGGCGCCGGTCATGCCGGCATGGAACGCCTCGATCCGCTCGGGATACTCCTCGTTCCACATCTCCGGCGCATCGCCGGTCTGCAGGCCCATGGCAAAGAGATTCGTGCCGGTGGCGCCATCCGCCATCAGCCAGGGCCGTTCGTCGAGAAGCTCGCGCAACAGGTCGCTCATGGAGGGCGAACCTAAGGGCTTTGCCGCAGGGCGGCAAGCGGGCAGGCCGGTCGCGTAACCCTTTCGACAGGCTAATTTTCCCTCATCCCGAGGAGGCGCCGTCAGGCGCCGTCTCGATGGATAATGCTGCGCCCTCGTGACGCTCGCCGTCGCAGTCGACCGCAGGCGACCGCGACCCCGCTCGCTCCTCGGGGTGAGGAGGGCGGGGTGCGGCTCCGACAGTTCTTCTACGCCCGCAACCGCTCGTTCTCGGGATCCCAGGGCGAGTCCGGAATGACCTGGCACTTTATCTTCTCGCCGAGGATCACGATCTCGAGTTTCGTGCCCGGCTCGGCATGCGCGCTGTCGACATAGGCAAGCGCGAGGCTCTTGCCGATCGTATGGCCATAGGCGCCGGTCGTCGCACGACCGACCATCGTCTCGCCGGCATAGATCGGCTCGTTGCCCCAGGGATCGGCGTCCTTCACCTGGCATTCGAGCGTGATGAGCTTGCGCTTCACGCCCTGCTGCTGCTGGCGCACCAGTGCGTCGCGGCCAATGAACTCGCCCTTGTTGAGATGGACGAAGCGCTCGAGCCCGGCCTCCCAGGCGTTGTATTCGGTCGTGAGATCGGCGCGCCAGTATTTGTAACTCTTCTCGATGCGCAGGCTGTCCATCGCGCGGATGCCGAACGGCCGTATGTCGAATTCTTTGCCGGCCTCCCACAGCGCATCGAAGATCGCGTTCTGATAGACCAGCGGATGGTGCAGTTCCCAGCCGAGCTCGCCGACAAAGTTGACGCGCAGCGCGAGAGCCGGCGACCAGCCGATCTCGATCGGTTTGCCCGAAAGCCACGGGAATGCGGCGTGCGACATGTCGGTGTCGGTCACCTTCTGCATCAGCTCGCGCGAGCGCGGGCCCGCGACGACGAGCACGCCGTTCTTCAGCGTGACATCCTCGAGCCGGACGCTGCCGTCGCGCGGCGCATTGCGCTGCAGCAGGTCCCAGTCATGCCGGTTCGCGTTGGCGGCGCTGACGACATAGAACTTGTCCTCGGCAAGCCGCGTGATCGTAAACTCGCTGGCAACGCCGCCCTTGGGCGTCAGCACATGCGCCAGCATGGTGCGGCCGATCTTCTTCGGCAGGCGATTGGCGACGAGTTTGTCGAGAAAGGCTTCGGCGCCGGGACCGGCGACCTCGAACTTGGAGAAGCCGGTCAGATCGAGCAGGCCGACCCGCTCGCGCACCGCTTTCACTTCCTGCGCGACCGGTTCGTGGAAATTGGTGCGGCGGAACGAGTATTTGTCCTTCGCCTCGGTGCCCTTCGGCGCGAACCAGTTGGCACGCTCCCAGCCGAAGCGCTGGCCGAACACGGCGCCCAGCGATTTCAGCCGGTCATAGCAGGGCGCGGTCTTCGCCGGGCGCGCGGCGGGACGTTCCTCGAGCGGATAGTGAACGATGAAGATATGCTCGTAGGTCTCTTCGTTCTTGATCCTCGTGTAGTTCTTGTTCGCGTAATCGCCGAAGCGCCGTGAATCGACGTCCCACATGTCGATGCCGGGTTCACCCTCGACGATCCATTCGGCAAGCTGCCAGCCCGAACCGCCGGCCGCCGTGATGCCGAAACTATGGCCCTCGTTGAGCCAGAAATTCTTGAGGCCCCAGGCCGGGCCGATCAGCGGGCTGCCGTCGGGCGTGTAGGGGATCGGGCCGTTGATGCAATCCTTGATGCCGGCCGTGCCGAAGACCGGCACGCGATTGATCGCGGCATTGATATGCGGTTCGAGCCGTTCGAGATCGGGGGCCAGCAGTTCCTGTCCGAAATCTTCGGAGACACCGTCGACCGCCCAGGCCGGTGCACCTTTTTCATAGGGCCCGAGAATGAGGCCCTGACGTTCCTCGCGCATGTAGTACGACGCGTCGCTCTCGCGCAGCACCGCCATCTCGGGCAGGCCCTGGCGTTTGCGTTCGACCAGTTCGGGAATTTCCTCGGTGATCAGATACTGATGCTCGACCGCGATGACCGGCAGATCGAGCCCAACCATTTTGCCGACCTGTCGCGCCCAGGAACCGGTCGCGGTGACGACATGCTCGCAGGCGATGTCGCCTTTGTCGGTCTTCACCTTCCACTCGCCCGAGGGAAGCTGTTCGATGCCGGTCACTTTGGTCTGGCGATAGATCTCGGCCCCGCCGGTGCGCGCGCCCTTGGCGAGCGCCATCGTCACGTCGGCCGGTGCGACATGCCCGTCCTGGGGATGGTAGAGCGCGCCGACCAGTCCTTCGGTGTTGCAGAGCGGCCAGAGTTCTTTCACCTGCTTCGGCGTGATGAGTTCGAACGGCACGCCGATCGTGTTTGCGGTGCCGCAGTATTTGTAATACTCGTCCATGCGGTCGCGGTTGGTCGCGAGCCGCAGATTGCCGGTCTGATGGAACGACACGTTCTGCCCGGTCTCTTCTTCGAGCGACTTGTAGAGATCGACCGAGTATTTGTGAATCTGGCCGACGCTGTAGCTCATGTTGAAGAGCGGCAGCAGGCCGGCCGCGTGCCAGGTGGAGCCGTGCGTCAGCTCCATCTTCTCGATCAGCACGACATCGGACCAGCCCTTCTTGACGAGATGGTAGAGCGTGCTGACCCCGACGACGCCGCCGCCGATAATGACCACGCGCGCATGGCTCTTCATGAGCAGAGTTCCCCTTTGGTGAAGCCTGGCGGCCCGGCCGTTATCCCCTGCCCGGGGGCCAGCCCCTAGCCGATCCGGTACCGCCGAATTCCGGGTTTCTTAATTAAACCGGGAGCCTAGCGAGACTTTCACCGGCGCGACAACAGCTATCGGATTCGCGGCAGAAGGCGCGGCAGGGACGCGGAACCGGCCACCATCCCGCCGGAACGCCGCTACCCCTCGGTCTTGGCCTTGCGCGGCAGCCCATCGGCCAGATGCACCCAGGGCAGTTGCTCGCTGGTGTACATATGTGCCTCGGGTGCGGCGATCGACGGGTCGTCGAGTGTCGCTACGAGGATGTGAATTTCGGTCGGCCAGCGATCGCCGCGATAGGCGAGCGGCGTGCCGCAATTCCCGCAGAAGGAACGCGTGACGCCGGGCGAGCTGTCGAACTCTTTCGGCGCGCCTTTGGTCCAGCGGAAACGCTCGCGCAGGATGCCGGCATAGGTCGCAAAGGCAGAACCGGTCGCCTTGCGACAATCGCTGCAGTGACAATGCACCGACCAGCGTGGCGGCCACGGCGCCTCATAGCGCACGGCGCCGCACAGGCAGCCGCCTTCGACTTGGTCCGCCATCGTCCTCGTCCCCCGGAAATCAGTCCATTCGCCCCCGGGTGGGATCATCGCGCCGCTATGGGCGGTGAGGCAAGCGGGGAGCCGGACGGACATTCAGCGCCGCCGAAACGAAACGGGCGCCCCCGAAAGGACGCCCGCATCGTGGGATATGTGGCTTGTGTCGCGTCCGACGCACGCCGCCGGCGCGAAGGTTCGCGTTTACGAACCGCCGAGCGATTCCCAGAACTGGATGTTGCTATTGATCACCATCCGGTCATGCGTGCCGATCAGGCAGGCGCGCATCGTGCCGATATGATGCGTCACGTCGACCTTCTGCCGGCAGGTTTCGTGCAGCGCCGTTGCCCGTTCGATCGCCGCGGGATCGATCGCTTCGGCGATGCCGTTGTCGAACGCTTCGACCAACAGATGTCCGTCGGAGTCGGTGCTCGTCCGGCTCACCGGCAAGGCGTTGATCATCACGTTGGTGACACGGATTGCATCGGCCTGCTCGCCGCTCGTGTCGAAGAATTCGGTCGCCTGTGTGCGATAGGCGCCGGTTGCAAGCGCGATCTCGTCCGCCGACTGTGGATTCGGATCGTCCGCCGACGCATCGGGCAGCATCGACACATCGCTGCCCACCATGACGGCGACCGATGTCAGCCCGAGGGCGGCGATCGCGGCGGGCGCGAGCGTCGCGCGAACCGAAGTAAAGCCGCGGCTGGATTCATAGGCGAGATAGTCCGCGGCCGGCAGTTCGATCTGGCTGCCATCGGCTGTGGTGCCGATCAGCGCAATGTCGGCGCCGTCGACGGGCGTATAGCCGGCGCCATGCGCCGGGTTGTCGCGTGGCTGCTGCAGGCAGAAGCTGCTGATCTCGGCTTTGCAGCCGGTCTCGTCGCATTGCATGACGAGTGGTTCGTTCATCGCGACGAGACCGAGCACTTGCGGGGCTGCGCCGGCCGTACCGGCGCCCGCCACAATCGTGGCGCCGGTCAGCAGAGCAAAACGGATTTGTGCGATCATGATCCACCCACCTCTTTCCAGAATTCGCGATTCTCTTCGCCCATCAGATCGGCATGGCGCAACGTCAGGCAGTCGCGCATCGTGAGCGCGGTGCCGGCCTCCGACGACATGCGACAATAATTGTAGAGCTCCTTCGCCTTGGCGAGGCCCTCATCCGTGACTTGCGCCGTCATGTCGGCGGTAACGGTCTGCATCCAGAGCCCGTCGCGCGTGACGTCGTCCTCGCGCTGGCCCGGCGGCAGCGAGTTGATCAGCAGGTTAGTGAGCCGCGCCGCATCGCCGGTCATGCCTGGCGCCTCGAAGCGAAGCGCCGCCGCATCGCGATACGCGCCGGTTGCGAGTGCTATTTCCGCCTCACTCTGCGGATTGAAATCGCCGGCTTCGGCGACCGGGATCAGCGAGGCGCGTGGTGCGACCTCAATCCACGCACGCGCACCGTCGAGCGCGGCGATCGTCGCGGTCGGGATCGCGATGCGAACCGATGTGAAACCGACCAAAGCCGTCATGCGCGCCAAATCGCTGCCCTCGAGCCGCGTATAGCTGCCGTCATGGCGCTCGACCACGATCGTCATGCGGCTGCCTTCGGCAAGCTGATAGCTCTGACCGTGCGAGGGCGCGTCGCGCGCTTCCTGCAGGCAGAAGGTGGAGAGATGTGCGGTGCATTCGCCCGACTGGCAGGTCAGCGGGACGGGCAGGCCGCTGCTGGCCATGAGGCCGAGCACCTGCGGCGAGGCCGCGGCGGGCATTGCGCCGCCGACAAGGCCAATGGCTGTGAGCAGAAACGCTGCGCATGCGATCAATCGGGGCATCAAGCGGACCCTCCCTTCGCCGCGGCGACAGGGTCCGAAGACAAACGGGGCGCCAGAAGGCCCACCGAACCGCCCGATTGCCCCGCAAGGTCCCGGATCGTGTCTCCGGATTGCGGTGCCGTTGGAACAGAATCGCACCCGTTCGTCAGAGCGTCAACGGCACAATGGCGTGACCATTGCGGGGCAGGCGGCGACCGGATCGGTCGATGCTGGCGGCCCGTGGCAGTTACCGCTGCGAAATCACGGACAAACTGGCGGAATCCGGGCGCGAACGCGCAAGGGTCGGTCGCGGCTTGGCAAGATTGCGGGCGCCTTCAATCCCGTTATGCAACGATAGGAATGGTATTCGGTGCCGTGCGGCGCCGGCTCGATCGGGAAACAGGAGTGACTTCAGGCATGGACGACGCGAATCACGCACCAGGCGAGGGTACGGGCAGCGAGGGTCGCGGCCGGCGCGCGCGC
>JAWXBK010000083.1:0-21014 GCA_034439975.1 Rhodospirillaceae bacterium | reverse complement strand
TGTTTGGCACCTCGATGTCGGCTCATCACATCCTGGGGCTGGAGCAGGTCCCAAGGGTATGGCTGTTCGCCATTTAAAGTGGTACGTGAGCTGGGTTTAGAACGTCGTGAGACAGTTCGGTCCCTATCTGCCGTGGGTGTTGGAGAATTGAGAGGATCTGTCCCTAGTACGAGAGGACCGGGATGGACGTACCTCTGGTGTACCGGTTGTCGCGCCAGCGGCACCGCCGGGTAGCTATGTACGGACGGGATAACCGCTGAAAGCATCTAAGCGGGAAACCTACCTCAAAACGAGTTCTCCCTATCAGAGCCGTGGCAGACCACCACGTTGATAGGCCGGGTGTGGAAGCGCAGTAATGCGTGAAGCTAACCGGTACTAATAGCTCGACTGGCTTGATCCATTGCCTCTTGCCTCGCGCATAGCGGCAAGTTTCCGTGTCCGATCGCATCGTACGCGATGCGCGGGCCGGCATGTTGTTTGGTCCAGCGTATTCTTTGGTTGCCGCATGTCGTCCGACGACCTGGTGGTTATTGCGAGGGGACTACACCCGATCCCATTCCGAACTCGGCCGTGAAAACCCTCAGCGCCGATGGTACTGTGTCCTAAGGCCCGGGAGAGTAGGTCGCTGCCAGGTCTTCCGACGACATGTGACAACAACCGCACGCGTTCTTATCAGCAATGAAAAGCTGCCCGATCGACGTTTCGATCGAACGGGCGGCGTCATACGACTTCCGGCGACATCAAACCGCTGAGCCGAACCACTGGATTTGACGCGGGGTGGAGCAGCCCGGTAGCTCGTCAGGCTCATAACCTGAAGGTCGCAGGTTCAAATCCTGCCCCCGCAACCAACTTTAGTTGCTCAAGCCCGTCGCGAACCCTCGCGGCGGGCTTTTTGCTGTCCTGACAGAGGCTTAGGATTGCAGCCAGCTCACCCTTCAGATCAATCTGCAGTTCGCCGGCAACGGGTGTCAGCACGATCCGATCAATCAGCGATCGGATCGTCTGGATCGCCTCGTCTCTTGATGTGGAATCGGCAAGGAGCTTCTCAATTTCGCTGACCTTGCGACGGTAGAGTGCAGCCATGTTCGGATGGATGAGCGGTTTGGCAGCTTCAGGAGCGACGGCCAATTCACGTTCAATCTCCTCCTGGCGCGTCTCCAGTCGGCGCATTTCCTCAAGAAGGGCTTTGGGAGGTGATCCCTCCGCGACTGCAGTCACCAGTGATCGCAGCCTGCGGTCGTTTGCCGTGCGCTCACAATTAAGCCGCTCACGTTGCAAGTTTCCGGTTTTACGGACTTGATTGATTTCTTCGATGAACGCTCGACTGAACTCTTCAACGAGTTCGGGCCGCATGAGATGTGTTTTGAGCGCGCCGAGAACGGCTGTTTCAAGAACGTCTTGCCGAATGTTAAGCCGATTGCTGCAAGTTCCCTTGTTGCGATGCGTCGAGCAACCAAAGAGGCTGGCGCTGATTTTGGAGTAGCCGCCACCACAGACGCCGCATTTTATGAGACCTGACAGGAGAAAGCGCGGTCGGCGCCGATCCCAGAAGCCAGCCACGCCGCTTCCGGCCTGCCTGGATGCGCGCAGGGATGACTGGCGGACTCTGACCGAATGCCAAAGCTCGCCGGATACGATCCGCAATTCCGGAACGTCATGGATGACCCAGTCCGATTCAGGGTTCAGACGCGAGATCCTTTTGCCGGTTTCCGGATCTTTCCGATAGGTGAGGCGGTTCCAGACGAGGCGGCCGATGTACAGCTCGTTGTTCAGGATTCCAGTACCACGAGCCCGGTTTCCATGAATGGTCGATGGCCCCCATGCCTTGCCTTGAGGGCCAGGAACACCTTCACGATTGAGCGTGTGGGCGATCGACTTTGACGAATGGCCCTGCGCGTAGTCCTGGAAGATTCGAACGACATTGGGGGCCTCGGCGGGCACAATCTCTCGCTTGCCCGGCCGCAGTTCTCCCTGTGCGCCGATTTCGGTCAGAACACGGTAGCCATAACAAAGACCACCACCTGAACGGCCCTGACGCACGCGACCTTCGAGACCACGGCGAGTCTTCTCGGCCAGATCTTTGAGATAGAGCGCATTCATGGTGCCCTTCAGCCCAACATGTAATTCGCTAATCTCGCCTTCGGCCAATGTAATCAACTTGATGCGGCGGAAGTTGAGCTGCTTGTAAAGAACAGCAATGTCAGCCTGATCGCGCGAGAGGCGATCGAGTGCTTCGGCAACCACAATTTCGAATGAACTCTTGAGCGTATCTGCTAAGAGCTGCTGATAGCCGGGCCTCAAGCTGGATGCGCCGCTCATGGCTTGATCACGGTATGCGGTAAGATAGGTCCAGTCCTTACTCTCAATGAACCTTCGGCAGACGCGAACCTGATCTTCGATCGAAGCCTCGCGCTGGTTTTCCGAGGAGTAGCGGGCATAGATTACGGCGCGCATCGGTCATCGCTCCTTCTGCACGACAGTACGCTGCAATCGTTGGCGCAGGGTGTCAATCACCCGGGATTGTGCGCGGCCTGCCTCGATATGGCGCGCCAGGTTGTAGTGACGCTCGGTCGCACGCGGATCCGCATGGGTCAGGAGCGGTGCTGCGATGCCGAGCGCTTCAGGCATATTCATGGCGATTGTGGTGGCGCTGCTATGTCGGAACGCATGAAGATTGACAGCGATCCCGAGGGCCGCCTTCGTGCGATTGCGCACCGCCTCGTAGATCGCTTCTTCGCCCATCGGCCGGCTCTTCACCGAGGGCCACAGGCCGGCATGGTTGCTTGCGCCCGGAAAGAGCGGCCGTATACCGGCGAGATAGCGCTCTAGCGCCGTGACCAGCGGTTCGGGCCAGGAGAAATCGGCATCGCGCCGGTTCTTCAGGTCCGCAGCATCGAGAATGAGCATCCAGGTCGTACCGATTTGCCGGAGCTGCTGTCCGATAGTGAGCGCCGCGAGCGTCCGCCGCCGCAACGGTCGATAGGCGAGAAACGCAATGAGCAACCCGTCGCGATAGGCGAGGGCGCCGACGAGCTTGTCCGATTGCAGCCGCTCGATTCCATCGGTCATCAACGCGAATCCAAGATCGACCAGGCGCGTCGTATCGATGACGGGCGATCGCCGCCGCTGTATCCTGCGTTCCAGCGTAGCCTTGAGCGATTTGAGCCAGGTCCAGTCAGTGCTAGGGATCATGAAGCGCGCCATGTCGTAGAGCGCCTTGACGTCGTTCCAGACCGTCGTCGGCGAGCAGCGGCCGGAGACGTCGTCGACGTAGGCTTTAACGCGTGCGCGCGTGATCCTGTGCTCCGGTAACATATCGAGGGTCAAAGACTCAGCACGGGCCAGGTAGCCGAGCCAGCGGGCGTAACCCCACTCGATCGTAGTCCGGCTACGGGGGGAGTGATGTGACGCGATCCCCCTCTCAAACACGTCGCCCTGCGTACAAGCGATGTCCCACAGGGCGCGATCGCGGACGGGCCAATCCCGGCGAGGCAGCGAAAGGCGCTGTCTCAAGGTCATTGCGTCCTCGCCAGTGTTGCGCGACGGCGCGGGTGACTCGTCCTGTCGGCAAGATCCTGCCGACGGGCCTCGATGATCCGGTCATGCTCCTTGCCTGCTCGCCTTGTGTCCGGTTTGGCATAGGCGTTGAGGGTCGTCCGGAGCGACGTGTGCCCGAGCAACTGGCGGAGGCGCTCATAGGCATCCGGATCAGCATCGAGATGCAGCTTGGCCGCCAAATGCCGGAACTGGTGCATGGTCATGACAAGGCCAAGGCGCTTCGCGATTGTTTTTTGGATCTGCTGGGCGAGGGTTGCCTGAGCCTTCGGCTGTCCGCTCGTTGTGCAAAAGAGATGGCGACAATTCGGGCCGCCAAGAATTGCCAGAAATCGGCATTGATAGCGCTCGAGCATTTTCATGACCGATGGCGCCAGTTCAAAGTCGATCGGCTCGTCGTTTTTGACCTCCCCCGGCTCAAGGCAAAGATAGACGGGGCCGCGGTTACCGGCCGGCCGGATCAGATGCGTGCCGAGACGAAGGGCAACCAGGTTGTGCGCGCGCAGCGGGCAGTGCAGCAGGAACTCGATGGCAAACGCGATCTGGGCTTGCACCGCTGCCTTGCTTGTCGGCGGGTCGACGCGGAGTGCTTCGGCGAACAGCTGCTGGGGCAGGGTGAGCAGCCGGGCAAGATTGCCGTCGTCATCGAACTGCCGCAGCGTTTCGCGGTTCTTGCGAGTCATACCGGGCTGCAGTTTCGGCAACCGTGCCTGCAGCACCTTCAGTTTGTTTAATGCATCGGTGTCGACCCGCACCCAGAGCTTCGCGATTGAGATGAGGGTCTTTGCGATTCCCTCGGTCCAGGCGTTGGCCTTGCCCCCGTGGTCAAGGAGCAGTCGGCGCAGGATCGCCACGAAAGAATTCGGTTCGACCAGATCGGCAAGTGACCGAATGCGCTCACTCGGAGCTTCCTGCCCGATAAGCGCAGAAGCCGCGACGCGGACATGCTCCTGCTGCAGCCGGATGGTGCCGGGTTTGAGGGGTTTGTCCGGCGCCGCTTCATCGAAGGGATCGGGATTGGCGCGCATGGCGAGGTAGGCGCCGAGATCCTGCTGGAAGCTCGCCGGCAGATCACTCAGCGCACGGCGTCGGCGCAGCTTTCGATTGTCCGGTAACGGCACCGTCCGGCCGGGCCAGCCCGAGATCGTCTCCACGGCTTCGTTCCATAGCCGGCAGGTGCGACGGAGGTGCGCCGATGGCTTGGGTACGAACGTGTCGGTCTCGAGATGGCGCCGGAAGCCCGTTGTTGCGGCGTCGTCGACAGAAGCGGGCGCGATGCCTTGGTCGCTACAGAAGCGTGTGAACCGCGAGAGCCCGTTGCGGAAACGCTTGTCCGGAAGCCGATGCTGCAGCGCCTGCCATTCGTCCGACAGCGGCGACTTGCGCGATGGCGCGCTGCTGCTGCCGTAGAGGCGCAGGGCGGCGAGCGTGTTCGAGCGGATATTGGACCAGGTCTTGCGCGAGATACCGTACTGGGCCGGGTTAATGCGGCCGATAGCACCCCGAAGGCCCGGCAAGTCGGCTGGCAGAGCACTGAGGTCGCGATCGAGGAGCTGTGCGAGTCGGCGGAGGGAAGAGGCCAGATCGCGCCGACGGGCGGGCGGCAGGGTTTCGTCGGCAGTCAGCCTGGCAACCAGGTCGGCCAGACTGTCGGCGTCGCTGCGTCCGGCCACGAACGCTGCGGGGTCACGGGGGCGATGGGGCTGGTTCATCGGGAAACCCTCCAAATGGACAGCGACGGCCTCGGGATGACTGGAGCAGCCATAAGTACCTTAACGGGAAAACTATATAGAAGTAAATGGGACGGTTGTATCTGGAATGTATTCCCGATGCATCCATATGACATTGACATAGAAGGAAATACGTTGACTGGCGTGGACATTGAATCAGCCCTCCCTATTAGCAGCCAGGAACATCCGCAGGTCGCGCTCGGAGACTCGGACAGCGCGGCCAAAGCGATGCACAACGAGACGATCGTCTTCGATCCACCGCCTAACCGTGCGCGTGCTGACCCCGAGTCGTTCCGCTGTTTCGGCGACTGAAAAGAAGTGCCCCAGGGGATCGCGATTCGATTTTGACGTCATCACGGCCTCCTTCGCTGGCGCACAGGCGTGTTGGATCGGACAACGGGTTTCCGGTCGGAACAATCCGGGCTGCTATCGGGAGTGGGGCAGCCGGCATTCAACTGCTCGCGTGCCGCCTGGCGCCCGAGGAGACGCGCTAGACCGACAAGTGCGATGCGGTCACGAGGTACGACCGAGGTCTGCGCTTTTGGGGGCGCTGGTGTGCTTTGCTGAGTCCTGGCGCGCACAGAAAAGGCCTCGCGGTAAGAGATCACGAGGCCTGTTCTAGGTGCTGTTCGGAAATTGCCGCTAGGTCGCTACCTAGGCTAAGTGGTGACCCTATCTGTCGGCCGCCCCTTTTCCTCTTGGCCGAAACGCTTCCAAGCCCGGCGGATTGTCGTATCGCTGCAGTTGAAGAACTCGGCTGCCTCCTGAATACCAGCCTCGATAGTGCATTGCTCGCCTTGAGCCCGCTTGGATGTCACCTGATGCCACACCCATCGGGCAATTGCGCGCTCACCAAGCAGCTGATCCAAGTTCTTGGAGATTGGATTTTTCCCTTTGCCTCCCTCAAGGCCAAACGCCTGACCGACTGGGCCACCCTCGCTCTTATACCGATCCCAGGCTTCTCCGAGCGCTGCGATCCAGATCCATGGCACAGCGACTTCAGATCTCGGGTTCATGCCCCATTCGCTTTCCCGTTGCCCAGGAGTTAGCAGACCGTCGGCCGCTCTCTGCCGCACGTCCGCAGCTATTCCCCAAATTGCCTCCAAAGCGAAAAAGACGGCTGAACCATAGGAGGGGGTCGCCTGATAACCGGCGAGGCAGCCATGAAGGTGCTTCTGAATGTCGATTGCTTTGGATTCAGGTGCGAGCACCTTTAGGACTCGGGCAGCTGGACGTATAGGTCGCCTTCGTTTTTTAGTTTTCTTCATTGTGACTAGGCCTCGATTGCGCATCCAATCCAAATTTAACCAGTGGAGCGAATACGAAGGGCGAGCCGACTGCAATCAGCCGAGTATTGGCAGTTGATTGCTCGCAGTTCGTTTTCCGTCAACGACTAACTGCTATCAAGCATCACGAAGCTGATAGGGGCATAACCATCGGTTTTCCTTTGTCGCTCGGCTTGCTTTTTCAAACTGCCCGGAGTGTCTGTTTCTTTCACGGATTTGTATCCAATCGACGGCAGATACCAGCCAGCAGCCGCCAACTGCGCAGGGCCCCCAATTATGGCGGCATGTCCTCGATCAGAACGGAGTACGACCGGAGAGCACCAGGGGAGCGCTTTCAGATCTTTCAGCACTCTTGGCTTGTGATCGTCGAGTGGAATGCGGGTTGCATCATTCAGAGCTTTTCGGACAAGGCTGTGATCGACTGACAAGGTAGTTGCTCGCGGCTTTCCGCCGGGCCATTCGACCACTGTCAGATCGATGCCATGCCAGCGTGCCGCTCTGACAGCCAGCCTCGCCACGTGCGAGCGATGGCAGGTGCAGGGTTCCAGGCACGCACAGAAAAAGATGACTCGCCGGTTCGCTTCTTCAGCTTCAATGATTTGTTGCAGCAGTTCAATAATCCCTGATTCGTCCGCAATCTTTATCCGCCCATCATTGCCAATGTTCTTGTTGCCGAGTTTCTTTATCCACCGATACCTACGCTGACCGATCAATTGCTCGAACGTATTGCCCCGGAATCCCGCTGCCCGAACGTTCCGACGATATCGGACATCAACAAAGAATGGTGGCGTCATGCCTCGACTTTCCTCGATTTCGTCGACGACCCTGACCAGGGCACGGGTATGGTTTCCCCATCCTTCGTATCCCCACATGAACGCTGAAAGTTTCTTCATCTGACACTCTGCCTCGGCATTTGGCTTTTGGAACCACTGCGCTATCCGTAAGGTTGTAACTCCTCAATTATTGCCCAAAATCGGACGAGAGGTCTCGAGGGAGATCACGGAGGAGGGCGAGACTACTGCCACGACCGAGACGGCATCGCAGAATCAGGGAAGTCAGCTTTCGAAGGCCAACTTCATTTCTGACGTTCGACACTGCCATCCGCCGCCACACGAATGACGGGCTCGACCAGATCATAGTCCGGCGCTCCGCGGGTGAAGGCTGCCAGCCGCTGCTGCGAAAGCGCAAAGCCCATCAGCTGCACGTCCGTCGTTTCCTGTGCGCCATCGGCAGAGAAACCCGCATCGATCCTGATGCCGCCCTTCTCTGTGAGCAGATACCGCGCATGGAAATCCTCGCCGCCGGGTTTTTGGCGCCAACAGTAGATCGTCACTTTCATTCCGTCGGGGATGACGCCCGGAAAGAGATTTGCCGCCTCGCGCTCCAGCTCGACATTGGAGGGTTTGTCGTCGTGATAGCGGTAGTGAATTTCGCAGACGGCGTTCGGATTGAGCGCCTTTACGAGCGCGAGGCACTCCCGGAACGTGCTCTTATATTCTGCACGATAAGGGCTGTAGAAGGCGTCAACGAACACGATTCGAGACCCGAATTGCAGAAACTCTTTCATCGCGGCAGCAATTGAGTGCGCGTCGCGCGCTACGGGGCAATCGTGCTCCACCGCCAGGAGCGGGTGTGTTTCATCCAGGTCGCCGGGCAGCAGTATGAAATCCTCGCCATTCGGATTCTGCGACGCGATGATGGCCCGGAACGGTGAGCGCTGCTGTTCTGTCACAGCGTTGTGGAGCCAGTTCCCCGCTTCGCCGTCATAAGGCCGCTGCGATCTGACGACCTTGTTCTTCCTCGCCTGACTGAGCGCCTCTTCGACACGCTTTTTCTGCATCGGCGGCAGACCGGCCGTCGCATCATAGACATCCCGAAACCAGTGCTTCGGGAACTGAGAAATCAGGCGCCCCCGGTCGAACCCGAATTTTTCGATTACATAGCGGAAGGTCTCCCAGCTCGATCCAATGGCCTGAGGTTCGACCGCGTATTCGGAGAGCATCAGAACAGCTCCCCCGCGCGCTCCTCAAAGAAGCCGTGGGGCCACTGATCCCGGAACTCTCCGTGTTCATCGATGCCAAGGCTGCGAAACTGCACACCGCCGGGACCGGTTTCGACATAGATGACTGACAGCTCATCGGCAGTGAGGCCTGCAACGCCAGGGGGCAGTTCGTTGTCGGTCGTTTCTCTGATGCGTCGCAGGATGCGCAGTAAGATGTGCTCGCTATGCGTTTCGATAAGTAGGCTACGTTCGGGGCCGACCGCAGGCTGCATAACTGTGGCGGCCTCAATGAACAGATCGCCAAGTCCGACCTGTATGGCGGGGTGAATGTGCAGTTCCGGCTGCTCGATCGCGACCATGCCGTCGGGGTCCGTCAGGCACGCAACGACCACCGGCACCATCTGCGATATACCGACGCCGACATCGCTGGGCGCGACCACGAGGCCTTTCTCAAGATCGAGCAGGCCGAACTCGGTCACTGTTTTGAGTGACGCGTAAAGCTCCTGAAGCTCGCCGAGATCGTCATCGTCGATGCCGCGCTGAAAGAGCTGATGGAAGCGGCTCGTGCTGGGCACCTGTTTGAAGACGGTATTCTGCAGGTGGTAGCCGGTGCGAAGTTTGAACTCCGACGAAAGCCATTCATTCACCCGGTCGAGCAGCTGCTCGGATGTCTGAGTATGAAGCACATCCCAGGCGGCCAGCCCCTGCGCCCACCGCGATTCATCGGGCGACAGGCGCGGCCGGTAGCCGCGCGTCGGGATCTCGCGGAGAGGGCCAATGTAGGTCAGTGCCTTGAGATAGTCGCGAACGATCCGGACCGGGCCGAGCACGATCTCATCGAGCAGTGCGCTTAGGCCGGCCCGGCGCAAACTCTCCAGCTCGAATTCGTCTGCGGCCCGGCGTTCATCATTTTCCGATGCCCTCATTATCGCCGCGCCGCGCGCGTAGCGCATCCGGATCAGATTCTTGTCGGGCTCAACAAGGTCAACTGCAAGGAGGCGATCAAGGTCGGGAAGCGCGCCAAGTTTGGTATCAACCTTGACGCGGAAGCGAACGCGTTCGTTAACTTGGGAATCCGCCACGATCTGGCGGGACAGTTCATAGAGCTCACTGCCAAGCGGTGTTCCGAAGGGGTCGCCGCGCTCCCTTTCATCATCGGCATCCGCCTCGGACGCGGCGATCATCTCCATTGGAGATTCGAGCTCTTCGAGCAGTTCGTCCGGATCGACCAGTTCGCGCAGCAGTGGATGGTCCCAATTGAATCTCGTCAGTTCGGCCAGTCCCTCCTGGGGAGGCGAACGCAACTGGGCAATGTCCTCGCCATCGATCTCAATAGTAAGCCGTGAGACATATGGGCCGCGGATGAGGTCGCTCCAGGACACTTCGACGACGACGCCGATCTCATGGACAACAGCGCATTCCTTGAGTTCGGTGTTTTCTCCGGCGAGGTAGCGCAAACGGAGATTGGCAAACTGCGTATCGAGGAGGTGGCCGCCGGAATTCAGCGACAGGCGCTCGCTGCCCTGATTCTCTCGCAGGTCAATCCGGGCCTTGATGCGGATTACCTGGCCGAGATCGTGTCCATGAACGAGGCTTGCGAACCCACCCAGATCGGTCAGGCCGCCAGCGATGGTCTGATCAGGATCAGGATTATTCCGTTCCAGAATCTCACGCAGATAGTGCAAGGCCTGCAAAATTGTGCTCTTGCCGGCGCTGTTTGGACCGAAGAGCAACGTAATCGGCTTGAGGTCGATGGATTGGCGTTCGCCGACGCCCTTGAAGTTCTCGATTTCGATCCGGTTCAAACGCATCGCGGCACCTATAACCTGTCCGGATTCCATCGCGGCTTGGGCATTGTCGGTTTCATCGCTGAGATCAAACGCGCCTGACAGATCATCATCATCGTCGTAATCGGTATGGGCGGCGGCGCTCATGCCGAGGATGCGATTGAGAAAGCCGCGCACCAGCGAGGTTTCGCTGCCGGCGAGGCTGTTACGCGCAAGCCGCGACTCTTCGCTCCGGGGACGCCGGCCGGCGATGAATTGCTCGTAGCTCAGTATCCGGTGCTGGGCCGGACCCGCTTCCTCATCGGCCTTGCGCTTTTTCGCAACCGAGAACGGGTCCTTTGCGGCGCCGTCCTCGCCGTCGAGCTTCTCCAGAACGTCGAGCACTTCGAGCAGGGACAGGCGGGCTTCGGTTTCGGTGTCGAGATCGCGCAGCGCGTTCTCGACTTTTCTCGACTGGGTTTCGCGGATGACAGCGCGCAGGTGATCGACAAGGATGACGATGGCCGGCACGGATAACGCGCCATCAGCGAAAGTGACCCTGGCGAAGGAGGGGCGCTCGTCCGTCTTGCTGACCTGAAAACGCCGCGCCTGCCCGTCGTCCGGTAGCGGTGAAAGCGTGCATGCGATCGGATGACCCTGCTGATCCAGCAGCGCGATCTCGCAGCGATCGGGATCGGTCGACCTTGGCGGGTACCAGCTCAGAACATCAATCCGGCATTCGAACTGGCCGGGCGTTCGCGTCGCCAGTTCGTCGAGCGCAAGATCATCCGCGAGCACGGGCTCATCGAGCGCATCGGGATCGATTCGCTGTTCGTCAGTGAGCCATGCGGAAAGGCCGAGCGCGTCTAGGATGCCGCCGGCAGGAAAACGGCGGTAAAGGCAGACTTCCTCATTCTCGCCTGCATAGCTGTCGGTGCCGAGGGCGGCTACGGTGCAGTTGGCGCTGCCGATCAGCACATGGTCTGCGCTTTGTCCCTGGGCGATGATGGCCTTGGCGTGGATGAAGCGGTCTTTGCCGAACGCGCCGCGCTCATAAAGCTGCACATTCGCAAGATTGTTCAGCGCGTCTTTGGGAAAGGCGGCGGCGTCCGGCTCAAGCAGCAAGGCCGTCTGCGCCGGTGAAATCCGATCGATCAGGAAAGAGAGCGCCCGCAGCGACTTGTCCCAGTATGGGCTGATGACAATCAGCCGTGATATCGGCTCGTCAATGAGCCCGGCAAAGCGCGCACCGATGCCGCCCGTCTGCCCCGTGGTCAGCAAGGCCGCCATTGTCCCGTCGGCGAGCTGGACGGGGCCGGACTCAGCTGTCGCCTCCCGCAGCCAGGGGGTCCGGCGCAGCATCCAGTCGCGCTGCCCCGAGAGCGCCTGCAGATCGCCATCGATGAAGCGCGACGTGTAACTCCATGCCTGGGAGATCAGGCGCTGCTCGCCGGTGTCCTCATCGCTGCAAGCGATCATGCCGACCAGTTCGAGATTGCCGGCAAGGCCGGATGCGGTGAGGTTGGCCGAGCCGAGAATTAGGCGGCCGTTTTTGCGGCCGCATTGCAAGAAGAGCTTGGGGTGAAACGCGCCGCGGGCGGATACACCATTGACCGTGTAAAGCCGGCCAGCGTGACGGGGCAGCACTGATGCGCCGGCGAGTGCATGCGTGAGCATGCGCGCATCGGAGATGAGAATATTATTGCGGCACCCGGTGCCGCGGAGCCTTGGCAGCACGATGTTTTCATAGGCGTCGAAATCGATGCCGAACGTCGTGGCGATGCTCGTATGGTAGCTCTTGTCAGCAAAGCGCTCGTACAGCCTCATGAGCCCGCCGCCCGCGCGCCGCGATTGGTGAGGCCCTGATCGCCAATCAAGTGAATGTCTCTGAGAAAAGTGAGCGCAGGACCGAGGCGCGGATTCGTGAAGACTGGCCCGTCGATATCGCGCAGCCGCAGCCGGCCGTCATCCATCTCGATAAGAAACGTGTAATCCCGCTGATAACGGAACTTCCTGAAGGCCACCCATAGGTGGCGGCGCACAACCCGCTCTTCGATCAGCCTTTCGAGCAGCGAGGCAAAGTCCTCATCCGCGTGGCGGTTCAGGAAGCGGGTTTCCGTCAGCAGCGAGTGAAAAGCATCCGGGTTGAAGGCGCCGAGTTCGGCCGCGATGTCATGGCTTTCTGTCTCGACGCGCTTGTGCAGGATTGCGAGCAGTCTGACGGCGTTCCAGGCGGTTTCAGGGGAGCAGACCCTGTCGTCATTGCGCCCGGCGCCGCGCAAGAGCCCCTGCGAAAGAGACCAGTCCGAACCCGCATCATCGCCATAGGCGTTCTGCGCCGGTGTGGTGCTGCTGAGGAAAGCCGACCAGCTCGCAGGGCGGTTGCCCGCCGCCTCAAGGATTTGCGCAGCGCAAAGCGGCAGCAGACGTTCGAGCGCGATGCCGGCAGGATGGGCGCCAATCATGTCGAGTGTGAATTTGAGCAATGTCTCCAGCGCGACATGGCAGAGATCATTCGCGTGATAGACCCACCACCGTCTTTGCTGCGCCACCAGCGCGGGGTCGATTAGCGTCAGGGGATGGCCGTCTTCGCCAAATCCGGCATAAAGGACCCAGCGCATTTGATCGGGCCGGGGATCGCGGCCGAGCAGCGCCGTGATGTTCAGCAATAGCCGGATGGTTAGGCGGCGCGACCGTGCGGCAGCATCGCCCGGTTCGTCTCGTACCAGCAGGTTTTCGTAAAGGGCGCGCTCATCGCTCGTGATGGCGATCTCCGAAGGGGAGAGGGGCTTGAAGCGATCGAGCTCGCCGGAGGTGACTCTCCCGCGCTGGATGACCGCGAAGAATTCATCGGCCAGAGGTCCGATGGATTCCTGAAAAGCGGATGCGAGCGGCTCGCCGCTATCGGCGCTGAGCAGCGGAATTTCGTGCTCGTCCGAACGCGTCAGGATGCCGATCTCAAAAAGCTGGCTGCCATAGGCTGCGCCATAGGCGCCCCAGGCCTGCTGGAGATAGTGAGTCTCGCTGCCGGCCTCGGCGGCTTGCGCAAAGTCGATGGCGCCGTCCGGCGCATTGGCGAGTGTCCTAGTGGCCCAGTCGATTCCGGCGACGCCGCTCTCGCCGCCACGGCGGCAGGCGATCAGCGCATATAGGGCCTCAGTACGGCGGATATAGCGCTTCCAGGTTTCGGGATTGGTATCGCCGACCTTGCGCGCATAGGTCCGGCACAGCCAGGCATAGAGCCCGTAGTAGCGCATGCGCAGTGTCACGTTGCTGATGCCCGGAAGGAAGGTCTGGTAGAGATTGACGCTCGTATTCTGCATGCCGAGCGGATCGAGGCCGTTCTTCTCCCGGTACTCGGTCCATTCGGGATAGTTGATCTGCGCCGCTATCGCCTCCATCACTCTGGCCCCCCTGCTGTGGTTCTAAGCTGCGGATCGGCGATCCAGCCTTCGAGTGGATCGAGGTGCTCCGGGCCTCCAAAGCCGGTCTCCAGGTTCCGCCAAGCCCATGCGGCCTGGACCGCGCAGAGCAGCGCATCGAGATGATCGCCGCCGGGATCATCGCAAAGAGAGATCGGTGCGTCGATTGCGAAACCGTAGAGCTCTTGCGCCTTTCCTTCTCGCAGGCCGGCAAGCAGATCAAGGCGCGCCGCGTGTTGATCGGCGGTCTGCTTGCTTCGGGTGTCCTGCTTGTAACTGCGGCGACCGATGACCGCGCGAGCAAGCACGCCGGGATAGGCTTCGATGACCATGCGATCAGGATCGCCGGCTAGCAGATGCAGGATAGTGACGCCGGCTTCGATGAGGCGCGGAGCGCCTTCGAAAAACATCAGCGCAACGGGAATGCCGTAGAGTTTTTGCGGGCTGATTGATCCGGCCGCGATGTCGGTCCTTCGGCGATGCTCCTTGTCGCCCTCCGGCCGGGGCTTGCGATAGTCGTCCAGCGCTTTGCGGAATCCATGGCGTCCGAGGCTCTGTGCATGGCGGACATAGGCTTGCCACTCAGCCGGCCAGCCGATTGTTTCAATGAAGCGCCGCGATTGACCGAACGGAAAATCGATGCCGGCGATCCAGGGACCGGGCCGTTTCAGGGCAGCTTCAAACTCTTCGAATCTTGACCACTCGCTGAGCGTGCCGGCCGTCAGAACGCCGGCGTCCAGCCGGCACCGCAAGCAGGTAATGGGCTTCTGTCGAACAGGTCTGCTTGTAAAATCAATTCCAAGTATTTCCATCGAAACTATTGTAAGCGAGCGGTCATGCAGGTACCAGAAAATGTGCACTGGTTTGCCGCGGTTCCGGCTTTTTCACTCAGAGTGAAGAAGCAAGGCGTACTTCAAACCGCGCTGCCTCCCACCACCACCCCTGGCATGCCGCCGATGATCGTCATCATCGTCGGCATCAACATCATCATCATCATCCTATGGTCATGGGTTGCCGTCGGCTCCACCACCATCGTCGCCATGACGATCATCATCATGAAGATGATGACCATGGCGATGGTTTACGTCTGCGCGGCCGCTTCCAGCCTAAAGCCGGGATAGGCGAAAGCGCTGCTGATCTTTTCGCAATCCTGTTCCGAGACGCCGCAGCGCCGAGCGACATCGTACCAACTGCCGCGGACGCGCTCTTCCATGGCATCGATCAGGACGGCGGCTTCGTCTGTCTCCAGGTAGAAGCGCGCCGATTGCGAAAGCAGGTTCGCCGCGTTGGCGTAGCGGCCGAAATCCCCGCACTGCATCGCGAGATCGCGCCTCTCAAGACTGATCGGGGTTGCCGGGATCAGGTCATAGGCGGGCGAAAGCTCCCAGTCCTTACCCAGGGCGATGGCAGCATGGTTGCGGGGATGGTCATCGATATTCGAGATAAGGGCGTTGAAGTTCATGCGCCGGAAGAGTTCCTGCGCATCGCGGCGCGGATCATGGCTGATGCGGCGCAGCTCTTCAGCAAGCAGAACATAGGACCAGCCCTCGCGGTGCTGATGGGTATCCTCGGTGCGCAGCAGCGTCAGGCCGCTGACCATGCGCGCGCGCAGATAGCCCTCTTTGGTCATTTCCCGATCGAAGCGCTTCACGAGAAGGACATCGCGTCCGCCGACGGTGACGAGGCGGCTTTCGGCGGTATGCAGACCGCAATCACGGGCAAGAGTAAGCATCGCATGTTCGATGCGGGCATGATTCCAGCTATCGTCGGGCCGCGTGAATTTTGCGATCCACAGGCCGTCATCATCCTCGACGACCGCTTTGGGACGCGCGCCCCCCATCGACGTGCCGGCGAGCATCAGGTCTTGAACCTGCTCCGCTTCGGCTCCGTCGGGGATGTCTTCATCGGCGATGATCTTGTCGGCGAGCCCCTGAAGTTTTTCCAATGCCAGCGTCTTGTTGAATTGCCGCTTGGGAGCGGGCGGCTTCTGGTTCAGGCCAAAGCTGAGAGCGCCGGCGCGGTCATCCGGCGCATAAAGAAGATAGTCGAGCTCCCCAAGCTGGGCCGCGCCCGAGCGCTTTTCAATGACGCGACGCCCCCAGTAGTCAGGACCGGCATCGCGCAAGGCGCCGAAGACGCCCTTGAGCGCGCTCGTCCGGAATGTCCCCTTGGCCAGTTTGAGTTCGACCGGGTCGATAGCGACCGCTTCTTTGCGGGCAAGGTAGCTCTGGCCGTAGACGAAGCGTCCGAGCGGACCGCCGGCGGCGGTCGGGTTGAGCACAAAGCGTCCGACGGTCACGAACTCCGTCGTGCCCGGCAGCATGATGTAAACGAAACACTCCGTCTGCCCGAATTCAGAAGTCACTGTCGAGCTCATCCTTTGTACGCGCGCGTACCCTGCCGCTGGAGAGTTCGAGCATCAGCCCCACTTCATCGGCAGCCGGGTCGGCAAGATTTCCGAAGGACTCCAGAAGGCCGTAGTTCCACAGCAGCGCTGCATAGACGGCCATTCCGGTCGAGGGCTTGCCCTTTTCAGCATCCGTGACGGCCCGCGGTCCGGTCCCGATCTTCTGCGCTACCTCTTCGATGGTCAGATTGCGCCGCAGCCTGGCCGTGCGCAGATGGGCGCCCAGGCGCTTGATCGCCTGTTCGACAGGGTAAGGCGGTGCCGTGCTCAGTACGTTTTTTGCTACCATCGTATGCTCTTAAGGGCTTCTTATGCCCGTTTATGTGCTCTTAAAAGCATATCGCCAACTGCGCCGTCATGTCAAGTTGAAGGCCCTTGAGAGCATATTATCGCTCTTAAAATGCTCTTAAGAGCTGCCCATCGCCTCTCGGATAGCTCGTCTGGCGGCGCCTTTCGCGGGTTTCTCATGAATTGACGCTTTCTCGCCGGGCGCGCCGCCCCGTCAACCCGCAAGGGGTAGGCGCTCCCCTGTGGGGATCGGTGACAGGGCCGCTCATCCGCCCGGCCGTCTTCCTTCGCGTCTTGAAAAACCCTCTAGCGAAAGGAGACACCATGAACTCTTGACCCAATCCCTCCGCGACCAGCTGCTGCGCAACGGCCAGCTGCGCGTTGCCGCCGATGAGCAGGGCGATTCCGATCCGGACTTCCTGCCGGTCGTCAAACTCTTCACGCCCGATGCCGGCTGCACCTGGCTGCTGTCCGAGCTCGATCTCGAGGACCCCGGACATCGCCTTCGGACTTTGCGATCTCGGGATGGCTGCCCGAAGCTCGGCTGCGTGCGGATATCCGAGCTGGAATCCGTGCGCGGCAAGCTGGGTTTGCCGATCGAGCGCGACCTGCATTTCGCGCCGAAGCACACGATCAGCGTCTATGCGCGCGCCGCGTGGAACGCTTCGACGATCACCGAGTCCGCTGATGCGCTGCGGCAAGCCGACAGTGCCATCGACCGATCGGAGGGCGTCATGAGCACGAACATAGACGTTGATCATCGCCGCGCCTTCGAGGCGCTGACTTCGGGCGATTACGGCAACTTCGCCCTCTTTTGAGCGCAGCCTGTCCCCGCGCAGGCGGGGATCGATGGCTCGCCGGCGGTGGCCATCGTCACCGTAAACGAGGACGTCCCGGCTACGTCATCACGCCGCTCTTTGTGACGCCGGACATGATCCTCACAGATCACGAGGGCGTGGCCGCATAGAGCGCCGTCTGCATATTCCAAACGGCACGCTCCGGCGTGCCGTTTTCTATCCTGCCAGCCCTACCACGGCATCACAGTGTCCCATACCTGTCGCAGCGGTTCGATCTGGCGGCGGCGGGTTAATGCGATGAAGCCGCGTAACCTGTTGCGAAGCCGGTCCATCTCCAATCTCTTCACCCAATCGAGACTGTACTGTTCCGGCTGACGGCGCATCAGACGCTCGAAAACAGCGATCGCCTCTGTGCAGCTGTTTTTCGCCTGTTCGACGCTCGCCCCGACGAGCAGATCGTCGAGCGCCAGTCTCGTGAGAACCTGCGCGATCTGTTCGTGCACATAGGAGTCGGCCGCCTGATACGCCTGTGTCATAGCGCAGCATGTATCCTCGATCTGCAACGTTCCGTTGCCCAGACTCGCCTTGGCAAGAGATGTGCTCGTTGCCTGATCGACTCCAAGATGAAACGTCGCGTGCGCCCATTCGTGCAGCCTGACGATGATCGTCAGCAGTTCCGCTGTTGTGCCGATCTGCGGCGCAGCGAAATCAATGCCCTTCTTGAAGATGGTGATCATGGAACTGCTGGCGTCATAACAACCCAGCAGTCCATCAATCGTCCATCCCTCTTCGCGCCGGTCCCATTCGGGCGGATCGTCTTCACTTGTCTGTTCGCCCGGCAACATGGCTGTTGCGAATACGAGGCCTGCGGTCGCACCGGTAAGCTGCCCCGGAGGACGGTAAATCTGCGATAGTGCGGTCATGAGTTCGTCCATGCGTAATCCCGGCGTGAGTCGTCACACAGTAAGGGTTGCCAGTCTGCGGAAGAACGGAAGAGGATGAAACAACCGGCGTTCGTATTTAAATGGCCAAGCTAAACAGCTTCAAGAACTGACTCGAACATCCGCGTGGGCAACTGGATTTGCTCAAGCGGAAGTGAAATCACATAAATATCGGAAGTGAAGCTCTCCGAGTCCCGCAATAGCGGCCAGAGGTCGCCGGACTCGACCTCCTTTGCGGCGAATGGTTCAGGGAGAAAGCACAATCCGACACCCAGAATTGTGAGACGTTTGGCCTCGTCAAGATATTCCGATTGCCCCGCAATGACGCGGCCGAGGCCATGTTCGAGCCGGTACCTGCTGATGACGTCCGGCTCATCGCCGCCGGTGAGTATGACGCCCTGATCCGCAAGCTCGTCCGGGCTTGAGAAGGTTCGTCCGTGGAGTGGATGGGTGCGGCCGCAATAAATGCGGACCGATTCAGAGTAAAGCAGCGTGTGCCGAAAACTCACGTCGAGAAAGCGGGCCGGCGCGATGCCAATGTCTGCAGTCTGCTTTCTTAGACGTCGCGTGACCTCTTCCCAGGAGACGATGTCGATCTCAAGCTGCACTTTCGGACATCGGCGGTGAAACTCGGCTATTGCCCGGTCGAGCCGAGCGCTTGTGATGCTGGTCACCGAGACGATCCGGAGATGCCCAATTACCTCGGCGGGGAGGTTTGCCAGCCGGTTTGGAAGGTCGCGAACCTGCTGGAACACTTCCGTGCAAACCTGGGCGACCAGCATCCCCTCGGGTGTCAGTTCGAACCGGTTGGAGGCCCGGGCACAGAGAGGCGTTCCGAGATGACCCTCGAGGCGCCGCAATGCCAGGCTGATCGCCGGTTGCTTGCGACCGAGCCGGGCGGCCGCCCGCGTCAGGTTTCCCGACTGGACGATCACATGGAAGGTGTAGAGCAGGTTCCAGTCGAGATGACGGGAGAATCGATCCTCGAGGGGCGGGGGCGTGGGCTGGGATGTCATGGCATCCATCAATGATTATTTTGAAGATCGGCAGCAATCCGATTCTGCGAGCACTCCATTAAGCCCGTCAATGATACCTATTGACCGTTCGCCGATTGGCGATCGCCGTCCGATCCCGAAAATGGCGGTATGCACGACGATCCGCAGCCGGCTTCAGACCGCCCTACTGCCCCTGATTGGCTGGCAGGCCTGTGGCAACGCCGCGAGATCGTCCTCCCGGATGGAACAGTCGATCGGACGACCCGGGTTTTCTGGGGACAGACGCATTCGCTCTACGTGGATATCCGCATACCGGCGGATCGCCCGTCCGGGGAGGGTCGGAAATCCTTCGCAGACTACTCGCTGGCCGAGCTTCACCGGATGGTCGAACAGAAGGGTTTTGCGGGACATGTCTCGGTCGAAGACAATCTTTGTCGCTGGACCCGATACATCGACTATCGACCGAACAACGGGCGGCCTGACGAAGGCCATCTCCGGCTGGACGGCGATACGCTTTACGAGGAGGGTGACCCGAGTTCGGTCCTCGGAAGTTCGTATCGGGAGACCTACACCCGTGAGCGTCGTGCAGACCGGAGGTCAGTGGCGCTTCGACGCATTGTCTCGCCTGACCGGGCTCGGCCAGGTTCGCGGGGAGGCGATGGCGTCCTCGTCATCATCGACGATCGGTTCCTCTATGCGCGATCCCGGCGCATCCAGTTGCCACCAGCCGAAACGCTGAAAGATCTCGTTATCGCTGCGGGTAGCGACCGCGATCTTGTCCACGCATATCTCGATTGTGAAGTCTCATACGGCCGAGTCGAAGAGGATTTCCCGTGGAATGTCGAGTTATCGACAATTCCTTTCCGAGAAAATCAAAGACTTATCGGCATAGCTTCGACAGGGCCGGGGACGGAGCCGGATTGCGTCGAGCTGACAAGCAACGAGGGCAAAGAAACTTGGCGCATCGTCGAATCCAACCTGAGTCACGGCGATCTTGTTGCTCTGCTGAACCGATGAACTGCAAACCGCGCCGCAAGGTTTTGCATTTCCCCGTTTGCCGCGCCCCTTTGCACGGTGGAGGCAAATAGCAATGCCGATGCGCTTTGCCGTCGATACCGGTGGGACCTTCACCGACCTTGTCATCGAGGACAGCGACCGGCTCATGTTGTTCAAGGCGCCGACGACCACGGGGAGTCCCGTCAATGGGGTTCTCGATGTGCTCGAGGTTGCGGCCGATGCCTTAGGGTGTTCCCGGAGAGATTTGCTTCAACAGGGCGAGCTGTTCATTCACGGGACGACGAGAGCCACCAATGCGGTGATCACGGGGCGAACCGCCCGTACCGCATTCCTGACGACCGCAGGTCATCCCGATGTGCTCGTGCTGCGAGAAGGCGGACGGATCGGACTGCCGCTGTTCGACTACTCGATACCCTATCCGCAGCCCTACGTTCCGCGCGCGCTGACCTTCGAAGTACCGGAACGGGTAGGGCCGGATGGCGCAATCATACGACCGCTCGATGAAGACGAGACGGGCCGGATTCTTCAGAAGCTCGGAGATGCCGGTGTCGAAGCGGTGGCCGTCTGTTTGCTCTGGTCGATCGTCAATCCTACCCATGAATTGCGGCTGGAAGAACTGATCAGGAATCGGCTTCCGCATCTCGCCATAAGCTTGTCCCATCGCGTCAATCCGTCCCTGCGCGAGTATCGGCGCGCTTCGGCAACAGCGATCGACGTCTCATTGAAGCCGATCATGTCGAGTTACCTGGAGCAGCTTGAGGGGCGGCTTCGTGACGAGGGATATGCGGGCCGTCTGCTCGTCGTTACC
>JAWXBK010000082.1:0-3775 GCA_034439975.1 Rhodospirillaceae bacterium | reverse complement strand
CGATCGACCGCGCGGTCGATCGTGCGGCAGAAGATGGACTCGACTTCGTCGTGAACGCTGCCGGCGTCGCGTTGCTGAAACAGGACGGATCGATCGTCGATATCGAACTCGATGCCTGGGAACGAACCATGCAGGTCAATCTCTTGGCCGCCGTTCACATCGCGCGCCGTGCCGTGCCGCATATGCTGCGCGGCAAGGGCGGCGCCTTCGTTCATATCGCCAGCGTGGCCGGTGCGCGCTCGATGGATAACGTACTTGAGCATGGTCCGCTCGATGCCTATCAGATCTCCAAAGCAGCGCTGATCTCGCTTTCGCGTGGCCTCGCGCTGACCTATGGAAAGAAGGGTATCCGGTCGAACACGGTTTGCCCCGGTGCCGTCTGGACGCCGATGACGGCGGCGATTTACGCGGATCCCGCGCGCGTAACTGCGATGGAACAGCGCACCCCGCTGCCGATGGTCGGAACGCCGCAGCATATCGCCGATGCCTGCCTTTTTCTGTTGTCCGACCGCGCCGCTTTCATCACGGGCACCGACCTGATGGTGGATGGCGGACTGATGGCAAAACTGGTCTGACAATGCAGACAGGCTCGACATGCAAGACGAGAAACGGCCGATGAAGGGCCCGCGCATCCTGTTCGCCAATTGCGAAGGACGGATGACCGGTCCTGCGGCGACCGGCTTCGTTGCGGAAGCGATCGAGGCGGGCGGCGGTCATATCGACTGGGTCGATGCGCAGAAAGGCGGCGCGTTGCCGTCCGGTGCGTCCGGCCATGACGGGCTGGTTCTGCCCGGCGGTGAGCTCAGCGTGTTCGATCCCAAGCATGCTGACCTGGTCGACCGGCTCTGCGACGTCTACCTCTCGTTTCGCGCGGCGGGCAAGCCGGTGCTCGGGCTGTGCCTCGGCGGGCAGATCATGGTTCGCGCGCTCGGCGGCCGGGTCGAGCGGATGGATCACACCGAGTTCGGATTCGAGCCGATGCGTACCACGCCGGAAGCCGCGAAGGATCCAGTGTTTGCCGCCGTTACCGGCGAGCATCGCATTTTCGAAGCGCATCGCGACCGATTTGAGATTCCGGACGGCGCCGTGCCGATGATGATCGGAACCGACGAACCCAACCAGGCATTCCGCGACGGGCCGATGGGCTACGGCTTTCAATGTCATTTCGAGGTAACGCGCGAGCTGGTCCTGAAATGGACATTGATGATGGAGCGTGAGTTGCTGCCCTGGCTGGGCGATAACGGGGCCGAGCGCATTGCCCGGGTCCGGCGGGAACTCGACGAGGTCATGCCGCGTGCCGCCGCCTTCGCGCGCGGCATCATGGCGGGGTGGATGGGCTATTTCGAAACGCAGGGGATCAAATAATGAGTTTGTTGCAGGGGTTCACACGATGAACGCGAAATCGGGAAAGCCGAGAATCGCCTTCGTGACCGGCGGTCAGGGCGGCATCGGGCGTGCGATCAATAAATGCCTGGTCGCGGACGGTTTCGTCGTCGTCTCTGCCGATGTCGTCGTGGATGCCGCGCAGGACGGGCAGCTCGACAAGAGCCAGCCCGGCGAGGTCTATATGAAGCGCATGGACGTGACGGCGGCCGACAGCGTCGCCAGGGCGATCGATTTCGCCGTCAATCTTGGTGCGCTGCGCGCCGTCGTAAACTGCGCCGGTATTCTGCGCGCGTCGCCGATCGACAATATCCGAGAAACCGAAACCAAACTGATGGTCGACATCAATTTGTTCGGCACGGCACGGGTGACGAGTGCCGCAGCGCCGCATCTCGACGATGGGGCTGCGATCGTGAACATCTCGTCCGTGAGCTGCCGGATTCCCGAGATCGGCTATATGTCGCTCTACGGCGCCAGCAAGGCGGCGATCGAAAGCTATACGCGCAACACGGCGAAGGATCTCGGCGTACGCGGCGTGCGCGTGAACTCGATCGCGCCCGGCTTCATCGATGTCGATATGTCGGACGATATGCGGCGGCTCTACGAGGATCCGCAATCGCCGACGCGGCGGCTCGCCTTGAAACGTCTGGGAACGGCCGAAGAAGTGGCGGAAGTCGTGGCTTTTCTGCTGTCGGACAAGGCATCGTACATTACCGGCACCAACCTCCTGGTCGATGGCGGGATGACGGGATATTGAGCGAAACGAGACAACCAATCGGGAACGTCGTCGCATGGCGTGCTAGGCAGTACGATGCGGCGATGGCGAACAACCTGTTAGCAACTGGGCGTCGCAACAGGGCGCCGGTCAATCGAGAAGGTCGACGGACATGAACGCTGGCACCATTTTTCTCTGGATCATTATCGGCATCTTTGCGATTGCCGTGGCCTGGTGGCTGCTGTCGCGACTCTATCAGCGCTCGCGCAGCGACGTGGCCTTCGTCAGAACCGGGTTCCTCGGTCGCAAGGTGGTGATATCGGGCGGCGCGTTCGTGTTTCCGGTCCTGCACGAGGTTACCGGCGTCAACATGAACTCGGTGCGCCTCGATATCGACCGGACCGGCCGATCGGCTCTGATCACGAAAGACCGGCTGCGCGTCGATGTCGTCGCGAGTTTCAACGTCCGGGTCGGACGCAATGCCGACGACGTGTCGGCGGCGGCCCAGACTTTCGGCAAGAAGACGCTGCAGCCCGATGTGCTCCGGCATCTTCTGGAAAACAGCTTCATCGACGCGCTGCGGACGGTCGCATCGGAGATGACGATGGAAGAGTTGCATCTGCGGCGCAGCGACATCGGCAGCCGCGCGGCGGAGATTGTAGGCCCCGGCCTGACCCGCGCCGGCATGGAACTGCAGAGCCTTTCGATCACCAAGCTCGACCAGACAGAACGCGAGTACTTCAATCCGGAAAATGCTTTCGACGCCGCCGGCCTCACCTATCTGACCGAGCGGATCGAAGATCTGCGCCGCCGTCGCCACGAAGTCGAGCAGGACGCCCAGATCGCGATCGAGGGGAAGGCGCTTGCGTCGGCCCGCCAGCGGCTGACGCTGAAGCGCGATCAGGAGTTCGCCCAGATGGAGCAGGAGCGCGAACTTTCCGTGCAGCGCAGCCGTGAAGAATCGTCGGCCGCCCGTCTTCATGCCGAAATCAATCTGGAAACCGAAAAGACCCAGCTCGAAGCGCAGCGCAACGTCGAAGAAGCGCGGATCGCGATCGAGAACGAAATCGAGGAGCGCCGAGCCCATGCCCAGGAGCTTCGCGACAAGGTTCGCATCGAAACCGATCTCTCGGTGCAGACCGAGCGAGCGTCGGCCGAGAAGCGCCTGCGACAGATCGAGATAGAAACCGCGCAGATGCTCGAAGTCAGCGATGTCGAGCGCCGCAAGCAGGTCGAACTGGCTGAGCAGACGTTGCAGGCGGAGCTGGCCGAGCGGTCGCGGGTCGTTACCGAGGTTCGAGTCGCGACGGAACGGGTCAAGGAAGAGCTGGCGCGCGCCGAAGAGGCGGTCATCGGGGCGCGAGAAATCGCGCGGGCCGAGGCCGGATATTCCGTGCAGAGCATTTCCTCGCGTCAGCAGGCGGAGATGATGAAGGTCGTCGCCGAGGCCGAAGCAAATGTCGAACAATTGCGGTCCGCGGGGATGGAACTCCGGCTGCAGGTCGAGGCGGCCGGCATCCGTGCTCGGAACGAGGCCGACAATCTGCTGGAGCCGAATGTGCAGGCGATGCGCGTCAAGCTCGAGCTCATCGAGAAGCTCGAAGCAATCATCCGCGAAAGCGTCAAACCGCTGGAGCAGATCGAGGGCCTCAAGATCCTCGATATACGGGGTGCCGG
>JAWXBK010000081.1:0-38696 GCA_034439975.1 Rhodospirillaceae bacterium | reverse complement strand
GGCGGCGACCGTCGCGGACGGCCGAGAAGGCGAGGTTGAAACCCGAGGCGCGGATATAGCCGGTCTTGAGACCGTCGGCCCCGGCATAGCGCTGCATCAGCCGGTTATGGCTTTTGTAGGTGACGCCGTTATAGCTGAAGCTGGTCGCCGAAAAATAATGATAGAAGCCCGGGAAATCGAACATCAGCGCCCGGGCCAGCGTCGCCATATCCTGCGCCGTCGAGACCTGGGCCTTGTTCGGCAAGCCGTGCGGATTGCGGAAAACCGTGTTGTTCATGCCGAGCTGGCGGGCGCGTTCCGTCATCAGCCGCGCGAAATCGGCCTCATTGCCGCCCAGTTCTTCGGCGACAACCATCGCCACGTCGTTGGCCGAGCGGATCACCAGCGCGTAGATCGCCTGTTCGACCGTCAGGGTCGAGCCCTTGTGCAGCGCCAGGTTGGTCGCCGGCTGGCTGGCGGCAAGGCTGCTGGCGGTGAGCGTCGAATCAATCGTGATCTGGCCGTTCTGCAAGGCCTCGAAAAGCAGGTAGAGCGTCATCATCTTGGTTAGGGACGCCGGATAGATCTGGGCGTCGGGGCTGCGGCTGCGCAGCACTTCGCCGGTCACGGCATCGACGATGATATCGGCATAGGTCCGGGCCTGGACTGCAGGCGCGGTCATAGGCCCGGCAATCAGGAGCGCCAGAACCGCGATGGCCAGAAATCGGAAAACGCCCCCGGCCCCAAAAAGTGGCCGGACGGCCCGTCGGCAAGACCGCATAGGTTGGAACTCCCCCTCCCGATCCCCAGATGATGTGCCGATTCGGTTAGAGTATGAAAAATAACGATTCTTGTCCAGTTTCCAGATACTTCCCGAGGAATCCGCTGAGCCTGCACGAGGCTCGCCGGGTGCCTAAACCCATGATATGACTCTCCATCCCATGACCAACCACCGCATCTTGTGGCGCCGGGCCCTTGGTCGCCTCGCCATAAATTTTTCGGCCAGCCGCCGTCTCGGCGCCGTTTTTGCCGCGGCCGGGCTGCTCGCTGCCTGCAGCTATAGCGGCGACATCGACAACCCGCTGGTCCGGCGGAGCCAGTGGTTCTCCTACGTGCAGGGCGATGACATCGTCGCCGCCTGCAGCGCCAGCGCGCCCGACCGGATGCGTTTCGTCTACAACGCCGACTTCCTCAGGCAGGTGCGCACCTACGAACTGACCGGCAATCCCGCGGGCGGTGCGGCTGTCGAGGTGCGCGCGGCCGCCGGCGGCGCCAGCTTCTCGAACATCCGCTTCAACGATCTGCAGAGCGCCTGGGGCTGGCACAAATCCGAGACGGTGATGGATCCGACCGGCTACCGGGCGCTGCTGAGCGCGCTCGATGCGGACGGTTTCTTCGAGCACCGCGACGATAATCTGCGGCTCAACTCGCGCGACTATTACTGGCTGGTGACCGGCTGCATCGACGGCGTGGTCGAGACCGGCGGCTGGCTGAACGGCAAGCAGGATATTTCGGCGCTCGCCTTCGGCCAGATGCTCTGGGCGCTCGACGAGGCGGAATTGCCGATCGACCGGCCGCGCTGGGTCGATCCCGCCGACCGGCGCGACCGCCCCGGCGAAGCGGGCGACGACCTCACTATCAAGCCGTTCTGGATCACGGTGCGCGATCGTCCCGCCGGCGAATGAGGCGTCGCGAGCCGCATCGAGCAATGGCGACAACCGCGCCGTCTGTGCGGGTTTTGCCGGGCGGGGGTCTTTGCGGCGCCGCGAGCGATCCCATATCATGCCGGCTTGGCGACTCATTCCTTCCGGTTCCAAAGACTTGGGAGCACATGACAGAGCGGAACACGAGGGACGACGACGCGCCGGAATCCGGCGTGGTGGTCAAGAGCAAGCCCAAGACGAAGAAACCTTCGATGTACAAGGTGCTGATGCTGAATGACGACTACACGCCCATGGAGTTCGTCGTTCACGTCCTCGAGCGCATCTTCAACAAGACACGGGATGAAGCAACGCAGATCATGTTGCATGTTCATCGTCGCGGAGTGGGGATCTGCGGCGTCTATACCTACGAAGTAGCGGAGACTAAGGTGACGCAGGTGATCGATTTCGCTCGGCGCCACCAGCATCCGCTGCAATGCACGCTGGAAAAGGATTAGACCCTAGATGCTGTCCCCGAATCTCGAACAGACGCTCCATCGCGCGCTCGAACTGGCCGGTGGCCGGCGGCACGAATACGCGACGCTCGAGCATCTTCTGCTGGCCTTGACCGAAGACCAGGATGCGGTCGCGGTTCTGCGCGCGTGCAATGTCGACATCGATCGCCTGCGCCGCGAACTGACCGAGTATGTCGACGAGGGTCTCGAAGGTCTGGTGACGCCCGACGATCGCGAGCCGAAACCGACCGCCGGTTTCCAGCGCGTGCTGCAGCGCGCCGCGATCCATGTGCAGTCCTCGGGTCGCGAGGATGTCACCGGCGCGAACATTCTCGTCGCGATCTTCTCCGAGCGCGAAAGCCATGCGGTCTATTTCCTGCAGGAGCAGGACATGTCGCGGCTCGACGCGGTCAATTATCTCAGCCACGGCATCGCTAAGACCAAGGCGCGCGGTGAAGCGCGGCGCATCAGCGGCGCCGATCCCGAAGCGCAGTCCGAGAAGGTCGTGAAGACCGGTTCGGAAGCGCTCGATGCCTATTGCGTCAATCTCAATGAGAAGGCGAAGGCCGGCAAGATCGATCCGCTGATCGGACGCGAGTCCGAAGTCGAGCGCACGATCCAGGTCCTGTGCCGGCGCACCAAGAACAACCCGCTTTATGTCGGCGATCCCGGCGTCGGCAAGACCGCCATCGCCGAAGGCCTCGCGCGCCGCATCGTGCAGGGAGAAGTACCGGACGTGCTCAAGGATGCGACCATCTTTGCGCTCGATCTCGGTTCGCTGCTCGCCGGCACGCGCTATCGCGGCGATTTCGAGGAGCGGCTGAAGGCCGTGATGAACGAGCTTGAAGCCTATGAGGGCTCGATCCTGTTCATCGACGAGATCCACACAGTGATCGGTGCGGGCGCCACCTCGGGCGGCGCTATGGATGCGTCGAACATCCTCAAGCCGGCCTTGCAGAGCGGCCTGCTGCGCTGCATCGGCTCGACCACCTACAAGGAATACCGGAACTATTTCGAGAAGGACCGCGCGCTGGTGCGCCGCTTCCAGAAGATCGACGTGAACGAACCGTCGATCGAGGATGCGGTCAAGATCCTGCGCGGCCTCAAACCCTATTACGAAAAGCATCATCGGGTCCGCTACACGGCCGAGGCGATCCGCACCGCGGTCGAGCTCGCCGCGCGCTACATCAACGACCGCAAGCTGCCCGACAAGGCGATCGATGTGATTGACGAAGTCGGTGCCTCGCAGAACCTGGTGCCCGAAAGCAAGCGCAAGAAGACGATCGGCGCCAAGGATGTCGAGGCGGTCGTCGCCAAGATCGCGCGCATCCCGCCCCGATCGGTCTCGCGCGACGACAAGACCGTGCTGATGAACCTCGAGCGCGACCTGAAGACATTGGTCTATGGCCAGGACAAGGCGATCGACCAGCTCGCGAGCGCGATCAAGCTCGCGCGCGCCGGCCTGCGCGATGCGGAAAAGCCGATCGGCGCCTATCTTTTCTCCGGCCCGACGGGCGTCGGCAAGACCGAGGTCGCGCGCCAGCTCGCCCTCACGCTCGGCATCGAGCTGACGCGCTTCGACATGTCGGAATATATGGAGCGCCACACCGTCTCGCGGTTGATCGGTGCGCCGCCGGGCTATGTCGGCTTCGACCAGGGCGGCCTCCTGACCGATGCGATCGACCAGCATCCGCATTGCGTGCTGCTGCTCGACGAGATCGAGAAGGCGCATCCGGATCTCTTCAACCTGCTGCTGCAGGTGATGGATCACGGCAAACTGACCGACCATAACGGCAAGAATGTCGATTTCCGCAACGTGATCCTGATCATGACCACGAATGCCGGCGCGCAGGCGATGGCGAAATCCGCGATCGGTTTCATGCGCGAGGGCCGCGAGGGCGAGGACACCGAGGCGATCAACCGCATGTTCTCGCCCGAGTTCCGCAACCGGCTCGATGCGATTATCGGCTTTTCGAACCTGCCGCCGGACATCGTCTCGAAGGTCGTGGACAAGTTCATCCACCAGCTCGAGGCGCAGCTTGCCGACCGCCAGGTGACGATCGAACTGACGCAGAAGGCGCGCGACTGGCTCGCCAAGATCGGCTTCGACCCGCTCTACGGCGCGCGGCCGCTCGCCCGCATGATCCAGGAGCATGTGAAGAAGCCGCTGGCGGAAGAACTGCTGTTCGGCCGCCTGCAGGCCGGCGGGCTGGTGCAGGTCGATCTCGCCGAGAGCGGCGACAAGCTTGCCTTCCTCTATCCCGGCAACATCCTGCCGCCGGCGAAGAAGCCGAAACTGCCGGCGCTGGTGGAGTAGGCGCTCTGCCTCACCCCACCAGTTCGATCACGATCGGGCGGTGGTCGGAGCCGAACGTCTCGTCACGCACGCGCACACGCGCGCCGGCAAGATCGCCGGTGACCGCGACCTGATCGAGATAGAGGCGCGCTTTGGGAAATGTCGGCTGATGCAGGGCAAGTGGCGTCAGCCCGTAGTCGCGCAAGACTGCGCCGATCAGGTTGCGCTCGTCGAGAGCATAATCCTTTGCCTGGAACGCGCAGAGCGGTCCGACGATCTTTCCGATCCCGTAACCGAAGCAGTTGAAATCGCCGCAGACGATGGTGCGGCGCGCCGGCGATATGCGTCGCAGCAGATCGCGAAGCCGGTTCGCGCGGGCGATCGGGCCGACGCCGGTCGTCAGATGAACATTGACGATATCGAGATCGAGCGCCTCGATCCGCACCAGCTGCGTTTCGATACATTCGGCCCAGCGGCAGATACGGCCGACGATTGATCGCGTGATGTCGCCGCTGCCGTTGACCTCGTACAAGGTGCCGTTCACGTCGGTCTCGGCGCCGACGATCAGATAGGCCGGCGTTTCCGCCCAGCGCCGGTCTTTCGCGACATGGGTGCGATAGCGCCCGGTCGCCTGCAGGTCGATCAGCATCGCCTCGCTGACTTCCTGGAACGCGATCGCCTGCGGCTGCTCCTGCTCGAGCAAAGCCTGCAGCCCGTCGAGCGGCGCGCGGCGCAGATGCGCATTCCAGCAGATAATCCGGATCATCGGCAGCTCCGACGGTCATAAGGATTGGTTACAGGAGAAGCGACAGGCCCCAATCCGATATGGGAGGCGATCGCCGGAAATTGAGGGGCCGGAGAATGCGGGGCGAGACGCGGAGGGTGGCGTTGCTACCACCATGCCGCCGCGCCGGCTCACCCCTCGCGGACGACGATCGGTTTGATCGCCGCCGCCCGCGCGTCGGCTTCCGGGCTCGTGCGCGCCATGTCGGCTTGCGTGCTCGCGCGCAACAGCGTCAGCGGGTGGCCGGCCTCGACAAAGCCGAGATAGGGCGCACCGAAATCGTAGCCGACCAGGCGCTGCAACGGCTCGGGCAAGTTTCGCGCGATCTCGGGTGGCAGCGAGAGAAACTGGTTCTCTTCCTGCCGCAGCCAGCCGAGATTGTAGTGCAGCGCCATGCCGCGCCGCGGCCCGTTTGAACGATTGTCGCCGCTACCGTGAATGAGGTTGCTCGTGTAGAGCAGGACCGAACCGCGCGGCATGACGGTCGACACGATTTCTTGCGCGCGCGGTTCGCGATCGTGCGCCCAGCGATGACTGCCCGGCACGACGCTGGTCCCGCCATTCTCGGCGGTGAAGTCCGTGCAGGCCCAGAAGCTGGCGAGCGTCATCGGGATCGACGGGAATTCGACCGGATAGATGGAGCCGTCGCGATGCAGGCCCTGCGCGCGCTCGCCGGGCTGCAGTTCGATGAGCGACGTCACATGCAGATGATAGCGAACGCAGTATGGCAGCAGCACGCGGTCGCAAATTCCGAGCACCAGCGGATGCAAGGCGAGCTCGCCGCAGGCGGCCGACTTCGCCAGCAGATTGTTGATCCGTCGCGTGCGATAGCCGGCGAAATCGGTCGCGCCGAGCGGCACCGCATTCATGTAGGGATCGAAATCGGCGTCGAGCCGATCCATCGTTTCGGAATCGGCCGCGCGCTCGATGACGACATAGCCGACTTCCTCGAGCGTTTCGTGGATCCGGTCGAGCGTCGCATTGCGATCCAGGATGGTGTCGAGAGGCACGGGCGGTCTCCGGATTGTCGGTTATCCGGCGATGCTGGCATGCGCCCCGCAGCGGGACAAGCGCGTCGGCGTCCGGTTGCCTTAGTCGACCAGCCTGGCCGTCGCATTCACCTGCTGGAACGCCGGCGTATCCTGATAGTCGCTGCATTCGGCTGCGAGATGCAGGTCGACCGTACCGTTGAAGAACATCGTATCGGCGATCAGCACCGAGCAATCGTCGCTGCCAGGCGCGTTCGATGCGCCCGCGGTGCCGACCAGCTCGACATGCGCGCCCGGGAAATAGGCGATGCCGTTGAACCCGCCGAGCGGCGTGCCGTGAATCTTGTGTGTGCCGGTCGCCGGGTTGTCCCGGTCGCCAAAAAATACGAACCCCGCATAGTCGCCGTCGGTCGTCGCCGAGATCGCCATGCTCGACACACCACCGAGCGCAAGATTGGCTGCCGATCCGACCATCACGAAAGTGACGCCGTTACCGGTGAGCGCACGGTTGCCGGTCACCTTGAGCGGGCCGTCCTTGATGTAATAGGTGCCGGGTTCCAGCGTCGCGGTCCCGTTGCCGGTCAGCTCGATGCCGCCGCAATAGACGCCGGGCTGCAGCGTCGCGTTGCCGCTGCGCGAGAAGCCGATATTCTCGCAGCTCGCGGTCTCGTCTGCATCGGGCAGGTTGTCGAACGGCGGCCGGTCGAACGGATCGCCGACCGACTGTCCGGTGTTCTCATGCACATGCTGCACCGGCGGCAGCGTCACGTTGGGTGTCGCGCTGAGCCCGCCGCAGACATTGATCTCGCCGCTCGAAAGCCCGCCATCGAGCTCGACGGTAAGGTCGATGTCCGGCGATCCGCTGGCATTGAACGCGTCGGTCTCGTGGCAGGAATCGACCTGGATGTTGCAGCCGGTGCCGTGAATATCGGCCTTGCCGACGACACGAAATGCGTTCGCGGCGGACGGGTCCATCGCCTGGAGACAGGAATCGCCGAGCCCCGGCCCCGTGCCGCCATTGGTCGCAACCGCCGATGCGTCGATGTCCGCTTCGGCAAAACCAAAGATGCTTCCGAGAAAGAGCCGCACCGGATTGGCATTGGCATCGCTCATGCGAACCGTGACGCGGACGGCATCGCTTGGCATTGCACCCTCGGTGAAAGTCCTGTTGTCCGCATCCCAGTGCCCGAGCTGGACGTCGGCCGCGGCAAGCACACTGCCATGCTGGTCGGCGCTCAGGTTCTTTCCGGCATATTCGATTGCAGTATTTGTCGCGGCGGCGGAGTCGGGAAGCTGTGTCGCGCCCGACAGGGCCGCCGCATCGGCGGCAGACTGCGCCTCGTTCTTCATCAGATAGAGATAACTGCCATCGATCGCCAGCCCGCTGAACCCGAGAAAGACGAACATGGCAATTGTCGAATAGATAACGACGGCGCCGCGATCGTCCCTCAGGAAGCTCCTGAAATCGTCCTTCAGGAATCCCCTGAAATCGAACAGCGCACGCACATGGTCTCGCCAAGTGCCGCGCAGGAATCTGCGCCAGTTCATGGTTACACCTCGATTTATGCTTTACCGCCGATCGGCGGTACTGCGAGAAACGCCCGGGTCGTTTGCGATCGACTTTCTCGGGCTTGTTCTGGCAGTACCAAAAACCCTGCCGTCTACGATTGATCCGTGCGCTACATGGTTCCGCGAGCACGCGCGAACAATCGCGCAGATGCACAGGCTCGCCGCAGTGCGCTATACCGACGGCTTACATCCCACAATCGTTGTAATGTGATTGATTGCCGCGCCCGAAACGTATCGCGGACGTGTGCAAAGTCGCCGAAAGCCCGGAAACCCGGGCATTAACGGCGTGTCGTTCTCCGGTTGTATCGACGACGTGTTGCGCGCGCCGCGCCGTTGCACGGCGATCGTCGTATATTATTGCGACGCTTCGTCGCAGCGATAGGGTCCGAAACCCTTCAGCGTTTCGATGTCGCGCCGCACGCTCGCCGTCTCGCGCTCGAGAAAATCGGCGACCGCATGCCGGAAACCGGGATCGGCGATCCAGTGCGCGCTCGCGGTCTCGACCGGCAAATAGCCGCGCTGGATCTTGTGCTCGCCCTGCGCGCCGGCCTCGACGCGGGCGATGCCGCGCTCGATCGCGAAGTCGATCGCCTGGTAATAGCAGGCCTCGAAATGCACGAAGGGAATGCTCTCGTCACCGCCCCAGTTGCGGCCATAGAGCGCATCGGCGCCGATCAGGTTGAGCGCGCCGCCGATCGGTGCGCCGTCGCGAAAGGCCAGCACCAGCATCACCTCGTCGGCCATCGCAGCACCGAGCCGGTGAAAGAAATCGCGCGTCAGATAGGGCATGCCCCATTTGCGATCGCTGGTGCTGGTATAGAGCGCATAGAACATGTCCCAATGCTGCGCCTTGAGATCGGCGCCCGTGAGACGCTGGAGCGTGATGCCCTGTTCGGCGACGGCGCGGCGCTCCTTCCTGATCGCCTTGCGCTTGCGCGACGCGAGCGTTTCGAGGAAATCCTCGAAATTCTTATAGCCGCGATTGTCCCAGTGAAACTGATAGCCGCGGCGGATCAGATAGCCCGCGGCCGCGAACGCCTCGATACCGGGCGCATCGAGGAACGTGACATGCAGCGACGAGACATCGAGCTGCCTTGCGGCGGCGATCAGTGTTTCGGCGACGCCGAGGCGCCGCTCGGCCGCGCCGTCGCCCGGTGCGACCAGGATGCGTGGTCCGGGTACCGGCGTGAACGGCACCGCCGACAGGAGCTTCGGATAATACTCATGGCCGGTGCGTTGCCAGGCTTCGGCCCAGCCATGATCGAAGACATACTCGCCGTACGAGTGACCCTTTACGTAAAGCGGTGCGGCACCGAGCAACGCGCCGGCCACGTCCTCGATCGCCAGATGCTGCGGGATCCAGCCGGTCTCGCCGCCGACCGAGCCGGATTCTTCGAGCGCCCGGAGGAACTCGTACCGCAGAAACGGATTGTCGCTGCCGGCGAGTGCGTTCCAACGCGTCGCCCCGATTTCGCCCAGATCGCCAACCAGTCTGGCCCTCGGCGTTTCGCGCCCGTCCGGCATCTTTAGGCTCGCCTCGTTGCAACGGGGCGGCGGCGATGTGAAGGGACGCCCGAACCGTCCTGTGCGACGATCGGAACCGGTCGAACGGCAAGGCAGGGAACCGCGGCAACGATGCAGATCATGCGTCCATTCTATCCGATCCGGCGGCCCGTTCTGTGGATTCTCTGTGCGACGGTTTTACCGGCGCTGTTCGCGTTCGGTCTCGCTCTCGGTCTCACTGCGGGCGAGCTTCGGGCGCAGACGGACGAGAACACACCTGGCGATGCGTCCGGTTCGGAGACCCTGAGCGCGCCGACCAGCGAGGATGGCTGGGCCGCCTACGATCGCGGCGATTATCGGGCGGCACGCGACATCTTCGAAGACCTGGCGGCGGATGGCGATCCGGATGCGGCTTACGGGCTTGCGATCATGACCGCCAACGGCCTGGGCGGGGCGGCCGATTATGAGGCGGCGGCCGAGCTCTACGGCATGGCGGCATCGGCCGGGAATGCCGAAGCCGCGAGCGCGCTCGGCTATCACTATGATTTCGGGCTCGGCGTGCCGCTCAACAAGGATCTGGCCGAATACTGGTATCGCAAGGCGGCCGATGGCGGCAGCCTGCTCGGCATGAACAACCTCGCCTATAGCTGGGTCGAGCAGCGGCGACATTTGCGCGAGGCGCTCGACATGATCCGCGAGGTCGTCGCGTTCGGCATGATCGATTCCGCGACGCTCGATACGCTCGGCTGGGCGCTGTACGAACTCGGCGCCTATCGCGAGGCGCTGCCGCCGCTCTGCCAGGCGGTGCTGCTCGAGCCTACGCATCCGGAACTGCGCAGCCATCTCGGCGATGCGTACTGGCGGGCCGGGCGCGAGGCCGACGCGCGCAAGCAATGGCAGGAAGCGCTGACGCTCGAGGCCAATCCGGAATTACTGAGCCCGAGCGGCGCCGATTTCATCCAGGCGCAGTCGCGCGGCGAATGGCGCAACCGGCTGGCCGAGCGGATCGCGCGCGGGCTGCCGGGATCGAACCGGCCGCGCGCCGATATCGGGGATCCGGGCATCGAATCGGAGTTCACCGACGATTGCGCGATCCCGATGAGCTGACGCGGGCCCGCTGCGGACGGCCCGGTTTCAGGAGGCCTTCCGATCGCCGGTTTCGGGCGCGCGCTTTTTCAAACCAGGGCCTTTTCCGCGAGCAGTCGGCATCGCCGCCAGCGTTTCCGTCAGCGCGGCGTCTATTGTCGCGATCGCCGGGGCAGGGAGGTTGGCCAGGGCGCGGGCGATCGCCAGCAGCGGATCGCTTTGCGTCATCCGCCGGCCGGCATTGGTGAGATCGAGGGTGAGACCGCGTCCGTCGCGTGGATCGGGCAGACGGAGGATGAAGCCGAGCTTGGCGAGCGACGCGACGGTCTGCGAGGCGGCGCCCTTGGTCAGCCCGAGCCACGTAGAGAGGCCACTGGGATTCCGGGCGGGCTGGTTTGGCAGGCTGAGGAAACGAAGCGTCTCCCACTGGACCGGCGTGAGGCTGCTCGCCTGCCGGGCTGCCCGAACCGACTGTCCGATCTGACCGACAAGATCCGCAATCCGGACTGTGTCGGACGGCAGTTCGTCAGAGGACGGTGAGAGTGCCATAAATATAGTTTAATCTTTAAACGAATATGGATCAATGGCGAGAAACCTATATTATTATAGTTTAAATATTAAACTATATTTTCGTTTAAATTGCGATTCCTAGGCCCAGAAAGGGTGGTTGGGTTGAATCGGGCTCGGTGAAGCGCCGCCGGCATGACCGACAGCCGGCTCCGCAGGAGCCAGCCTGGTCTAAGGTGATGCCAACCCCGGAATCAGGTGATCTCGACCACCGCATCGACCTCGACCGCGAGATCCAGCGGCAGGACATTGGTGCCGACCGCAAAGCGGGCATGCTTCCCGGCATCGCCGAAGATCTCGACCATCAGGTCGGACACGCCGTTGGCGACCTTGGGCTGGTCGGTGAAATCTGCGGTCGAGTTCACGAACACGCCGAGCTTGAGAACCCGTTTCACCCGGTCGAGATCGCCGCCGAGCGCCGCCCGGAGCTGGGCTACGATGTTCAGCCCGCAAAGCCGCGCCGCCTGCTGGCCTTCTTCGACCGAGAAATCCTTGCCGAGCTTGCCCTTGAAGCGGAACTCGCCGTTCCAGACCGTGACCTGCCCGGATACGAAAGCGAGATTGCCGGCGATCGTCACCGGCACGTAATTGGCGACGGGGGCGGCCGCTTTGGGCAATTCGATACCTTTCTCGGCGAGGCGCTTGTCGATCGTTCCGGCCATGATGGTCTCCCTGTCCACTGATTCCTGAAGGCCGCGGAGAATAGCGCCCGGGCCCGCCGTACGAAACCCGGACATCCAATCGGCGGCGTTCTGTCGGGCGCCGTGCGACCTCGCGCTTTCGCTTCTAGCCGGCGGGTTCGTCGCCTAGACTTTCCGGGGGACTTTCCGGGGGACTTTCCGGGGGACTTTCCGAGGGCGCGGCCGCATTGCGCGCGATCCGGCGGCCGGAATGGGAGCAATGAGCGAAACAGGACCGATCCTTCTGGGCCGCAATGCTGAGCATTCGCTCGCGCTGCTGCCGAAGCTTGCCAACCGGCACGGGCTGATCGCCGGGGCAACGGGCACCGGCAAGACCGTGACGCTGCAGGTGCTGGCCGAAGGTTTCTCGGCGATGGGTGTGCCGGTTTTTCTGGCCGACGTGAAGGGCGATCTTGCGGGGCTTTCGCAGGCCGGCGAGGCGAAGCCGAAAATCGTCGAACGGCTCGCCACGATGCGGATCGAGAATCATGAGTTTCGCGGATCCCCGGTCGTTTTCTGGGATCTCGAGGGCAAGCGCGGCCATCGCGTGCGCGCGACCATTTCCGATATGGGACCGCTGCTGCTGTCGCGCCTGCTGAACCTGTCGGATGCGCAGGCCGGTGTGCTCTCGCTCGCGTTCCGTCTCGCCGACGACGAAGGATTGCTGCTGCTCGATCTCAAGGATCTGCGGGCGATGCTCACCTATGTCGCCGACCACGCCGGCGAGCTGCGCAAGACTTACGGCCAGGTCAGTTCCACCTCGGTCGGCGCGATCCAGCGCGCGCTGCTCGATCTCGACAGCCAGGGCGGCGAGCATTTCTTCGGTGAGCCGGCCCTGGCGCTCAAGGACCTGATGCTGACCGCGCCGGATGGACGCGGCGCGGTGAACATCCTGGTTGCCAACCGTCTGATCGAGACGCCGCGGCTCTATGCGACGTTCCTGCTCTGGCTGCTGGCCGAATTGTTCGAGAACCTGCCCGAGATCGGCGACCCGGAAAAGCCGGCGCTCGTCTTCTTTTTCGACGAGGCGCATCTGTTGTTCGACGATGCGCCGAAGGCGCTGGTCGACAAGATCGAACAGGTGGTGCGCCTGATCCGCTCGAAGGGTGTGGGCGTCTATTTCGTGACGCAGAATCCGCTCGATATTCCCGACAGCGTTTCGGCCCAGCTCGGCAACCGTGTGCAACATGCGCTGCGCGCCTTCACGCCGAAGGAACAGAAGGCCGTGCGCGCGGCGGCCGACACGTTCCGGCCCAATCCTGCGCTCGATGCCGAACGCGCGGTGATGGAGCTCGGCGTCGGCGAAGCGTTGATTTCGCTCCTCGACGCAAAGGGCTCGCCCGGCATCGTCGAGCGTGTGTTGGTCCCGCCGCCCGCCTCGCGGATCGGCGCACTCACGCCGGAGGAACACAAGGCGGTGTTCGAGGCGTCGCCGCTCAAGGGCGTTTACGACGAAACGCTCGATCGCGAATCCGCGTACGAGATACTGTCGAGCCAGCCGGGTGGCGACACGGGTTCTCGTCCGGTCGGGAAATCCGATGGTGCCTGGCGCCGCCCAGACGGGGCGACAGCCGGTGCCGGCGATGCGCCGTCATCCGCGCCCGAGGCGCCACAACCGCGTCCGCCCGGACGCGCGCGCAAACCCGCACGCGAAAGCAGCGGCGGTATCGGCGATGTCATTTTCGGAACCGGCCGGCGCCAGGGCGTGGCCGAAGCGATGGCTAAAAGCGTCGCGCGCTCTGTCGGCAGCTCGATCGGCCGTCGTCTTGTGCGCGGTGTGCTGGAATCGCTGCTGAAGTAGCGCTCTTCGAGCGTTGCCCGATTTTGAAAATCCGCACAGAAAAATCCGGGCGCCGCGACGGCGACGCCCGGATTGTTCGCCCGATCGAGGCCTCGATTAGTTCTGTGCGTCTTCCGCCGCGTCGTCGATCGCGTCGCCGGCTGCTTCGATATCCTCGCCGACGCCCTCGGTCGTGTTGCATGCGCTGAGCGCAATGCCACCCGAGAGAAGCATGAGAGCGATCAATGCGGTCGCAAATTTTTCCTTAGCCATGGTGCCGCCTCCTGAAGATGAAATGTATGGATTGGGCGGCTCACGCACTTTGCCCCATCCTGCGGCTGATATGGGGACGCGCCATCTTCACGCAATGAGCTGCCCTCGCGGTTACACAGGGAAGCGCGCGATGAAGTCGGGGCAAATTTGTGTCTGGCGCCCGTTAAACGGCGCATTTCCGCGCTGCCCGGAAGGAATCTTGCGCCTGATCGCAGACAGCGGCATTTACCGTGATGACGGCTCCGCCGCGCTCGGCGCATGGCGGCGCGCTCTTTATGCCAGCATCGGGTGAGGTTGGAAGAGCCCGGGCGCCGCCGCTGCCGACGCCCGGAAGTTTTCACAGGGAGAACTCAGACCATAGTCACAGTCGAACGGCTGCCCCTTCTCATGCGCATTGCGTCATGAGCAGCCGGAAGTCGATCCGCAGGTCGTGCACTTCATGCACGTGCCGTTGCGGACCATCGTGAAATTGCCGCATTCGCCACATGCGTCCCCCTCATAGCCGCGGAGTTTCGCTTCGCGAATCTTCTCCATCCGGCCATCGACGCTGTGCACGATGGCGGCCCCGACGGCGACGGCATCAGCGGTGCCGCTGCCGACGAGCCCGGTTGCGGCCATAAGAGCCGCCGATGAGGTTGCGGTCGCGGCGCCCATGGCCGCGTTCGTGACCGCCGATGCCATTGCGCTTGCTGCGTGCGCGAGCTGCATGCCATCGCCGTTCCGTCCGCCCTGGTACACGACCAGGTTGGAACTCCGCACATAGCCCGAGCTGGCATAGCGCTTCACCGCATCGAGCGAGATCTCGTTCACCGCGCGCACCGGCAACTCGCCTTCGGTCGCGCCCGTGCCCGTCGCATCGGGCAGCAGGTCGGCCGGCTGCACATGGGCCAGATCGTTGCGGCCGAGATAGGAAACCGCAAGCTCGCGGAAGATGTAATCGAGCACCGAGGTCGACATCTTGATCGCGTCGTTACCTTCGACCATGCCCGAGGGCTCGAAGCGGGTGAAGGTGAAGGCCTCGACGAACTCCTCGAGCGGCACGCCATATTGCAGGCCGATCGAGATCGCGATCGCGAAATTGTTCATCAGGCTGCGGAAGGCGGCGCCTTCCTTGTGCATGTCGACGAAGATCTCGCCGAGATTGCCGTCTTCATATTCGCCGGTGCGCAGATAGACCTTGTGGCCGCCTACGATCGCCTTCTGGGTATAGCCCTTGCGGCGGCTCGGCAGACGCGAACGATCGGTGCGCTGTACGACGCGCTCGACCACCCGCTCGACGATCCGTTCGACCGTGCGTTCGGCAACCGCCGATGCGCGAACTGCGGCCGGGGCTTCCATCAGCGCCTCGATCACTTCCTCGGCTTCGTCGCCGCCGAAGAAATTGGATGCCAGCGGCTGCGAGAGCTTCGATCCGTCGCGATAGAGCGCGTTCGCCTTGATGCCGAGGCGCCACGACATCAGATACGCTTCCTTGCAATCGTCGACGGTGGCGACGTTCGGCATGTTGATCGTCTTGGAGATCGCACCCGAGATGAAGGGCTGTGCCGCGGCCATCATCTTGATGTGGCTGACGACCGAGAGCGACCGCTTGCCGATGCGACCGCAGGGATTGGCGCAGTCGAAGACTGGCAGATGCTCGGCCTTGATATTCGGTGCGCCCTCGAGGGTCATCGCGCCACAGCAATAGGTGTTCGCCGCCTCGACCTGCTTGCGCGAGAAGCCGAGTGCGCCGAGCATGTCGAAACCGGGGGCGTCGAGATCGGCAACGGTGAAGCCGAGCGTCTCGGTGCAGAATGCCTCGCCGAGCGTCCATTTGTTGAAAGCGAAGCGGATGTCGAAGGCGCTGGCCAGCGCATTCTCGATCGCCTCGATCGAGGCGTCGGGGAAGCCCTTGTCGCGCAGCGCTTCGTGATCGATGCCCGGCGCATCGGCGAGCGTGCCGTGGCCGACTGCATAGCGAATCATCGCTTCGATCTGGTCTTCGGGATAGCCAAGCGTCTTCAAAGCCTGCGGGACCATGCGGTTGATGATCTTGAAGTAGCCACCGCCGGCGAGCTTCTTGAACTTCACCAGCGCGAAATCGGGTTCGATGCCGGTGGTGTCGCAATCCATCACGAGACCGATCGTGCCGGTCGGCGCAATCACGGTTGCCTGGGCATTGCGATAGCCGTGCTTCTCGCCGAGCTCGAGCGCGCTGTCCCACGCATCGGCCGCGGCCTGCACCAAAGCCTTGTCGGAGCAGCTCGCGCGATCGAGCGGCACCGGCTTGATCGAGAGATCCTCATAGCCGTTCTCGTCGCCATGAGCCGCGCGGGTATGGTTGCGGATCACCCGCAACATCGAATCGCGGTTCTTCTCGTAGCCCGGGAACGGGCCGAGCTCGGCCGCCATTTCGGCCGAGGTCGCATAAGAGACGCCGGTCATGACCGCGGTGATCGCTCCGGTAATCGCGCGGCCCTGGTCGCTGTCATAGGAGAGGCCCATCGACATCAAAAGTCCGCCGATATTGGCGTAGCCGAGGCCGAGCGTGCGGTACTCGTAGGAGAGCTGGGCGATTTCCTTCGACGGGAACTGCGCCATCAGGACCGAAATCTCGAGCACGATGGTCCACAGCCGAACCGAATGTTCGAACCCGCCCACGTCGAACGAGCCGTCGTCGCGCCGGAACGTCATCAGGTTCAGCGAGGCGAGATTGCAGGCCGTGTCGTCGAGGAACATGTATTCCGAGCAGGGATTCGACGCGTTGATGCGGCCGCTCTCCGGGCAGGTGTGCCAGTCGTTGACCGTCGTATCGAACTGGATTCCCGGGTCGGCACACGCCCAGGCCGCGTGGCCGATCTTTTCCCACAGATCGCGCGCCTTGACGGTCTTCGAGATCTTCCCGTCGGTGCGGCGGATCAGGCTCCAGTCGCCATTGTCGAGGACGCGCTGGATGAATTCGTTGGTGACGCGCACAGAATTGTTCGAGTTCTGGCCGGACACGGTCAGATAGGCATCCGAATCCCAGTCGGTGTCGTAGGTGCGGAACTGGATTTCGGTATAGCCCTGTTCGGCGAACTGGATCACGCGGCGAATGTAGTTGTCGGGAATCAGCACCGCGCGGGCGGCCTTGATCGCCTTCTTCAGCGCCGGATTCGCCTTCGGATCGAAGCGGTCCTTGGCGTCGGAATCGTTCGCCGCCTGCATGATCGCATTGAGATGCTTGCTGGCGAGGCGCGAGCCGGTCACCAGCGCCGCGACCTTCTGCTCCTCGACCACCTTCCAGTCGATATATTCCTCGATATCGGGGTGATCGACGTCGACCACGACCATCTTGGCGGCGCGGCGCGTGGTGCCGCCCGACTTGATGGCGCCGGCCGCGCGGTCGCCGATCTTGAGGAAGCTCATCAGGCCCGACGAACGGCCACCGCCCGACAGCGATTCGCCGCCGCCGCGCAGCTTCGAGAAGTTCGAACCGGTGCCCGAGCCGTATTTGAACAGCCGCGCCTCGCGGACCCAGAGGTCCATGATTCCGCCCTCGTTCACCAGATCGTCCGAGACCGACTGGATGAAGCAGGCATGCGGTTGCGGATGCTCGTAGGCCGAGCGCGAAACCGTCAGCTCGCCGGATTTGAAGTCGACATAGAAATGACCCTGGCTGGGACCGTCGATGCCATAGGCCCAGTGCATCCCGGTGTTGAACCATTGCGGGCTGTTCGGCGCGCCCATCTGGGTCGCCAGCATCCAGCGCATCTCGTCATAGAAGCAGCGCGCATCTTCTTCGGCGTCGAAATAGCCGCCCTTCCAGCCCCAATAAGTCCAGGTGCCGGCAAGCCGGTCGAAAACCTGCTTCGCGCTCTTCTCGCCGCCATTGCGCTCTTCCGTCGGAAGCTGCGCCATCGCCTCGCGATCGGCCTCGCGCCGCCACAGGAATTCCGGCACGTCGCTTTCGACGACGGGAAGAAGACGCGCGGGCACACCGGCCTTGCGGAAATATTTCTGGGCCAGCACATCGCAGGCGACCTGCGACCAGTTGGCGGGAACCTCGATATCCTTCGCCTGGAACACCAGGGAACCGTCGGGATTCCGGATCTCGCTGCTCGTCCTGCGGAACTCGATTCCCTCGTAGGGGCTCTTACCGGTTTCCGTGAATCGACGAGCAATACGCATGATCCATCCCCTATTTTTAACGTGTTCCGGCCCTCGGGGACGCAAAACCCCCAGATGCGTTCGAAAATGCTCGAAGAACGCACGCTAGGGGCTTGACGGGTCTACAGTATCTTGTGGTCCCCCGACCCGCTGATACACCATATGTTGCTGCCTTGCGTGACGCTTTGCAACAACATTCTGTGACGCATTTGTGGCGACCCCCTAGATGTTGTGTGCGCCGCAAAATTGAGCGTTTCCGCGGGGCCGGGATGAGGGCGGTTATCCACAGGGCCCCAATTTGCTGATTTTGCGGGCCGTTCGAGTCGACAAAATTTTTGCAGTGCAACAACGAAAATGTGATCGGCTGTGGGCGCCTTGCATCAGCGCCGCGAACCGACCGCTCAGGCGGATCGCGGTCCGAACAGGATGATCGCAGCACCGACCAGGCAAACGATGGCTCCGATCGCATCCCAGCGGTCAGGCCGAACGCCTTCGACGGCCCACAACCAGGCCAGCGAGGCCGCGATGTAGACGCCGCCATAGGCGGCATAGGCGCGGCCGGCCGAATCGCTTTCCGCCAATGTCAGCAGCCAGGCGAACAGCGCGAGCGCGGCGATCCCGGGGATCAGCCAGAGCGGCGATTTATCGAGCCGGGCCCAGGCCCAGAAGGCGAAGCAGCCGGCGATCTCGGCGACAGCCGCGGCGACGAAGGCGGGAATTGAGATCATGCGGTCTCCTCTCGAGCGGCGTCGCCGGCCGGGGCAGCGACCGCCCGGTATCGCGGAAAGGCCGACGCGGGAACGCGCTTGCGCCGGATCGACCTCGTGGCCGAGTCTGCAGAATAGACGGGGAGGGGGCCGACACAACGATGCCGCGACGTTACTCCATTGTCGTTACCTGCAAGGGACGACTGACGTATCTGCTCGAGTCCCTGCCGCGTTTCCTCGCCCAGCCCGACACCGAAGTCGTGGTGGTCGATTACAACTGTCCCGAGGATACGGCGGGCGTGGTCGCCATGCGGCATCCGGACGCGGTCGTCGTCAAGGTGCCCGACGTCGCGGATTTCCATCTGGCCGACGCACGCAATATCGGTGCCGCCGCCGCGACCGGCGAGATTCTGATCTTCCTCGATGCCGACATCATCATTCCGCGCGATTTCGTCGAGCGAATCGATGCCAGGGTGCGCGGCGACGTCTTCTTCCGCTTTCCGCTCAGCGAGGAAATCAAGGGTCGCTCCGGCAGCTGCGTCGTGTGGAAGAAACATTTCGATCTGGTCGAGGGGTACGACGACATTATTCGCGGTTATGGTGGAGACGATCTCGATCTGTATTTCCGGCTGTCGCGGATTCCGCTCGAATCTCTGACCCTCGATGAAACCTATATCGAAAGCATCGTCCCGCATGACGTCGACAGCCGCACGACGTTCTACAAGGCAAAATCGCTCGGGGACAACGTGGCGATCAATTTCGCCTATCTTCAGCTCAAATTCTCGGCGATACGCATGTATGGCCGCTTGTCGATACGGCGCCCAGTTCGCGAGAAAATTTATGCGCTGGTCAGCGAGCGAATCCCCAATGTGCCGGAAGAAGACGGCAACATGGCCGAGTTCGCGCTGAATCTGAGCGAGGAAGAGGCGCTGCCACGGCTCAAGCACTGGAAAGTGACGCGACGGATTGTCGTGAGTTTGGAGCGTGCCAAGAAGACTTGAGCGAGCGGGCGACGGGCCGATCTAGGCGCCCTGCGGGCGTGCTTTCGGCCCCCGTCGCTGCAGGACCAGATAGGTAAGGATCGCCGCGAAAGTGATCAGGATCAGCGTCGTTGCACAGGCGGCGATGGTCGGATCGGCCTGTTCGCGAATGCCGTCCCACATGCGGCGCGGCAGGGTGAAGACGTTGAGTTTCGAAATGAACAACGTCACCACGATCTCGTCCCATGAAAGAATGAACGCGAAGACCGCCCCCGAGAGTACACCGGGCATGATGTTGGGCAGGATCACATAGCGGATCGTCTGGCGCATCGAGGCGCCCAGATTGCGCGCCGCCTGCTCGAGCTTGAGATCGAACCCGGCGAGCGAGGTCGAAACCGTGATCACGACATAGGGCACGGCGAGCACGGTGTGCGCGAGGATGACGCCCAGCATCGTATCGAGTAGGCCGAGATCGGCGAACACCTGGAAGAACGCCAGCGCCGATACGATCGGCGGCACGATCATCGGCAGGAGGACGAACGCGCGCAAGGTTTCGCCGAGGCGCGAGGCGAGACGCCAGATTCCGACAGCCGCGAGCGAGCCTGTGATGACCGCGATCGTGGTCGACGCGACGGCGATGACCAGACTCTGCCAGATCGACGACAGCCAGCGTTCGTTGGTGAACAGATTTTCATAGTGCCGCAGCGAGTATTCGCCGCGCGGCATCAGGAGATAGCGTTCGGGCGAGAGCGAGATCGGCGTCGCCACGAAGATCGGCAGGAGCAGATAGAGCAAGACCGTCCAGGCGACGATCAGGATCAGCATGAAGCGCCAGCCATATCGTTCGCTGCGCATGCTATTTGGCCCCGAACAGGCCGCGCAGATCCACGATGCGGCTCATCACCGCAAGCATTGCCAGCACGATCAATAGCAGCGTCACCGCGAGCATCGAGCCGATGCCCCAACGCACGGTCTGCAGTATCTGCACGCTGACATATTCGGCGATCATCATCGTCTTGCCGCCGCCGAGAATGGCCGGCGTCACGAAGAAGCCGAGCGTCAGGATGAACACCAGTACACCGGCGCCGATCAGGCCGGGCAAACTGAGCGGCAGATAGACCCGCCAGAAAGACTCGAACGGGCCGGCGCCGAGGCCGCGCGCGGCGCTGACAACGCGCGGATCGATCATGCGCATCGCCGCATAGAGCGGCAACACGGCGTAGGGAATCATGTAATGGACCATGCCGATATAGACGCCGATCTGGTTGCGCACCAGATGGACCGGCTCGTCGGTGATGCCCCAGGCGCGCAACGCATCGTTCACGATGCCGTTGTCATGCAGCAGCATCAGCCAGGAAAAGGCGCGGGCGAGCACCGAAACCCAGAACGGGACCAGGATGAACAGCAGCATCAGCGTCCGGTGTCGGTCGGTGACGTGGGCCATCGCATAGGCGACGATGTATCCGAAGAACATCGCCAGCCCCGTCGTGATCAGGCAGACCTCGAAGGTGGTATGGAGCATCTTGAGGATGCCCCGGCTGGTGAACAGTTTTTCGTAGTTCTCGAGGCCGAACGCCGGATCGCTGACGCTGATCCAGAACACCTGCAGCATGGGCCATGCATACAGAGACAAAAGAAGCGCCAGCAACGGCAGGATCAGCAGGAAATACGGATTGGCCCGCAGCCCCCGCCGTTCGCCGCCGATGCCGGCGCTCGCTTCTGCAGTCGTCAACGAATGTTCCTTAGGCCGAGATGGCGTCCAGGAATTCGTTGAGGACGTCGTCGTAATGCTCCGCCCAGTACTCCGAATCGGCGACGAGCTGCCTTTCCAGGTTCTCGGGCGCCGCCGGATGCAGACGACGCTGTTCCGGTGTCATCATATCGATCGCCGCCGGATTGGCCGGGCCCTGGCCGTAGCAGTCCAGAACGGCGATCTGCAGTTCAGGATCCTGCATCTGCGCGATCCAGCGGTTGGCATACTCCGCACCCGCAGGATTGTTGCCGGGGATGATCCAGGCCGCCGGATAGGCGATCGCCTGGTCCCACGACCAGGTGACGCGGCCGCCGGTGTCGCGTTCGAGAACGGTCGCACGGGTCTGCCAGATATTGCCCATGACGACTTCCTCGTCGAGGAACATGGTTTGGCTCTCGGCGCCCGAGCCCCAATAGATCACGTGGTCGGAGATGCTGTCGATCTTCTCCAGCGCGCGATCCATGTCGAGCGGATAGACTTCGTCGAGCGGCACGCCGTCGGCGATGAGTGCCGCCTCGGGTGCGCCGTTCATCCATTTGTACATCGTGCGATTGCCCGGATATTTCTCGACATCAAAGAAATCGACCCAGGTCGGTACGCCATCGAACTTGGTCGTGTCGTAGGTCAGCGCATAGCTGTACCAGTAACCGAGCACGGCATAGTCGTAGGTGAACGGCGCAAGGATCTTGTCGCGGTCCACGATCGAGTAGTCGATCGCCGTTAGCAGGTTCGCGCGGCCGAGACGCAGGCCACTGAAGATATCGGAATCGCAGCAATCCCAGATCGTCGAATTGGTTTCGACCATCTGCTTGATTGTGCCTTCGAGCGGGCCCGAACCGTCGACCAACGCCGGCACGCCGGTCGCCGCCTCGAAGGCCGCGCCGTAAATGTCGGTGATGCAGGTGACGGCGTCGCCGCCCCAGTTCGCATGAACGATCTGGCTCGGTGTCGCGGCGAACGCCTTGCCGGATTGCAGTACGGGCACCAGGCCGAGTGCGGCGCAGGCCTTCAGGAGCTGGCGGCGATCGATCCGACCCTTGTTGTATTTCTCTGCGGCGATCTGCGCGCAGTCCTCGAGAAACATTTTGTTGGGGTTCATGTCGGGTTGTCCTCCCCGTGTTTTGCGTGAAGCCTTTTGGTCCGTGGACGAGCCTGCTATGACGCAAGCCTGTCGGCGCGGATGCTAACATTCGGCCGTGAAAGCGCAATGGCCCCACCGACCGGGGGGAGAAGAGATGGGAGAAATTATGTTGAGGAAGCATGTATGGCCGGAAGGCCATTGGGATTGGCCGATCCATGTCTCGCACAAACACGGCCTCAGGGCCGGGAATATGATTTTCGTTGGCGGGCAGGTCGATCTGGACAGCAGCGGGACGGTGCAGCATCCCGGCGATCTCGACCGGCAGACGGAAGCGGTCATGGAGAATATCCGGCGGGTTCTGGCCGGATTCGGCGCCGATCCCGCCGATCTCGTGAAGCTGGTTGCCTATTATGCGACCGACGGGCACGCCGACGAGACCAAGCTGCTGGCCGCCATCGCGGCCGCCCTGCCGGGCGACGGGGCCGGGCCGGTCGTTTCGGCCGTGCCGCTGCCGGCGCTTGCCTATGACGGGATGGTGGTCGAGATCGAGGCGATCGCCATGCGCGGCGCCGACGACCGGCAGCTTCCGCGGCGCGCGGCCGACCCGGCCGGACTCGTGCCTTTGCCCAGGCCGTTCAGCCACGGGCTGCAATGCGGCGAGATGATTTTCGTCGGCGGACAGGATCCGCTCGATGCCGACGGCAAGTTGCTCGACGGCGGCGACATCGTCGCCCAGATGCGCGGCGTGATGGACCGGATCGGTCTGGTGCTCGGCAGGCTCGGCGCCGATTTCGACGACGTCGTGAAGATCAAGAACTGGTACCAGGGCGAGGGTCGGTTCGAGGATTGGGAAGCGGCGGCGCGCGCGCGGGCCGCCTATTTCCGCGAGCCGGGTCCGGCCGCGACCGGCATTCCGCTGCCGCGACACTGGCGCAAGGGTCACATGATCCGCAGCGACGTGATCGCCATGCGCGACGAAAACGGCGCCCGGCTGTCGAAGAGCCATAGCTGGCCCGAGGGCCACTGGGACTGGCCGATCCATCTGCCGTACAAGCATGGCGTGCGCTGCGGGAACCTGGTGTTTCTCGGCGGTCAGGTCGCGCTCACGCCCCAGGGCGTCGTGATGGAGCCGCACGATCTCGTCGCGCAAACGAAGCGCAGCATGGAAATGATTCGCCGCGTTCTCGAAGCGCACGGGCTCGGGTTCGACGACGTCGTCAAGGTCACCGCGTACTATCAGGGCGGTGCCTCGGCCGATCAGCTCCATGCCAATCTGAAAATCCGGTCGGGCTGCTTTACCGAACCGGGCCCGACCTCGACCGGCATTCCGCTGCCGGCGCTCGCTTATGTCGGGATGATGATCGAGATCGAGATCATTGCGATGACGCGCTAGGCGCCACATTGCGGGACGCGGGCGCTACTAGGCCGCCATCGCCTCGCTGTACCAGCGCTGGAAGGCAATGGTGCCGGGTTCGCGCTCGCTCGACAGCACGCCGCGGTCGTACATGCCGGCGGCCAGATTGCGCTGGATCAGATTGCTGATCGCCATGTCCTCGCGCAGCACCTGGTCGGCGAAGCCGAGCGCCGCCTCGCCGTCGTTGCGTTCGGGCGACAGCCACAGCCAGCGGAAGATGCGCATCCGGCCGGCGCCGAGCGGCGTGACCTGGTCGATGGTCGCACTGCGCGTCGACAGCACCATCAGGGTCGCCGGGAACTTGTAGATCCAGGTGCCCGGCGCGGGCGGCCCGCCATCGCCGAGATCGTAAGTCACATCGAAGCGGACGAACTGTCCGTTCTCGATGGGGACGATGCGGGTGTTTTCCTTGACCAGCATCGCGCTCAGATCGCGATGCACGTGACCGAGGTGATAACCCTCGCAACTATTGTCCCCATAGGCTTTCCAGTCGGTCGGCGCGTCGTGCAGCGTCTCGCCGAAATAGCGCAGCGTCCCGATTGGCGGATACTGCGCGGCGATCGGAACGATATCGCCGAGCCAGTCGGTCAGGGTCGGCGCCCTGTCGTCGAGACAGGCGAAGACCAGCTCGTTCCAGCTTTCGACACGCACCGGCCAGAGACCCCAGCGATCGGGATCGAGCGCGGCATCCTCGAAGCCGGGCGCCTTCTTGAGTGCGCCGGTCTGGTCATAGAGCCAGCCATGATAGGGGCAGCGCAGCACGCTGCATTGGCCCGTCGACGCCAGCAAAAGCGGCGAGGCGCGATGGCGGCAGACATTGTGGAAACCGCGCAGGGCGCCGTCGCGGCCGCGCAGCACGAAAATCGGCTGACCCGCGATTTCGGTGGTGACGAAGCGGCCCGGTTCGGCGAGCTGGCCTTCATGAGCGACCAGCATCCAGTGCTGCGCGAAGATGCGCCGCTGTTCCTCGGCGAACACCGAGGGGTCGCAATAGACGCGGGCGGGGAGGGTTTCGACCGCTGTCATGGCAGCGTCAGTCGTCGTCGACGACAACGCCCGCGTCCGCATCCCAGCCGACCCACAGCCGGGCGCCGTTCTCGGGCGTGATCTTGGTCCGCCATGCGGGGCAGGAGACCACGATGTCGCCGATGCCGGGATGGCCGAGCGTCATGTGGAAGCTGCTGCCGAAATAGTTCCAGTTGCGCACCGTGCCTTCGATCGCATTGGCGCTTTCGGCCGGCCGCACAGCGTCGATGCGCACTTTCTCGGGGCGCATGGCGATCAGGATTTCCTCGCCCGATGCCAGAGCCCGACCGTTCGCCTTCTGGCGATAGCTGGCACCCCCGATGTCGTAACTGATATCGCCATTGGCGGTCGCATTGACCTGGCCCTTGAGGAAATTGCTCTCGCCGAGGAAGCCGGCGACGAAACGCGTCTTCGGCCGTTCATAGAGTTCGTCCGGCGTGCCGATCTGCACGAACTTGCCGTCCCGCACGATCGCGATGCGATCGGACATCGACAGGGCTTCTTCCTGGTCGTGGGTCACATAGATAAAGGTCGTGCCCACGCGGCGATGCAGTTCCTTGAGTTCGATCTGCACTTCCTGGCGCAGCTTGCGATCGAGCGCGCCGAGCGGCTCGTCGAGCAGCAGGATTTCGGGATTGAAGACGAGCGCGCGGGCGAGTGCCACGCGCTGCTGCTGCCCGCCGGAAAGTTGGCGCGGATTGCGATCCGCCAGATTGTTGAGCTGTACCAGATCCAGCGCCTTGCCTACGCGCTCGCGCGTTTCCTCCTGCGACTTCCGGCGCACCTTCAGTGGAAAGGCGACGTTGTCGAAGACCGAGAGATGCGGAAACAGGGCGTAACCCTGGAACACCATCCCGAAATTGCGCTTCTCCGGCGGCAGGTCGGTGATGTCACGACCATCGAGCAGAATTCGACCTTCGGTCGGCCCGGTGAAACCCGCGATCATCATCAACATCGTGGTCTTGCCCGACCCCGACGGCCCGAGCAGGGTCAGGAACTCGCCGCGCGGTACGTCGAGATCGACGCCGTCGACTGCGCGAATCGTGCCGTAATGTTTGGCGACGCCCCGGAACTGCAATCCGATGCCGCGCTCGTTGTTTGTCATCGCGCGATCCAGCGGCCGGTCATCGTCAGACGAAATCGCGGCGCAGCGCCTGCGCCATGCAATGCACGCCGCCGCCGCCCTTGGTGAACATCGTCACCTCCGGATCGTAGACAGTGAAACCGCGTGCCTTGAGCTTGGCGTTGAGATCCTTGCTGCGCGAGGTCGAGATCACCTTGTCGTCGCCGAGCGCCATCACGTTGCAGCCAAGCTCCATCGTGTCGCGATAATTGACGTCGATGATCTCGATCTTCTTGGCCTTGAGCCAGTCGAGAGTTTTCTGATCGGTGGTGTCGATGCAGACGGCCGCCAGCTTGTCGGCCAGCATGCAGACCATCAGATCGATATGGACATAATGCTCGGCGATCGGAGAGAGGCGGACTTCCCAGCCTTCCTTCTCGAGCCAACCCTGAACCTGCTTCGCGGCCGGTTCCTGCGTACGCTCGCCGCAATAGCCGATCAGTACGCAGCCGGGTTCGATGATGTCGAAATCGCCGCCCTCGAAGGCCGATGCGGTGACCTTGTTCCAGATGGGGATGCCCTTCGAAAGATAGAAATCGATGACCGGGCCGTATTCGCCGCGCCGCCACCATTGCGCCATCTGCGTGATGACCGCCCCCCACGGTGTCATGAACGAACTGTCGCGCGCATAGACCTGATAGGGCAGCGCCTGGTCGGTCACGATATGGTGCACCGTGACGCCGGCATCTTCGTAGGCCGATGTCATCTCACGATGCTGGCGCATCGCGGTCTGCAGATCGTACTTGCTGTCGGGATCGCGCAACGTCGCTTTCGAAATCGAGCTGGTCGGCAGCCATTTGAAGTTTTCCGGTACGCACAGCAGCACGTCATGCAGTTTGCCGTACTCGGAATTGACGCCCCAGGCGCCGGCGCCGCCATTGCCCTTGCCGTTCCCGTTCGTGCCGACCATCGCGTTTTCTCCCGGATTTCCTTGATTTTGGGCACGCTACCATAGGGGCGGGCCGTGTCAATGCGGCCGCCGGCGACTGTCGGTAGCGATCGGACAAATGCCGAAACGGGCCGTCTCTAGCGCTGGACCATCCATTTGTTGCTGGCTTTCCGGTTCGTCTGAAGACGGCCGTCGGTCGACGCTGCAAACTCGTCGACCGCACGAATCACCCCCGGAAAGGCATCGTCGTAATCGTCGCCAAACATGACTCCGCCGGGTCGCACCAGCGGCCAGAACAGGTCGAGATCCAGCTTGACCTCTTCGTATTGGTGCGCCGCATCGATGTAGATCAGATCGAACTGGATCTTGTGCGCGGCGAAAAACGCGCTGCCGCGGTCGACGCGACGGGGAAAGGAACGATGCGCTCGGTCGCGCCCGCCTCGATCACGTTCGCCAGGAACGTCATATATAGCGTGGGATAGCCCTGCCTGAGCTTGAGCGAGGGAAAATAGTCGGGCCGGTCGCGGAAGAACCAGTGCTCGATCGAACCGAGCCAGGTATCGATGCAGACGATTTCGCAATCCTCGAGGCCGTACTGGTTGGCGAGATAGGCCATATGCAGGGCGGACGCACCCTTCCAGGTGCCGATCTCGGCGACGTGCTTGGGTCGCAGCTTGTCGAACAGCACACTGAAAATGGGATCGGTCGAGCCCCAGCCTTGAAGATCGGTCGCGTGCGATGCCTTGTCGAATCCCGCATAGGGATTCTCGGCGTGGATGAGGTCGAGAAGACGCGTCATTTCTGCGGCCTCACGACAAGCGCGGTCGAACGGCGGGTGCCGCGGTGACGCGCCACGATCATGAGCGCGAGCAGTACCAGCCCGCAGCCCGCAAGTTGCACCGGGCCGAGCCGTTCGCCGAGGATCAGTGCCGCGGCGGCGACACTGACGATCGGCTCGAGATTCATCATGCCCGCCGTGCGCACCGGCCCGATCCAGCGGATCGCGACCGACCAGAGCGTATAGGCAAGAATGTAGAACAGAACGACCGCCATCACGATGAACTGGCCTTCGGTACTGCGTGGCATCACGAATTCGTGCATGGCGATGCCGTAGATGGCGAAGCCGATCACCATCCAGAGATGGGCGAGAAAGTTGATTGCAACGATATCGTAGTCGCGAAAGATCGGTGCGACGAAAACATGCGCGATGGCGCAGGTGACCGAACCCATCATCACCAGCGCGACGCCGCGCCAGTCGAGCCCGTCCCAGGCGGGGCCGAGCGCCAACGCAAGACCGGCGAACGCGATCAGCAGCGCCAGCGCCCGGATCAGAGTCATGCGTTCCTGTCCGGCCACAGCGGCGATGACGCCGACCAGTAGCGGAAACGTGAAGTACAGGAGGGCCGCAAGGCTGACGGGGATGTAGGCGACGGACGCCATGTAACCATAGCCCCATAGCGCCATCAGCAGACCCAGAAACAGGCTCGCATACCAAGCGCGGCGCGGCAGCGCGAAGCCGCCGCGCATCGCGATCATCCAGGCGCCGAAGCCGAGTACGAAAACCGCGTTTCGGATGGCAACGATAGTGATCGCCGTGGTGCCGTCGTCATAGGCGAGGCGCGAGAGCGTCGTGATGCTGCCATAGGACAAGGTCGCGACGAGAACCGCGAGAAGACCACTCGCCGAGCGGCGGTCCGAAGAGGGCGCGAACGCATCCGTAGGCAGCAGAACCTCCCGAAAGGGCTGTCGGCGGGTCGGTCGGCTCTCTTACGGGATCGGCCGGGAGGCTGTCCAGCAAGCGGCCGGGCGGGTCTGGACGCTCATAGCCCCTGATGCCATATTGCCGCCCGCAAGCAGGGACGGCCTCGTCGAATGGGGGCGGCGAGCGTCCGGGACAGCATGGAAACGGGATGAGTATCGGGACGCGGCTCTACACATGGCTCCATGGCGAGCTGGTGGGCACGGATCAATTCGGCAATCGGTACTATCGCGGTCGCAGTCGCATCATGGGGCGATCGGAACGTCGCTGGGTGCTGTACAAGGCGGCCGGTCATCCTGAAGCGAGCGCGGTTCCCGCTGAATGGCATCGCTGGTTGCACGGTACGCAGGTTGAATCGCCGAAGAGCGGCGAGATGCGGCGGTCGTGGCAGAAACCCCATCTGCCGAATCTGACCGGCACCGAAGCGGCCTATCGGCCGCCGGGCCACACGCTGCAAGGCGGTCGTCGCGCGGCGGCGACCGGCGATTATGAACCCTGGCAACCGACGCCCTGATCAACGGGCGGAGGACCGAAAGGGCGGAAGATGCGGGGCAAGCTTCTCGAAACGATCATCGGCGGAATCGTCCTGCTGTCGGCATTGGCGTTTGTGATCTATGCCTTCAACGAGTCGAACGTCCGCCCGGTCGAGGGGTACGAACTGCGTGCCGAGTTCAACCGCATCGACGGGCTGGTCCCGGGCAGCGACGTCCGCATGAGCGGCATCAAGATCGGCACGATCCTGCACAGCAGGCTCGATCCGGAGACTTATCTCGCCGTGGTGCGGATCAACATTCGCGAATCCGTGCGTATTCCTGTCGACAGTTCGGCGCGCATCCAGGCCGACGGGCTGCTCGGCGATTTCTATCTCAGCATCGAACCGGGCGGTTCCGACGAGATGCTCGAGCCGGGCGCCCGCATCGCGCGGACGCAGGACCCGCTCAACCTCGCCGATCTGATCGGGCGTTTCGTGTTCAGCGAACCCGACGCCGAACCCGCGCCCGACAGTGCGCCGGAAGATGGGCTGCAACCCGCGCCGGGAAGCGAGCCCCTGGAAGAAGGCGGCACGCTGGAATAACCGGCCGTTGCCGACCCGATCGATGTCCGACAAATCGAAGCAGCCAACCAATGCGCCGCAGCATTGGGATCCCAAACGCTATCAGCAGAATGCCGGTTTCGTTGCCACGCTCGGCGAGGCGGTGCTCGACTGGCTCGATCCGAAGCCGGGCGAGCGCATCCTCGATCTCGGTTGCGGCGATGGTGTGCTGACCGAAAGACTGGTCGCGCGCGGCGCGATTGTCGTCGGCGTCGATGCCAGCGCAGAGCAGGTTGCGGCGGCGCGAGCGCGGGGCCTCGATGCGCGGGTTATGGATGGCGCGCGGCTCGCCTTCGATCAGCCGTTCGATGCGGTCTTTTCCAATGCCGCGTTGCACTGGATGCAGGATCCCGATGCGGTGATTGAAGGCGTTGCGCGCGCGCTCCGGCCGGCCGGTCGTTTCGTGGGCGAATTTGGCGGCAAGGATAATGTGGCGGCCATCGTGAACGCGCTTGCCGCAGTGTTGGCGCGGCACGGGATCGATGCCGCCGCGCTCAGCCCCTGGTACTTTCCCGACGAAAGCGAGTATCGGACGCGTCTCGAGGAGCAAGGCTTCGTCGTCGAGCGGATCGAGCGGTTCGCCCGGCCGACCCCGTTGCCGGGCGACATCGGCGGTTGGCTGGAAACCTTCGCCGAAAGCTTCCTCACGGCGGTGCCGCCCAGAGACCGGCCGGCTTTGCTGGCGGACGTGGCGGCGGAAGCGGCGCCGCTTTTGCGAGACGCGGCCGGTGGCTGGCATGCCGATTATGTCCGGCTGCGCTTTGCCGCCCGGCGCGCCTCGCCCCATCTCGCATCGCCGGTTGCGCGCTGATAGGATCGGCAATCCTCAAATTCGCCGACATAAAAATGACAGGTTCCTCCAGCAAGACACAGTGGCAGCCCCCGGTCTGGCAAACGCCGGATGGCCAGCCCGTCTCATGCATCGAGAAGATCAAGGTATTGAACGACAACCTCGAAGAGATCCGACAGATGACGCAGGACGCGCTCGAGGATGCCGTCCTGATGGGCGCCGACGAGACGCAGGTGCGCGATACCCTGACCAGGCTGGTCGCGTCGCTCGAAAACCCCTATCGCGGTCGCAAGGCGTGAGCGCCATTTCCGCGCGTTGCACCCGCGTCTCGGCGCCGTTGCTGGCGATGCTGCTGCTCGCGCCGGTTCCGGCTGGGGCGGATTTCATGGATACCGCCGTGCTGCAGGGGATCGACAAGGTGACCGCGCGCGTCTCGCGCATCGAAGTTCCGATCGGCCGCACGGTTACCTTCGGTCCGCTCGAAATCACCGCGGAAGCCTGTCACAAGCGACCGCCGGAAGAGACGCCGGAGAGCGCCGCCTTCCTGGTGATTGCCGAACAGCAGCTCGACGAGGAGCCGACGATCCTGTTCTCGGGCTGGATGTTCGCCTCGAGCCCGGCGCTCTCGGCGCTCGAGCATGCGGTCTACGACGTCTGGGTCGTCGACTGCATCGCGGCGGCGACTGAAGAAAGCGAAAGCTCGACCGGAAACTGAGCGGCGGTGCCGAGCGCGACCGCGAGGCGTTCGCGATAGGCCTCGCGCGAAATCTCGTGCGCACCGAATTGTGCCAGATGATCCGTCACGAACTGCGCATCGAGCAGCGAGAATCGGCCGATCCGCAGGCGCGCCACGAGATGAACCAGCGCCACCTTGCTGGCATCGCGGGCACGGCTGAACATGCTTTCTCCGAAGAACGCACCGCCGAGTGCAATGCCGTAGAGACCGCCGACCAGATCGTCGCCCTGCCAGGCTTCGATCGAATGCGCGAAACCCATTTCGTGCAGGCGCGTATGCAGGCTTTCGATCGAGCGGTTGATCCAGGTGTCGCGGCGGCCCGGCGCGCTGTCGGCGCAGCCGCGAATCGTCGCCACGAAGTCGGAGTTGCAGCGGACGTCGTAGACGCCGTGCCGCACCGTGCGGGCGAGCCGGCGCGGTACATGAAAGCTGTCGAGAGGGATGACGCCGCGATGTTCGGGCTCGATCCAGTGAATCGCCGGGTCGAGCCGACCCTCGGCCATCGGGAAGACCCCGTAGGCATAGGCCCGCAACAGCATGTCCGGCGTCAGGCGGTTCATCGGGTGCGGCAGGCTACTCCCGGATCGAAACGAATTTCTCGAGCCATCGTATATCGTAATCGCCGTTGATGAAATCGGGCGCGGCGATGAGCCGCTGATGCAGCGGTATCGTGGTCGAGACGCCGCCGATCACGAACTCTTCCAGCGCACGGCGCAGGCGCATCAGGCATTCGTTGCGCGTGGCACCGTGAACGATCAGCTTGGCAATCAGGCTGTCGTAATGCGGTGGCACGGAATATCCCGTGTAGAGCGCCGAATCCACGCGGACGCCGAGACCGCCGGGTGCGTGATAATCGCTGATGCGGCCGGGCGAGGGTCGGAACGTATCGGGGTCTTCGGCGTTGATGCGGCATTCGATCGAATGGCCGTTGAACTTGATGTCTTCCTGGCGGATCGGCAGCGGCGCTCCGGCGGCGATGCGGATCTGCTCGCGCACCAGATCGATGCCGGTAATCATTTCCGTGACCGGATGCTCGATCTGCAGACGGGTGTTCATTTCGATGAAGTAGAACTGGCCGTCCTGATACAGGAACTCGATGGTTCCCGCGCTGCGATAGCCGAACTTCTTCATCGCCTCGATGGCAACGTTCCCGATGAACTCGCGCTCGCGGCTGTTGAGGGCGGGCGAGGGCGCCTCTTCCAGCACCTTCTGATGGCGGCGTTGCAGCGAGCAGTCGCGCTCGCCCAGATGAATGACGTTGCCGTGCGAATCGCCGAGGATCTGTATCTCGATATGGCGCGGATGCGAGAGATACTTCTCCATATAGAGCGTGTCGTTGCCGAAATGCGCTTTGGCTTCGCTGCGCGCGAGCGACAAAGCCTGGCCGATATCGCTCGGGCCGGTCGCGACCTTCATGCCCTTGCCGCCGCCGCCCGCCGCGGCTTTAACCAGAACCGGATAACCGATCTGGGCTGCGACGCGCGCCGAATCTTCGTCGCTGCCGAGCTGGCCTTCGGAACCGGGGACCACGGGCAGACCGAGCTTCCTGGCCGCGTCCTTGGCCGCGACCTTGTCGCCCATCAGCGCAATCTGTTCCGGCGTCGGACCGATGAAGGTAAAGCCGTGTTCTTCGACCATCGCGGCGAAACGCGCATTCTCCGACAGAAATCCGATACCGGGATGAATCGCATCGGCACCGGTGATGGTCGCCGCCGAAATGATCGCTGGAATGTTGAGATAGCTGTCGCGCGAGGGCGCGGGTCCGATGCACACCGCCTCGTCGGCGAGGCGCACATGCATCGCATCGGCATCCGCCGTCGAATGCACTGCGACGGTGCGGATCCCCATCTCACGACAGGCGCGATGCACACGAAGCGCAATCTCGCCCCGGTTCGCGATCAGAATCTTCTCGAACATGGCTTGCGGCGCCTCGGGTTCTCGGACGCGGTTACTCGACGACCATCAGAATTTCGCCGTATTCGACCGGTCGCCCGTCGACGACAATGATCTGCCGGACGATACCGGCATGGGCCGCGGTGATCGGGTTCATGACTTTCATCGCTTCGATGATCAGCAATGTCTGGCCCTGCGAAACGCGATCGCCGGTGACCACGAACGGCTTGGCGCCGGGCTCGGATGAAAGATAGGCGGTACCGACCATCGGTGACAGCACGGCACCGGCCGGCGGGCCGTCCGGTGCCGATGGCGCCGGTGCGACGGTGACCGGTGGCGCCGCCGCTGCGGGCGCCGTCGCACTCGCGACTGTGCCGCGGTTGAGGCGGATGCGCTCGCCGGCCTTCTCGTACTCGACCTCGTTCAATCCGGTTTCGTCGAGCAGCCGCGCGAGCTTGCGGATCAGTTCCTCGTCGATGTCGAACGTGCTCATCAGGTTTCCGTCTGCGTTTGCAGGATTTCAGACATGGCCGTCAGGGCAAGACGATAGCCCTGCGAACCGAGACCGCAGATGACGCCGCGCGCCGCCCGACTCACATAGGAATGATGGCGGAAGGATTCACGGGCGAAGATGTTGGAAAGATGCACCTCGATCGTCGGCAGGCCAACGGCCAGCAGCGCGTCGAGCAGCGCAATCGAGGTGTGACTGTAGCCGGCGGGGTTGATCACGATGCCGGCGGCGCTGCCGCGCGCCTGCTGCACCCAGCCGATCAACTCGTCCTCGCGATTGGTCTGGCGGAACTCAACGGCGAGGCCGAGCGTCTCGCCGTGCTTGCGACAGGCGGCCTGGATGTCGTCGAGCGTTTCGCGACCATAGATTCCGGGTTCGCGCGTGCCGAGCAGGTTGAGATTGGGTCCGTTGAGGACGAGGACTGTCGGGCGTTTGGCCAAGGCGGGCGCCTCTCCGGACGAGGGGATTTGCGTTATAGCATGGTAGGTCGCTGGCGCAACGCCAGCCGGCGGAAATCCGGGCGAATCAGCGGTGCCGGCGGTCCTGGAAGTCGTACCAGGCCGCGACCAGCGGCATGAACCAGCCGCCGCCCCGATAGAGCGGCATGGTCGGAAATGCGCGATCGGCGAACACGGTTTCGGCCTCCGGTCGCCCCAGAATGCGCAGGGCCGCCTTGCAGCCGAGATAGCTCCCCATCGGCACGCCCGCGAAACAATAGCCGAGCGCGTAATGAACGCCGTCCTGCGTGCCGAGATGGGGCCACAGATCGAACGTGGCGGCGCAATAGCCGCTCCAGCAATGGCTGATCCGGATCTGCTCGAGATCGGGGAAGATGGTGCGATAATGCCGGTGCAGCCGGCGCGCCATGCGCGCGAGATCGCGCTCGCTCGATCCGGTATTCCCGCCAAGCATGATGCGCGTGCCGTCCGGCGATCGCCGGATGTAATTGAGATTGTGGTTCCAGTCGTGAATCGTGCGGTCCTGCGGCAACAACCGGTCGAGCTGCTCGGGGCGTAGCGGTTCGCTCGCCATCATGTAGCCGCGGAACGGGATGACCCGCCGCCGCAACCACGGATCGACGCCATCGGTATAGCCGTTGGTCGCGACGAACACGTCGCGTGCGAAGATCGGACCGCGCGACGTCGCGACACCGAACCCGCGTGTCTCGCGCCGGATCGACAAGACGCGCGTGCCGGTCACGATCTGCGCACCGGCACTGCGGGCGCGGTCGAGCAGGCCGGCGTGGTAGAGACCGGGGTGAAGCGAGGCGAGGTCGGGGATGACGGCGCCACCGTGATAGATGTCGGATCCGATTTCGCGGTGCTGTTCCTCGCGCGGCACCATCTCGAACGGTTCGCCGAGATGTTTCTGCTTGAGCGCGACGGTTTTTGCGATCGACTCGTAGTGGCTGGGCGAGAGCGCCGCGACGAAGCGCCCGCACCGGCGCCAGCCGCATTCGATGCCCTCCAGCTCGATCAGGCCGGCGACGGTATCGAACGCCGCCTGCAGCTCGCGATAGACGGCGATCGCATAATTGGCGCCATGCTCTTTGAGCAGCGTCGAGAAACTGGTTTTGAACGTGCGGCCGATAAAGCCGGCATTGCGCGAGCTCGCGCCGTGGCCGGCCGTTTCGGCCTCGATCACGACGACGCGGCGTCCGGCCCGCGCCAGCAGCAACGCGGCCGCGAGCCCGGTATAGCCCGCACCCACGATCGCCACGCCGCAGGATGCCGGCATCGCCTGCACGACGATCGGCTCGCGCGGCGCCGCTTCCCACCAATAGGGCGTCTGCTTGAAATCGTCGGTCAGAACCGCGTCGTTCGCTGCCATCCCGCGGGCCTCAACCGCCCATCGACATGCCGCCATTGACGCGCAGGATCTGGCCCGTCACGTAGGCGGCATCGTCCGAGGCGAGGAACGCCATGGCGGCAGCGATTTCTTCGGGTTTGCCGTAGCGCCGCATCGGCACCAGCGTGAGCGCCGCCTCAAGGCCGGCCTGATCGATGCCGGCGAGCATTTCGGTTGCGATGTAACCCGGCGATACACCGTTGACCGTGATGCCGAGCTTCGCCACTTCGGCCGCGATCGGCCGCATCATCGCGGTGATGCCGCCCTTCGATGCGGTACAGACCGAATATTTGTTACCGCCGAAATCGGCGATCTCGGTAATGCAGGAACCGGTCACCAGGATGCGGCCGTATTTCTTTTCGATCATGTGCGGCAGAACCGCCTGCGCCATGTTGAAGAAACCGCGCAGATTGGTGTCGATTGCCGCATCCCAGTCTTCGTCGGTGCTGTCGATGAACGATTTATCGGTAATCACGCCGGCATTGCTGACCATGATGTCGATACCGCCGAAGGCCTGGATTGTCTCGGCGACCATCCGCTTCGCATCCGCGCGCTTGCCGACATCGGCCTGGATCGCGACGGCATTACCCCCGGCCCGCCGGATTCCGGCGGCGACATCTTCGGCCTTGTCGCGATTGGCCCGGTAGTTGACCACGACCTTCGCACCCTCGCGCGCGAAGCGTTCTGCGATCGCCTTGCCAATGCCACGCGCGCTGCCCGTGACGATGGCGGAACGGTTGGCGAGCATCATGGCCGGCTCCTCCTGGTTGACGCTGGAGCCGGCAGGTTAAGGGGATCGAGGCCGGAACCGCAAGAACGCCCGAAAAAGGCTACAGCTCAGCTCTCGCGTGCGGCTGCGACGAGGCGCTTCATCTCTTCGATATCGATCGCGCCGGGTACGACCTGTTCGCCGATCAGGAACGCAGGCGTGCCGTCGATGCCGATCTGATCGGCGAGGCGACGGACATGCTCGATCTCGGCCGTCACCTGATCGCCTTCCATGTCGTCCTCGAGCCGCTCCATGTTCAGGCCCTGCGTCGCTGCGAGCGCCATCACCGAGTCGCGATCGAGCTTGCCGCGATGCGCCATCATCGCATCATGCAGACGGATGTAGGCATCCTCGCTCTGCTGATGTGCGGCGAGCGCGGCGCGGGCGGCGATCTCCGATTCCGCACTCAGGATCGGCCATTCCTTGTAGACGAACCGGATATCGCCGTCGGCTTCGAGCAGGGTGGCAATATCGGGCGTGACACGCTTGCAATAGGGGCAGTTGTAATCGAAGAACTCGACGATCGTCACATCGCCGTCCGGATTGCCGGCGACCGGCGAGAGCGGATTGTAAAACAACTGGTCGGCGAGCGTGGTGACGACCTCCACCTGCTCAGCCTGCTGGGCTGCCATGCGCTGCGTCTCATAAGCCTGGAGCGCTTCGACCACGACTTCGGGATGCTCAAGCAGATACTCGCGGACGATTTCCTCGATCCGCGCCTGTTCCGGATCGACAGCCTCGTCCGTATCCTGCGCAAAGGCCGGCATCGTACTTGTGCCCAGCAGCAGCGCTGCCGCCGGCAGCATCATTCGCCAATTCATCAATCGAGTTCCCTTCGGTTCGGTCAGACCATTAGATGGCATCATCGGGACAATTGTCGGTATGAGCAAGTCGCACCGACCAGCAGCGAGACCGCATAATCGGGCGGCAGATCAGCCTTCGTTGCGGTCGATATCGAGGAGAATGTCCTGCGCGCGCAGCCAGCTTGGCGTGCCATTCTGCAGCAACGCTTGCGCCGCGGAGGCTTTCTGCTTGGCTTCGTCGCGATCGCCGCGCGCGGCTGCCATTTCGGCCAGTGCGAGTGCCGCCATACCCGGCTCGCCATTGCGACCGTAGGCGATCGACAGCAACCGCCAGGCGATTGTGTTGCGCGGCTCGTCGACCACGACCGAGGTGAGTTGTTCGACCGCCTCGCGATCCAGTTCCGGCTTGTCGAGTGCGATCAGCGTCTGGGCGAGGCCAAGATGCAGCAAGGTCTGCGTCGGTGCCTCGGCAACCGAGGCTTCGTAATACTCGCGCGACTCCTCGGTGCGGCCATGCTCGTACAGAATCTGGCCCTTGAGCTCGAGAAAATACGGATCGTCGGGAAACTCGGCGATCAGCGAATCGAGCTCGGCAAATGCCTTGTCGAGCTGGTTCGCGCGATAGTAACCGATGGCACGAGCATACCGCGCCGCGACCGTTTCGAGGCCTTCGGGATAGTCGCGCAGCACGTCGGGCAGTTCGCGCAGGAACCCGATCAGTTTCGCGCGCATCCGCTCATGCTCGGCGAGCCGCTCCGGCGGATCGACCACGGTGCCGTAGGACGACGACATGGCATGGCGTTCCGCAACATCGACGCGTTCCAGCGTCAGCGGATGCGAGCGCAGATAGGGATCGTAATTGGCGCCGAAGAGCTGTTCCTTCTGGCGCAGGATGTTCATGAAATCGGCGAGACCTTGCGAGGATTGTCCGGTCGCATCGAGATAGCTGAGAGCCGCTTGGTCGGCCGCCGCTTCCTGGGTCCGCGTATAGCTGAGCAGATTCCGAACGATCATGCTTTGCCCCGCCGCCATGACCGCGGTGCCGGCCGCGCCGTCTCCGGTGGCGAGCGCAGCACCGATGCCGAGAATGTAGGCGAGGATCAGTTCCGCCGACGCGGTCTCGAGCTTGTTCTGGCTCCGTGCGATATGCCCGCCAGCCATATGGCCGGTTTCGTGGGCGATCACGCCGATGAGCTGGTTCGGCACGTCGGCCCGCATCAGGAGGCCGGTAAAGAGGAACAGGTTCTGCCCGCCGGCGACCGCGGCGTTGAGGGAATTGTCATTGACGATGTAAATATTGACCGCTTCGGGGTCGATCCCGGCGGCGGCGAAGATTGGCCCCGCATAGCCGTGAATGATAGATTCGATTTCGGCGTCGCGGATCAGCGAAGGCGGCGTCGAACTCTGCGCATGCGCGGCCCCGCCCGGTACCGCAAGCATTAGCAGGACCAGAAACGAGGCGAAGAGGCGACGGTACGACATGAGCTTCATGCTAGCACGATCGGAAAGATCTGGGGTGTCCGGAAGGCTGCGTCAATGTGCCTGGGCGCTGGCCCTGCTCGCGCTGGGCGCCTGCGAATCCGACGCCCCGCCGGGCCTGAGCGGCAGCGTCGAGGGCTTTGCCGGCGCGGTCGTCGCCGACGAGCCGAAGGCGGCCTCGATCGGCCGGGACGTTCTGAGCGCCGGCGGCAGCGCTGCCGATGCCGCCATCGCCACCTATTTTGCGCTCGCC
>JAWXBK010000080.1:0-3588 GCA_034439975.1 Rhodospirillaceae bacterium | reverse complement strand
GTCGATACTTCCGGCAATGGCCGACGGCACCCAGACCCGCGCCGAAATCTCCAAGAGTTTGCCAGCGGGGGCGGCGACGGGTGGGCTCGTGATCCATACTGGTGGAGTTTCGAGCACTACCGGGGCCTCGTCTGCCACCTTCGGCCTCGCCGCGAGCCGGAGATAGCCCCGGCCCGACGCGGGGGAAGGCGCTCGATGATTCTGGCGGGCCATCCGCGTGCGCCGCCGCAAGCTGATCGGCAGCGGCTAGCACGCGCTTTATTCCGGCCTGGCCGGTGCAGTCCCCAAGCTGATGCGGTCGCTCCACATCCGTTCCTGCCGGACGTACTCCTCGGCGTCCGGAACGGACGTCGGATCGATCTTGATGCCGATGACCGAGAAGTCTCCCTTGGCCGCGCAGACCTTGTTCCACGCGTTCAGGTCGAAGCGATGTTCACGCCGCCAGGTGGGATCCGCTCGCCAAAAGCCAGTTTCGGCCGCGCGAGTGACGGCCTCGAGCTCCTCGAGGACGAAGGTAGGCTCGCTGCGGAGTTTTGTGATGGTCTTGTCGTCTTTGTCAAGCTTTACCTCGGCCCGCATCGTCAGTCGATACCGGTCGCCGAAATAGGCTTTGGTAATGAAGTTCTTGAGAAAGTCGCTTTCATCGCCTTTGAAGGCGAAGTTGTCGAAGCGATGGTCTGTGGCGGAAAACATGAGCTCGATCTGGAAAGCGGCAGGCAGCACCAATCGAATGGAGTCGATCGCCCGCCAGCGAATAACGCGTTCTTTGTCACACTGAATATCACTGGGTGAAAGCCCCGGGGGGACCGAAAAAGTCATTAGGTAATACCAACCCCGGTTAGGGTCGGGATTAAACTTAATTTCGAGGTCCAACACCTTGGAGAGCGCAAGTTTTCCGCCGTTGATCGGGAGCCTAGTGCCTGGACCTTCATAGCCCGGCAGATCGCCTCGCGTCGCCATTGATAACAAGCGCTCGTCTGGATCCCCGCCCAGCCCGCGGATCGTGGCCAGCATGTCGGCAACGACCTCTTGAAACCTTCCTGGCTCCAATGGACGCCTAGCATAGACGGCAGTGACTGCATCAAACTGCTCGTTGTTGACGAGGTCAGTTGAGACGGAAACGCTTCGCAGATCGACTTTCAGTCGCTTGCCGTCGGTGGTCGCGACAGTAAGCCGGCACGGCTCCAACAAATTGCCGTGAGGGAGAAATCTGGCCTTCGTTTCGGTACTCAGCCCCTCGATCTCGGTGCGCCGGATCGACTCGTTCATGTATACGGTGATGTGCGGAACCGAAGGCCGGAGTGTGGGCTCGTCATTCGCCGGCGCACCGCCCCTCCACAAGAATGCAGCCAGGCTTGCTACGAGACCAATCGGCGCTATCAGCAGGCGATATCGGCTCATGGTAACCGGTTGTAGTCGCCTTTCAGCAACGTGGGGATTTCAATGAAATCATGCGTGGCCCGCCACCCTTCTCGCCATTTCGGCATACGCGACAAGATCCAGGTCATTCTTGCCTCCACATCGTAGAACGTGGATGTGCTCGGGATCGCTGGGCCATCCGGATTGGCGCGATAGTCCTGGAAGGTGCTTTCGTCGCCAGGAAAGGGCGAAGAGATCATGAAGATTCTGGAAAGTTTTGACCCAACATTGTCTGTCGCATTTTGCCAAAGGTCGGGGTCCTTGTCCAGCACTTGTTGGAGCAAGTCTCGCTGCTCCACGTTGACCAGAATCTCGACGCCTTGCCAGATCGTCTCAGAGCGAGGCTCTCGCAGCCCTTGATCGATCTTTTTCCACGCGCGTATCTGCTCGTTGGAAACCTCCCCGCTGGCATTCATGGCACGTATTTCTGCGATGCCGCCGCCGTCTCTGTACGCGAGCCCTGCTTTGTACATGTCGATGAAGATTGCGAGATTGCCGTCGGCGAGGCCCCGAAACACCTTCTGCGTATTGGCTGGAATCCAGTCGAAGGGTGGATTGTTCGGAAGCGGCGCATACCCGCGACTCATGGCGGTGTGCATTCCGTCGCCGGCAAGACGCGATGCGAAGGCGGCCATGCCAAACCACTCGAACGGGTTCAGCTCTCCGGGTTTGCGACCGGAATTGAACATGTCGGCGTACTTGGTCGTGATCTGTCGATTGCGGTTGATTGGGTCTCCAGGAACAAACCCGTCGTCAAGCTTCAGGGCGTTCCATGCACGCTCTTCCCATTTGGGCAACGTGCCGTCTGCGGTGATACGGACCAGGATGCTCGAAAGCTGAAACGACGGAACGGGGCCCACAAGCATCTCCCCCCGCCTTTGCGAGAAGACAAGCCTCAGAAGTCCTTCGATTCGGGCAGTGAATTCGAAATCGAGTGTTGTGCCGTCATGGGACCATTTCAGCGGCGTGACTTGTGGCTGGGCCTCGTCGGTTACGACAAACAGAATCGGTGAAACCGGGCCAATCGCGGAGTTCCACTTCGGGAAAAACTGCGTAGGCCACGTAACCGAACCTCTTATTGTGTCGCCAACCTTGTAGGCGGGGCGTTGATCCCCTTGGAGCGACCATTGAAACTGTCCATGCTTCTTAAGGTAGTCACTTTGGGTATCCCATGGCGTGACGATTGTGGCGGTAAGTCCCTCGTTGTGGACGACGTTCAGGCCGAGCGTCTGACGAATCAGTGTGCGCTGTTCGTCGGTCACAACGGGATCATCTGGTGCGTAGAGCACATCAGCGGCTGAATAGATCGCGCCGAACCGGCGGGAAACTGTCTTATCCGTGAGCGATGTGTCGAAGTCGCCGGCCGCGTAGGATTCGGTGTATGAGTCGGTCGTCGAGTCGGATGCAACCCGCAACTGCGTGACAAGGTGCGGCGCGAGGCCGTCAATCTGAATCTTGTAGAACGCGCCCGTCGGATCCTGGAGTGGCATGATTGGTGCATCGGTTGCCGCCAGGAGCGCATCGAGCCACATCGGGGACACGAACGGCACCTCGTCGCCATCGGACCCAATGAACGTCCACTCTGCGATCAGCATGTGGACGTCGTCTGATGACGTCACGCCCGAGGGGGCCTCATACGATATGGCGAACGTGAAGTCTGCGACCTTGCTGAGGCCTTCGAGCCACAGGGCCACAGGACCAGAAGACATGCCTGCGAGATATTCGTCGCTGGAGAGATCCGCGGACCATTCGCTGGCGGACAGCATGGTTCCGTCGTTGCGAAAGATACGGACAGATTCTGGATGCGAGAGCTCGAGGCTGACCGAGCCGTGGGAAAGTCCAATCGGAAGTCGTTCGAGGATTATTCTCGCCAGGTCGTCATCCTGCTGGCCTTCCGGGCCAAAGAGTGGCGGCACCATCGCCACCTCGTCGTCGAAGTCGCGACCCGCGAGCGGCAGGCCTTGCTCGAAGTCGCGGTTGGTAAGGATCATGTAGGCGTTGGGGTTACCGCTGTTCTCGATATCCTCAGCCACAACGTCGCCGAGTTTTCCTCCGGTGCGATGCGCGATGAGGTTCGCTCTTACGGCCGTGAGCCTCACCGTGTCGAAATCGCGTGCGCTTGCCGCTTCCCCAGTTGCCTGGAGCGTGAAAACGATGTCAGCAGCGGTT
>JAWXBK010000079.1:0-19410 GCA_034439975.1 Rhodospirillaceae bacterium | reverse complement strand
TCCTATGCCGGACAGATCATCACCTTCACGTTTCCGCATATCGGCAATGTCGGCACCAACGACGAGGACATCGAAACGGTGACGCCGGCCGCGCGCGGCTGCGTGCTGGCGCTCGACATCACCGAACCGTCGAATTGGCGTTCTGCACAGCCGCTCGAACGCTGGCTCAAGTCGCATAACCTGGTCGGGCTCGCCGGAATCGACACGCGTCGGCTCACGCGGCGCATCCGCGACGGCGGCGCGCCGACCGGCGTGGTCGCGCACGCGCCCGACGGCAAGTTCGACGTGCCGAAACTGCTGGCCGAAGCGCGCGCCTGGCCGGGGCTCGAAGGCATGGACCTCGCCGGCGACGTGACCTGCCGGCAGATGTTCCGCTGGGACGAGAGCGAATGGCAGCTCGGCCGCGGCTACGGCAAGCAGATCGCGCCGACATTCAAGGTCGTTGCGGTCGATTACGGCGCCAAGCGCAACATCCTGCGCTGTCTCGCCACCAGCGGCGCCGAGGTCACCGTCGTGCCGGCGAGCGCAACGGCAGAAGACATCATGCGGCACAAACCCGATGGCGTGTTCCTCTCGAACGGCCCCGGCGATCCGGCCGCGACCGGCGAATATGCCGTGCCGGTGATCCGTAAACTGATGGATACCGGCATTCCGATCTTCGGTATCTGCCTCGGCCACCAGATGCTCGCGCTCGCGCTCGGCGGCCGCACCGAAAAGATGCATCACGGCCATCGCGGCGCGAACCATCCGGTCAAGGATCTGGAAACCGGCAAGGTCGAGATCACCAGCCAGAATCACGGCTTCGTCGTCGTGCCGGAATCGCTGCCGGCGGGCGTCGTGAAGACGCATGTCTCGCTGTTCGACAGCACGCTCGAAGGCCTGCGCGTCGAGGATAAGCCGATTTTCTCGGTGCAGTACCATCCCGAAGCGTCGCCCGGCCCGCAGGACAGTCACTATCTGTTCGAGCGGTTCGCGAAGATGATTGTGAGCAAGAAGAAATAACCACAGAGACACAGAGGAAGCCGAGAAATAGGAGAGTTAAGAGCATTGGCCGAAGAGCGAGATTCACGGACGGCCCAAGTGATAGGCCTTGCAATCGATGTTCATCGTGAACTTGGACCCGGATTGCTCGAATCCGCCTATGAGCAATGTCTCTGTTACGAACTTCAGCAAGCGGGCGTTTCGTTTCAACGCCAGGTACCTTTGCCGGTTCGCTACAAAGCAGTCAATCTCGAGTGCGGTTATCGACTGGACGTCGTTGTCGATGGGTCGCTGGTTCTTGAGATCAAGGCGATCGAACGCCTTCTTCCGATCCACGACGCGCAGATGTTGAGCTACTTGAAGCTGGGCGGGTTCCGAGTCGGGCTTCTACTGAATTTTCACTCACCCGTGCTCAAGAATGGAAATCGACGCTTGGTTGTCTAACTCTCATCTTTCTCTGTGTCTCTGTGGTAAATTAAATTGCCGGAAAGATCCTGCCTGAATGCCCAAGCGCACTGACATCAAGTCGATCATGATCATCGGGGCGGGGCCGATCGTCATCGGCCAGGCCTGCGAGTTCGATTATTCCGGCGCGCAGGCGTGCAAGGCGCTGCGCGAGGAAGGCTATCGCGTCGTGCTGGTGAATTCGAACCCGGCGACGATCATGACCGATCCCGATCTGGCGCACAGCACCTATATCGAACCGATCACGCCCGACATCGTCGCGCGCATCATCGAGAAGGAAAAACCCGACGCGCTGCTGCCGACGATGGGCGGTCAGACCGCGCTCAACACCGCGATGGCGCTGCATCGCGACGGCAGGCTCGCGAGATATGGCGTCGAGCTGATCGGCGCCAACGCCGAGGCAATCGAAATGGCGGAGGATCGGCTCAAGTTCCGCCAGGCGATGGACCGGATCGGTCTCGAAAGCCCGAAGAGCCAGATCGCGCATACGCCGGAAGAAGCCGAGCTGGCGCTGGATTCGATCGGCCTGCCGCTGGTCATCCGTCCCTCCTATACGCTCGGCGGCACCGGCGGCGGCATCGCGTTCAACATCGAGGAATTCCGCAACATCGTCGCGAACGGGCTGAGGTTGTCGCCGGTTGCCGAAATCCTGATCGAAGAATCGGTGCTCGGCTGGAAAGAGTTCGAGATGGAGGTCGTGCGCGATCGCGCCGACAACTGCATCATCATCTGCTCGATCGAGAACGTCGACCCGATGGGCGTACATACCGGCGACAGCGTCACCGTGGCGCCGGCGCTGACGCTCACCGACAAGGAATATCAAATCATGCGCAACGCCTCGATCGCGGTCTTGCGCGAGATCGGCGTCGACACCGGCGGTTCGAACGTGCAGTTCGCGGTCAATCCCGCCGACGGACGGCTGGTCGTCATCGAGATGAACCCGCGCGTGTCCCGCTCGTCGGCGCTCGCCTCGAAGGCGACCGGCTTCCCGATCGCGAAGATCGCCGCGAAACTGGCGGTCGGCTACACGCTCGACGAGCTCGCCAACGACATCACAAAGGTAACGCCGGCCTCGTTCGAGCCGACCATCGACTATGTCGTGGTCAAGATGCCGCGATTCACCTTCGAGAAATTCCCCGGCGCCGAACCCTTGCTCTCGACCGCCATGAAATCGGTCGGCGAAGCGATGTCGATCGGCCGCAGCTTTCAGGAATCGGTGCAGAAGGCGCTGCGCTCGATGGAAACCGGCCTGACCGGCTTCAACGAGGTCGAAGGCTGCGATGCCAGCTCGGTGCGCATGCGGCTTGGCCGCGCGACGCCGGACCGACTGCTGGTGATTGCCGAGGCCTTCCGTTACGGCCTCTCGGTCGAGGAGATCAACGCGATCTGCCATTACGATCCCTGGTTCCTGCGCGAGATACAGGCAATCGTCGCGACCGAAGCGGATGTACGCCGCAACGGTCTGCCGAGCGATGCGACTTCGCTGCGACGGCTCAAGCGGCGCGGCTTCTCCGATGCACGGCTCGCCGAACTGACCGGGAAGGAAGAAGCCGAAATCGCCGCGGTCCGGCGTGCGGCCAACGTGCATCCGGTCTACAAGCGGATCGATACCTGTGCGGCCGAGTTCGCCTCGGCCACATCCTATATGTACGGCTGCTACGAAGGCGGCAGCGACATGCCACCGGAATGCGAGGCCGAGCCGAGCGACCGGCGCAAGGTGATGATCCTCGGCGGCGGCCCGAACCGCATCGGCCAGGGTATCGAGTTCGACTATTGCTGCGTCCATGCCGCCTATGCGCTGCGCGAGGCCGGTATCGAGACCATCATGGTCAACTGCAATCCCGAGACCGTCTCGACCGATTACGACACGTCGGACCGGCTCTATTTCGAGCCGCTGACCGCCGAAGACGTGATCGAGATCGCGCGCGTCGAACAAACGCGCGGCACGCTGATGGGCGTAATCGTGCAGTTCGGCGGACAGACGCCGCTGAAGCTCGCCGGCGCGCTCGAAGCGGCCGGCATTCCCATTCTCGGTACCGCGCCCGATGCGATCGATCTCGCCGAGGATCGCGAACGGTTCCAGGCGTTGCTGCAACGGCTCGGGCTCAAGCAACCGGCCAACGGCATCGCGCGCTCGACCGAAGAGGCCGAGCGCATCGCGGCCACGATCGGCTTCCCGGTGGTGATCCGCCCCTCTTACGTCCTGGGCGGGCGGGCGATGGAGATCGTGCACGATATCGCCGGCCTGCGCCGCTATATGAACAATGCGGTCCGGGTTTCGGGAAAGAGCCCGGTCCTGATCGATTCCTATCTGCAGGATGCGATCGAAGTCGATATCGACGCGGTCGCCGACGGCACCGATGTACAGATCGCCGGGATCATGGAACATATCGAGGAAGCCGGCATTCACTCCGGCGATTCCGCCTGCGCGCTGCCGCCTTATTCGCTCGATCCCCGCATCGTCGCCGAAATAGAACGGCAGACTATTGCGATGGCGCGCGCGCTCAACGTGGTCGGGCTGATGAACGCACAGCTCGCGGTCAAGAACGGCGAGATCTATGTGCTCGAGGTCAATCCGCGCGCGAGCCGCACTGTGCCATTCGTCGCAAAGGCGACTGGGCGGCCGATCGCCAAGATCGCGGCGCGCATCATGGCGGGCGAGAAACTGGCCGCGCACTGGACGCGCCGGCCGGCGAACAGCGCGCATGTGGCGGTCAAGGAATCGGTCTTTCCCTTCGCGCGCTTCCCCGGTGTCGACGTGATCCTCGGTCCCGAAATGAAATCGACCGGCGAGGTGATGGGCATCGACCGCGACTTCGCGATGGCCTTCGCGAAATCGCAGCTCGGCGCCGGCGTCGTGCTGCCCTCGAAAGGCACGGTCTTCATCTCGATCAAGGATCGCGACAAGCCGGCGATGGTGCCGCTCTGCCGCCAGCTTGCCGAGCGCGGCTTCCGCCTGCTCGCGACCGAAGGCACGGCTGCGTACCTGCGCGCGGCGGGCCTGCCGGTCGAGCGCATCAACAAGGTGCTGGAAGGCCGTCCGCATGTGGTTGATGCGATGAAAAACGGCGAAATCGCCCTGGTGTTCAATACGACCGAAGGCGCCCAGGCCATCGCCGACAGCTTCGCGATCCGGGAGACCACGCTCAGGGCCTCGATCCCCTATTACACCACAGTCTCCGGGGCCCGGGCCGCCGTGGCGGCCATTGCGGCCCTCGCCGCCCGACCGCTTGAAGTGATGCCGCTGCAGGCCTATTTTACGAAGGTCTGAACGGTACCCGCCGGTCGGCCCGCGAGGGTGGCCGGGCGGTTTTTTTTGTCCCGAACGAGGCTTTCGCTGTCTCGCGGACAGGGTGGATCGACCATGAACAAGATTCCGATGACGGCGGACGGTTACGCCCGCCTGGAAGAAGAGTTGCGTCATCTCAAGACCGTGGAGCGGCCGGCCATCATCCGTGCCATCGCGGAAGCGCGCGATCACGGCGATCTGTCGGAGAATGCCGAGTATCATGCCGCGCGCGAGCGCCAGAGCTTCATCGAAGGTCGCGTCGGCGAACTCGAGGACAAGATTTCGCGCGCCGAGGTGATCGATCCGACCAAGCTTTCCGGCAAGGACGTCAAATTCGGCGCGACCGTCACGCTGGTCGACGAGGATACCGACGAAAAGGCGAGCTATCAGATCGTCGGCCCGGACGAATCCGACATCGCGGCGAAGCGGCTGTCGGTCTCGTCGCCGCTGGCGCGCGCGCTGATCGGCAAGACCGTCGGCGACAGCGTCGAGGTGACGACGCCATCGGGATCGAAGTCCTACGAGGTCGTGAAGGTCCAGTACCGCTAGGCGCGGCGCGCGATACGCCGCCGTGATCGCGGCATCGAATCCCTTGTTATTTCAGGCTTTTCCGGCTGCCCGGCTTGGCTAGCTGGCGTCGATCGGCACGCCCGGCACCGACTTCGCGGTACGGATGGCGAGTGCGGATTTGACGTGAGTGACGTTCGGCGCGGCGGTGAGCTTCGTCGTCAGGAACCGCTGATACGCATCCCAGTCATGCGCGACGATCTTCAGCAGGAAATCGGTCTCGCCCGCGAGCATGTTGCACTCGCGGACTTCGGGCCACGACGCGATGAGCGCCTCGAATGCCTTGAGATCCTGCTCGGCCTGGCTCGCCAGTCCGACCTGCGCGAACACCGTCACATTGAAACCGAGCGCCTCGCCGTTGAGATCGGCGTGATAGCCCTTGATGTATCCGGCCTTCTCCAGCGCGCGCACCCGCCGGAGGCAGGGCGGCGCGGAAATCCCGGCGCGGCGTGCCAGCTCGACATTGGTCATGCGACCGTCGTCCTGCAGATCGCGCAGAATTCGCCGGTCGATAGTGTCGAGTTTGGAGCGCCGCATGGAGGCCGCCGATCGTTCGGTTGGGGTGGATAGTGGTAATTATATTGCGCATTGACAGCGCTACAAGTACCGAATTCGACGGACAGGCGGGACGCCGCCGGAATGGCGGCTTTCGGCGGCCGGCGCGCATGTCCGGGACCGTCCGCTCCGGCCGAATCGGGAGCCGCGCCCGGTTGCGTGCCGGAACCACCCGAAATCGCCGGCCGGAACGCGCCGGAAGGCCCGGAAATGCGCCATTCCGGGGCGCCAATCCTTGTCGCCCCCGGGACCAATCTCTATCTTGCGATGCGACAATAAATTTCACGAGACGAGCGGGCGGGGCCGCGACCATGGCGAACAGGCAGCGCACCAAGGCGCTCATTATCGGTGCGGGTCCGGCCGGATACACCGCCGCGATCTATGCCGCGCGGGCCAATCTGCACCCGGTCATGATCGAGGGCATCCAGCCCGGCGGTCAGCTCATGATCACCACCGACGTCGAGAATTATCCCGGCTTCGCCGATGTGATCCAGGGGCCGTGGCTCATGGAGCAGATGCGCGCGCAGGCGGCTCATGTCGGCACCACACTGGTTTCGGATGTGGTGGTCGAGGTCGATCTGTCGCGCCGTCCGTTCCGCGCGATCTGCGACAGCGGTGACATCTACGAAGCCGATGCGCTGATCATCTGCACGGGCGCACAGGCGCGCTGGCTCGGTCTGCCGAGCGAAGACAAATATCGCGGCCTTGGTGTCTCGGCCTGCGCGACCTGCGACGGGTTTTTCTTCCGCGGCAAGGAAGTCGTGGTGGTCGGGGGCGGCAACACAGCGGTCGAGGAAGCGATCTATCTCACCAATCACGCGACGAAGGTGACGCTGGTGCATCGGCGCAGCGAACTGCGCGCCGAAAAGATCATGCAGGAGCGTTTGTTCAAGCATCCGAAGATCGCGGTCATCTGGGACAACGTGGTCGACGAGATTCTCGGCGGCGGCGAACCGGCGGTTGTCACCGGCGTTGCGCTGCGCAACGTGAAGACCGGCGAAAAGACGACGGTGCCAACCGACGGCGTGTTCATCGCGATCGGTCACGATCCGGCGACGGCTTTGTTCAAAGGCCAGCTCGACATGGACGACGAGGGCTATATCGTCTCCGCGCCGGACAGCACGAAAACCTCGGTCCATGGCGTGTTCGCCGCTGGCGACGTCAAGGACAAGATTTTCCGTCAGGCCGTGACGGCCGCCGGCATGGGATGCATGGCGGCCCTCGAAGCCGAGAAGTTTCTCGCCGCAGACGAACGCCTGGAGGCGGCGGCCGCGGAGTAACGCGGATCCGCCCTCACGGGGACAATCCACATGGCGCTCGATTGGGACAAGCTGCGCGTCTTCCACGCCGTCGCCGAGGCTGGCAGCTTCACCCATGCGGGCGACGTGCTGAAGCTCTCGCAATCGGCAGTCAGCCGGCAGGTGAGCGCGCTCGAAAGCTCGCTCAAGGTACCGCTGTTCCATCGTCACGCGCGCGGCCTCATCCTGACCGAACAGGGCGAGTTGCTGTATCGCACCGTGCATGACGTGTTCGCCAAACTGGCGATGGCCGAAGCGCAGCTATCGGAAACCAAGGACCGACCAAAAGGCTCGCTCAAGATAACGGCGACCGTCGCGCTCGGTTCGACCTGGCTGACGCCGCGCATTCACGAGTTCCTCGAGCTCTATCCCGATATCTCCGTCGAGCTCCTGCTCGAGGACCGCGAGCTCGATCTATCGATGCGCGAAGCCGACGTCGCGATCCGCATGGCACCGCCGCGTCAACCGGAGCTGATCCAGCGCCACCTGATGACGGTGCATGTCTATGTCTATGCGGCACCGCGCTATATCGAGCGGCACGGCATGCCACGCACGGCCGAGGATCTCGACCGGCACCGGATCGTCGTGTTCGGCGACGTCAGCGGCCGGCCGCCCTTCGCCAACCTGGACTGGCTGCTCAAGGTCGGCGGGCGCGAGCAGCGGCCCCGGCACCCCCTCCTGATGGTGAACAACGTCTATGCCATCCTGCGGGCGGTCGAGAGCGGGATCGGCGTCGCCGGCATGCCGGAGTATGTTGCGAACAGCTCGCGAGACGTTGTCAGGGTCCTGCCGGAGCTCGAGGGACCGCGAATCGACGCCTTCTTCGTGTATCCGGAGGAGCTGCGGAACTCCAAGCGAGTTCATGTCTTCCGCGATTTCCTGTTGCGCAAGGTTGCCGAGACGCAAGGCTAGGCCGGCTCTACCCATTTGTTATTGCAGCATTATGGCAAAGCCATGCGCTAATTGCATGGCTCCATTGAGCTTTTGAGTCTGGTATACCGGCTGCCCCGCACTATCTTCCCCTTGTGCTGCGTTGCAGCAAAGAGTTTCGACGCCACGGCGTCGACCGAGTCTTCGGGCGCAAGGCCTGAAGAGGGGTCTTCGGACCCTACGTCTCCCAGACGTGAAGCCTCCCTGTTTGACTTAGGCCGGGAACCTCGTGTTCCCGGCCTCTTTCTTTATCGGCAACCCCGAAATCTCCCGAAAAACGCGATTCCAGCGTCGGCCGGCGTGTCCCGATCCACTTCGGGCATGGAACGAGAACCAAAATCGGCCCTAGACTGGCTCGATCGGCCCGTATCGAGGGAGATTTCCATGAAGAAGATCGTTCTGGCCACCGTCATGGCGCTTGCCGTCAGCCTGCCGGCCTATGCGGCCCACTGCCCGATGGACATGGCCGACATCGACGCGGCTCTGGCCATGAGCCCCGACCTCACGGCCGAGCAGCTCGCCGAAGTCGGGCGGCTGCGCGCCGAAGGCGAAGCGCTGCATACAGCGGGCGATCATGACAGTTCGGTTGCCGCGCTCAGCCAAGCGAAGGCGATCCTCGGGATCGAGTAAAAGCACCCGTCGCCGAAATCGCGCCGGCGGTAACGATTGCTACATCCAGAGCGGTTCGTCCTCGAGCCCTTCGTAGATCGGCGCGACATATTCGGCGTAGCCATTGAACAGCAATGTCGGCACACGCTCGTCGCCACCGAGCACGCGCTCGGTCGCCTGGCTCCAGCGCGGATGCGAGACTTCCGGATTCACATTCGCCCAGAACCCGTACTCGGAATCCTGGAGCGCTTCCCAGAAGCCGCGTGGCCGCTCGTCCGCAAAGGTGAAACGCACGATCGACTTGATCGATTTGAACCCGTATTTCCACGGCACGGCGAGGCGCAGCGGCGCGCCATTCTGATTGGGCAGCGGCTTGCCATAGATGCCGGTAACCATGAAGGCGAGTTCGTTCGTCGCCTCGGCCATCGTCAGCCCTTCGACATAGGGCCAGGGATACCAGGGCGTGCTCTGCTCCGGCGCCATCTCCTCGTCGAGGAAGGTTTCCATGACGACATATTTCGCATCGCCCAGCGGGCGCGCGTATTCGACGAGCGCCTGCATCGGAAATCCGGTCCACGGCACCGCCATCGACCAGGCTTCGACGCAGCGATGACGATAGAGCCGCTCTTCCAGCGGCATCGCGCGGATCAGCGTGTCGATGTCGACGGTCTTTTCTTCCTCGACCAGCCCGTCGATCACCACGCTCCAGGGCCGGGTCTGCAAGGCCTGCGCCGCATCGACGATGTCCTTGCTGCCGCCGAACTCGTAGTAATTATTGTAGGTCGTCGCCCAGGATTCTTCGGTGACCGGACGATCGAGCATGTATCGCTCGTTCCGCGTCGCCGGATAAAGATCGGCCGTCGGATCTTCGACGGCGAGCGCGCGGCGCGGCCGCATCAGCGAGCCACCGCCCAACAGCAGCGGCCCGACAGCCATCGCCTTCAGCAGATTGCGCCGGTCGCGCCACACCGCCTCCGGCGTCGCCGCGCTCTCCGGCAGTTCCCAGCCGCGTTTCCTGCGTACGTACATCGCCCTCTCCGAAACCGTTGCCCGTTCCATCCCAATTAGGGACGAGAAGGCGGCAACGCAAATCAACTCGTGCGCACGCCCCGATCAATAGCGGGTGAAGGGCAGAAAACCACGCTATTGCAGCATGCTGCGCAACATCCAGGCGGTCTTTTCGTGGATCTGCATGCGCTGGGTGAGCAGATCGCAGGTCGGCTCGTCCGCGGCCTTTTCGGCGACCGGGAACACCTTGCGGGCGGTCCGTGCGACCGCTTCCTGGCCCTCGACCAGATGCTTGATCATGGCCTTGGCTTCAGGCACGCCGGTCGCTTCCTTGATCGACGACAGCTTGCTGAAATCCTTGTACGAGCCGGGCGCCGGGTGACCGAGTGCGCGAATCCGTTCGGCGATCGTGTCCACCGCCAGCGCGAGTTCGTTGTATTGCTGCTCGAACATCAGATGCAGCGTATTGAACATCGGCCCGGTCACGTTCCAGTGGAAATTATGCGTCTTGAGATAGAGCGTGTAGGTGTCCGCCAGAAGATGCGAGAGCCCGTCCGCAATGGCTTTGCGATCCTTCGCATTGATGCCGATGTCGATAGCCATGATGAATACTCCCTGTGCCGGTTCATCTGAATTTAGCACGGCGCGGCCGTGATTCAAGCAGGCTGGACTCGTTACAAACTGTCGCGGGCGTCCGGGCGCGGCACCCTCGGGAAACTCGCGCGCCGGCATCACGCGTGCTGGGTGGCGGCCTGGCGCTCCTGCACGATCTTGTCGGCAACACGCCCGGTCAATTCCTGCAGGTGATCGAACTGCCAGCGGAAGCTGCCGACGCCCATGGTGAGCGACCGCAGATCGATGATCAGATCGTGCAGTTCCGATTGCGGCATGAACGCCCGCACCTCATCCCACCCGGTCCAGCCATCCTTGGCATCGAAGCCTAGAATCTGGCCGCGCCGCCCCGAGACGAGGCTGTTCGCCTTGGCCGTAAACTCGTTCGGTACAGAAATACTGACCTGGCAGATCGGTTCGAGCAGCACCGGATCGCATTTCGGCATGGCCTCGCTCATCGCCATGCGTCCGGCGGTCTTGAACGCCATCTCCGAACTGTCGACCGCGTGGAACTGGCCGTCGAACAGACGGACATGCACGTCGACGACGGGAAAGCCAAGCGGGCCGCGCTTGAGATAGTCGCCGACACCGTCTTCGACCGCCGGAATGAAGTTGCGCGGAATGGCGCCGCCGACGATTGCGTCCTGAAACTGGAAACCGACGCCGCGCGGCTGCGGCTTGACCTCGATGTGAACGTCGCCGAATTGTCCGTGCCCGCCCGTCTGACGCTTGAAACGCGAATGCTGGACGAGGCCCTTCCGGATGGTTTCGCGATAGCCGACCTGCGGACGATGTGCCTTAACCGGCACATTATATTTGCTCTTGAGCCGCTCGAGCGCGATCTGGAGATGGATCTCGCCCTGCCCCCACAGCACCATCTGGTGCATATCCTGATTCTGCTCGAGCGAGAGCGAGGGATCCTCTTCGCGCAGCCGCGTGATCGCGCCGGTCAGCTTGACTTCGTCCTGACGGTTCTCGGGCTCGATTGCGAACGAAAACAGCGGCGGCATCGGCGCCGGCCATTTCGCCGCCATCGTTGCCTTACCCGACACCGAGAGCAGCTGGCCGGTATGGATATCGTCCATGCGCCCGAAGGCGATCACCTCGCCCGCTTTCGCATTCCCCGTTTTGTGCGGTTCGAGCCCCATCATCCGGTTGATACTGCCGAGCCGATGGCCCGACAAAGTCAGGCCGTCCTTGAGCTCGCCGGTCCACAATCGCGCCGCCGACAACTTGCCGGTATGCGGCAGGTGATAGGTTTTGAAGACCAGAGCCGACGGATCCTTGGCATCCGCCTTGAGCCCGATCCGCGCGGCTGCAGCCTCGGGCCCCGGCACTTCATGGCGCAGCGCCTTCAGCAACCGCCGCACGCCGTGATCTTTCTCGCCCGCGCCGAGCAACACCGGCACGATCAGATCGTCGCTGAGGTCCTTGGTGAGCTGCGCATAGATCGCGTCGGTCGAGGGCACCGCGTCCTCGAGTAACTGCTCGAGCAACGCGTCGTCGAAATCGGCGAGCGCTTCCAGCATCTCGCGGCGCGCTTCGGCTTCGCGCTGCTTGGCGTCCTCGGGCATCTGAATCAGGTCGGACGGCTGGCCGGGCTTGTACTGGTAGGCGCGCTCGCTCACCAGATCGACATAGCCGGTGACACCGCCATCGCCGCTGCCGCGGATCGGTACCTGTCGCAGCACCAGCGGTCGCTGCGAAACATGCTGCAAGGCTGCCAACAGTTCGCGTACGCGATACTCCGCGTCGTCCATTTTGTTGATGAACAGAAAATGCGGAATCGCATTGTCGTCAAGGAACTTGAGCAGCGGCGCCAGGGTCAGCGCCTTGTCCGGCTCTGGTTCGCAGACGACCACCGCCGCATCGGCGACCATCAACGCATGCTGCGTCTCCTGGGCCAGCTCGACGGAGCCGGGACAGTCGAGAAACGTCCAGCGCTCGCCGAGATAGTCGCAGCCGGCAATGTTGACCTCGACCGACATGCTGCGCGCCCGCGCCTCGGGCGTCGTATCGCCGACCATGTTGTGTTCTTTCGCATTGCCCTTGCGCGGAATGGCGCCGGCGGCGAACAGAATGCTTTCGAGGAGACTGGTCTTACCGCTGAGATAAGGACCCACAATGGCTGCGCAACGCGGCGCAGCCGCCGGTCTTTCGCCCATCTTGCTCTCCCTATGCGCGTCCGCAACGGGCCGCCGCACGAGAGGCGACGGCCGCTCTCTTGTCTGGTCGGACCATGATTTCAGGGCGCAGCGGGGGGATGCAAGGAAAAACCGGCTGCCATCATTTTGCCGGGTTCGGCAGCGATGCTGCGATACAATGACCGCATGCTCCCGCCCGAAATCCGAGACGGCCCTCCCCCCGTGTCCAAAACCAGCAGCCTGACGACCGGCAGCGCCAAGACGCGTGCCCGCGCTCGGCCGAAAGGTTCTCCGCGCGTAAAGCCCGGCAAGGTAACCGACGTGCTCGAGCGTCTGGCCAAGGAATGCACGGACGAACGGGTCAGCCTCGACGATATCCTCGGGGCACTCGAAAGCCGCAGCCACGGTATGCTGATGCTGGTGTTATCACTGCCGTCGATGATTCCGATCACGCCGCCGGGCGTCGGTGTCATCTTCGGCCTGCCGATCGCTTTCGTCGCGGTCCAGCTTATCCTGCGCCGCCGCCATGTCTGGCTGCCGGGATTCCTGCGCCGCCGCTCGATGACCTGCGAAGATTTTCAGCGCATCATCGAGCGCGCTTTGCCCTATGTCGTCCGCATCGAGCGTCTGCTGAAACCGCGGCTGACGATCCTCACGGAATCCGTCGGCGAATGCCTGATCGGCCTCGCTGTGCTGGTACTGGCATTCCTGCTGGCGCTGCCGCTACCGCTGACCAACATCCCGCTCGGTCTCGCGATTGCCCTGTTGTCGCTTGGGCTCATTCAGCGAGACGGGGTGGTGGTACTGATCGGCAGCATTCTCGCGATCGCCACCGGTATCTTCATCGCGGCCGTCGGATGGACCGCGATGGCAGGCCTGGTCGCGCTGATCGCGGGGCTCTAAAGCCGGGCTTTAGCGCAGCGCGGCCCAGGCTTTCTGGATACGCGTGCAGGCCTCGCGCAGCAACTCCGTCGACGTCGCGTAGGAGATGCGGAAATGGGGCGACAGGCCGAACGCCGCGCCCTGCACCGCCGCCACTTCGGCCTGCCCGAGCAGATAGGTCACGAAATCCTCGTCGGTCTCGATCACCTTCCCCTGCGGCGTCTTGCGCCCGATCGCGCCGGCGCAGGACGGATAGACATAGAACGCGCCCTCGGGCTTGTGACAGGTCAGCCCGGGCGCCTTGTTCAGCATCTCGACCACCATGTCGCGACGCTCGCGATACACCGCGTTGTGCGCCGCGATGAATTCCTGCGGACCACGCAACGCCTCGACCGAGGCAGCCTGGCTGATCGAGCAGGGATTGGACGTGCTCTGCGACTGCACCTTCGCCATCGCCTTGATCAGCTCATGCGGACCCGCCGCGTAGCCGATACGCCAGCCGGTCATGCAATAGGCCTTCGAGACGCCGTTCATCGTGAGCGTGCGGTCCTTGAGCCCCGGCTCGACCTGGGCCGGCGTCGCGAACTCGAATCCGTCATAGACCAGATGCTCGTACATATCGTCGGTCAGCACCCAGACCTGCTTGTGCCGCATCAGCACGTCGGTCAGCGCCTTCAGCTCGCTGCGCGTGTAGGCGGCGCCGGTCGGGTTGCTCGGGCTGTTGAGAATCAGCCATTTGGTCTTGGGCGTGATCGCGGCCTCGAGATCCTCCGGCCGCATCTTGAAGCCGTTATTCTCCGGGCAGCGCACGAAGACCGGCTCGCCGCCGCATAGCAGCGCGATATCCGGATAGGAAACCCAGTAGGGCGCCGGCACGATCACCTCGTCGCCCTCGTCGACGGTTGCAACCATCGCGTTGTAGATGATCTGCTTGCCGCCCGATGCGACCGACACCTGGCTGGTCTCGTAATCGAGCCCGTTCTCGCGATTGAACTTCTCGACGATCGCCTGCTTCAGCGCCGGCGTGCCATCGACATTGGTGTATTTCGTTTCACCGGCGCGAATCGCCGCGATCGCTGCCGCCTTGATGTTGTCGGGCGTATCGAAATCCGGTTCGCCGGCACCGAGACCGATCACCTTACGGCCGGCCGCCTGCAGCTCGCGCGCTTTCTGGGTCACCGCCATGGTGGCAGACGGCTTGATGCGGCCCAGCCGCTCGGCAAGGAAACTCATGATCGGAGGTCCAAAAAAGGGTGTTCGAATGGGCGCGGACGATAGGGCGCCAATCTGCGCCAAGCAAGCCTTCGCGCCCGTTACGGGAAGCGAAAACCCCGAAATTGCCCCAATCCCGACCCCCTGGCGCCGGTTATCGCGCCCAGTCTCGAAGGGTCGGCCCATCGATATCGACCATTGGGGAATGCCATCATGATTCGCACCGGTTACGTCACCCGCTCGCAGCGCCCGTTCCTGTTCGATCCGCGCTACCGGTTTTTGTTCATGGCCGCCATCGCCTCGACCATCCTTCTGCTCCTGATGCTGGTGGACGCGGCCGCCGCCGGCTGACCGCGGCGCTACTGTACGACCAGTTCGACGCGGCGGTTGCGCGCGCGGCCGGCCTCGGTCTCGTTGGAGGCGACCGGCGCCAGCATCCCGACCCCGGCCGCCGCGAGACGGTTTTGTTCGATCGCCTCGCGCTCGATCAGCGCCGCGACGACCGCCTTCGCGCGCTCGCGCGACAGCGAAAGGTTGAACTCCTGGGTGCCCTCATTGTCGGTGTGACCGACCACGAACAGCGACAGATTCGGATTGCGGTTCAAAACTTCGGCGATTTCGCCAAGCGCGTCATAGGATTCTTCGGTCAACCGGGCGTTTCCCGAATCGAAGGTGATCGCATAGATCGCAACCCGTCCGCGCTCCTCCAGCCCCTGTTCGATATCGTCGGAATCGGTCGCGCTGGCGACCGCAGACCAATCGTCGATTGCCGAATCGAAATCGATCGCGGCCGCGTCGGCGGCGGCAATCGCATAGGTATTGCCGATCGAGTCGATCCGATCCTCGAGCGCGCCCGGCTCAATCACGTCGAGCAGGATCAGCGCGCGATTATGGGTTTCGGCAAAGGCATCGAAATTTTCCCGCGCGACATAGAGCGAGACATGAATATCGCCGTCGGGACGCGAGAGGCGCGCCGCCAGATAATACGGCTGAAGCGGAAAACTGAATGCGAACTCGGTGACCGGACCCAGCGTGCGCAGGCGCCGGTCGGGGGCATAGAGCAATTCAGTCGCAAACACCCCCCGTTCGCCGCAGGCCGCGGCGGCGCAGAAGAACAGAATATCGAAGCCCGCTTCGCCCAAAGCGCGCTCGTAGTTGCTAAAGACCTCGAGGCTCGAACGATCCGCGGGTGCGGCATAGATGATCCGGGTATGGCGCCCTTCGAGATCCTGAAAATCCGTGAGGCGCACGCTGCCGGCGCCGTCGCGAACCGGCGCGCTCAAGGCAAGCCGGAACTCCTCGAAGGCGCGATGGTCGTAGCCGATGATCGACGCGCCGTCATAGCGCGGGATCATCGGATGATCCGCCGCCCCGACGGGATCGCCTTCAAGTGCCCCCGCGGCCGGTGCGAGGACGGCCGCCGCCAGCGCTGAGACCAGCAACAGGAAACCGGTCAGCGCGGCCCCGAGGGCCCGCTTGCGGCATGTCGGCAATGTCGGCAAAGGCCCTAAGCTCCCGGGTGTTGTCGTCGCGATGTTGTCGCCCATGCGCGCTCGCGCGCGGACCAAGCATAACAAGAGCGGCGGCCGCTCCAAACCGTGCCGGCGATCCCTACTCAAACCCGCGCCCGATGGCTATATCTGGAGCCATGCCTTTAATCGCCGCCGATCCCGTCGTCACCGAGCGCGACCAGCCGCTGGCCGAGACCCCCTTCCGGCTGGTCTCGGACTATCGGCCGGCCGGCGATCAGCCGCGCGCGATCGAAGCGCTGTCCGAGGGTCTGCTGCAGGGCGACCGCGACCAGGTGCTGCTCGGCGTCACCGGCTCGGGCAAGACCTTCACCATCGCCCATGCGATCGAGCGCTTGCAGCGCCCCTCGCTCATCCTGGCGCCGAACAAGACGCTCGCCGCCCAGCTCTACAGCGAGATGAAGGGTTTCTTTCCGGACAATGCGGTCGAGTATTTCGTCTCTTACTACGACTACTACCTGCCCGAAGCTTATGTGCCGCGCACCGATACCTACATCGAAAAGGAATCGTCGGTAAACGAACAGATCGACCGGATGCGCCATTCGGCGACCCGCGCTTTGTTCGAGCGCCGCGACGTGGTGATCGTGGCCTCGGTTTCCTGCATCTACGGTATAGGTGCACCGGAAACCTATTCGACGATGACGATCAAGCTCTCGACCGGCGAGAGCATCAACCGCAACGATCTGCTGCGCCGGCTGGTCGAGATCCAGTACAAGCGCAACGATGCGAGCTTCTATCGCGGAACCTTCCGGGTGCGCGGCGATTCGATCGAAATCTTCCCGGCGCATCTGGAAGATCGCGCCTGGCGGCTGTCGCTGTTCGGCGACGAGATCGAATCGATCCACGAATTCGATCCGCTGACCGGCGAGCGCATGGCATCGCTCGGCCAGATCAAGATCTTCGCGAACAGCCACTATGTGACGCCGAAGCCGACGCTTCACCAGGCGGTGCAGCAGATCAAGCAGGATCTCAAGATCCGGCTGGAGGAGTTCCATACCGACGGCAAGTTGCTCGAGGCGCAACGGCTCGAACAGCGCACCATGTTCGATATGGAAATGATCGAGGCGACGGGAAGCTGCGCCGGCATCGAAAACTATTCGCGCTATCTGACGGGACGGCGTCGCGGCGAGCCGCCGCCGACCCTGTTCGAATACATCCCCGACGATGCGATGCTGTTCGTCGACGAAAGCCATGTGACGGTGCCGCAGCTTGGCGGCATGTTCCGCGGCGACTGGGCGCGCAAATCGGTGCTGTCGGATTTCGGGTTCCGTCTGCCCTCCTGCACCGACAACCGGCCGCTCAAGTTCGAGGAATGGGAACAGATGCGGCCACAGACCGTGTTCGTGTCGGCGACGCCCGGCCCCTGGGAAATGGAACGCACCGGCGGCGTGTTCGTCGAGCAGGTGATTCGCCCGACCGGCCTCATCGATCCGGTCTGCATCATCCGCCCGACCGAGATCCAGGTCGACGATACGATCGCCGAATGTCGCGACTGCGCCGCCAAGGGCCAGCGCGTGCTGGTGACGACGCTGACCAAGCGCATGGCGGAAGATTTGACCGAATACATGCACGAGCAGGGCATTCGCGTGCGCTATGTCCATTCCGATATCGAGACGCTGGAGCGGATCGAGATCATCCGCGACCTGCGGCTCGGTGCGTTCGACGTGCTGGTCGGGATCAATCTGCTGCGCGAGGGGCTGGATATTCCCGAATGCGCGCTGGTCTGCATTCTCGATGCCGACAAGGAAGGCTATCTGCGCTCGAAGACCTCGCTGATCCAGACCATCGGCCGCGCCGCGCGCAATATCGACGGGCGGGTCATCCTCTATGCCGACACGATCACCAAGTCGCTCGAGGGTGCGCTCGCCGAAACCGACCGGCGGCGCGAAAAGCAGCAAGCCTATAACGCCGCCAACGGCATCACGCCGGAATCGGTGCGCCATACGATCTCGGATATCCTGCACAGCGTCTACGAACAGGATCACGTGACGGTCGATACTGGCGTCGCCGGCGCAACCCACATGCTGGGCCATAATCTCGAGGCGACCATCGCCGATCTGGAAAAGCAGATGCAGCGGGCGGCGGGCGATCTAGAATTCGAGGAAGCGGCGCGGTTGCGCGACGAAATCCGCCGGCTCGAGGCCCTCGATCTCGGTATCAAGGCGGGGCGGCCCGACGCGGCGAAGCTCGCCAACGAGACGGTGCGGCGCGAACGGCGCGCTCTGGCCGAACGCGGCAAGGCGCCGATGGCGCGCGGCCGTCCGCAGAGCAAGAGCGGCCGGCCCGGCGGCGGCGGCCGTGGGGGCAGAGGCCGGCGCTGATTGCAGAACGAGGCGACGCAGCATGACCGACCGACCCGAGGATCGCCAGCCACAACCGCTCGATCCGATGAGCGTGACACCGCGCACCGGCTCGTCCTATCCGGCCGCGTTCCGCGAGGTAGTCGGCACGCGCGAAAAGCGCGCGCTGGCAGCGGCGCTCGGGCTCACGCGCTACGGCGTCAATCTGGTGCATCTGCCGCCCGGCGCCTGGTCCTCGCAGCGGCATTGGCACAGCCATGAAGACGAGTTCGTCTATCTGCTCGAGGGCGAAGTGACACTGATCACCGATGCCGGCGAGCAGATGCTGACGGCGGGCATGTGCGCCGGCTTTCCCGGCGGCCGGCCAGACGGACATCATCTGGTCAATCGCAGCGGTCGCATGGCGATCTATCTCGAAATCGGCGATCGCAATCCGGCCGATGGCGCCCACTATCCCGACATCGATATGAAAGCGGAGAAGGAATCCGGCCGCTACGTGTTCCGGCACAAAGACGGCAACCCTTACCCGACGGAGTAACGCCAATGACCGTTCCGATTTTCTATCCCGGACTCGCCACTTTGCTCGCGATCGTCCTTTATCTTTGTATCTGGTTTCGCGTTGGCCAGATGCGGCGCGAGCACGGGATCGTCGCGCCGGCCGTGACCGGTCATCCGGCGTTCGAACGGGCGTACCGGGTCCAGATGAACACGGTCGAGCAGCTCGTCGCATTCCTGCCGATGCTCTGGCTGTTTGCTGTTCTGATCGATGGCGAATGGGCGGGCGGGCTCGGCCTGCTCTGGGTGGCGGGTCGCATACATTATGCCGTTTCGTATTCGCGCGACCCCAAGACGCGTGCGCCGGGCATGATCGTCAGTATTGCCGTGACAATCCTCCTCACGCTCGGCGTCGCCTGGGGCCTGATCGTTCTCGCCCTTTAGAGAAGTGCGACACCCGCGAAGCGCTGGGCGCGCGAACGTCGATCAAGCAGAGCGAACACGAAAAAGGGCGCTCCCGCGGGAGCGCCCTTT
>JAWXBK010000078.1:0-12834 GCA_034439975.1 Rhodospirillaceae bacterium | reverse complement strand
TTTTAAGTCCCTTGTGTCTACCAGTTCCACCAAGCGGGCCTCAGAGGCTCGGGATCGGGCGCACGAGCGAAAGATTAGCATAATCGCCCTCGCGCGCGGACCCGCAACCGGCGGCCCGGCCCGCCCGATGGAACTTCCCTTGCGCCATGTCGTTGCACGGGTAGCCGATGGCGGTCATTTGACCCCGCGTGGCTGACCGCTGCGGGTGCGAACCGGACAAACAGATCCGCAGGCCGACATGACGCCAGCCATGACAGCCGAACCCGGAATGCCCTCGAAGCCGTGTGGGAGCCATCCAAGAGCGTTCAGCGGCGTACCAACGGCCGCTAGCACCATCGGCGCGCAGAACGCAACGCACAAAGGTTCCTTGCAGATCGGAAAGCAACCGGAGAAGATGCCCGGGAAGGGGCGATGCCACCCGGCATCGGGGACAGTAACCGCCGGGGCAAAAAAATCGCACTCAGTGGAGGAGGACCACAAAATGAAACGGATCACTGTGACGGTTGCTGCCGCGGCGGCAACGATTTTCCTGAGCCTGGCCGGTCAGGCCTCGGCCCAATGCGTTGAGAAAATACAGGAGGCAGGCGTCATCCGGGTCGGTGTCGGCCTGATGGGACTGAAGCCTTTTATCTGGCAGGAGCCGGATGGATCGTACACAGGCTTCGAGAAGGAAATTGCGGACTACATCGCCGGCGAGCTCGGCGTCACGACCGAATATGTGGTTACCGAATGGACCACACTCATTCCCGGCCTCAAGAGCGATCGCTGGGACGTCATCCTGTCCGGCATGTCCAAGACGCAGGAACGTATCCAGGGCGGCGGCATCGAATTCTCAAATCCGTACTTCCTGATCTTCGACCGGGTGATCGTGCTTGAGGATTCGCCCATCCAGTCCGTCGAAGACCTCGATGGCAAGGTGCTGGCCTCGACGCTCGGCACCATGGATTCGCTGGTCGCCCATTCTCTGGTCGATCAGGGTCTCGCCGAAAGCGTGATGGACTTCAATACGTTCGGAGAGCCGTTCCTTGCGCTCCGCAACGAGCAGGTCGACGCGGTCGTTATGGACGAGACCACGTATCTTGCGCAGCTCGAGGAAATGCCCGACCTGCGGGTTGTCGGCGAGCCGCTGTACTACATCCCGAAAGCCGAATGGGCCGAAGCCGAAGAGTCGGCCGATTATCGTCTCGGCGGTCTCGGCGTCGGCGTGCGCCAGGAGTGCACCGATCTCAAGGCCGCGGTCGATCAGGCGCTCGCCGACATGGCGGCTGACGGCACGCGCGAAGAAATCCTCCGGAAATACGACATCTGGTCCGACGAACAGATCAACCTGATGAAGAACTAACACGATTCACGTTGGAACGTTTCGAAAGCACCCGGCCGTTGCGTGCGACGGCCGGGTGTTCGTCACTGGCGCTGAGCCCAGCCTCTCGTTCGACCCGGGCTAACTCCGGAACAAGACATGCAAGAATTTTTCCTGGTCCTCATTCCGACCTATATGCCCTTTCTGCTCGAGGGCGCACTGGTCACGATCGAGCTGTCGGTCCTCAGCATGTTTTTTGCGACCATCATCGGTCTGCTGGTCGCGGTCGGACGGCTTTCGAAGATCGGCCCGCTTGACTGGGTGTTGCAGACCTATGTCGAGATCTGGCGCAACGTCCCGCTGATCGTCCAGTTGCTGCTGATCTATTTCACCCTGCCGGAGATCGGACTGACGCTGCCAGCCTTCTGGTGCGGCGTGCTGGGCCTCTCGCTCAATCTTGGTGCCTATCTCTCGGAGGTTTTTCGCGCGGCTATCGGATCCATCGACAAGGGACAGCGCGACGCGGCGGTCTCCGTTGGCATGTCCCGGCTGACCGCGTTCCGCCGCATCGTGCTGCCGCAGGCTTTGCTGATCGCCTTGCCGACGCTCGGCGGCTACTTCATCTCGCTGCTCAAGGATTGCGCGCTGGTTTCGTTCATCGCGGTCAACGAATTGCTGCGCAACGGCACGATCATCATTTCTTCGACCTTCCGGAGTATGGAAATCTACGTCATGGTGGCAATGATCTACTTCGTGATGAGCTTCGTATCGTCGCGCATCGTGCGCTGGCTGGAGCTCCGCATGACCCCTGCCTACCTCCGCCCGCAATCGATGGCATGGCGCCAGGCCGCGAAGGTTCCGACCCCATGAGTATCCTGAATGTGCGGGGTCTCAAAAAGCGCTTCGGCCACAACGAGGTGCTGAAGGGGGTCGACCTCTCGGTCGAACCGGGCGAGGTCACGTTTCTCATCGGACCCTCGGGCGGCGGCAAGACGACGCTGCTTCGCTGTCTCAACTTTCTGGAGATGCCGGACGGCGGCACGATCGAGATCGAGGGGCAGAAGCTCTGCCAGGAGGACGCCAGCGGATTTCGCAAGGCACCCGAGAAGCAGATCCGCCAGGCGCGCAGCCGGATGCCGATGGTTTTTCAGCATTTCAATCTATGGAACCACCGCACGGCGCTCGAGAACGTCATCGAAGGGCCGATCGTGGTTCAAAAACGGTCCCGAAGCGACGCCATCGACGAGGGGCGCCGATTGCTCGAGCGCGTCGGCCTCAAGGACAAACTCGGTTCCTATCCAGCCGAGTTGTCGGGGGGCCAAAAGCAACGCGTCGGCATTGCACGCGCGCTCGCCATGCAGCCGACATTGCTGCTATGCGACGAGCCGACATCGTCTCTCGACCCGGAACTGGTATCGGGAATCCTCGATCTGCTTCGGGTACTGGCCGACGAAGGCCGCACGATGGTCGTCGTCAGCCACGAGATGGGGTTTGCCCGTCGCAGCGCCGACCGTGTGCATTTCGTGGATGGCGGGCGGATTGCGGAATCGGGCCCGCCCGAGACCATCTTCAATCAGCCCGAAACGGAGCGGTTGAAGTCCTTCATCAGCGCCATTCTTCACTAGGCGCCGCGCACGTTCGCCGATCGCGACTTTATTCCTGCAGGGTGAACTGTGAGACCGGCTGGAAGGCTTCGGCGAGCTGTTCCGCGCGCGAGACCTGCTGGGTCGACATGCGCTCTTTCATGTAAGCAATGTTGTTAAGCGCGCGCGGATCGCCCTGCGCTGCCGCCAGGTCATACCACATCAGCGCGCTCACATAGTTCTGCTCGACGGCGCGGCCTGTCGCGTACAGATAACCGAGGTCGTTCTGCGACAAGGCGAAGCCCTGATCGGCGGCGCTGCGATAGAGGCGCACGGCCTCCTGCGTGTTCTCGGGTACGCCCTCGCCGTTCAGATACATCCAAGCGAGGTTATGCTGCGATCAGGCATGACCGTTCTCGGCGGCGATACGATGCCAGTAGGCAGCTTGCGCATGATCCTGCGGCACGCCCCAACCGTAATAGTACATGTTGCCGAGATTGAACTGGGCCGGGACGAATCCCGCTTCTGCCGCCGGCAGATACCAATCGAGCGCTTCGTTGTAATCCTGCGGCACGCCCTGGCCGGTGTCGTAGATCAGACCGAGATTGAACTGCGCTTCGTCGAAGCCCTGCCCGGCGAGGTTCATGCAGGCGGTCACATAGCGCACCGGGTCCATCTCCAGCACGCTACGGCTGGAACAGTCCGTCTGGTCGCTGGCGCGCAGCCCCGCAGGCGCCGCGAAAACGGCCGCCAGCAAGAAAGTCACCCGGATGACGCCTATCCCCCTCATAGCCCTCATTTTACATACTGGGTTACTTGAAGTGCAACGGGGGTGGGAAATCGCGGTTCCCGGCGCGCGAGCGGGTGAAGCGCAGCCAGCCGGCGCCTATAATGGCCGGGCCTTCCAGGAGCGGGGCTGGGAATGCGCCTTACGATTATGACGCTGATCTTGCTGCTGGTGTCGGCCGTACCGGCGCTGGCCGGCGTCGCCGCCGGCGATCGCGCCTATGCGAACGGCGACTACCAGACGGCGTTCCGCGAATGGGAGCCCGCAGCGCGCCACGGCGACAGCGACGCGCAATACGGGCTCGCCCTGCTCTACCACTACGGACTTGGCGTGCGACAGGACTATCGGCGCGCCGCACTCTGGTACGAACGTGCCGTCGACCAGGGCCATATCCCGCAGAACATCAATTTCGCGATCAAAACGTTGGTTGCGCGCAATTTCCTCGATGCGAACGACATCGCCTACGAGCTCGCCCCCTCGGAAGCGACGCTGACGGCCGCCGACGTCGCCGAACAGGCGCGCCAGTACACCGTCCTTATCGAGTGCTACGACTGATCAGGTGGCGGGTTCGCCCTCGACCGGCGTGTCGCCGAGTGAACGGATCGTTTCGCGCAGCGCTTCGGCGGCGGCGGCGATCTGCGTCCGGTCTGTGCCACGGATGACCAGCGACGTCCCGAACCTTCCGCCGCGGAAGAACGGATAGGATCCGATATCGAGCTCGGGATGGCGGTCCTGCAGCTCGCCCAGGGGCTTGGCGATCGTGCCTTCGCCCAGATAGGTCGAGACGGTCTGCGATAGCACCGGCGGGCCGCCGCGCAACCGGCCACGCGCATTGTCGAACATTGCGCGCATGATCGACGGCACGCCGGCCAGCACGAATACATTGCCGATGCGATAGCCCGGCGCGCCGGAGACGGGATTGTCGACCAGCTCCGCACCTTCCGGCATCGTCGCCATGCGCAGCCGCGCTTCGTTGAGCTGACCCGGCTCGTATTGCGCCTCGAGGATCTTCACCGCATCGGGATGGCGCACCCAGGGCAAGCCGAACGCCTTCGCGATACTGGCCGACGTGATGTCGTCATGGGTCGGGCCGATGCCGCCGGTCGTGAACACATAATCGTACCGGCTGCGCAGCTCGTTGACCGCAGCAACGATCTCCCCTTCGACATCGGACACGACCCGCGCTTCACGCAGGCGGATGCCGAGCTCGGTCAGCTCTTTCGCCAGCCAGTTGAGATTGACGTCCTGGGTGCGGCCGGAGAGGATTTCATTGCCGATGATCAGCACGGCAGCAGTGACGTTGTTTCGGGCCGGCATTGCCGAAGTCCCTTCTTCGACCGGTTTCAGTCCGCCTTATTCGCCGTCGGCCAGAGCGTAGCCCCGGCCGCGCATGCAGTCGTTGATCAGACGCCGAAAGCGCTTCTCGGAGCCGGAGGCATCCATATTCCGTTCGAGATCGAGGGCGGTCGAATCCGGATCGGCGGACGTCATGCCGGCGTCGATGTCCGAATCGATGGCCGCGTCGCGCTCGATCATGGCGCTTGCCTGTTCGCGGCAGGAAGCCAGATCGTCGTAGATGATGTCCTGGGTGGCGTCGGGCTTCGTCCAGGAAACCGCGCGGGTCTCATCGGGCTGATAGCAGCCGGCGATCAGGAGTACGAGAAAGAGCGTGGATGCAATCTTGGTCATGGTCTCGATTTTCAGCACCGGGAATGGCGGAACCGCAGATTCGCAACAGATACCTTGCCCCGCGACAGGGGCCAGTGGCAATCCCGCAACGGCGGCAGGATTCGCGGCCGGGCAACGGGCGCCTTGCAAAAATGCCCGTAACGCCTTTATTTGGGATCCAACGACCGGCCGCCAACCCCAAAAGAACGAAGATGCCATCCAACGACATGGCCCATGACTGGAATCCCGAGCATCGCCGCATCAAGATTCACGATGCGGCGGGCTTCGAAGGCATGCGCCGGGCCGGGCGACTGGCGGCGGAGACCCTCGACATGATCACGCCGCATGTCGAGCCCGGCGTCACAACGGGCGAGCTCGACCGGATCTGCCACGACTACATCGTCGGCCACGGCGCCATTCCCGCGCCGCTCAATTATCGCGGCTTCCCGAAATCGATCTGCACCTCGATCAACCATGTCGTCTGTCACGGCATTCCGGGCGACAAGAAGCTGCAGTCCGGCGACATCATCAATGTCGACGTGACGGTGATCGTCGATGGCTGGCACGGCGATACCAGCCGCATGTACACGGTCGGCAAAGTCGGCGTGAAGGCGACGCGGCTGATCGACGTCACCTATGAAGCGATGATGCACGCAATCGAAATGATCAACCCGGGCGTGACGCTGGGCGATCTCGGTCATGCGGTGCAGGAGCATGCGGAAAATGCGCGGTTCTCGGTGGTACGGGATTTCTGCGGGCACGGCATCGGCCAGGTGTTTCACGATGCGCCGTCGGTCCTGCATTACGGGCGGCCGGGCACCGGCCCGCGCCTGCGCGCCGGCATGTTCTTCACGATCGAGCCGATGGTGAATGCCGGCCGCTACGAGGTGAAGATCCTCGAGGACGGTTGGACCGCGGTGACGCGCGATCGTTCGCTCTCGGCGCAGTTCGAACACACGGTTGCGGTGACCGAGGACGGGTACGAGATCTTCACGCTCTCGCCCAAGGGGCTCGACCGCCCGCCTTATCCCGTTTAGCGCCCTCCCGATTTCCCGATTGAGGTGACCCGACGCCGTCGTGGCCGGCGGGGCAGCCATGCGCTGCTCAGCCTTATCGGGGCGCAGCTGCCCTGCTAAGAGAAGCTGGCAACGAGGCGAAACGGGGCTTTTCATGTCGCCAGGTCAGGGCCAGCGCGAGGGCGATCGTCTGGTCCGGGCGATCGGCATGGTGCTCGTTGCGACGCTGATCTTTCCGTTCATGGACGGCACGGCCAAGCTGCTGAGCGAGACCTATCCCGTCCTGCAGGTGACCTGGGCGCGTTACATGTTCCATCTGCTGGTCCTGCTGCCGCTCGTGCTGTTGCGCTATCCGCTGCGCGCGCTGGTGCCGCCGAATCCGGCGGGCCAACTCTTGCGCGCTTTGTTTCTGCTTGGCGGTACACTGACCTTCTTTGCCGGTCTCTATTATCTTCCGCTGGTCGACGTGCTGGCACTTTCGTTCACCGCGCCCCTCGTCGTCACTGTGACCTCGCCTTTCGTGCTCGGCGAACGGATCAGTGTCCGGCGCATTACGGCCGCCACCATCGGATTCATCGGCGCGCTGGTGATCCTGCGCCCCGGCGTAGGCGTGTTCGAATGGGCGTCTTTGTTCGGCATCGCAACGGGCGTGATGATTGCCGGCTACGCCATGCAGACTCGGCGCATCGCGCGCGCGGTGCCCTCGGCCATCGCCCTTCTCTACACCTCGATCGTCGGCGTCGTCGTGATGAGTGCGATCGTGCCGTTTTTCTGGCGGATGCCCGACCTCGCCGATATCGGGCTCATGGTGTTCATGGGCGCGTCGGCCGCGTTCTGTCACTGGATGCTGATTCTCGCCTACGAGCAGGCTGAGGCCTCGCTGCTGGCGCCGTTCAGCTATGCCGAGCTCATCACGGCGACGCTCATCGGGCTTTTCCTGTTCGGCGACTTCCCCGACGCCATGACCTGGACCGGTATTGCGATCGTGGTCGCGAGCGGCCTTTACATCTCGTACCAGGAGCGGCATCTCGGGCTGCGCCGCGTCCGGCCGCCGGAAACGACGACCTGAGACGCGGCACGACCCGAAGGCCTTAACGACGCGCTTTCTGGCGCTGCACCCGTGCGTGACCGACCAGGCAGAGAATCTCGAACATGAGATTGGCCCCGCTGAGAGCGGTATGCCCGGACGGATCGAGCGGCGGCGAGACTTCGCACATATCGCCCCCGATCGCATCGATGCCGGTGATGCCGCGCAGGATGACCTGGGCATCCCGCATCGACAGTCCGCCCGGCTCCGGCGCGCCGGTCCCCGGCGCATAGACCGGATCGAGGCCGTCGATATCGAAAGTGACATAGGTAGGCTTATCTCCGACCACGCGAAGGATTTCGGCAATCGTGCCCTTGCGACCGAGCTCGTCGAAATCGTCCATCGTGATGATGCGCATGCCGACATCGTACCCATACTGGATGTCTTCATCGCTATAGCGCGTGCCGCGGAGTCCGATCTGTAGCGTCCGCTTGGGGTCGATGATGCCCTCTTCGACCGCGCGACGAAACGGCGTCGCATGGTTGATGCGCGAACCGAGCAGTTCGTCGAGCGTGTCGGCATGCGCATCGAAATGCACGCAGCCGACCGGTCCGTCCTTCACGATGCCGCGCATGATCGGCAAGGTGACCGTGTGGTCGCCGCCGCAGGCGACCGTCGCCGCCCCTGTTCTATGAATATTCGCAAAGAAATTCGTGATGCTGTCGATCGCACCGACCGGATCGAGCGGATTGATCGGCACGTCGCCCACATCGCCGACACGGCAATCGCGGAACGGTGCCACATGCGTGGTCGGATTGACCTGGCGGATGAGGCGCGACATCTCGCGCACCTGGGCCGGTCCGTGCCGCGGCCCGGCCCGGTTGGTCGAACCCATGTCATAAGGAATGCCAACGAGCGCGATGTCGAGGCCGACATCGATATCGACCCGCGGCGTACGCATGAAGGTCGCAACGTCGGCAAAGCGTGGAATGATCGACGAATCGATCGGGTGCAGCGGCGCCATATTGTCCATGTTCGTCTCCCTCGTCGGTAACGCCTATTTTTTGTCGTCCTTTTCGAGCTCGCGGAACCGCGCATCGCGCCATGCGATCGCCGCCTTGAGCCCCTGTTCGTGCATCATGCGACGGAAGGTCTTGCTGTCTTCCGTCGGATAGGCCTCGATCTGGATGTCGATATCGTGCCCCATCCGCATCGCCGCCTCGAAACCCATGAAACTATAGGTCCGATTGATCGCCTGCTTGGTCATGCCGACCTTGATCCGGTCGTTGATCGCAATCTCTCGTGCGAGCTTCAGCGAGGTCGCCATGAGCTGGTCGCGCGGCACGACGCGGTTGACGAGGCCCCATTGCAAAGCCTGCTGCGCGTCGATGCGATCCTCGCCGGTCAGAATCCATTCCTTCGCCTTCTTCGGCCCGATCAGCCAGGGCATGATGAGGGCGACGATGCCGCTGCCGAAACGCAGCTCCGGCTCGCCGAGGAACGCTTCCTCCGCCATGATCGTCATGTCACAGCAGAGCGCGAGTTCGCATCCCCCGGCCAGCGCGTAGCCGTTGACCGCGGAAATCGTCGGCTTCGGGAAGTGCCAGAAGCGAACGATGAAGGCAAAGCACCGCTCGAGGATCGGTTTCACGACATCGACCGTGCCCCAGGGTTTGCCCGCCTCTTCCTTGAGGTCGAAACCGGCCGAGAACGCGCGGCCGGCACCAGTCAGGATCAGCGCGCGAATCTCGTCGTCCTTTTCGACCGCATCGAGACAGCGACCGACCTCTTCCACCAGCTCCGGCGCCAGCGCATTGAGCCGATCGGGCCGGTTGAGCGTCAGGATGCCGACGGGCCCCTTGGTTTCATAAACGATCGTCTGGAAGTTTTCGGCCATTACGCATCCTCGTTCATTTTCTTGAATCGGTCGTCGCGCCACGCGAGCGCCGCCTTCAGTCCCTGCTCGCGGCTGATCTTCTTGAATTCCTTACCTTCGGGCGTTTCCAGGCTTTCGATCTGGATGTCGGTGTCGAGACCGGTTTCCAGCGCATCGCGCATACCCATGATCTCATAGGTCCTGTTGATCGCACGCTTGGTCATTGCGACCTTCACCGGATCGTTGACCGCGATCTGGCGCGCAATCTCCATGGCCTTCGCCATCTCCTGTCCGACCGGCACGACATGATTGACGAGACCCCAATCGAGCGCTTCCGCGGCATCGATCGCGTCGTTGCCGGTCAAAATCCATTCCTTGGCCTTCTTGGGGCCCGTCAGCCACGGCATGATGAGCGCGATGATGCCGCTGCCGAAGCGCAGCTCCGGTTCGCCGAAGCGCGTGCCTTCCGCGGCAACGGTTACATCGCAGGCAATCGCGAGTTCGCAGGCGCCGGCGATCGCATAGCCCTTGACCGCCGCAATGGTCGGCTTGGGGCTGTTCCAGAACCGCATGATGAAATCGAGGTCACGCTTGAGATAGTAGGTTACCGCCTCGACCGTTCCCCAAGGCCGGTCGAATGCCGCCTTGAGATCGAACCCGGCCGAGAAGGCCCGTCCGGCACCAGTCACGACGATGGCGCGCACGCTGTCATCGGCTTCGATCCGGTCGAACAGGTCGAAGACCTCGCCGACCATCTCCTGATTGATTGCATTCAGCCGATCGGGCCGGTTCAGCGTGAGAATGCCGATCGGACCTTTCTGCTCGTAGAGGATCGTTTCGTAGGCCATGTCATTCCCGGCAGGTTGTGGGCCGGTCATTTATTGACGGAGTCACGCCCCCGCTGCAACATCGCCCGCCTTTACCCCGCTTACCCCGCCTACGGACCGATCCCGCATGTCGCCGCGCGCCCCCGTCATCGATTATCTCGGCATGGTCCTCATGGCCCTGTTGGTGGGCACCATGATTCCCTCGCTGGTGGTTTTGCTGCCGCTCTGGGACCCGCTTTTCCTGTCGGCGTCGCGCTATCTCGTGGCGATCCCAATGTTCGTAGTGGTGCTTCTGATCGTGCAACGCGGCCGGCTGCTGCCGCCGGGACTGCCCTATTTGCGCCTTCTCTACCTCGCCGTCTTCGGCTACGGCATGTTCTCGCCGTTGTTCACGATTGGCGTCTATCTCTGCCATCCCGCCACCGCGGCGATTCTTTCGTCCTCCGCGCCCGTGGTCAGCGCCCTGGTCGGCCGGGTCGGGTTTGGCATTCCCTTCGACCGTCGCCTGCTGCCGTCCATTGTCCTCACCGTTCTGGGCGCGATCATCGCGACCTACGACCCGAGAGAAGGCGGTCTCGGTCTAACCGGGGGCGAACCGTTGATCATCCTCGCGATGGTGATGTGGAGTTGGTACTCGCTGGCCGCCCAGCGCTGGCTCGCGGGCATGAACCAGATCCGCATCACCGGGCTGACGCTGATACCCGGCGCCGCGATCATTATGATCGTCTACCTCGTCGCCGGTGCGCTCGGCTTCGCCGATCTGCCGCCGGCCGCGCCGCGCGACTGGACCGATGTGCTGATCGTCGTTTGGATGGCGTTCGCCTGCCTGTTCCTCGGCATCCTCTTGTGGAACCACGGCATCAGGCAATTCGGCATCGTCATTCCGAGCCTCTACATGAACCTGGTACCGGTGGTGGCGATCGGGCTGAGCGCCGCCCTCGGCCACCCGCCGACCTGGTGGCATCTTGCTGGCGGCCTGCTGGTCTGTGCCGGCATCCTGCTCAGCTATCTCAGGCGGCGACCGCCTGCTCTCGACAAAGTGTCCATTCATCGAACGGAGGAACCGTCATGACCGAGGTCCGTCACTACAAGGCAACGGATATGAAATTCGTCACCTATGGCGGACCGCCGGGCGAAGCGCGCATCTCTCGCCTGGTCGGACCGGAGATCAGCCGTTCGATGGGCGCGGGCATTGCGACCTTCGATGGCTGTTCGATCGAATGGACCGTGCTCTATGACGAGGTGATCGTGGTCCTCGAAGGTAACTTCCGCCTGCGCGTCGGCGAGGCGGTGTTCGACGCAAAACCCGGCGATCTGATCTGGATCCCCGAAAACACGCCGCTGCGTTACGAGGGCGAAAAGGCGCGGGTCTGTTACGTGCTCTCGCCGGTCGACTGGCGCCAGCGCCACGGAATCGACTGAACCGCCGCATTGCCGGCGCTACCGGACAGCATCCGGGCGCCGGCTTGGCCGCGCGGGGGCTGGCGGGCTAGGCTCGGCCCGCATGACAGCGGGGGGACGGGCACGCATGGCCGACGATCTTTGCTACATATCCGCAACCGACGCGATCGCCGCGTTTCGAAAGAAAACGCTGTCCCCGGTCGAGCTGGTCGACGCGCTGATCGCGCGCTGCGAGCGGATAAATCCCAAGATCAACGCGCTCACTTACACGTTCTTCGATCGGGCGCGCGATCAGGCGCGCCAGGCGGAGCAGCGTTATGGCGCCGGCAAGGCGCGCAAGCTCGAAGGCGTGCCGGTCCTCATCAAGGACCAGCATGAAATGAAGGGCGAGATCACCACGCACGGATCGCGCCTCTACGAAAATCATGTCGACACGGTCAGCCAGCCCTTTGTCGACCGGCTGTTGCGCGCCGGTACAATCCCGCTTGCCCGCTCGACGACCCCGGAATTCGCGTCGGCGACGGTCACCCATTCGGAACTCTGGGGCGTGACGCGCAACCCGTGGAACACGCGCTATGCGCCCGGCGGCTCGACGGGCGGCGGTGCCGCGGCGGTCGCGGCCGGCATGACGGTTCTCTCCGATGGCGGCGATTTCGCCGGTTCGATCCGCGTACCCTCCTCCTGTTGCGGCGTTTTCGGCTACAAGCCGCCGGTCGGCCGCGTGCCGATGCTGCCGCCGGGCAATCTCAACGACCATGTGTCGCACGGCCCGATCACGCGCACCGTCGCGGACGCGGCCCTCATGTATGGCGTGATGGCCGGGCCCGATCCGGTCGATCCGACTTCGTTGCCCGGACGCCCGCAGATTCCGGCGTCGTTCAAGCCGCTCAAGGGTTGGAAGGTCGCTTTCTCGCCCGACCTCGGATTCTACCAGGTGGTCCCCGAAGTCGCGAAGGCGGTGCGCGCCGCGCTCGACGCCTTCCGCGACATGGGGTGCACGATCGAGGAGATCGATCTCGGCTGGGACGAACGGACGGTGCTTGCATTTCTCGTGCAGTCGCGCGAACTCGGCTTCGTACGGCCACAGGATATGACCGCCAAGCAACGCGGGATGCTTTCCAAGTACATCCTCTATCGGCCCAAGCGGCTCGCGAAAGCGAAGCATCTGCGCTACACGGACGGGCTGCTCATCCGCACCGAGATGTACGCGAAACTGCAGCCCTTCCTCGAGCGCAACCGCATCCTGCTGTGCCCGACCTTGTCGGTGCCGTCGGTCAAGGCAACCCATTCGCCGATCGATTTCTCGTTCAAGATCAACGGCCATAAGGTCGAGCCGGGGATCGGCTGGT
>JAWXBK010000077.1:0-39669 GCA_034439975.1 Rhodospirillaceae bacterium | reverse complement strand
TGCCGACGCCGATGCTCGCTCGGCCCGGCATCGCCTGTTCGAGCGCATCGACCAGCAACGCGACGGTATCGAGTGTCGCCGCATAATCGCCGGCCGGCGTCGGCACGCGGCGCTGCGCGAGCATTGCGCCGTTTCGGTCGAGCAGAATGCCCTCGATCTTGGTGCCGCCGAGATCGATGCCGATGCGCAGGCGCGAGTGGGTGTCGTTCATCCGGTTTGTACCGTCGCGGGGACGAATCGTAGCGGATTCGCAACCGGCGCGGTATCGGCGCCGCGGGCGCGCAGAGACGGCTTGTCCCACGAAAAAGGCCGCCGGTTTACGGCGGCCTTATGATCTGGAGGCTGAAGCGGGTTCAGCTATTTGATCTTCGATTCCTTGAAGACCACGTGCTTCCGCGCGACCGGATCGTACTTCTTGAGCTGGATCTTCTCGGTCGACGTCCGCGGGTTCTTGCGCGTGACGTAATAGAACCCGGTATCGGCCGAGCTCACGAGCTTGATCAGGATGGAAGCCGCCTTCGCCATGGTCGCCTCGAATTGGGAGATTCCGGCCGCCGGAGCGGCCCGGGGCGCCCCGGGGGCGCCGTTTGCATCAGGGCGCGGAACATAGCCGCACCGGCCGCGAAGTCAAGCAGGGGGCGGTAACCCGGCCGCCGGGCCCTATCCCTTGCTGCCGCGCCCGAGAACCCGCGCGGTCTCGCCCACATAGCAGAACAACGAAGCCGGCCGGCTGCCCAAAGAAGTCTTTTCGTTCCAGCGCGTTAACGCCTCGCGCAGCACATGCTCGGTCACATCGACCAAAGCCATGGACCACATCGCCGTGACCGGCCGCCAGGCGAGGTCGACCAGCTCGCCGTCGCCGGCCAGGCTGCCGGCGTAAGCGGCGTCCCGGGCGAGGAAGAATCGGGTGTTGAAGCGCCGCGGCGAGGCGGTCGGGGTGATCGCCCGGCAGATATAGTCCATGCGCTCGAAGGCCGGGCGCCGCCCCGCATCGGCAAAGGCGCGCCAGATCGGCTGCGCCGGCAGGCGGGCGGGGGTGGGGTGAAGGTCGGGACCGGTCACCAGGAGGCCGGTTTCCTCGAAGGTTTCCCGGATCGCCGCGCGCAGCAGCGGCATTGGATTGCGGCGGCTATGCCCGATCGCGAGCTGGCCGGCGAGGCCGTTGGCGATCTCTTCGGGATACCCGGATGGCACCATGTCGCCGGGATCGACCCGGCCGCCGGGGAACACATAGATGTCGGGCAGGAAGCTGGCGCGCCGATGGCGCCGTCCCATCAGCACCTCGGGTCCGTCGGAACCCTCGCGCATCAGGACGAGCCCGGCCGCATCCACGGGGCGCACCGGTTTCATCCTCGAAACCTTCAGGGCTGCGTCGCTTCGGGAAGCTGCGGTTCGCTCGACACGGTCAGCGTCGGCTCGCCGGTGAGCTGGATCGCGCGGCGATAGAGCGCGGGGTTGTGAAGCAGGTCGATCGCAAGTTCGAGATCGGCCGGCTGGTCGGCGCGGCGCAGCGGGCAGGTTTCGCGCAGCGCCTGGAGCCCCACCGTGTCGCCCGGCGTGACCGAGTTGCGCCACACCGTCGGTATCGGGGGCAATTTGTCGCTGCCGAGCAGGGCGATCAGCGCGGCCGGGTCGATGTTCTCGTCGGCCGTACAGATGGTCGGCAGCACGCCAAGATCGTTCAGCGTGTAACCGGACGGCGCGTGGAAGCGCGCCCAGGTCAATGTCAGCTCGCCGTCGTTCGGCAGGCGCAACACGGTCTGCACGGTGCCCTTGCCGTAAGAGTTGCTGCCGACGACGACGGCACGCCCGGTATCCTGTAGCGCGGCCGCCACGATCTCGGAGGCCGATGCGGAATTGCCGTTGATCAGTACGATGATCGGCTTGCCGTCGGTTTCATCGCCGCTGGTTGCCTCGAAATATTGATGGCTGTCGGGATGGCGCCCGTGCGTCGAGACGATGCGGCCTTCCTCGAGCATGAGATCGGCCACCTCGACCGCCTGGTCGAGCAGCCCGCCGGGATTGTTGCGCAGATCGAGCACGTAGCCGCTGATGCCGGAACCGATCTCATCGCGCGCCCGCTCCAGTTCTCGCTCAAATGTCTCCGAGGTTTCGGCGTTGAAACCGTAGATGCGAAAAATCGCGATATCGCCGTCGCGCTCGTAGACCACTGTTTCGGGAACGACGTGGTCGCGCTTGAGCGCCACCAAAATCGGTTCGGTTGCCTCGCCGCGGAGCAGGGTCAGGATCACGCGGCTGTCGACCGGGCCGCGCAGCTTCTGCACGATCTGATCGAGCGTCATGCCGTCGACCGTCAATCCGTCGATATGCGTGATGATATCGTCCGCCACGACACCGGCGCGTTCGGCTGGCGTGTAGTGCATGACCGAGATGACCCGAACTTTCTCTTCCTCGACGGCGATGCGCACGCCGACGCCGCCGAAGCCTTCGCGCGACGCACGATTTTCCGATGCCCGCTGGGCGCCTGCGTATCGCGAGAACGCATCGAGCCGCGTGACGATGCCCTGGAAGAGCGTTTCGTAGAGTTTCTCGTCGTCGATCTGGCGCAGCGCGTCGGACGAGCGCAACGCGACATCGATATAGCCGGCGGTGAGCACGCCCCATTCGGCTGCCGCGTGCGCATCCGGCGTCTCGAAGATCGCCATCACATTGCCGTCGACCAGCAGCGAGATCTGCGAGCCGTCATGGCGCAGTGCGACGGATGGATCGAGCAGCGAAAGTTGTTCGAGGCTGGAGAAGGCGAGTTCTCCGAGATCCTTCTCATCGATGTAGACGGAATCGATATCGCTGTAACCCGCGACCATCATGTCGCGAATCTGCCGGTCGGTCTCTTCGGCCACACTGGGATTGGGCGTGCCCGTACAGGCCGCCGTCATCAGCGCAAACACAGCAAAGCTCGCGAGACGGAGGATCGTGCGCCGTTCTCTCATCTGATCGTCGTTGCGGTATCCGGGCGCCTTTTACGAATCCCCCGGCGCCATCGGTCGCAATCTTTATCCCGTAATCGGGCCGGAAACAATGACACAGCAGGGTTTATTTGCGTCAGCGGCTTCGCTTCTTCCGCATAGGGGCCCGGCGCTTGACCTTGCCCGGTCGGACGCCTTTCGGCGTGCCGCCCGCAGGTTTGCTGCCTGCCGATTTTCCGCCCGCCGGTTTGCGGCCCGCCGCTTTGCTGCCTGTCTGGGGTTTGCCGGGCGATGTCGCATTCCGACCGCGCGGGGGATCCTTCAGACCCTGTGCCGAGCGGGCCGGACCGCGCCCGGCCCCTCCCGGGCGGGCCGGAACATCCTGGTCATCGACCACCAGATGCAGGATCAGCCCGCCGGTGATCGGATCGGCCTCGATGATCTTCGCCCAGACCGGTTCGCCGAGCACGAACTCCCGCCCCCAGCGCTGGCCGCGCAGGCGGTGTGCCCGTTCGTCATGCTCGTAGAAGTCCGACGGCAACGTCGAGATCGGCACCAGGCCCGAACCGCCGCTGTCGAGCAGCGTGACAAAGAGACCGAACCGGGTGACGCCGTTGATCCGGCCGGCCAGCGTCTGCCCTCGTTGGGCCGAGAGATAGGCGGCGGTATAGCGATCGACCGCATCGCGTTCGGCGGCGGCGGCCCGTCTTTCGGTCGCCGAGATGTTTTCGCCGATCCGCGCGAAGGCGCCGGCCGCCCCGGGCGGCAATCCGTCCGGGCCGAGTTTGAACGCATCGATCAACGCCCGATGCACGAGCAGATCGGAGTATCGCCGGATCGGCGACGTGAAATGGGCATAGCGCGGCAAGGCGAGACCGAAATGCCCAACATTCTGCGGGCTATAGGTCGCCTGCATCTGGCTTCGCAGCACCAGCTCGTTCACCACCGCCGCATAAGGTGTCTCCTTCGCGCGATCCAGAATCTGGGTAAACAGCCGCGTGTGAATGACCTGGCCTTTGGCAAATCCGATTCCGAGCGGTTCGAGAAACTCGCGCAGCGCATCGATCTTGACCTGATCCGGCTCTGGATGAACGCGATACATAACGGGTTGCTGCTTGCGTTCGAGCGCTTCCGCCGCCGCCACATTGGCCGAGATCATGAACTCCTCGATCAGACGATGGCTGTCCATCGTGCGCCGCGGTTCGATGCGCTGGACGCGTCCTTCCGGGTCGAGGATGACCTTGCGTTCGGTCATTTCGAGATCGAGCGTGCCGCGCTTGCGCCGTGCTGCGCGCAGCGAAGCGAACGCGCCATAGAGCGGCTCGATCACCGCTTTCATCAGAGGCTGCACGGCATCGTCGGGCGTCCCGTCTTTCGCCTGCTGAACCTGTTCGTAGGTAAGGCGCGCGACTGACCGCATCAGTCCGCGATGAAATCTGTGACGCTTCACGCGGCCCGAGGTGTCGATCCACATTTCCGCGGCGAGGCAGGCGCGATCCTCGTTCGGGCGCAGCGAGCAGAGATTGTTCGACAGCGCTTCCGGCAGCATCGGCACGACGCGGTCGGGAAAATAGACCGAATTGCCGCGCTTCTCCGCCTCGCGGTCGAGCGCGCTGGCGGCGCGGACGTAATGCGCGACATCGGCGATCGCGACCAGTATGTGCCAGCCGCCCGGATTGCCCGGCTCACCATCGCGTTCCGCCCAAACCGCATCGTCGAAATCGCGTGCATCTTCCCCGTCGATGGTCACCAGCGGCCAGTCCCGAAAATCGGTACGCTCGCCGAGCGTGCGTATCGGTTTCGCGGCTTCCGCCTCGCGCGATGCTTCAGACGGAAACTCGTGCGGGATTTCATGCTCGTGGATCGAAATCAGGCTCGCGATCTTTGCGTCACCGATGCGGCCGAGAATGTCTATGACGCGGCCCTGCAGTCGCCCATCGCGATGGGTATGCAGCGGTTCGACCGCAACCAGATCGCCGGGCTTCGCCCCCGATGCGTGACGCTCCTCGATCCGGTGCTCGGCCTTGACCCGCCGGTCGGTCGGTTTCAGCCAGCCGCCGCCACCGGCCGGATCGCGTACGTAAACGCCGACGATCTCGCGCGGCTGCCCGACGAGTTGGCGGATGATCCGCGCTTCGTAGACGTCGTCCTGGCGCGAGAGCCGCGCGAGGACGCGATCGCCGGCTGCAAGCTGCGCCGTGTTTTTCTTGTCCGGCGCGACGTAGATCGCGGGCGCCGGCTTGTCCTCGGGCCAGTTGTAAGGTTCGGCCCGCAACTCGCCATCGGCATCGGGCCCGACGATGAGCAGGACCGCAACCTCAGGCAGCGTCTCGGGCGGCGCATGGCGCCGGCCGCGCCCGCGTTCGAGCTGACCGTCCTCGCGAAGATCCTTGAGCAGCGCCTTTAAGGGGATGCGATCGGCGCCGGTAATGTGGAAGGCGCGCGCGATCTCGCGCTTGCCGACCGGGGTCTCGCTGCCGCGGATGAATTCGAGGATCTGTTCGCGCGTCGGAAACGACGGTTTGGTCTTGGTGCGTTTCGCCACGCCCGGATCAGCCGCCGGCTACGGTCTTGAACTCGATTTCGACGAAGACGAAATCATGCTCGTTGGGATTGATCACATTATGCTCGACCCCGATCGGCCGGTAATAAGAAGCGCCGGCCTTGAGATCGGCGAGGCGTTCTTCCTTGCCGTCGAACAGCAGGAGCTGGCCCGAGGTCATCGGCACCACGACATAGTCGTAGCCGTGACGATGCCAGCCGGTCGCTTCGCCCGGGGCGAAGCGCCATTCGGTCACCTTCACGCGTTCATTGTCGACCTGAACGGTCGGCCGGGCTGCGGGGCGGCTGGCATGCGGATCGGCAGTCATCGGATCATCGTCTCCCTGTTCATGTCGGTCGTCGGCGGAAGACGTCAACCCTAGCACAACGGAAAGATCAGTCGGCACCGCCGCCACCGCCGTTGCCGTCGCCGCTGCCAGCGGCAGCGGGATCAAGCTTCTTTCGCGATGCGCCGGCGGCGCTTTTGGTCTTGGCGGCAGCCTTCGTTTTGGTCTTTGCCTTGGTCTTCGTTTTGGCTTTGGTCCTGGTTTTCGGTGCCGTCGCCGATTTGCCGGCCGACTTCGCCTTGGACCGGGCGCCGCCCCGACCGCGTCCACCGCCCTTGCCGCCGGGCTGGCGCGCCGCCCGTTCGGCGACGAGCCGGACCGCTTCGTCGAGGGTCACGCTGTCGGGCGTTACATCGCGCGGCAGAGTCGCGTTCACCTTGCCGTGCTTCACATAGGGGCCGTAGCGCCCTTCATGCAGCGTGACCGGCTTGCCGTCCTCGGGATGATTGCCGATGGTCTTTGCCGGCGCCGCGGGGCCGCGTCCGCCGCGACCGCCACCGGGCTGCGCCAGCAGATCGACCGCGCGGTTGATGCCAACCGCCAGGATGTTCTCGTCCTTCGGCAGCGTCTTGTATTTGGGACCATGCTTGAGATAGGGACCGAACCGGCCGATCCCGGCAACGATCGGTTCGCCGCTTTCCGGGTGTGTGCCGATTTCGCGCGGTAGTGCGAGCAGCGCGCGGGCGGTATCGAGGTCGATATCGTCGGGCGTCAGATTGGGCGGCAGCGACACGCGCTTCGGTTTCTCCGCACCCTTCTCGGGCGAGGTCTCGCCGAGCTGCACATAGATGCCGTACGGCCCCTTGCGCATCGTCACGACATTGCCGGTCGCCGGATCCTTGCCGAGTTCTTTCGGTCCGGATTCCATTTCGCCGCCGTTCGGATCGATCGGCGCGAGCGGCCGCGTGAAGCGGCATTCCGGATATTGCGAACAGCCGATGAAGGCGCCGAACTTGCCGAGCTTCAGGCTGAGCCGACCTTTGCCGCAACCGGGACAGACGCGCGGGTCGGGTCCGTCGCCGACCCGCTCCGGAAAGAAATGCGGCCCGAGCGCCTGGTCAAGCGCGTCGATCACCTGGGTGATGGTGAGTTCGCGCGTGCCTTCGACTGCCGTGTGGAATGCATCCCAGAAATCGCGCAGCACCTGCTTCCAGTTAATGCGGCCGCCGGAAATGTCGTCGAGCTGCGATTCGAGATCGGCGGTGAACCCGTATTCGACATAGCGCTGGAAGTACTCGGTCAGGAACGCGACGACCAGGCGACCGCGGTCTTCGGGGATGAAACGCTTCTTGTCGATGCGCACATAATTGCGGTCCTGCAGCACCTGGATGATCGACGCATAGGTCGACGGCCGGCCGATGCCCAGCTCCTCGAGCTTCTTGACCAGGCTCGCTTCGGAATAACGCGGCGGCGGCTGGGTGAAATGCTGCTCCGGCCGCACGTCCGACAGAGCCGGACGGTCGCCCTTGTTGAGATCGGGCAAGCGGCCGCCTTCGGCCTCGTCCTCGGAAGGATCGTCCTCGTCCTCGCGATAGAGCGTGAGAAATCCGTCGAACTTGAGGACCGATCCGTTCGCCCGCAAAGTGACGCCCGATGCGCCGTCGATATCGACCGCGACCTGATCGAAGACGGCGCTTTCCATCTGGCTTGCGACCAGCCGCTTCCAGATCAATTCATAGAGCCGCGCCTCGTCGCGTTCGAGCAAGCGCGCGATACGATCGGGCGAGCGCGTCACGTCGGTCGGGCGGATCGCCTCATGCGCTTCCTGCGCGTTCTTCGCCGTCGCGCGATACTCGCGGGCGCGTTCCGGCAGATATTGCTTGCCGTGCCGGGCGCCGATCAGCTCGCGCGTCGCGGCGAGCGCTTCGCCGGCGATCTGCACGCCATCGGTTCGCATATAGGTAATGAGGCCAACGGTTTCGCCGTCGATATCGACACCTTCATAGAGCCGTTGCGCGAGGCGCATGGTGCGGGTCGCACCGAAGCCGAGCTTGCGCGAGGCTTCCTGCTGCAAGGTCGACGTGGTGAAGGGTGCCGCCGGGTTGCGGCGGATGGTCTTGCGTTCGACATTGGAGACCGAGAAAGGCGCGGCGCCGCGGATTGCATTGACGGCGCGGTCGGCCGCTTCCTGGTTGGCAAGATCGAACTTGTCGAGTTTCTTGCCATCGAGATGGGTGAGGCGCGCCTCGAACGCGGTTCCATCTGCGGCCGCAAGGTCGGCAGCGACCGACCAGTATTCGCGGGGTCGGAAGGCTTCGATCTCGGCTTCGCGCTCGGAGATGAGACGCAGCGCGACCGACTGTACGCGGCCGGCGGAGCGGCTGCCCGGCAGCTTGCGCCAGAGCACCGGCGACAAAGTGAATCCGACCAGATAGTCGAGGGCGCGGCGGGCGCGGTAGGCATCGACCAGTTCGTTGTCGAGCTCGCGCGGATGAAGCATCGCCTCCTGCACGGCACGGCGTGTGATCTCGTTGAACACGACGCGCTCGACCGGTTTCGATTTGAGCGCCCCGCGTTCCCGCAGCGCTTCGCAGATATGCCAGGAGATCGCCTCGCCTTCGCGGTCCGGGTCGGTCGCGAGGATTAGCCGATCGGCGGTCTTCAGCGCCTTGGCGATGTCGTCGATCCGCTTGTCGCCGCGTTCGTCGACGATCCATGACATCGCGAAATCTTCGTCCGGGCGCACCGATCCATCTTTGGCCGGCAGATCGCGCACATGACCAAAGCTCGCCAGCACCCGGTATTCGGGGCCGAGATACTTTCCGATCGTCTTGGCCTTGGAGGGCGACTCGACGACGACGACGTTCATCAACACTTCCGATCCTGTGTGGGGCTAGGCCGGCGGCTCTGCCGGCCCTCGCAAGCGCCCTGTCTTTCAGGCTGGAAGCATCGAGACCGCATCGCCCGGATGGCGTTCGAGACGGCCGGCGAGCTCCAGTTCCAGCAACATGGTGCGCACAACGGGCGCAGAGAATGAGCATTGCCGGATCAGCTCGTCAACCGGGACCGGGCTCGCCCCCAGCCGTTCGAGCAGGGTGGCGGCGATAATTTCCTGTGACTGTTCAATAAGTTGCGGGGTAGACGGAATGGCTAGTTCCGGCTCTTCCGGGCGGGGTTGAAGGGGCCTGAGGGCGGCCAAGGGTCCGATCGCTTCAACCACATCGGCCGTTTCCTCGACCAGAACCGCCCCCTCGCGAAGGAGGCGATTGGTGCCCCGGCAGCGGGAATCGAGAGGCGATCCCGGCACCGCGAGCACCTCGCGCCCCTGTTCAAGCGCGAGCCGGGCAGTGGTGAGCGAGCCGGATTTGATCGCTGCTTCCACCACAATGGTGCCGAGCGCGAGACCCGAGACGATCCGGTTGCGGCGCGGGAAGTTGCGCGCGAGCGGCTGGGTGGCTGGGGCGAGTTCGGCCAGCAACAGTCCGCGCGCTGCGATCTCGGATGCGAGGCCCTCGTTCTCGCTCGGATAGATGACGTCGAGTCCGCCGGCGAAGACGGCAATCGTGCCGGTCGCGAGCGCGCCGCGATGGGCGGCAGCATCGATGCCGCGGGCAAGGCCCGAGACGATGACGAACCCGGTTTCGCCGAGCTCGCGCGCCAATGTTTCGGCGATGCGTCGCCCGCCGGCCGAGGCGTTGCGCGCGCCGACGATCGCGATCGCCGGTGCGGTCAGCAGCAAAAGATCGCCACGCCAGGTGAGCAGGGGCGGCGGATCGGGAATGGCGGCGAGGCAATCGGGATAAGCTTCTTCACCTTCGATGATGATGCCGCCGCCGAGCGTGCGGACTGCTGCTAACTCTCGTTCAGCATCGCGGCGCGAGGGAATGCGCAAGCGTGCCTTGCCGCCGGCACGGCGCGCGAGATCGGGCAGGGCATCGAGCGCCGGACCGGCTGCGCCGAACCGTTCGATCAAATGGCGATAAGTGGCCGGGCCGACGGTATCGGCTCGCGCGAGGCGCAGCCTGTCGAGCCGTTCCGTTTCATCGAAGAGGGCGGGTGCCATGGTCATAATCGGCAGGCTGATCCGAAAAAGGGATCGTGTCAATATATATACAATTAAAGAGAGTATCCACAATCCGACATGGTCGCGATGCGACCGCCATTCGCTCAGATCGGTTTCTTGCCGCCGATGCGGGGTTCATCGCCTTTCAGCAGGCGGGCGATATTGGCGCGATGGCTGATCCAGACCAGCAGCGCGAGGACGAGCGAGAATGCGGCGAGCCTTCGATCGACAAGGAACCAGGCAAGCACCGGGGTTGCCGCCAACGCGAGCAACGCGGCCAGCGACGAGAAGCGCGTGACCGTGGCCACGACAAGCCAACAGCCGATCGCCATCAACCCGAGCCGCCAGTCGAGACCAAGCAGTACGCCAATCCCGGTCGCGACACCCTTGCCGCCCCGAAATTTGAGCCAGACCGGAAAGAGATGGCCGAGCATCGCGCCGAGACCGGCGGCCATCGCGCCGTTAATGCCCCATAGATGATATGCGATCAGAACGGCGGCGGCACCCTTGCCGGCGTCGAGCAGCAAGGTCGCGGCGGCGAGGCGTTTGCTGCCGGCGCGCAGCACATTGGTCGCGCCGATATTGCCCGAGCCGATCGCGCGAATGTCGCCGAGCCCGGCGAGGCGCGTCAGGATCAGGCCGAACGGAATCGAGCCGAGCAGATAGCCGCCGAACAGCGCCGCCAATAGATACGGCCCGTTACTCGTCCATGCGATCGGATCGGGCATCGCTCAGCGTGCCGCCGCCTCGAACACGATGCGGCCGTCGACCACCGTGCGCAGCACGCGACCCTCGACGGGCCGTCCGTCGAAGGCCGAGTTCTTCGATTTCGAGTGCATCTTTGCGGGGTCGACCTGCCAGGCGGCGTGCGGATCGAACAGCACGAGATCGGCCGGCGTGCCGTTGCAAAGCCGGCCCTGGGGCAGGCGCATCAGCTCGGCCGGCGCCAGCGCCAGCCGGCGGAACAATGTGACGAGATCGATCCGGCCGCGATGCATCAGTTCGAGCGAGACCGGCAGCAAGGTTTCGAGACCGATGACGCCGGCGGCGGCATGGGCGAAGGGCACGCGCTTCGAATCCTGGTCGTGTGGTGCATGGTCGCTCGCGATGCAATCGATCGTGCCGTCAGCGACGCCTTCGGCGATCGCCGCGCGATCGCTGTCGCGGCGCAACGGTGGCGAAACTTTTGCGAAGGTCCGGTATTCGCCGACCTCGTTTTCGTCGAGCGCGAAGTAATGCGGCGCGGTATCGCAGGTGATCGGAACGCCGGTTGCCTTCGCGCGACGAATGGTTTCGACTGCGGAGGCCGTCGAGACATGGCCGACATGGTAGCGCCCGCGCACCATCGCCAAGAGATGCAGATCGCGTTCGATCATCATCACTTCGGCGGCCGGCGGAATGCCACCGAGCCCGAGCCTTGTGGCGAGCTCGCCGGCATTCATCGCGCCGTTGCGCGCGAGCGCGGGTTCTTCCGGATGCTGCACGATCAACAGATCGAAGGCGGTCGCATATTTCATCGCGCGCAGCATGACGCGCGCATCGGCGACGGCCGACAGCCCGTCGGTGAAGGCCAGCGCGCCGCTCTCGGCGAGCATGCCGAACTCGACCAGATCCTGACCCTCGAGGCGGCGCGTGATCGCGCCATAGCAATAGACCTTGCTGCGCCGGTTCTCGCGCGCGCGCCTTGCGATGAACTCGACCGCCGCCACGTCGTCGATCACCGGGTCGGTGTTCGGCAAGCAGACCATCGACGTAACGCCGCCGGCCGCGGCTGCGGCGGTGCCGCTCGAAATCGTTTCCTTATGTTCCTCCCCCGGTTCGCGCAGTTGCACACGAAGATCGACGATGCCTGGCGCGAGGCAGTTGCCGGCGCAATCGATCGTTTCGAAATCCGCGGCGAGCCCATCGGCCCGGATCGAAGGGCCGGAATCGAGGATCAGCCCGTCGCGGGCGACCAGGCCGCCCGGCCCGTCATACCCCGTCTCCGGATCGATCAACCGCGCATTGACGAGGGCGAGCGGGCGGGTCGGCTGCTTGGCGGCGCGGGCGGGCATCGTCTCAGCCCTCGCCGATATTTGAACGCATCGCGCGGGTCAGTGCGTCGAGGCAGGCCATGCGCACGGCGACGCCCATCTCGACCTGTTCGCGGATTGCGCTGCGGTCGATATCGTCGGCCACTTCGCTGTCGATCTCGACGCCGCGATTCATCGGGCCCGGATGCATGATGAGCGCATCGGGCTTGGCCGAGGCGAGCTTGTCGTAGTCGAGACCGAAGAAGCGGAAATATTCGCGGATGGACGGGACATAGCTGCCCTGCATCCGCTCGGTCTGCAGCCGCAGCATCATCACGATGTCGCAGCCGTCGAGGCCCTTGCGCATGTCGGTGAAGGCTTCGACACCCATCCGCTCGATGCCGCCGGGCATGAGGGTCGGCGGTGCGATCACGCGCACCCGGGCGCCCAGCGCGTTCAGCAGGTGAATGTTCGAGCGCGCGACGCGGCTATGCTGGATATCGCCACAGATGGCAACGATCAGCCCTTCGATCCGGCCGCGGCGGCGGCGGATGGTAAGCGCATCGAGCAGCGCCTGGGTCGGATGTTCGTGACTGCCGTCGCCGGCGTTGACCACCGCGCAATCGACTTTCTGAGAGAGCAGATTGACCGCGCCCGAATCCGGATGGCGCACGACAATCACGTCGGGGCCCATCGCGTTCAGGGTCATGGCGGTGTCGATCAGCGTCTCGCCCTTCTTGATGGCGCTGGTCGCGACCGACATGCTGATGACATCGGCACCCAGCCGCTTGGCGGCCAACTCGAACGAGGTGCGGGTGCGTGTCGAGTTTTCGAAGAAGAGGTTGATGACCGTGCGCCCATACAACAACGCCGCCCTTTTTTCGGGGCGTCGGCTCTGGTCGACATAGGATTCGGAAAGATCGATAAGCCCGACGATTTCGTCTCGCGAAAGCCCTTCAATCTCCAGCAAATGCTTACGCCGGTAGAAAAGGGGCGTCGGACGATCCTGATTGGCAGTCATTAAAGCGCGACTATAGTCTGGGCCGCGCATATCCCACAAGCAAATCCGCCGGACCCCAAGCGAGCCGGCAAAATCACCAGAGGATGAAGAGATGAAGGCACGGACCCTGGCCGCGGCGATCCTGCTGGGTTGTCTCGCAATACCGGCGGTGGCCGCCGAACGTGGCACCGCCGAAGAGGCGCAGGCGCTGGTCGCCCGCGCGATTGCGCTCTACCAGGCCGAGGGCGAGGCGGCCTTCGCGGCGATGACCGTGCCGAGCACGGAATTCGTCGACCGCGATCTTTATATCTTCGTGATCGGTCCCGACAACCGGGTGGTGGCGCATGGCTTCTCGCTCGAGCGGATCGGTCTCGACGTGACGACGATGATCGACGATGCGGCCAATCCTTATGGCGTGGCACTGATCGAGGATGCGACCGCGGAAGGCGCATGGGTCGACTATCGGCGCGAGGATCCGCTGACCGGTCTGGTCGAAGAGAAATCGAGCTGGGTCGTGGGGTACGACGGATACGTATTCGGCTCGGGTATCTATCGGCCGTAGCGTTGGCACCATCGAGCGGAGACGGCTGGCGTGCCCGCCGTCTTTGCACTCACTCCTTATAGTCGGGCTGGGTGCGGTCGAGCAGGCGGATGAGCCCCGGCCATTCCGTCTTGCCGTCATAATGATAGTGCTCGGACGTATACATCTGGTCGCGATAGCGCGCGACCTTCTGCGGATCGAGAAGATGCGGCGCGCGGCCCATCGATAGAGTGGCGATCTGCGCGGCACAGGTCTGTTTCAGGAAATAGGCGCGAAAGAACGCGGCCGCTGGCGTGTCGCCGAGCGCGTAATAGCCGTGATTGCGGCTGACGACGATCTGGTGGCGGCCGAGGGATTTCGTGAAATGCTCGCCGTAGGCTTCGTCCTCGTCGAACTCATACTCGATATATGTCATGAGATGGCCGAGATAGACCGCCGGCTGGTTGAGCGGCAAAAGCCCGTCCTCGATCGAGCCGACCGCCATCACTTCGAGATCGTGGCCGTGCACAAAGAAATTCACGTCGGGCCGCGAGCCGAAAATCCATGTGCAGAGATTGACCGCCCCGTCGTTCAACCAGGCGCTGCCAGCTTCGACGGGTTTTCCCTCGCGATCGATCTTGACCAGATCGGAGGCGCGCATCTCCTCCCAGTAGAGACCGTAGGGATGCGTCAGGTAATGATCGGGCTCGCCCGCGATGCGCGCGCCGATTGCGCCATTGGCGAGATCCGACATGCGGTAATGCGCGGTCGCTCGATAGAGCGCGGCGAGCTCGATCCGGGTCTGCCATTCGGCCGGACTGCAGGCTGGCCGGCCATGGCGATGCAGGGTCGTCAGCGATGCGGTTTCCATGCGGGTCTCCCGGGCGTCGTATCAAGGCGTCGGGGCCGAGGGTTGCCCGGCCGGCGCGTGGTTCGCCGATATTCGGTCGAAATCGGCGCCAAGTCACCCGTTGCATCGGCAGGCAGACCGGCCCGCGCCGATACATCTGTCGCCGGCCGGCTAATTACGGAATACTCAGGAGCAGGGCGGCTTCCGGGCCGCGGGACCATGAAAGGGAAGACGTCGATGAGAAAGCGGATGCGGTTCTGGCTGGCCATTCTGGTGACCGGGAGCATGGCGGCCTTGTCGGCCTGCGCCAGCAGCGATGCCGAGCGCGGCGGTGCCGGTGAGGCGAAGGATATGGTCGAGCGCGCGATCGATACCTATGACGCGCAGGGGACGGCTTCGTTTACGGCGATGACCGCGCCGAGCACTGAATTCGTCGATCGCGATCTCTATGTCTTCGTGATCGGGCCCGACCGGCGGCTCGCCGCGCACGGTGCGTCGGCAGACCTGATCGGCGATGACGTGACGGTGCTTGTCGATGCCAACGGAAAGGCGTTTGGTCTCGAGTTCGTCGAACGCGCAACACCGGAGGGCGCTTGGGTCGATTATTCTTGGGCCGATCCGTTGAGCGGTGAAATCGTCGCCAAATCGAGTTGGGTCGTCCTGCATGACGACCATATTTTCGGAACCGGCATTTACAAGCCGTAGCATTCCAATCGCGTGACCATCGGCGCCGCCGCCGTTCGCCACGTTACTTTCAGCGTCAATGCCGAGGTCCCGCTAGACGATGCCCTTCTCGCGCAATGCCGCGATCTCGGCGTCGTCCATGTCGAGTAGTTCGTGCAACACGTCGTCGGTATGTTGGCCGCAAGTCGGCGGCGCCATGCGATATTCAACCGGAGTCTCCGAGAATTTGATCGGATTGCCGATCAGATCGACCGTGCCCTTTTTCGCTAGCGGGTGAGGCACGGCGATCTTCATGCCGCGATGGAGGATCTGCGGATCTTCGAAGACCTGCGCGATATCGTTGACCGGGCTCGCCGGCACGCCGCGCTTGGCAAGACCTTCGATCCATTCGTCGCGCTTCTTGTTCCGGGTAGCTTCCTCAAGTAGCGGATAAAGCACGCGCCGATTGGCGAGCCGGGCCTCGTTGGTGGCAAAACGCGGATCGGTCCCGATTTCGGGACAGCCGGCGAAGTCGCAGAAGCGGCGGAACTGCTCGTCATTGCCGACCGCGAGGATGAAATAGCCGTCCGCCGCGGGCATGACATTGTAGGGGACGATATTGTGATGCTGGTTGCCGACGCGGCCGGGCACCTCGCCCGACGTCAGATAGTTGAGCCCGAGATTGGTGAGCCACGCGACCTGTGTATCGAGCAAGGCGAGGTCGATGTACTGCCCCTGTCCGGTCCCGTCGCGATGGTGGAGCGCGGCGAGGATCGAAACCGTCGCATACATGCCGCACATGATGTCGGCGATTCCGACACCGACCTTCATCGGCGGCCGCTCTGCTTCGCCGGTGACGCTCATGATGCCCCCAATACCCTGGGCGACCAGATCGTAGCCGGCCCGCGACGAATAGGGTCCGGTCTGACCAAATCCGGTGATCGAGCAATAGATCAGGTGCGGATTGGCGTCCTTGAGATCGGCATAGGAAAGTCCATAACGCTTGAGGTTACCAACCTTGAAGTTCTCCAGCATGATGTCGCTCTTGGCGATCATGCGCTTCGCCAGCGCCTGGCCTTCCTGCTTCGATATGTCGATCGCGACCGACCGCTTGTTGCGATTGGATGAAAGATAATAAGCGGCCTCACCGGTCGGCTTACCGTCTTTGCCCGTGAGATAGGGTGGGCCCCATTTGCGCGTATCGTCGCCGGCGCCGGTGCGTTCTATCTTGATGACGTCGGCGCCGAGATCGCCGAGCAACTGGCTGCAGGTCGGGCCAGCGAGAATGCGGGAAAGGTCGAAGACGCGAATGCCGGAAAGCGGGCCTGCCATGGGTCGGGTTCCTAATCGAAAGCGTGCGGGAATGTTCGGTTACGAGGGCGGACTGTTGCCGTTCCGCGGGATCGTCGTCAATGGCCCTCGGGGGGTGCCGTCGCATGGCGGCGCAGATAATCGAGTGCGCCCTGCAGGATGAATGCGGCGGCCATCTCGTCGACCACCTCGCTGCGGCGCTTGCGCGACATATCGGCTTCGATCAGCGAGCGTGTGACAGCCATGGTCGACAGTCGCTCGTCCCAGAAGGCGAGCGGCAGGTCGATGCGCTCCAGCAGGTTGCGGGCGAACTGCCGCACCGACTGGCAGCGTGGCCCTTCGCTGCCATCCATATTCACGGGCAGGCCCATGACAAGTCCGCCGATGCTGCGCGCGCGGATGATCTCCTCGAGTGCGACGGCATCGGCCGTGAACTTTGTCCTTCGAATAGTCTCAAGCGGTGAGGCGATCGTAAGACCGGAATCGGCGATGGCGAGACCGATCGTCTTCGTCCCGACATCGAGGCCGAGCAATCGCGCCCGCGGCGCCAGGGCCGCCGCGAACGTATCGAGGTCGAGTGGCGGCACGGCGCCGAGCGGGTCGATCGGTTTGCTCAGCGACCGAGATGCGCGTCGACGTCGGCGGCGAATGCGGCGGACGAGACCGCCAGGTCCGAGATGTTGATATCGACGTCCTCGAGCTCGGCCGATTCGATGCCGATGATGACGTATTCGCCGTTTACCAGAATGAGGTTTGGCGCGCCGGAGTCGCCCTGCACCGACCCGCAGCCATGGCTGTAGGTGTCGTCGTCCCATAGTTTGGTGATGTGACAGGGGCCGCGCCGCATCGGGTAAAAGCCGCCGGTCACGCCATAGCCAATCTGCTGAAAGCCCTCGGCATCCGGATCCATCAGCATGTCGTATTCATCACCGCCCGGTAGATAGATCGAGAGCGTACCGGTGTCCGGCGAAATATCGTCGGTCAACGTGATCAACGCATAGTCGTAACGGTCGACATCGGACGAGTTCATGAATCGGTCGATATCGAACTCTGCCGGCACATAGAAATCCGCGATGCCGGACTCGGCCACGCTGTTGCCGGATGCCAGCCCCGAAAAGAAGCGGGTCGGCTTCAGGGGTTCGAACGTCTCTTCGTCGAAGAAGCAATGCGCGGCAGTCAGAACCAACGCCGGCCCGATCACGCTGCCGCTGCAGAAGGCGCCGTCGCCGAAATCGAGCCGGCCGATCGCGCTTCCGGGAAACACATCCGCCTGTTCTTCGATCGCCGGCGCTTCGGTACCGCCTTCCTTGCTGCCATAGGCCGAGGCGATTTCGCCGTCGATCTCGACGAGCGAATCGACGCCGGCCTGGTAGAGGTTCGTCATGAATTCTTCGGGCACGAATCCATTTTCGACCGGCAGGTTGAGTTCGATGTTCACGTCGCCGTCAGTGTCGACGAACACTTTCGTCAGCCAGTAGTCGCGGTTGATGCGATTGACATGCTGAAGCAGCAGATCCTGGTCGTAATCCGACGTGTAGAGGAAGGCGATGAATCGCAGGTTCCAGATCTCGTCCGAATCGTCGTCGTCGAACAGGATCCAGGCCGACGTGATGCCGCTCGCGGTCTCGATGTCGAACTCGATATCGTTGTCTTCATCGAACCGATAATTGACCTGGTTCGCATCGAGCGTGGCAGCGACATTCGCGCGGGTCGCATCGTAGACCACGACGCGCAGCGGTTTGCTGCCGGGCAGGTCGAGTGCCGCGGCCGGCACCGCCATGGCGGCGAGCCCGAGGGCGAAGGCAAGGACGGCAAGCGGTCTGAACATCGACGGATCCTCCGGGTGGCGCGCGAATTTGGGCCGCGAAACGCGGGGCGTCGCCGGGTTGCGGCCAGCGCCTGCCCGATGATAGCTTCGCGCGCCCCTCAGGGACACTCCAAGCTGAATTTGGCCACGCGGAACTTGCCATGGCAATCGACCGGAAGACTGTTGCCCATATCGCGACTCTTGCGCGTATCCGGCTCGCGCCGGACGAGCAGGATGCGCTCGCCCGGGAGCTGGATACGATCCTGCATTGGGTCGAACAGCTTGGCGAAGTGGACACGGCCGGCATCCAGCCGATGGCCGGGGTCGGCAACGTGACCCTGCGCCAGCGTCCGGATGCGGTCACCGATGGCGGCTATCCGGAGAAGATCGTCCAGAACGCCCCGGCCGGTGCCGCCGGTTTCTTCGCCGTGCCCAAGGTCGTCGAGTAATGACCGAACTGACCACACTCACCGTTGCCGCGGCACAGCGCGGGCTGGAGGCTGGCGATTTCACGTCGGTCGAACTGACCGACGCGCATCTGCGCGCGATGGAAGCCCGTCGGGCGCTCAATGCCTATATCACCGAGACGCCGGAGCGCGCGCGCGAACAGGCGGCCAAATCCGACGCGCGCCGCCGCAAGGGCGAAGCCGGTGCGATGGAAGGCATTCCCGTCGCGATCAAGGATCTCTTCTGCACCGACGGTACGCTGACGACGGCGGGCTCGCATATTCTCGACAAGTTTGCGCCGCCCTATGAATCGACGGTGACGACCAATCTCTGGCGGGCCGGCGCGGTCATGCTGGGCAAATCGAATCTCGACGAATTCGCGATGGGTTCGTCGAACCTCACCAGTTATTACGGCCCGGTGGTGAACCCCTGGCAGCGCAAGGGCGATGCGACGCCTTTGGTGCCGGGCGGCTCGTCGGGGGGGTCCGCCGCCGCGGTTGCCGCACAGATCGCGATGGCCGCGACCGGCACCGATACCGGCGGATCGATCCGCCAGCCGGCGTCGTTCTGCGGTATCGTCGGTATCAAGCCGACCTACGGACGCTGCTCGCGCTGGGGCATCGTCGCCTTTGCCTCGTCGCTCGATCAGGCCGGTCCTTTTGCGCGCAGTGTCGAAGACGCCGCGATCATGCTCGGCGCGATGGCGGGGCACGATCCGAAGGATTCGACCTCGGCCGACATTCCGCTGCCGGATTTCCGTGCCTCGATCGCCGGCGGCGTGCGCGGTCTGAAGATCGGAATCCCCAAGGAGTATCGCTCGGACGGCATGCCGGCGGAGATCGAAACGCTCTGGCAGCAGGGTCGCAACTGGCTCAAGGAAGAGGGCGCCGAGATCGTCGATATCTCGCTGCCGCATACGAGATATGCGCTGCCGACCTACTATATTATTGCACCCGCGGAGGCGTCGTCGAACCTCGCGCGATATGACGGCGTGCGCTTTGGCCTTCGTGTGGAAGGCAAAAATCTCAATGACATGTACGAGTTGACACGCGCAGCCGGCTTCGGCGCCGAAGTGAAGCGGCGCGTGCTGATCGGCACCTACGTGCTGTCGGCCGGCTATTACGATGCCTATTACTTAAAGGCGCAGAAATTGCGGGCGCTGATCGCGCGCGATTTCACCGAGGCGTTCGAGCGGGTCGATGCAATCCTGACGCCGACCGCGCCGAGCGCCGCCTTTGCTGCCGACGCGAAGATGGACGATCCGATCCAGATGTATCTGAACGACGTGTTCACCGTGCCGGTCAATCTCGCCGGCCTGCCGGGCCTCTCGTTGCCGGCGGGGCTGTCGGCTGAAGGCCTGCCGCTCGGGCTGCAGGTGATCGGACGCGCCTTCGACGAGGCGACAGTGTTGCGGGTCGGGCAGTCGATCGAAAAGGCTGCCGGCTTTACCGCGCGGCCGGGAGGCCCCGCATGAGCGTGGATGCTCTCCTGCTCGAAGGGAGGACCGGGAAATGGGAACTCGTGCTCGGGCTCGAGGTCCATGCCCAGGTGATCTCGAAATCCAAGCTGTTTTCCGGTGCGTCCACCGTATTCGGTGCTGAGCCGAACGCGCAGGTCAGCTTCGTCGATGCCGGCTTCCCCGGCATGCTGCCGGTGATCAACGAGTTCTGTGTCGAACAGGCGGTCAAGACCGGGCTCGGTATCAACGCGCAGATCAACCTGCGCTCGGTGTTCGACCGGAAGAACTATTTCTATGCCGATCTGCCGGCCGGCTATCAGATTTCGCAGTACCAGCAGCCGATCGTCGGCAAGGGCGAAATTACGATCGACCTGCCCGACGGGCGTTCGCGAACCGTCGGCATTACGCGGCTGCATCTCGAGCAGGATGCGGGCAAGAGCCTGCACGACCAGCATCCGGACAAGACCTATGTCGATCTGAACCGTTCGGGCGTTGCGCTGATGGAGATTGTGTCGGAGCCCGATATGCGTTCGGCCGAAGAAGCCGCCGCCTATATCCGCAAACTGCGCTCGGTCCTGCGCTATCTCGGCACCTGCGACGGCAATATGGAAGAAGGCAGCCTGCGCTGCGACGTGAACGTCTCGGTGCGCAAGCCGGGCGATCCGCTCGGCACGCGATGCGAAATCAAGAACGTGAACTCGGTGCGTTTCGTCATGCAGGCGATCGAGTACGAAGCCAACCGACAGATCGAGGTGATCGAAGACGGCGGCACGATCGACCAGGAGACGCGGCTGTTCGATGCCAACAAGGGCACGACCCGGCCGATGCGCTCCAAGGAACATGCGCACGACTACCGCTATTTCCCCGATCCCGATCTGTTGCCGCTGGTGCTCGATGCCGGTTACGTCGAGCGGCTCAAGGCGTCCCTGCCCGAGCTGCCCGATGCGCGGAAGGCGCGATACGAACGGGATTTCGGCTTGTCGCGCTACGACGCCGGCGTTCTGGTCGCGGAAAAGGAAACGGCGGCGTTCTACGAGGCGGTCGCGCGCGGCCGCGATGCGAAACTCGCCGCCAACTGGGTGATTTCGGAACTGTTCGGTGCGCTGAACCGCACCGGCAAAGCGATCGAGGATTCGCCGGTCTCGGCGGAGAATCTCGGCGGGCTGATCGATCTCATCGCCGACAATACGATCTCGGGGCGCATTGCCAAGGATGTGTTTGCCGAGATGGTCGATACCGGTAAGCCGGCGGCGGCGATCGTCGAGGCGAAGGGGCTGCGTCAGGTCACCGACACCGGTGCCATCGACACGGTGATCGATACGGTCATGGCGGCTAATGCCGACAAGGTCGCCGAATATCGTAGCGGCAAGGACAAACTGTTCGGCTTCTTCGTTGGTCAGGTGATGAAATCGAGTGGCGGCAAGGCCAATCCCGCTGTCGTCAACGAGCGGCTCAAGGAGAAGCTCGCCGGATAAGCCCGCGCACGCTGCGTTGCGCGATTACCGGTTCGTTGGACGAAGCTGTGCCGGCGTATGCGCGAGCTCGAGCTTGATCCCGTCCGGGTCTTCGAAAAAAACCGCATAGTAACCGGCGCTATATTGCAGGAACGCTTGCGGCGGCTCGAGAATCGTCGCGCCCTGCTTGACCAGCAGGCGATGAAACGCATCGACCTGCTCGCGATTGTCCGCGCTCCAGGAAAGGTGATGCAGTCCGCGCGCATAGCGGTCATGCGGCGTCTCCTGGCGCATGGATCGCAAGATGAACCAGCCGGCCGGCCCCAGCCATTCCACATAGTCGGGTCCGCGCTCGGACTCGTGGTAGCCGAGGAACTGCATAAGCGGGTCGTAGAAGGCGAAGGACCGGTCGAGATCGCCGACCGTCAGCGAGATATGGTTAATGTCACCCAGAGTCATATATTGCTCTCAAGCCGCGTTGCGGTTCGGACAGTTACGAAGAGGAAACCGAAATGATCGACCTCTATACCTGGCCCACGCCCAATGGCCACAAGATCCACATAATGCTCGAAGAAATCGGCATGCCGTACAAGGTCATTCCGATCGATATCGGGCGCGGCGACCAGTTCAAGCCCGATTTCCTGAAGATCAGCCCGAACAACAAGATGCCGGCGCTGGTCGATCCCGATGGGCCGGATGGCAAGCCGATCGCGGTGTTCGAATCCGGTGCGATCCTCATCTATCTCGCGGAGAAGAGCGGCATGCTGATGCCCCTCTCGCCGCGCGAGCGCTACGACGTGCTGCAATGGCTGATGTTCCAGATGGGCGGCATCGGGCCGATGCTGGGGCAGGCACATCATTTCCATATTTATGCGCCGGAAAAGATTCCCTATGCGATCGAGCGCTACAGCAACGAGGCAAACCGTCTTTACGGCGTACTCGATCGCCAGCTTGCGAATCGTGAATTTGTCGCGACCGAATACTCGATCGCCGACATCGCGATCTGGCCGTGGCTGCGTTCCTGGGAACGCCAGGGCGTCAACCTGCCTGATTTCAAGAACGTGCAGCGCTGGTTCGACCGGATCGCAGCCCGGCCCGCCGTGAAACGCGGTATCGAGGTGCTCTCGGAGCGCAGCCGCAGCGGGCCGGTCGACGACAAGACGCGCGAGATGCTGTTCGGCAAGACCCAGTATCAACGACGTTAGCGTGTCTCCAGGGAGAAAGGCCAATCCGCGATCCCGGCAACGCCGGGCTCGATTGCGAAGAGTGCTCCGGATGACGGCGCCGCTGCGAGCGCGGCTGCGTCCATGCCGCTGCGTGCCGTCGTGATGTAGAGCGTCTCCAGCGATGCGCCGCCGAAGCAGCAGCTCGTCACGAACGGCACCGGCAGCACGATCGTGCGATCGAGGCGGCCGTCCGGTGCGAAGCGCGTCACCCGGCCGCCGCCATAATGCGCACACCACACGAAGCCGTTGGCATCGACGGTAAGCCCATCGGGGAAGCCGGCATCGTCCGCAATGGTCGCGAAGAGCCGTGCCGTGCCGAGGGTGCCGGTCGCGGGATCGAGATCGTAGGCGAGCAGGCGCCGACCAATCGTGTCGCTGAAATAGAGTATGCGGCCGTCCGGGCTGAAGGCCGGCCCGTTGCAGACCATATAGCCGCTGTCGCCGACATGGACGCAGCCATTGGGGTCGATCCGATAGAGAATGCCGCGCGGCTCGCGCTCGGCGGCGTCGTAAGTGCCGACCCAGTAGCGCCCAGCGCGGTCGATCTTGGAATCGTTATAGCCGATGCCGGGCCGGCCGCCGTTGGGATCGGCAAAGAAAGTAACTCGCGTGCGCGCCGGATCGAATATATTGAGCCCGTCATCGAGCGCCAGCAGCAGCCGCCCGTCCGCAAGCGGCACGGCTGACCCGATCTGGCTGGTGCCGGGGATCGCCCATTCATGGCGTGCGCGGCTCACCGGATCCCAGCGATGCAAAGTCGGCCCGAAGAAATCGATCCAGTACAGCGCCTGCTCGGCTGCGTGCCAGAACACGCTCTCGCCGAGCGCATCCTCGCACGGGACGGCAACGCGCAATGTCGCATCCGCTGTCACAGACGCCGCCCGGCCGTCGCGCCACCGTCGACCGCGATGATGCTGCCGGTCGCAAACGACGCGGCGGGCGACGCGGCAAACGCGATGGCTTCGGCGATCTCTTCGGGCCTGGCCGCGCGACGAAGCATCGTCCATGACGACCAGGCCCGGGCGCCCTCTTCGCGTGCCGCTTGGGTCTCGCCCATCATGTCGGTCATGGTCGGGCCGGGGCAGATGCAGAGCGCGCGAATATCGGGCCCGAGCTCGACCGCCAGAGCCCGGGTCAGCCCGACCAATGCGCCCTTGGTCGCGCAATAGACCGACGCATTGGCATAGCCGAGAAACGCCGCATCGGACGCGACATTGACGATCACGCCGCGACCCGTGCGCAAGCCCGGCAGCAGGGCCCGCGCCAGAACCCAGGGTGCCGTCAGGTTGATCGCGACGGTGCGATCCCACAGCGCCTCGTCGGTTCCGGCGATATCGCGATCGTCGAAAATGCCGGCGCAATTGATCAGCGCGTCTATGCTCCCCGCCGCTTCGGCAAGGTTTCGGCATGGGGTGCGGTCGGCGAGATCGGCGGCGTGGCCCGAAACCCGCGCGCCATGCCTGTCAGTGCGCGCGGCAACGGCTGCCGCCACGTCGTCGGGCTTTCGTCCATGCAGGATCACTTGCGCGCCGCGCTCGAGCAGCAGGTCGGCCGCGGCGGCACCGATGCCTCGGGTGGAGCCGGTGACCAGCACGCGCTTGCCAGCGAAATCCTGAAGCTGGTTCATGCCGGCATCCGCCCGGCGGTGCTGCCGCCGTCGATCGGGATCGCGGCACCGGTGAGGAATGACGCTGCCGGCGAGGCGAGGCAAAGCAGGAATGACGCGATTTCGTCCGGCGACGCGATGCGGCCCATCGGATGATAGTCGTTGAAGGCCTGGTAATACTTCGCCGGATCTCCGCTCGCCGCCGCGCAATCGCGCATCAGCTCGGTATCCATCGTGCCGGGGCAGAGCGCGTTCACCCGGATCCCCGCAGACGCGAGCTCGATCGCGGCCGCGCGCGTCATCGCAACGGTGCCGTGCTTGGCGCTCACATAGGCAACATTGTCCGGGATCGCGTGCAGGCCGAGTTCGGAAGCGACGTTGATGACGTTGCCGCGGCTCTCGCGCAGCCAGGGCAGAGCCGCGCGCAGGCAGAAGAATGGCGCCTTCATCACGACGGCAAGATGCAGGTCCCAATGGGCATCGTCGGTCGCCTCGACGGGCTTCTCGACATTGACGGCGGCATTGTTCACGAGAATGTCGAGCCGGCCGAACGCATCGACCGCGCGTGTGACGGCCTTCTCGCAGCCGGCGGCATCGGCCAGATCGGCACCGGCCGGCGCAAGGCGCTTGCTGCCGCCGAGCCGCTCGATCGCCGCCGTCACATCGGCATCGGTCCGGTCGTTGATCGCGACCTGTGCGCCAGCATCGTGGAAGGCGCGGGCGATCGCGAAGCCGAGGCCGCGTCCGGCGCCGGTCACGAGAACGACCTTGCCCGAGAAATCGAAACCCATCGTTCAGCCCCGATAGCGGCTCAGTTGCAGTGCGATGATCGTCGACCCGATGCTGAGCGCGATCAGCAATGTTGCAATCGCGTTGATGGTGGGATCCAGCGAGGTCCGCACGAGGCCCCAGACCAGCGTGGGCAATGTATTGCCGCCGCCGATCGTGAAGAAGGTTATCACGAAGTCGTCGAGCGACAAGGAAAGCGCGATCAGGGCCGCGCCCACGATCGTCGGCTGGATGATCGGCAAGGTGACGGTTCGAAAGGCGGTCAAGGTCGAAGCGCCAAGATCGCGCGCGCTCTCCACCACGGCATGATCGAAGGTCGCCATGCGGGCATACACGATCAGGATCACGAAGGGTTGGGCGATCACCAGATGGCCGAGGATTACTGTCAGCAAACTGAGGCGGATATCGAGAAACCGCACGAAATAGCAGATCAGCGAGATACCGATGATGAGCGCCGGCAGCATCACCGGCAGGCTGAGCGCGTTGATGATGTTGCCGGCCCGGCGCGGCGGCATGACGGAGAGTGCGAGCGCTGCCGAGGTGCCGATCACGACCGAACATACCGCCACGGTGAACCCGACGATCAGGCTGTTCTTGAGCGCGGGCCAGAACGAGCTATAGGCAAACAGCTTCTCGTACCAATGGAGGGTGAGCCCGGTCAGCGGTAGGCTGGTCAGCGCCGATTCGTTGAAGCTGAACAGCACCACGAGGAAGAGGGGTGCCAGCATGAACAGCACGACAACGAGTCCGAAGCCGCGCCAGAGTTGATCCGTCACATGGCGCGCCCTCATGGCCGGATCGCCCGTCGCAGCAGTGCGCGGAACGCCATCACGATCGCCAGCGAGGTCGCCAGGATCGTGAACGACATCGCGCTGCCCATCGGCCAGTCGAAACCGATCGAGAACTGGGTTTCGATGAAATGGCCCATCATCGAGGCGCCGCCGCCGACGAAGCGCGGCGTCACGTAGTCGCCGGCGGAGATCAGGAAGGCGAGAGTGAACGCCACCATTATGCCGCCCTCGCATTGCGGAATGACGATGTCGCGCATCACGGCGAGTGGCTTCGCGCCCAAATCGCGCGCCGCCTCCATCGTCGCATCGTCGATCGAGCGCAGCGCGCCGTAGATCGGAAGCACCGCGAAGGGCAGCAGGAAATAGGTGAGGGTAATGACGACGGCATTGGTGCTGTAGATGAAGGCGCCCGAGGGCTCGTCGATCAGCCCGATCCCGGTCAGTGCCATGTTGAGGATGCCGTCGATGCCAAGAATGCTCTTCCAGGCGTAGATCTTGACCAGATAGCCGCCGAACAGCGTGATCAGGGTTACGAACAGAAGCAGCGGTCCGAGCGGGCCTGACTTGAAGCGGATCACATAGGCGAAGCCGAAGGCGAGCAAAGTCGTCGCAAATCCGATCGCGGCGGCGATTGCCAGCGTCGTGACCAGCACGTCGCCATATTCAACCCAGGTTGCGATGTAATTCGCGACGGTCAGGTCCGGCCGCATCATGCGCGCCTTGACCGACCAGAAGCTGATGATCAGGAAGTAAACGAGTGGCGCAACGAAAAGCCCGAGGAACACCAGGGCGGCGGGTGCGATGGGCCACCAGCGCCGCGCCATGATGTCTTCGGGCTCTTTAGTCGAAGATCAGGTCGAGCGACCGACCTGCATCAGGCCTTCTGCAGCCGCTGATACTCGTTCAGGAAGTCGTCATAGGTCGCAAACTCGCCCGGTTCCGTCGGCGGGACCGGCTGCAGCCGCGCCCGCTGCATGAACCCGTCCAGATCGTCATACGGATAGGTCGCCGCGAGTCCTTCCGAAAGCAACGGCACCGCTTCGAGATTAGTGATGCCGGCGCTCTGCTCCTCGGCGAACATGCGCTGCGGTTCGGCCGACACGATATGGTCGATCATCGCATAGGTCAGATCGAGGTTCGGGCAATCCTTCGGAATGCACAGGCAGTCCATGAACATGCCGGTGCCTTCCTTGGGGATCGTGTACTCGATGACCTTGCCCTTGGCTGCCGTCCAGACCGCGACCGCTTCCCAGCCGATTGCGCTGACAACCACTTCGTTGCGTGCGAACGCATCCGACATGTCGCCGTAGGTCGCGAAGAAGGCGCGCGCATGGTTGGTCTTGATTTCGATCATCTTGTCGATGACCGCAACCATCTCTTCCTTTGTCAGTAGCGTGCCCATCGGCTTGCCGGTGACGACGGTGCCCCAGATCAACAGATTGCCGAGCGGGTCGTCGACCATCGCGACCTTGCCCTTATATTCGTCCTTCATGATGTCGAGCCAGCTCTCGGGCACGCTGCTGACGGCGGCCGGGTCGTACATCAGCGGCAGCGAACCCCAGTTCCACGGCACGCCCATCAGTTCGCCGTTGTGGCGGATCGCATCCTGGTTGTTGAACTGCGGAATGAGCTTGTCGAAATTGCTGATGCGCGCCGTGTCGATCGGCTCGAGCAGCCCCGTTTCCGCCATCAACGGCAGATAGCCGAAATACATCGTGATGAGATCGGTGTTGCCGATACCGCCGGCCTGCAACTTGGTGATGATCTCTTCGTTCGACGAGATGAAGGTCGGCTGGAAGTCGATATCGTTATCGGCGAGGAACGTCCCGGCGAGGATCGGGGTTTCGTAACCCTGCCAACCCATCCAGGTCATCGTCGTGGCGGCCTTGGCCTGTCCCGGCCAGGCGCCGAGTGCCGTGGCACCGCCGGCGGCGGCCATTCCGGCCACCACCTGCCGGCGCGACAGCGAAAACTGTCTCGCGAGCATCATGGCGGCGTCAAGCGAACGCTTATTCGAACCCATCGTCTGTGCCTCCCAGGTTACGTCTCGCGCCTGCGAGACGATGTGACGCCTACCTTATTCCGTTCGTTTCTTTCGGCAGAGGTTTCCGGTTTGCATCCTGCGAAGGCCCGCGAGGACAAGGCGGGCGGTGCTTTCACAAGGAGCCGAATTCCTCGAACTTGGACGTGCCGAACGCATTCTGAGTTGCCGCGAAGCTTAGGGGAGAGCCCCGAACAGGGTCAAGGACGGGCCCGGAATGCGGCTGTAGCGCGGCGCCGGGGTTGGCCGGCTTGTCCCTGGCAGCAACCAGCCAATGCTTGCCTGACCGCGCGCCCGCTCCGTACTCTCTCGAGCGGTCATCACGGGGAAGAACGAGGCACCATTGGCGAGCGAATCTTACAATGTGATCGTCGTCGGCGCGGCGAGCGGCATCGGAGCAGCGGCGACCGAGCATCTCGCAGCCCAGGGCGTCCATGTCTTCGGCATGGATCGCAATCTGGAGGGGATGCAACAGCTTGCGGGTAGACTGCGCGCCGCCGGCCATGCGGTCGATGCCGTGGGTGCCGACATCACCGATCCCGCCTCGATCGATGCGGCGATTGCTTCGGTTGTGCATTCCGCCGGACAGATACATGGACTGGTCAATTGCGCCGGCATCACCGGCACAACCAACATCAAGGGCCATGAGGTGTCGCTCGAGGATTTCGATCGGGTCTATGCGATCAATCTGCGCGGCGCGCTGATCGTCAGCCAGGCAATCCTGAAACATATGCTGCCGTTCGGTTACGGTCGCATCCTTCACGTGGCATCGATCGCCGGCAAGGAAGGCAATGCCGGGATGGCCGCCTATTCCGCGACCAAGGCCGGGCTGATCGGGCTCGTGAAGTCGATTGCGAAGGACTATCCCGAGACCGGCATCACCATCAATGCACTGGCGCCGGCCGTCATCCGCACGCCGCTGGTGGATGCACTGCCGGATGCGACGGTCAAATACATGACCGACAAGATCCCCATGCGTCGCGTCGGCGAGCTTGAAGAGGCCGCCGCGATGATCGCCTGGATCGTCTCGCCCGCCTGCAGCTTCACGACCGGTTTCACTTTCGATCTGAGCGGCGGCCGCGCGACGTATTAGACGCTACCCCACGCGAAAACGCGCGACGGTTTCCGGATTGAGGCTGACGCCGAGGCCGGGCGCATCGGGAATGGCGACCGTGCCGTCGCTGAGGATCGGCAGCTTTTCCTTCGTCAGATCCCAACGCAGCGGCGACTCGCTCATCGAGAACTCCAGCGGCTCTTCTTCATCCTGCTGTCCGAGAAACGCAAGGTTCGCGGCAAGAAGGATGTTCGTCTTGTAGCCGTGCGGCACCACGCGCCCGCGATGCGTTCGTGCCAGGGCCGCGACATGCATCATCTCGCTCAGGCCGCCGACCATCGAGATGTCCGGCTGCGCGATGTCGACCTTGCCGATCTCGAACAAAGAAGCGAACTCGTGTCGCGTCGTAAGGCCGAGATCGCCGCCGGCAATCGGAACGCCGAACCCCTGCAGGCGGGCGTGGCCGGCGAAATCGTCCGCCGGTAACGGCGCCTCGACCCAGTCGAACACCAGATCGCGGAAGACCGGCATCAGCGGAATTCCATCTTCGGCGCGGGTCCACGCCGCCGTCACGTCGACCATCAACCGGATATCGTCGCCGACATGCGCGCGCGCGGTGCGGATCAGCTCCGTCGCGCGTGGAACATCCTGGTGCCAGAATCGTTCGGCGCAGATCTTGATGCCACGAATCCCGTGTGCGAGACCGCGATCGATATTGCGGCGCACCTCGTCCGGCGTATTCCCCGTCGGATAGATCGTGCCATAGGCTGGCACGCGGTCGCGCCGCCGTGTGCCGAGCAGATCGCAGACCGACCGGCCGAGTGCCTTGCCACGCAGATCCCAGAGCGCCATGTCGATCGCGCTGATCGCATGAAGGACAGCACCGCGCCGGCCGTAATAGGACGTCGCGTCGTACATGCGCGTCCACAGACCCTCGATGTCGCTGGCGTCCTGGCCGATCAGCACCTCGCGCAACCCCATCGCAGTCCGATGCGATTGTCTCGTGTCGATGATCGCGCGGATCACCGCCGGTACGCTGTCGGTCTCCGAGATCCCGGTCAGACCATCGTCGGTATGAACGAGAACAAGGCAGTCGCTATAGGAACCGTCGAACCCATCGGGCAACAAACCGGGCGCACGCAGCTCGATAATCTCGATGTCGCGGATCTTCATGCGATGCCCTGCGCCAATCTCGGTTCGGCGCGCATCGTAATAGAAGGGAAGGACGATTGCACAGGCGGGTTGCCCGATGCGCCGGCGCCGGCTAGACCCAGCGAAACACCACGAAGGAATAGACCAGCGAGATCGCCAGGCCACCCCAGAGCGGTGTGCCGAAAATCGCCAGCCAGCCGAGGAAGATAAAGGCGCTGCCGAGCAGCGAGATGAACAGCCGGTCGCCGCGCGTGGTGTCGAGGCCGAGAATGCCGTGCCGCGGCCCGCCGCCGGGCGAACGCCATTCCCAGATAGCCATGCTGACGAGGCAGAGCGCGATGAACACGAAGAATGCCGCCGTCGGCCAGGTCCATGCCATCCAGGTGAGATCCATCGCGTGTCCTCCCGGCCCCGGCGCGTCAGACGCGCCCGAGGGCGAAGCCCTTGGCGATGTAGTTGCGCACGAACCAGATCACGACAGCGCCGGGCAGGATGGTGAGCGCACCGGCCGCCGCGAGGAGGCCAAGTTCGTAGCCCGAGGTGCTGGCTGTTCGGGTCATGGTGGCGGCGATCGGCTTTGCCGCGACCGAGGTCAGCGTCTTTGCGAGCAGCAGCTCGACCCAGGAGAACATGAAACAGAAGAAGCAGGCGACGCCGATCCCCGCCGTGATTGTCGGAATGAAGATCTTGAAGAAGAAACGCCAGAACGAATAGCCGTCGACATAGGCGGTCTCGTCGAGTTCCTTTGGCACGCCCGACATGAAACCCTCGAGGATCCACACCGCGAGCGGAATGTTGAAGAGGCAATGCGCCAGCGCGACCGCGATATGGGTATCGAACAGGCCGACCGCCGAATAAAGCTGGAAGAAGGGCAGGGCGAACACCGCCGGCGGCGCCATCCGGTTGGTCAGCAGCCAGAAGAACAGATGCTTGTCGCCGAGGAACCGGTAACGCGAGAAGGCATAGGCAGCCGGCAGGGCGACCGACACCGAGATCACGGTATTCATCACGACATAGATGATCGAATTGATATAGCCGTTGTACCAGGTCGGATCCGTGAAGATCGTGATGTAGTTCTCGAGCGTGAAATTGTTCGGCCACAGCGTAAAGCCGCCCAGGATTTCGTTGGTCGTCTTGAACGACATATTCAGGAGCCAATAGATCGGCAACATCAGGAAGAAGATGTAAACGGCCGGGATCAGCCAGCGAAATCGCATCGTCACTGCTCCTCGTTCCGCATCATCAGCGTGTAGAAGATCCAGCTCAACAGCAGGATGATCAGGAAATAGATCAGCGACATGGCTGCCGCCGGACCCAGATCGAACTGGCCGAGCGCGATCTTGACGAGATCGATCGAGAGAAAGGTCGTCGCGTTGCCGGGTCCGCCGCCCGTCAGCACGAACGGCTCGGTATAGATCATGAAACTGTCCATGAACCGCAGCAGAACCGCGATCGTCAGGACGCGCTTCATCTTCGGCAGTTCGATGTAGCGGAAGACCGCCCAGAACCGCGCGCCATCGATCTTCGCTGCCTGATAATAGGCGTCCGGGATGGCGATCAGTCCGGCATAGGCGAGCAGCACGACCAGCGACGTCCAGTGCCATACGTCCATCAGCACGACAGTGAACCAGGCCGCGAGCGGCTGCTGTGTGTAGTTGTAATCGAAGCCCATGCCGTTCAGCAGGTTGCCGAGAAAGCCGATTTCGGGCAGGGCGAAGATGTTCCAGATCGCGCCGACTACGTTCCACGGAATGAGCAGCGGCAGCGCCATGAGAACGAGGCAGACGGAAACCCAGGGCCCGCGTCGCGGCATGGCGAGCGCGATGGCGACGCCGAGTGGAATTTCGATTGCGAGGATGATGAAGGTGAACAGCAGCTGGCGCAGCAGCGAGGCATGGAAGCGCTCGGATGCCAGCGTCTGCTGGAACCAGGTCACACCCTCCCAGAAGAACATGTTGTCGCCGAACGTCTCCTGAACGGAGAAGTTCACGACCGTCATCAGCGGGATGACCGCGTTGAACGCAACCAGGACAACGACAGGCAGCACAAAGATCCAGGCCCGCTGGTTATGCGTTTTCCGGCTCATGTGACCGCCCAGCCATCGGCATAGACCTGCGTATGCGCCGGATCGAGCCGGATCCGCGCTTCATCCGCCGGCAGTGCCGAACTTTCGGCAAGCAGCAGATTGATCGCCGTCTCGCCATGCTTCGTTTCGACAATATGGAAGCGCCCTGCGTCGCTCACTTTGGCAATCCGGACGGGAATGCCGTCATCGGAAAAGCGCACAAATTCGGGCCGGACGCCGATCTCGAATTTCGATGCGCCGACCGGAATTTTCGGCCGGGAGCGGGTTTCGATCGCGATACCGGCGAAATGCGCGACGCCGTTCTCGATCGTGCAGGGCAGCAGGTTCATGCCGGGCGAGCCGATGAAATGCCCGACGAACGTATGCTGCGGGCGCTCGAACAGATCGACGGGCGTGCCGATCTGAACGATCGCGCCGTCATGCATGACGACCACCTGATCGGCGAAGGTCAGCGCCTCGGTCTGGTCGTGCGTCACATAGATCATCGTAGCACCGACCTGCTGGTGCAGTTCTTTCAGCTTCGAGCGCAGGATCCATTTCAGATGCGGGTCGATGACGGTCAGAGGTTCGTCGAACATGATCACATTCACGTCCGACCGGACGAGGCCGCGGCCGAGCGATATCTTCTGCTTGCCATCCGCCGTAAGGCCCGAGGCGCGCTTCGGCAGCATCGCATCGAGATCGAGCATGGCGGCGATCTCGCGCACCCGCATGTCGACCGTCGGTTCGGGCACGCCGCGATTGCGCAGCGGGAAGGCGAGATTGTCGTAGACCGTCATCGTGTCGTAGATAACCGGGAACTGGAACACCTGCGCAATATTGCGTTGCTCGGGCGAGAGCGGCGTCACGTCGCGCTCGTCGAAAAGCACTTTGCCTTCGCTCGGCGTGACCAGCCCCGAGATGATGTTGAGCAAGGTGGTCTTGCCGCATCCGGAGGGCCCGAGCAGCGCATAGGCGCCGCCATCGGCCCAGTCGATCGTCATTCGCTTCAGCGCATAGTCGCTGTCGTTGCGCGGCGCGGCGGCATAACTGTGGCGAAGATCGACCAGGCGGATATTCGCCATCAGCCCGTCCTCCGCGCCGTCAGGATTGCGCGCGCGATCATGCCGCCACCAGCCGCTCGTCGCGATCGAACAGGAAACAGTGGCTGGTGTCGATGAAAAGCCTCGCCTGCTCGCCGACGCCGAACGGATGCACCCCGTGCGACAGTGAGACCCAGGTGCCGTCGTCGACCGCAAAATGGATTGTCGTTTCCGAACCGCTGATTTCGCTGATCAATACGCGGCCGTCGATCTCGGTGGCGTTGCGGGCCGGGGTCGGCGTGATGTGATGCGGGCGAATGCCAAGCATATAGCTGCCGTCGGGTAGCGCCGCATAGCGGCCCTCGGCCGGCCAGCGCACATCGCCGCTCAGTACGAACTGGCCACGATCCTTCACCACGGGTGCCGTATTGATCGGTGGATCGGAGAAGACCTGCGCGGTCCGCAGATTGTCCGGCTGGCGATAGACCTTGGCGGTTTCGCCGAACTGCGTCACGCGGCCCTCATGCAGCGTCGCGGTATGGCCGCCGAGCAGCAACGCCTCGGTCGGCTCCGTCGTCGCATAGACCACCGTGCAGTGCCGGTCGGCAAAGAGACGCGGCAATTCCTCGCGCAGCTCTTCGCGCAATTTGTAATCGAGATTGGCAAGCGGCTCGTCGAGCAGAACGAGATCCGCGTCCTTCACCAGCGCGCGCGCCAGCGCCGTGCGCTGCTGCTGGCCACCAGAGAGCTGGCTCGGCCGCCGCTCCAGCATCGGCGTCAGTTTGAGAATTTCGGCTACGCGGTGTACGCGATCGCGGATCTGCGCAGCCGGTACGCGACCGACCCGCAACGGCGAGGCGATGTTGTCGTAGACGGTCATCGCCGGGTAATTGATGAACTGCTGATAGACCATCGAGACGTTGCGTTTCTGCACCGATACGTTGGTCACGTCGCGGCCGTCGAAGAAGATTTTGCCTTCGGTCGGCTTCTCGAGCCCGGCCATGAGCTGCATCAGTGTCGTTTTGCCGGCGAGCGTCGTGCCGAGCAGGATGTTGAACCCGCCCTCATGCAGCGTGAGGTTGGTCTCGTGGATATGCGTCTCGTTGCCGACACGCTTGACGACGCTTTTCAGCTCGATCGACATAGCGCCGACACTGGTCCTGATGCCTCAAAAACTCAATGGATTGCGGCTGGAAACCGGCAGCTCCGGGACGCCGCAGGGCGCCCCGGAGCTTTCCGACCGATAACGACCGACGGTCAGTTCGCCGACCAGCGCTCGACGAGTTCGTCGTAGGGGATCGTTTCGCCCTGCGGCTTCTCGTTCTCGAGCAAGGCCTTCGGCCCGTCGGGACGGCCCAGCCAGTCGGCGGGGTCGACCTCTTCGTTGAGCCGCGGGCCGCATCCGCCATAGATGCCGGCTTCCTCGTCCGCCTGCTGCATGCGCGCCATCACCTGGTCCATCTCGCTGGCGAGACGGTCCATGGCTTCCTGCGGCGTGAAGGCACCGGAGTTCACATCGCCGATCTGCTGCCACCAGAGCTGGGCCAGCTTCGGATAGTCGGGGATGTTCACGCCGGTCGGCGTCCAGTTCACGCGGTCGGGCGAGCGATAGAACTCGACCAGGCCGCCGAGATAGGGCGCGCGCTCGGTGAACGATTCATGATCGATGTCGCTGTCGCGAATGATGGTCAGGCCGACATGGCTCTTCCGCAGCGATACCGATTTGGAGACGACAAATTGCGCATAGAGCCAGGCGGCCTTGCGGCGATCGACCGGGGTCGAGCTGAACAAGGTCCATGACCCGGCATCCTGATAGCCGAGTTTCTGGCCTTCTTCCCAGTACGGGCCGTGCGGCGACGGCGCCATCCGCCAGAGCGGCACACCTTCGTCGTCGACCGTGTTGTTGCCCTCGCTCTTGGGCGCAACCATGGTCGCGGTGAAGGCCGTGTACCAAAAGATCTGCTGGGCGACGTTGCCCTGCGCAAGCGCCGGCAGCGACTGATAGAAGTCGTAGTCGGCCGCACCCGGAGGTGCGTATTTGCGCAACCACTCGTCCCACATGCGGATCGCGTAGACCGATGCGGGTCCGTTGGTTTCGCCGCCGCGGCTCACCGAGGCGCCGGCGGGATTGCACGAACCTTCTTCCATCCGGACGCCCCATTCGTCGATCGGGCGACCGTTCGGCAGACCCTGCGAACCGGCACCGGCCATCGAGAGCCAGGCATCGGTCATGCGCCAGCCGAGATCGGGTGCGCGCTTGCCGTAGTCCATGTGACCGTAGACGCGAACGCCGTCGATTTCCTTCACATGGTCGGTGAAGAATTCGGCGATGTCTTCGTACGCCGACCAGTTGACCGGCACGCCTAGATCGTAGCCGTACAGTTCCTTGAACTGTGCCTGCAGATCTTCGCGCTGGAACCAGTCGTAACGGAACCAGTAGAGGTTCGCGAACTGCTGGTCGGGCAGCTGATAGAGCTTGCCGTCCGGTCCGGTCGTGAACGACTTGCCGATGAAATCGTCGATGTCGAGGGTCGGCAGCGTCACGTCGGCGCCTTCACCGGCCATCCAGTCGGTAAGATTGACCGCGAGCTGCAGGCGCGAATGGGTGCCGATCAGATCGGAGTCGTTGACATAGGCGTCGTACAGATTTCGGTTGGTCTGCATCTGCGTCTGCACCGCCTGCACGACTTCGCCTTCGCCGAGCAGCTGGTGGTTGACCCGGATGCCGGTAATTTCCTCGAAGGCCTTGGTCAGCACTTCGGATTCGTAGGTGTGGGTCGGTATCGTCTCGGAGAGGACGTTGATCTCCATGCCGACAAACGGCTCGGCCGCCTTGATGAACCACTCCATCTCCTGGATCTGCTCGTCGCGAGACAGCGTCGAGGGCTGGAATTCCTCGTCGATCCATTTCTCAGCTTCCGCCATTCCGGCGAAGCTGGGGCTCGCATATGCGAGGATGGCAGCAGATGCGACTGCCGCCATAAGCTTCCCTTTCATGTCGAGTTGCCTCCCTGGTTTCCGTCATTCCGTACGCGAGTAGGCGCGCTCTCTGACTCGATACGAGCGGAAAACGAAAGTCAATCGAAAGTCTTTATTTGCAGCGCAGCAAAGCCGCGTCAGGCCGCACTGTCGCGCATCGCCTCGACCAGATGGATCTGATGGATATCGCAAATCTGGCGGATCGCCTCAGATTCACAGCGGTCCGTGACCAGCACGTCGACCTGGTCGAGATGCCCGATCCGGACCGGGGCGGTTCGATTGAACTTCGTTGAGTCGGTAACCAGAACCACATTTCGCGCATTCTGAATGATGGCCTGGGCCACCTTTACCTCCCGATAGTCGTAGTCGAGGAGGGCGCCGTCCTCGTCTATCGCCGACGAGCCGATGATCGCGAAATCGACCTTGAACTGCCGAATGAAATCGACCGCGGCCTCGCCGACGATACCGCCGTCCGAGCGCCGGACGACGCCGCTGGCGATCACCACCTCGATTTGCGGGTAGAGCCTCATCTCATTGGCAACATTGATGTTATTGGTAATCACCATGAGCTCCTTATGCTGCAGGAGCGCGCGCGCGACCGCCTCGGTGGTGGTACCGATATTGATGAAAAGTGAGGCATTGTTCGGGATCAGGGCTGCCGCGGCGAGGCCGATCGCGGTCTTCTGCTCAGTCGCGATCAGCCGCCGGGCCTCGTACTGGACGTTCTCGACGCCCGAGGAAACGATCGCGCCGCCATGGACCCGTGCCAACAGCCGCTTCTGGCAGAGCTCGCCGAGATCCTTGCGGATTGTCTGCGGGGTGACCTGAAACCGCTCGGCCAGATCGTCGACCGTCACCCGCCCGGTCTGCCGGGCGAGTTCGAGGATGTCGTTAAGGCGATCGGTCAGCACCAGATTCTTCCTGTCGTTCGTTTGCTTCGGCGCGCGGCGGGCGCGCGTCGGCGGAGTGCGGGTCCGATGTTACCCCTTTATTAACGCCGCCGGCCGCGTATCGCCAACCGCACCGCTGCCAATCGGGTCGACCGGCTTCGGCGCGGGCGCGATCGAGCCCGTCGCCAGCCGCGCAGCGAGAAAGTCGGCGAGCCCCGCCTTTTCCGATGCGTCGAGCCGCAAACCGAGCTTGGTGCGACGCCAGATCACGTCGTCCACACTGCGCGCCCATTCCTGCTCGATCAGCCAGACGACTTCCCGCTCGTAGAGATCGGCGCCGAAATGCCGGCCGAGATCGCTGCGCGCCGTGGCATCGTCCAACATCTGGAAACTGCGCGTGCCGTATTGCCGGGCAAAGCGGGCGGCCGTCGCACGCTCGAGGAACGGAAATTGGTCGGCAATCCGTGAGGCCAGCGCCGCACGGCCGGTCGGCTCGAAATCGCCGCCGGGCAACGGCGCCTTCGCCGTCCAGGCGGGACCGCGCGCTCCTAGAACATCCTCGATCATCGCAACGACCGCTTCCGCGAGCCGGCGATAGGTCGTGATCTTTCCGCCGAAGATATTGAGGAGCGCGGGACCGTCGCCCGGCCGCTCGGCCTTGAGCACATAGTCGCGCGTCGCTTCCTGGGCTTTCGAGGCGCCGTCGTCATAGAGCGGACGTACGCCGGAATAGGTCGAGACGATGTCGTTTCGGCCGATTTTACGGGCGAAATAGTCGCTAACCGCCGCGCAGAGATAGTCGATTTCGACTTCGCTGATCGCGGCCGTGGCCGGGTCGCCGACATAATCGAGATCGGTCGTGCCGATCAGCGTGAACTCGTCCTCATAGGGAATCGCGAAGACGATGCGGCCGTCCTTGTTCTGGAAGATGTAACTGCGCTCGCCCTCGAACAGCTTGCGCACGACGATATGGCTGCCCTGCACCAGCCGCACATTGCGCGCATCGTTTATGCCGACGACACCGTCGAGCACCTCGTCGACCCACGGCCCCGATGCGTTGACCAGCAACGAGGCCGTCACGGTTTCGCTCGCACCCGTTACTTCGTTGCGCAAGGCGATCCGCCAGCGATCGCCCTCGCGCCGCGCGGACACGACCCTGGTGCGCGTGCGGATCGTGGCGCCGCGGTCGGCAGCGTCGCGCGCGTTCAGCACCACGAGCCGCGCATCGTCGACCCAGCAATCGGAATACTCGAAGGCGCGGCGGAAGCCCGGCTTGAGGGGACGGCCCGCCGGATCCTTGCTGAGATCGATCGTGCGCGTCGGCGGCAAGCGGCGCCGACCGCCGAGATGGTCGTAGAGAAAGAGGCCGAGCCGCAGCAGCCAGGCCGGGCGCAGGCCGCGATGATGCGGCAGCACGAAGCGCATCGGCCGGATGATATGCGGCGCGTTCGCCCAAAGGACTTCGCGCTCGATCAGCGCCTCGCGTACCAGCCGGAACTCGCGATACTCGAGATAGCGCAGGCCTCCATGCACGAGCTTGGTCGAGGCGGAGGAGGTGCCGCTCGCGAGGTCGGTCATCTCGGCAAGACAGACGGAATAGCCGCGGCCCGCCGCATCGCGCGCGATGCCGCAGCCGTTGATCCCGCCGCCGATGACGAAGAGGTCGTAGTCGCGTGCCATATCCTGCCTGGTCTTTCGACCATCGTATCGGACGCGATTTGCGGATAAAACGAAATTAAATACAAATATGGCGCCCGGCCGGCGGCGCAGCGTCGCAGGGCCGGGTCGGCGGCGGCGACCGGCGGGTGTCGCGCTCGAACCCGCCCGGGACCGCGACCGGCGTCACGGTTTGACAGGCTCCGGCGGCCACAGATAGAACCCGTCCCGCATACGCCGTGGCCCCGAAGCGGGGCGAACGCCACTCATTTCCAAACGGTTTCCCTGCGGAGGGATGGCCGAGCGGCTGAAGGCGGCGGTTTGCTAAACCGTTATAGGACCTCAAAGTCCTATCGGGGGTTCGAATCCCCCTCCCTCCGCCATTTTGAGTCGCATCAACGTTTGCACGATCCGCGCGACCGACCAGACCGGCTCGGTCGATTTTGTGCGGTTGAAGTGGTGCGCCTAACATGGGCGCCCGTGTGAGAGGCATCCGATGACCCAACCCACCTACGAATCCCTGTTCCGGCGCAAGGAATTTGCGATCGTCTCTCTGCTCCTCCTGGTGGTGGGGATGTTCGGCGCCATCGCGCTCGCCGTGGCCTTCATCGACGACGGCAATGTCGTGCTGCCGGTTATTCTCTGGTCGATCGGCTTGGTCGTGGTCGGGATTCTCTTCGTCCTCGCCGCGGCGTTTCGCGTGCATAGGTGGACGATCGAGGCGAGCGGCATCCGCATCGAGGAACGTCAGAAAGTGCCGATGACGGGTTTCGCGCGGCAGGCCATTGTGGCCTTCGCCGACATTGCCGAACTGCGCAATCTCGAGAGCGGCTTCGATGGCGTGATCGAACTCGTCGCGCGCGATGGCAATGTCTACCGGTTGATGCGGCACGCGGACCTGGCGCGCGCGAAGGTACCGGAATCGCAGCCGGATTTGCAGGCCTTTGCCGCCTCGCTCTCGCAGGCGATTGCCGCGGCTGGCTGGGCGCCGGTGCCGCTGACCGAGGCGCTCAGTTTCTGGAACCGCGGCGCCGGC
>JAWXBK010000076.1:0-19335 GCA_034439975.1 Rhodospirillaceae bacterium | reverse complement strand
GCGCTCGAGCGCATCGAAATCCTCTTCGGTGATGATCCCGGCGGCGAGCGCCGCGGCAGGTCGCGCCCGCGTCGCGGTTTCGGTGGCGCCGAGTTTGAGCGCGAGCACGCGCGCGCCGGCGACAATCGGAAACAGCCCGTGCAGTTTCACATCGACCCGACCGTTCTCGGTCTTCAGGCCGCCCAGAAATCCGACCGGCGAACCGCCGGCGCCGAGTTCTTTCGACAGCATGACGAGGAACGGGCGCGTCCGGCCCGCTTCGGCGGCATGATCGCGCAGCGATTGCGCGAGCGCCCGATCGCCATAGACCGGCAGGAAATCGTAGAAGATATCGACCGAGAGCAGATTTTCTTCCGTCGCGCGAGAGACCCAGGCGTCGATCCGGTTGCGCCAATCGGCAAGGTTGCCGCGCCAGGCGGGATTGCTCGCCATCACCTTGCCCTTGCAATAAGGGATACCGGCCTGGTCGAGAATGTCGGAGGCACGCGCCCCGAGTTCGGCGAACCACGGATCGTCCGCCGCGCTGCCGTCGTGGATCAGCGCATTGTCCTGATCGGGTACAAGCTGGCTTTCGCCGCGCCCCGCCGAACCGAGCACCAGATAGCACCAGTTCGCCGGCGCCGACCGACCCTCATCAGCCAGCGCGTTTCCCGCGAGTTCCGCAGCGCGCGCACTCATGTCGCGCAGCACGGCGCCGATCAGCGCGGTGACCGCACGCACTTCGAGCCCCTCCGCAAGCAGATCGCGGGCAAGCGCGGTCATCGACCGGATCGACAATCGCAATATGCCGGATGCCCAACCGATCCATCCGCGCCAATGCGCGGTATGCAAACGCATCGGCAGGCAACGTTTCGACCGGGCGGCTCGCATGGTCCGCGAGCGGTGCTTCGAGGGCCGCCGGTCCCGACGCCGCGATCGCCGCTGCCGCGCGGAGCAGTTCGGCATGCCTCCGGTCAGGCGGGCATCGAATAGGCGAATCGTAACGCATTCGTCTATCGTGCGGGCGGGGCTTCCGATCGGGACCCCGCCCGTTCCTTTTTGAGCAAACCGGACGCGGACTGAACGATGACCGGGGCGGATTTCTGGCAGCACTGGTACTTTCATCTGCCGAACTTTGCGCTGGCGGCGCTCGTCTACACGCTTCTCGGGCGGTTCGCGCTCGGATTCTTCCTGCCGCCGGATTCGCAGAACTACATCTGGCGCTGGTTCTGCCGGCTGACCGATTGGCTGCTGCCGATCGTGGCCTTCATCACGCCGCGCTACGTCATGTTCCTGTTCCTGCCATTGATCGCCGCCTTCTGGCTGACATTGCTGCGCTTTCTTCTGCTGCTCACGCTGGCGCTGAACGGGATGCTGCCGACTATCGCGGGGGCGCCATGAGTTCGCGCATGATCTTTGTCGTCATGGTGTTCGTCTGCATCGTCAACGGCTTGACGTCGCCGGCGCTCCTGCCCGTGCTTATCTTCGCGCCGCTCTGGGCGCCGAGCCTGTTCAATCCCTCGCCCAATGTGCTGCTGCTGCTCGCCTCGCTGATCGTCTCGACGGGCACGCTGATTCTTGCCGGGGTGCCCGCCGCGCTTTACGAGCGGATATTCGGCCTCAAGCAAAGCGATACGGCCTCGATGATGGTCTGGCTCGGCGCCGCCATCCTGCTGACCCTGCCCGGCATTCTCGCATTGCTGTAACGCCGCGCGGCTTGCCGGCCGCATCGGCCCTGCTGAGCTTTGCACCATCCGATGCGCTACTGCCGGCCGGAAACCGCCCGATGGACCGCATACGATCGCTCGCCGCTTTGTCGGTCGGTCGCGCCTGCTTTTTTGCCGGCTTTGCGATCTGGGCGACGATGTTTGCTCTCATTGTCGACCCGGTGCTCGCCCTTCGGGTGGGTGCGGCCCTGGTCTCGATCGTCGCCTGCGTGCTGCTGATCAAGGCACACAACGCGGCCGAACGACCCTACCGCGAGACCGAAGTCTGGCTCCTGATGGATCGAAAGACCGACCTCCCGGCGGATCGGATCCAGCGCGCAATCGGCGGCGCGCTCACCGAGATTTACCGGCGCTATGCCCGCTACGCGCTGGCCATCGCCGCGATTTTCTGGTTCCTCGCCATCGTGAGCAACCTGATCTGGCCCGGCTGGCGGCCCAAACTGATCTGAAAGAACCGTGTCCGGGAGCCGACCCGGCCGCCCGGCGCGGCGCATTGACCGGGCCGATAGAGTGGATTGGGATTTTCGAGCTTTGCCGTGAGGCAGGGCGATCCGAAAGTCCCGGGATCGTAACGGGCGCGACCGGCAGGATCGGCGTTGAACCGGCATGTCCTCATCCGCCGGCCATAACGTCGCCCGACCAACTGGAGAGATAGCAGACCCCATGGCCTTTGAACGCATTGCGGTGACCGGCGGGAATGGCGCTCTGGGCGATGCCATCGTCCGCGATCTGATGGCCGATCACGAGGTGACGTCGCTCGACATCACGCCCGGCCGGCCCGGCGTGCGCTCGCGCTATGTCGACGTCCTGTCGCTCGACGCGCTCAAGAGCGCGCTGGAGCGGCAGGATGCGATCGTCCATGTCGCCGCATTGCTGCAGCCGCACGATCCGCGGGACAAGATGTTCCAGGTGAACGCGCTCGGCACCTGGAACGTGCTCGAGGCGGCGCGCGATCTCGGCATCCGGAAGATCGTCATGATGTCGAGCGAGTGCGCCTCGGGGGTGATTTCGCTCTGGCGGTCGCCACCGCCCTGCCCCGATTATCTGCCGATCGACGAGGCGCATCCGCTGCGCCCGCGCGAACCCTATGGCGTTTCGAAGCAGGTCGGCGAAATCACCGCGCAGAGCTATGCGCGCGACGGCGGGATCCAGATCGTCGCGCTTCGTCCGACGCTGATCGTCATGCCCGGCATGGCGAGCTATATCGAACGCGTGCGTGCGATCGACGACCCGGACCTGTGGAGCTATGTCGAACTTGCCGACGTGGTGCGTGCGGCGCGGCTTGCGCTCGCCTACCAGGGCCCACCCTTCGACGTGTTCTATCTGAGTGCGCGCGATACGTTCTCGCCGGAAGAGACGCTGACCTTTATGCGCCGGAAATTCGGCCGCTTGCCCGAATTGCGCCACCCCCGGCTCTATGTCGACAATCCCTATGCCGCGATCTGGGATCTGCGCCGCACACAGACTCTGCTCGGCCTCGAACCGCAGAGCGACTGGCGCCGAATCCTCGCCGACGGCGCGCAGCATCGCACCGCTGAGGGGCGGTCATGAGCGCCGCCGGTGCTGCTTTGGCATCGACGATGGCGGTGCAATCGTCGCCGGCTGCGCTGGTCCGGCTCGACGGCGTCTGCAAGTCGTACGGCACCGTTCCAGCCGTTCATCCGCTCGATCTTTCGATCGGCCACGGCGAATTCCTGGCGATCCTCGGACCCTCCGGCTGCGGCAAGACGACCCTGCTGCGCATGATCGGCGGCTTCATCGAGCCGACCGCCGGCGCCATCGTCATCGAGGGGCGCGATGTAACGCGGCTTGCGCCCGAGCGGCGACCGACAAACATGGTGTTTCAGGGCTACGGCCTGTTCCCTCATATGAACGTCGCGCAGAATATCGGTTACGGATTGCGGCTGGCGCGCGCAACGCCGGTCGAAATCGCCGAGCGCGTGCGGCAGGTCATGGAACTCGTCCATATGGACGGGTTCGGCGGCCGCATGGTGACGCAGCTGTCCGGCGGCCAGCAGCAGCGCGTCGCCCTGGCCCGCGCGCTGGTGATGCGGCCGGCGGTGCTGCTGCTCGACGAGCCGCTGGCGGCGCTCGATCTCAAGCTACGGAAGTCGATGCAGGAAGAGCTGCGCCGAATTCACGCGACGACCGGCGGCACGTTCATCTTCGTGACGCACGATCAGGAAGAGGCGATGGGCCTCGCGACCCGCATCTGCGTCATGGAAGGCGGCCGGATCGTGCAGGACGGATCGCCCGAAGACATCTACAGCCAGCCGCGATCGCGTTTCGTCTCGACCTTCATCGGCGAAGCCAATGTCATGCCCGGCGCGCGCAGCAACGGTAATGTTACGCTCGTCAGCGGGCTGCGCTTTGCCGATCCGGGCGCGGATGAACCGATCGTGTGCATCGTACGCCCGGAGAAGATGCAGATCGCCCCGGCTACCGCAGGCGAGCGCGTGCCGGGCTGCGATCTCTCGCTCCCGGCGACGCTGGACGATGCGGTCTTCCTCGGCGCAACGGTCAAATACAGCCTGCGGCTCGCCGACGACCGGATCGTCCTGGTCGACAGCCGCGACATGGCGCTGCGCCGTCAGCTCGGCATCGGCAGTTCCGTGCGGGTTGGCTGGACACTCGACAACCAGCGCGTGCTGGCCGACCGGTAAACGACGATGCGCCTGCGCCGCCCTGCGTTGCTGCTGGCGCCTTCGACGGTGATCCTGATCGCGCTGTTTCTCGTTCCGATTTCGTATTTTCTGCTGATCAGCTTTTGGCGCGTCCGGGCCTATCGGCTCGTTCCCGATGCGACGATCGTACAGTACCAGATCGTCTTTACCGAATATGGCGGGCCGCTGCTCTACACCTTCCTGATGGCGATCGCGATCGCCGTAGTCACGACATTGCTCGCTTTCGCCTACGCCTATTTCTGCCGCTTCAAGGCGGGACGGCATGGCGTCGCGTTCCTGTTCGTCGCGATCGTGACGTTGTTCGGCGGCTATCTCACTAAGATCTATATGTGGAAGACGATCCTGGGATCGAGCGGCATTCTCAATTCCGCTTTCCAGTTGCTCGATCTGATCGAAGACCCGATCACCGTGTTTCTGTTCAGCCCGGTCGCCGTTCTCATCACCCTCACCCATTACACGATGCCGCTGGCGATCCTGCCGATCTACGGGTCGCTGCGCGGCATCAGCGACGTGCCACTCGAAGCAGCCCGCGATATCGGTGCGACGCCACGACAGGTGTTCGTCGACATCGTGCTGCCGCAGAGCCGCGTCGGCCTGCTCTCGTCCTTCAGCCTCACCTTCCTGTTCGCCGCTGGCGACTATGTGACGCCGCTGCTGGTCGGCGGGCCGCACACGTCGATGATCGGCCTCTTCATCCAGAGCCAGTTCGGCCACCGGCTGAACGCGCCGCTGGGTGCCGCGATGTCGTTCAGCGTCATCGCGATCTGCCTCGCAACCATCGCCGCCTTCGCCTGGATCCTGTTCCGCCTCACGAGGCCGCGCGGATGAACCGCTACAACCGCCCGATCTGGTACGGATTTGCGCTGCTGGCGGTCGCCTTCATGCTGTCGCCGCTGGTGATCCTGCTGCTGTTCTGCTTCAACGAAAGCGCGCTGCTCAGTTTTCCGATCACCGGCCTGTCGCTGCGCTGGGTCGAGGCGTTGTTCGAGCGGCCCGAATTCTATGTCGCGCTGCGGAACAGCCTGATCGTCACCGGCGCGGTCGGGCTGATCTCGACCGTGGTCGGCACGATGACGGCGACGGGGCTGGTCCGGCTGCCGGGTTCCGCCGCATCGGCGATGACGGCGGCGCTCACCTTGCCGGTCATGGTGCCGCCGCTGATGCTCGGTATCATGTTTCTCTCTTATTACACGACCTGGCTCGATTTCCGGCTCGGGCTGCACACGGTCATCCTGAGCCATCTCGTCTTCACCCAGCCCTTCGTCATCCTGATCGTAAGCGCGCGCATGGCCGGGTTCGATTTCGCCGCCGTCGACAGCGCGCGCGATCTCGGCGCGAACGCCCGTCAGGCGTTTTTCTCGATCACCCTGCCGATCGTGCGCCCGACCATTGTAGGGGCGGCGCTCATATCGATGGCTCTCTCGCTGGACGATTTCCTTGTAAGCTTCTTTACGATCGGCGGCGGCAATACGCTGCCGATCTTCATGTGGGGCATGTTGCGCAAGGGCGCCGATCCGAGCATCAACGTGATTGCCGTCATCATCATGCTGCTCTCGATCGGCATGAGCCTGATCGGGCTTCGGGTAACCCGCTATCGCGGCTGATGAGGTGCGTTACTCGGCCGGCGGCATCAGTTCGAGGAATTTGCTGACCGCCAGATAGCGGGGATTGGCCTCGCTGGTGATGATGTAGATATCGTCCTGCAATTCCGGCGTCGGGGCCATCAGCGGCCAGATGCGCCCGGCCTCGATATCCATCGCCAAAAACTCGCGCGGCAGCAGCGCGATACCGAGACCCGCCACCACCATGCGCTTGACCTCGTTGAGATCGAGCGACTGGCCGGCAAGATTGCAACCCCAGCCATAGGTGGCACGATAGCTCTGCACCGGTTCCGCCTCGTCTCCGTCGGGCAGCACGAACGCCTCGCCCGCCAGATCCGCCGGATTGTCGAAGGTTCGGCCGGCCAGCGGATGCAGCGCACCGCAGACGACGACATGCTGCTCGCGATAGAGGAACTGATATTGCAGCCGTTCGGCCGAGGTCGCGACCGGGGCGACGCCGATCTCGGCATCGTGATGAACGATCCGTTCGGTAATGACCTGGCAGGACGCGACATTGATCAGCAGCTCGGCACGCGGATAGCGCCGGCTGAATCCGGCGATCGCCTGATCGAGCCGCGGCGAGACGAGATTGCCGACCACCAAGAGCCGCACCTGGAACATCAGCTCGCCGGCGATTTCGTCGAACGCGGCCGGCACGCTCTGAAGCTGTCGCTCCATGCCGAAACAGATTTCAGCCAGCGCCTTGCCGTGATCGGTCAGTTCGAAGCCGCTCGGCCCGCGCTGGCAGAGCAGCACGCCGAGATGATCCTCGAGCCTCTTCAACGCGCTGCTGACCGAAGGCTGTTGCCGCGCCATGACGCGCGCAGCCTTACTCACGCCGCCGGAGCGGACGATCTCGGCAAAGATCTTGAGCAGATTCCAGTCGAGGTTCTTGATCAACCGCCGATTGACCGCGTCAGCCATGCACGAATTCGCTCTCCTGCGCCGCGACGCTGTCCGCCGCTCGCCCATCTTACGCAGTCGCGCGGGGCCGTGAAGCGGGATCGCGCATCGGGAGCGCGCTGCATTGATCCGGTCAATCCGGAAGATCGCCATTCCCGGGATTGATCGACCCTCCCCGGTCCCTACCCTCGCTGCGCAATCGCAAACGACATCTCGAAAGGCGGGCTCATGTCTGGATTCGACTTTACCGGCCGGCGCGTTCTGGTAACCGGCGCCAGCCGCGGCATCGGCTATGCGGTCGCCCGGGGCTTCGCTGCGGCCGGCGCAGACCTCGCCATTCTCGCCGAGGGCAGCGATATCGAAACGGCGGCTGCAACCCTCCAGAGCGAGACCAAAGCGCGGGTGCAGGCGCTGCGCTGCGATATCGCCGACCGCGCGGCAGTCGCGCGCACGATCGCCACGCTCGAACGCATCGATGTGCTGGTCAACAACGCCGGGATCGAGCTGATTACGCCGCTCGGTGAAGAAGGAACGCGCATCGAGGAAAATTTCCGCCGCATCGTCGAGATCAATGTGATGGGCACGTTTTTCGTGACCCGCGACGCGCTGCCGCTGATGAAGCAAGGCGCCAGTATCGTGATGACCGCCTCGATCTGGGCGAAGACCGCCGTCGGCGGCTTCAGCGCCTATTGCGCCTCGAAACATGCGGTACTCGGCTTTACCCGCTCGATCGCCCAGGAGCTCGGCCCGCGCGGCATCAGGGTGAACGCCGTCTGCCCCGGCTTCATCCGGACCGAAGCGTCGATGCGCTCGGTCGCCGCCGAAGCCGAGCGGACCGGCGCAACCGAGGCCGAGGTGACGCGGGATCTGCTGCGCAACCAGGCGATCGGCGGGCTGCTCGACCCGGCCGACGTGGTATCGACCTACCTGTTCCTCGCTTCCGACCTCGCCCGCGATATCACCGGGCAGTCGCTGCATATCGACCGCGGCGATGTAATGGACTGAGCCAAACCCGCGGCGATCCGGCCTTCGGGAGGACAACCATCGGCCGTGGCTATGAAGATCATTCGACGAAAACCCATTTCACCGGCACCCCGTCCGACCCAACTCTGGGCCCGGGAGAAGCCCAAGAGGAAACGCCCGGGGAGGCAAGGATGAACAAGAAAATTGTCGACAAAATGTTCCGCACCAACGTACTTCGACAGGGTCCGGGGGGACTCGTGCGGATGCGGGGGCTCAGCCCGCTTTCGCGCCGGGCGTTCAGCGGCGGCTTGCTCGGTGGTGCGGCCGCGGCGGCGATGCTGCCAGGCCGCATCGCGCGCGCCGACACGGCCGTCAATTTCATGGGCTGGCAGGGTTACGAGGAAGGATTCGCCGCCGGCGGGTTCCTCGAAGCGAACGGCTATTCGCTCAACAACACCTACATGAACGACAACAACCAGATCATCGCCACGGCAACGGCCGGCGGGATGGGCAACATGGACATTGCCACGCCCGATCATGGCTACACCCCGGTCATGGCCGAGATCGGCATCCTGCAGGAACTCGATCTCGAACGGCTGCCGAACTATGGCAATCTGTTCGACTTCTTCAAAAACGTGCCCGGCCCCAATGTCGACGGCACGCAATATGCACTGCCCTATACCTGGGGTTCGATTCCGCTGATGTACAATCCGGAATTCGTGACGGAAAAGCCGACCTCGTGGCGCGACATCATGAAGCCCGAATATAAGGGCCGGGTCGCGCTGACCAACGACGTGATCAGCGTCATCATCCCGTTCACCATGACCGCGACCAGCACCAAGACGCCGACGCGCATCACCAAGGACGAACTGAGCGCGGCGATCGACATGCTGATCGACGTCAAGACCAACTATGCGCGCACGATCGCATCGGGTTACGGCGAACTGGCCGATTTGTTCGCCAGCGGCGAGGTGATCATGGCGCAATCCTGGGAGCCGGTCGCCGCCTGGGCCGGCGACAAAGGCGTCAAACTCGATTGGACGGTGCCGCAGGAAGGCACCTGGACCCTGATCGACTGCCTCGCCCTCATCACCGATTCCCCGAACGAGGACGCGGCCTATGCGCTGCTCAATCACGGGCTCTCGGCCGAGGCGCAGGCCCATGTCGCCAACGTGAACACGACCGGCGTCACGGCCGAACCGGCCGTGCCGCTGCTCAACGACCGGGCGCGATCGATGTATCCCTATGACGATATCCCGCAATTCTTCGCCGACACCGGCGGCGGACCCTTCCCGCTCTGGCCGCTGGATCGCGAAGGCGACTATGTCACCTTCGACGAGGTACTTGACGAGTGGGAGCGATTCCTGAAGGCATAGGGTGTTATCGGCAGGCGGCGCCAGCCGCCGCCTGCCGGCTTTCCGCACTCAAGCAAAGGAATCGTTCAGCGATGATCGGCAAGAAGTCGAAGGCGGTCGAAGAATTCTGGCAGCGCTGCTGGCGCGAACACGGCATCACCACGAACGAGTATCACGCCTGCACGTTCGCGGATCCGAAATATGCCACCTATCACGACGAGCTTCTGGATCTGGTGGGAGCCGGCAAGAAGCGGGCAACCGCCCATATGGCGCTCGATTTCGAGAAGAACAACGTCAAGCGCCGCCAGGTCGGCGATTACTGGGTGGTCGTCACGACCAGCGGTAACGATCCACGCTATCTGGTGCGGGTGACCGACGTCACCGTGACGCCGTTCAACGAAGTGAAGTTGTCTTTCGCCGCGCGCGAGGGCGAGGGCGACGAGACCCTGAAGTACTGGCAGGACGTGCATCGCGAGTATTTCGAGCTGCAATGCAAGGACTGGGGCATCCCCTTCCCCGATAACGCACCGACCGTGTGCGAAGGTTTCGAACTGATCGAGACTGCCTGAGTCTTCTTTCGCCGCAATGCCAGGAAACAAAGGGCCCAGCCGGCATGCGGCTGGGCCCTCGATCGTTGGCGGGCGAGCGCAAACGGGGAGCTTAATTCTCGGCGAGCGGTGGCGACGTGAGGATTCGATGCCCGTTGTCCGTCAAAACCTCGTTACCGAATCTGAAGACTTCTCGCCGGATACCCTCGCCAAAAACGGATGGATCACATGTAACGGCGTATGATGTTCGCGATATATGGATTGAGGCGCTCATGCGCGTGTCCATACTACGAACCGTGACCCATTCCTTCCAACAGATGGAATTCGGCGTTTGGGATCAACTGCGCCAGTTCCTCGCCATCCTGGGGCGGAGCCTGCACGTCTTCAGCCAAGGCGATGACATGGACCGGCACACGGACCGACGGCAGCCGGTCGCGCTGATCGTATCGCAGGGCGGCATCCCACTGCGAAACCAGCGAGCCCTCGTTCTCCCCTGAGTCCATCCACTCCAGCATGAGCTCCTTGAGGCGCGGCCAGAGTTCGCGGTCACCCAGCGCCTTCGCCGGATACAGCGTGGCCGAGTAGTGAGACACACCCATCATGCCGTCGAGGCGGCCGCCGCGCCTGCGAAACTCGATCTCAGCTTCCTGATAGTCCCAGCCCCAGCCGGTGCTCCACGCCCCGCTGCCCATGACCACCGCGCATCGCATCAACTCCGGATGATCGATCGCGACTTCCTGAATGATCGCCGAACCAAGCGACGACCCGACGAAAGCCGCGGGGCCCTTGCACACGCCCCTGACTAACTCCGCAAGGTCGCTTGCGAAATCGCCAAGCGGCCAGGGGAGTGGCGCATCGCAGGTCGTCTGACCGATACCGCGATTGTCGAACACCGTGCTGCGAAAGCCCGCGTCGAAAGCAGGCGTCTGGAATCGATGCCAGTCCCTTCCCATCGTGCCCCCACCTCCGACCCATACGATATCCGGTCTGCTCGTAGTAGATCGACGTCGATGTTCCGCGGAAGTGAGGCATTGGCTTTCGCTCCGTGTCTCTCGGATGTGAACAGGTGTTTGGCTGGTGCGCCGCTACTTCAGCTCTCTCAGGAAGGGGGGGGGTGGTGGGCCCGGCAGGACTCGAACCTGCGACAACACCGTTATGAGCGGCGCGTTCTGACCAGCTGAACTACGGGCCCCCTTGCGGCGCTCGCGGCCACAATCCCGGCGCAAGGAAGCCGGAAGAGCGACCTGTAATCAAGGCCCATCGGCCATTTCAGCCAGCCCCCCTTTCGAGCGATGTCCGCGGTCACCCGGCGCTGTCGCGGGAAGGGTCCGTGACGCGCTAGGCTCTGCCCGATCGAACCCGAGGAGCCCGCCTTGACCCGACCGACATGCATCGTCGCCTGGAGCAGTGGGAAGGACAGCGCCTGGACACTTCACCGGCTGCGCCATCAGGGTGAGCACGAGCCGGTCGGGTTGCTGACGACGATCAACGAAACCCATGCGCGCGTCGCCATGCATGCCGTCCGCGAGACGCTGCTCGAGAAGCAGGCCGAAGCCGCCGGCCTCACATTACACAAGGTGCAGTTGCCCTGGCCCTGCCCCAACGAAGTCTACGAGACGCGTATGGGCGAGGCGATGGAACGCTTTCGGCGGGACGGCGTTGCCGCGGTCGCCTTCGGCGATCTCTATCTCGAGGATGTACGCCGGTACCGCGAGGAGAAGCTGGCCGGAAGCGGTATCCGTTCATTGTTCCCGCTATGGGGCGAAAAGACCGATCGCCTCGCGCGCGACATGATCGCGGGCGGACTTCGGGCCTATGTAACCTGCGTCGATCCGAAGCAACTCGATCCGCGGTTTGTCGGCCGTTGGTTCGACGAAAAATTCCTCGACGCATTACCGGCGGGAGTCGATCCGTGCGGCGAGAACGGCGAGTTTCACTCGTTCGCCTGCGCCGGGCCGATGTTCACCCGGCCGATTGCCGTCGAACCTGGTGAAATCGTCGAGCGCGACGGCTTTGCCTTTGCCGATCTGCTGCCCGCCGGGATCGCGACGGATGATCAGACCGGCGGACTGCCCGCGCCGACCAGATAAAAGATGAGACTGATGGCGAACAGGACGATGAAGATCAGGAACAGGATCTTCGCGATACCCGTCGCAGCTTCCGAGATGCGACCGAACCCGAACGCACCGGCGACGATCGCGACGATGAAAAACAACAATGCCCAGTACAGCATGGACCCCTCCATAGGACTGGCGCCCTCGCGGCGTCAGTATGTTCTGGCCGCCGTTTAACGACGGTCTCATGGGGAATATCCGCTGAACGCGTTGCTTGTTCCCCGGCGTCGCGGGGCGAAATAGTGACTAGCCCGCGCGGCTCGAGCGCTGAGTCGAGAGCCCGGCCGCCAGCGTGTCGAGCGGATCGGCGCCGGCCACGGCAGCGGCTTCGTTGCGTGCGCAACCCAGCTCGCCGTTCGATATCGATTCCTTGAGGGTTTGACGCGCACGCGAAACGCGGCTCTTGATGGTGCCGACGGCGCAGTCGCAAACCGCCGCGGCTTCTTTGTAGCCGAGGCCACCGGCACCGACCAGCATCAAGACTTCGCGATGCTCAGCGCTGAGCTGCCAGAATGCGCGGCGGAATTCGCACATCTCCAGCGCCGATTCCTGCGTCGCACCGATCGACGGTTCGCGCGAACCGAGATCGTCGATCGACGTGAACCGGCCGCGATGACGGCGCAGCTCGTTGAAATAGAGATTACGAAGAATGGTGAAGATCCAGGCTTTGAAATTGGTCCCCGGCGTGTACTGGCCGGCGCATGTCAAAGCACGGACCACGGCATCTTGTACCAGATCGTCTGCAAGATCGCGATTACCGCAGAGCGATCGAGCAAAAGCGCGCAGATGTGGAATGCATTCGACCGCGCTCTGGCGCACCTCGTCAGCTGGACATTCGGTATGAGTGCGGTGCATTTGTTTCTCCCTGCGCCCTGTTTCAAACATGGCGGACTCGGCGATTCCGGGCCATTCCCGTGACAGTCATGGCGCGACCGCAAGTACCCCTGTCATAGGCGAGGGATGGCGACGCAGGAGTCCCCGATTGAACAGGTCGGGCCGCCTTAACGACCGGATCAGTCGTTTTGTCGATGTGATGTTCGGACAAAAAGACCCCTGTGTTTGCGTGTCGAACCAGACACACAGATGGGGGCCGTGCAGCGAGGCCGCTGTGTCACCTTTCGGGCATTGCGGCAGCGCAAAGTGACGCTCAATCAGCTATGCGAGCGTGTGATTCCGCAGACGTGCTACCAACGTCGCAAGTGCCTGCGAAAGCGGCTCTGCCAGAATTTCGTCGTACAAATTTCCGAGGCAACGATCGAGACGCTGCTCGACCGTTTCGACGGGTGCCGCGTGGCCGTTGCCGGCATTTGACAACTCGGGCTGCATATTGCCTGCCTTCTTCGCCATCTCTACCCCCTAACCGTGATCCGGTCCCCCGACCCTGCGACGCCAAATGTTTGTGCTGCATCATAGTCGAATGCGTACCTTGGCAATCGGTTCCGTTGGATGCCAAATCGGCGACCCCGGTCGCGCAACTGTGACATTGCGGCAACGAAGAGCCGGGCCGCAACAGACTGTGAGGCGGTCCGGCGCGGCTATCACCCCCCCCCCGGAATCCGACAATCGATGTGTAAAAGCGATCGATTGCAGAGGGTCGCGCGCCCAATAGGAACGGGGCCCGCGCTTTCGCGACGGGCCCCGGCAGCCGCATCGGTAGAGAGATCAGTGGCGGCTGTAGAAGTCCTTCACCTGCTTCTCGGCTTCCTCGCGCTCAATGCCGTAGCGCTCCTGCACGCGCCCGACGAGCTCATCCTGCTTGCCTTCGATGACCGTGAGATCGTCGTCGGTCAGCTTGCCCCACTGCGCCTTGACCTTGCCCTTGAGCTGTTTCCACTGACCCGCGATTTGATCCTGGTTCATGATTGTCTCCTGCGTTGATGATGATCGAGGCTTCGCTGGTGGGAAGCCTCTGCAAGACAAATGCAATCGGGATGCATCGGTTCCATTTTATTCGCTGCTGCAATATCGCGTTGATCCTGCGCAATCAGCTTACGCAGCGATCATAAAAACCTTCCAATAAGAGTTTCACAGTGAAGTTTCTCAAACAAAATCTTGCGCAATGATCGCGGAACCGCTGCGCCGTCATGGCGTTGATACGGGGAGCAAGTCGCTCTCACCTATAAGGAGACTTTGCAATGCAACAGAAGAACCAGAATTCGCCGAACCCGAAACAGGCGCCGGGCCAGTCGCCGGCCGGCAATCAACCCGGCGCGCAGCCGAAAGAGCATTTCCCCGGCAAGGCGCCGGATGTGTATGGCGACGAGCGCAATCAGAAGCCCGGTCAGCCGAACCAGAATCCGAAGCGCGATTCCGAGCATAATCCGGATGGCGACAAAGGTCGCAGTGCAAAGCACCAGAATCCGGACGATGAGCGCCGCGACCAGCGTCAGGACCCCGCGCGCCGCGACGAGCGCGCGCATCGGCCTGGTCAGGACCGCGAGTAAGCTGCCTGCGCGGCTGAACGCGACCTGACAAGGACGTCGCGGGCCACGAGCCCAGGACCCCGGCCCGTGACGGACGAAGGGGGCCATCTTTCGGGATGGCCCCCTTCACCTCTTCAGAGTGAACGAAAGACGAGCGAAAAAAACGGGCCAGCGAAATGCCGGCCCGTTTTGCGTTGTCCGCTACAAAAAATCAGTTGTCGAGGAAGCTCCGCAGTTTGCGCGAGCGGCTCGGATGCTTGAGCTTGCGCAACGCCTTCGCCTCGATCTGGCGGATACGTTCGCGCGTCACCGAGAACTGCTGGCCGACTTCCTCCAGCGTGTGGTCGGTGTTCATGCCGATGCCGAAGCGCATGCGCAGCACGCGCTCCTCGCGCGGCGTCAGGCTGGCCAGAACCCGCGTCGTGGTTTCGCGCAAATTCGAGTTGATCGCCGCATCGAGCGGCATGACCGCGTTCTTGTCCTCGATGAAATCGCCGAGATGCGAATCTTCCTCGTCGCCAATCGGCGTCTCGAGGCTGATCGGCTCCTTGGCGATCTTCAGTACCTTGCGCACCTTTTCGAGCGGCATCATCAGCTTGACCGCCAGCTCTTCCGGCGTCGGCTCGCGGCCGATCTCGTGCAGCATCTGGCGCGAGGTGCGCACCAGCTTGTTGATCGTCTCGATCATGTGCACCGGAATGCGGATGGTGCGTGCCTGGTCGGCGATCGAACGGGTGATCGCCTGGCGGATCCACCAGGTGGCGTAGGTCGAGAACTTGTAGCCGCGGCGATACTCGAACTTATCGACCGCCTTCATCAGGCCGATATTGCCTTCCTGGATCAGATCGAGGAATTGCAGGCCGCGGTTCGTATATTTCTTGGCGATCGAGATGACGAGGCGAAGATTGGCCTCGACCATTTCCTTCTTTGCGCGGCTGGCCTCGCGTTCGCCCTTCTGGATCGTGTTGACGATGCGGCGGAAGTCCGAAATCGGCAGCGACACTTCGTCGGCGATCTCGGCGACGCCGGCACGGATGTCCTTGATCTCGTCGCGATGGCGGTTCGAGAAATCGCGCCAGCCCTTGCCCTGCAAACGGGCAATCTTCGAGGTCCAGCGCGGGTCGAGCTCGCTGCCGAAATAGCGCTCGATGAAATCGGCACGCTTCACGCCGCGCTTTTCGGCGAGACGCAGCAGCTTGCCTTCCGAAGCCACCAGGCGCCGGTTATGCACGTAGATGCTTTCGAGCAGCTCGTCGATCCGCGCGTTGTGCAGGCGGATATCGCCCATCAGTGTCTTCAATTCGTCGAGCAGCTTTTCCTGCCGACGGTCAGACTGGGTCGTGACCTTCTCGCCCTTGCGCATCGAGGTGAGGCGCTTTTCCTGCAGCCGGTCGAGCTTCTTGAACGTCTCGGCGATCGCATCGAACTTCTCGATGACCACCGGCAAAAGTTCGAGCTCCATGGTACCGAGCGAGGGATTGCCTTCGTCGCCTTCATCGGCGGCAGCGGCCGCTTCGCTCTCGGGCTCTTCATCGGCGCCGTTGCTCGCGGCATCGGCCCCGTTGGCGTCGGTCGCGCCATCGCCCTCGGGCCCGCCGCCATAGGTGGCGTCGAGATCGATGATGTCGCGCAGCAACATCTGGCCGACAGCCAGACGGTTGCGCCACTCGACCAGCGCGCGATGTGCGATCGGCATCTCGCAGATGCCGCCGATCATCATGTCGCGGCCCGCTTCGATGCGCTTCGCGATGGCGATTTCGCCTTCGCGCGACAGCAGTTCGACCGAGCCCATTTCGCGCAGATACATGCGCACCGGATCGTCGGTACGGCCGACATCGTCGTCGGAAAGATTGCCGCCGATACGCTCGTCGGCCTCTTCCTCCTCTTCTTCCTCTTCCTCGTCGCCGCTGGCCGGTTTTACAACCGGCGCCGCGGTTTCCTCGGATTCGTCGGAATCGACGACGTTGATGCCCATATCGTTGAGCAGCGCCATCACGTCTTCGATCTGTTCGGAAGTAACGCGGTCGGGGGTGAGGACCGCGTTGAGTTCGTCATAGGTGACGTATCCCCGCTCCTTGCCGCGGGCCAGCATCTTCTTGACCGCGGCGGTAGCGCCATCGATCAGCGGCTCGGCCGCCTCGTCGCGACTCTCCGCCATGTCTTTCGCCTGGGTTTTTGTGCTCATCGACCAGCCTGTCGCCAGAGGTCCGCGCGCCCGGTCCCGGGCGCTGCGTCGGTAATGAGGCGGGATCGGGTCATAAAAGTCCTTTGCCGTCAGGGGGTTGCCCAACGGCCCCACGGATGCTCCGTGGCCAGTGCTGATATTGAGGGACCCGATACTCCCGCCCCGACGTCCCGGGAGGAGAAGTGGCTACTTTGGGGCTTCAAGTCAAGGGCAGAAAGCCGGGCGACTTCAATGCACTAGGGGTTCACAGCGGGATCGTTGCGGTTCGGCTCTGCGCGCCCTGTTTCAATCCAGCGCATGACGACGACTCTTCTCCGAGTCGCGTGCCGCGCGGCCCGTCAGCGCCCCGCCCGGCCGCCCCCGGCCCGCAGGTAGCTCGAGATGATCGAGAGATCCTGCTCCTGCTTCACCGCCTCCATGGTCTTCCGCAGCGTCTCCAGCGACTTCATCGTCTGGTCGCAGGGGTTCTCCATGAAGGCGCGGACGGCGCGGTCGTGATCGTCCTGGATGATGTCGTGATAATGCGCCTTCCAGACTTCGCGTAAGCCCTCGCGCGCTTCCTCGATCGTCGCATCGGGCCGCGCAAAGCCCGCATGGACCCGAACGGCGCCGCTGGTCAGATGATCGATCAGCGCCGCATGGCCACTCTCGCCCAGCCGGCGTTCCAGTTCCGCCGGCTCGATATCGAGATAGGACAGAAAGAGAATGAAGAGATCGCGGCGCAGCGCCTCGAGCTCTTCGGTAATGAAGGTCTCGCGGCCGAAGATCTGATCGAAATCCTCGACCAGATGCGGATGACGGATCAGCGCAAGCAGCGCCACTTTCTCGCGAAGCTGGCGCGTGTCGATGCGCGCGCGCGTGCCCTCGCCATCCGACATCGCCGGCTTCGGATCGTTCCACTTTCCCTGTTTGCGGAACGGACGACGCTCGACCCCGCCGCCCTGAAAGCCGAACGCGCGGAACATGCGCCCGGCATATTCGCGCCGATACAGATCCTGCACGTCGCGATCGGGAATCTGCCGCACGATCTCTTCGAGCTGGCGGCGCAATCCCGCGCGACGCTCGGGCGTATCGAAATGCCGCGCCTCGGTTTCGGCGCGCCAGATCACATCGACCAGGGCGGCCGCCTCGTCGATCAGCGCCTTGATCGCGCCGGGTCCGCGCCGCCGCACCAGGCTGTCGGGATCCTCGCCCGGCGGCACCAGCGCGAAACGCAGCGAATGGCCCGGCTTCAGCAGCGGCAACGCCCGCGTCGCCGCGCGCAACGCCGCGCGCTGGCCGGCCGCATCGCCGTCGAAACAGAGAACCGGTTCGGGGGCGAGCTTCCAGAGCAGTTCGATCTGTTCTTCGGTCAGCGCCGTACCCAGAGGCGCGACCACCTCGGGGAAGCCGGCTTCGGCAAGCGCGATCGCGTCCATGTACCCTTCGACCACGAGCACGCGATTGTTGCTGCGGGCCGGTTCGCGCGCCTGGGCGAGACCGAACAGCACGCGGCCCTTATGGAAGAGCGGCGTATCGGGCGAATTGAGATATTTCGCATGCGCCTCGCCGAGCGCCCTTCCGCCGAAGGCAATCACGCGGCCGCGCGGATCGGTGATCGGAAAGATGACGCGATCGCGGAACCGGTCATAGGTATCGCCGCCGTCCTCGCGCCGCGCCAGAAGGCCGGCCTCGATCAGCAGCGATTCCTCGATCCCTTCCTTGAGCAACGCCGATTTGAGTTGCGAACGCGCGTCGGGCGCAAAGCCGAGGCGGAAACGTGCGATCGTCTCCGCCTTGAGACCGCGCCCGGTCAGATAGTCATGCGCCCGGCTGCCCGGCGCGCTGCGCAATTGCGCCTCGTACCAGAGGGCGGCGCGTTCCATGACATCGTGCAAGGTCGACTGGCGCTTGGCGCGCTGGCGTTCCTCCGGGCTCGATTGCGGCACCGGAACGCTCGCTTCGCCGGCCAGCTTCTCGATCGTCTCGGGGAACGAGAGCCCTTCGGTGCGCATCACGAAGCCGATCACGTCGCCATGCGCGCCGCAGCCAAAGCAGTGATAGAAGCCCTTGTCGTCGCTGACCGTGAAGGAGGGCGATTTTTCCTTATGAAACGGACAGAGCCCGACATGCTCGCGCCCGCGGCGCGTGAGCTTGACGCGCCGGGCGACGACATCGGCGATCGGCAGTCGCGCGCGCAGGTCGTCGAGAAATTCGGGCGGAAAGGCCATGAGGAACCGCTCTCCAGCGTTGCCGTGAACGGTAGGACCGGGTCAGGCCAGGTTCAAGCACCGGCCTCCGCGCCCGCTTCCCGGCCCAGGTAACTCAGCCGAGCTTCGCCTTGACGATCTGGCTGGCGCGACCGAAATCCATCTGCCCGGAATATTGTTCCTTCAGCCGGGCCATGACCCGGCCCATGTCCTTGAGCGAGGCAGCACCGAGCTCGGCGACGGTCGCGTCGATCGCGGCCATGGTCGAGGCCTCGTCGAGCTGCTTCGGGAGGAACCGCTCGATGACGAGGATCTCCTCGGCTTCCTGCTGCGCAAGCTCGAGCCGCCCGCCTTGTTCGAACAGGGCAATGCTCTCGCGCCGCTGACGCACCATGCGATGCAGCAGCTCGACGATCTCGTCGTCGTTGAGACCTTCGGTATTGCCCTTGGTGCGCGCGGCGATGTCGCGATCCTTGAGCGCGGCCAGAATGAGCCGCAGCGTCGAGACCGCGCGCAGCTCGCGCGCCTTCATCGCGACCTTGAGCGCCTCGGTCAGTTCCTGCCGCAGCATGGAGCGTCCTTCATGGAAAAAGCCCTGGAATCGGGCATGGCCCGGAGATTCGGGGAAGGCGGAGACTAAACAATTCGGCAGGCGCCCGCAATT
>JAWXBK010000075.1:0-78517 GCA_034439975.1 Rhodospirillaceae bacterium | reverse complement strand
GCTCGCGCGCGCGAGCTTCATGCCGTGCGTCTCGCTCAACTTGCCGATCCCGAAGCCGGCCAGAATGCCGACACCGTGCAACAAGGCGGTCGCCAGCATAAAGCCGAGACCATAGACCAGCCCGGATGTCGTCTCGGGCATTTCGGCGCCATGCGCATGACCGTGGAAGATCGCGAACATGCCGACGACTGCCATCGCGGCGGCGATCGGAATGCTCTTGCCGAACGCGATCAGACCGCCGATTACCACGACCGACAAAGCGATGCCGAGTTCGACCATCGGGACCGGTATGCCGAACACACCGATGATGCCACCGACCGCCATCATGCCGACGAACGCCGCCGGAACCAGCCACAGCGCGTTTCCCTTCAGGAGATAGGCGAACAGGCCGACGGCGACGATCGCCAGCACATGGTCGAGCCCGCCGATCGGATGGCCGAAGCCGTATGCAAAGCCCGTCGTGGCGCCGGCGTCGGTATGGGCGAGCGCACCGGTTGAAAACGTCGCCGCAAAAAGAATGGCGGCGATGCCGAGTATGAATCCGCGTGTCCTGTTCATCGTTCCTGCTCCTGATTTCGAATTCCTGGCCCGTGTTGCGTACTTGTCGATTACTCCGGCGACATCACCGCGCTGCGGTGACCGAGCTTGCCCTCGACAACCATCGTCCCGAGCGTATCGAGAATGACGCGGCACGCAAGCTGGGCCGTGTTGTCGTTGACGTCGTACGGGGGCGAGACCTCCACCACCTCCATGCCGCACAACCCTTCGCGCGCGATGATGCGCACCATTTCCAGCGCCTCGCGGGGCAGGAATCCGCCCGGTTCAGGCGTGCCGGTGCCTGGCGCAAAGCCCGGATCGATCGAATCGATGTCGAACGACAGATAGACCGCCTTCGCGCCTTTCCAGGCGAGTTCGAGTGCGATCTCCGCCGTCTTCTTCACGCCGAGCTCTTCGACGTCGGTCATGGTGAGCACACTCGAGCCGCGCTCGCGCGCAACCTTGGAGCCGGGCCGCGAGCCGTACCAGCCGCCGATCCCGATCTGCACCAGATTCTTCGGCGGGCAGTTGCTGAGGCCGACGTCGTGCATATGCGCATGCGAGTGATGCGTACCGTGATGGTCGACGCTCTCATGCCCGTTCGTCGTCCAGTACCAGGGCGTCGTGTGCATCCGCTCGTCCATATCCATGTCCTGCATGTCGATATGGCGGTCGAAATGGATGATGCCGACATTGCCGTCGATGTTCGGCGCGATGCCGCGCACGTTGGGGTAACCGAGGCTGTGGTCACCGCCGACGATGATCGGGAACGCGCCCGACTGATAGATATGCGAGATCGCCATCGAGACCTGATCGAAGGTCTTTTCGATATTGCCCGGAATGACGAACACGTCGCCGGCATCGCACATGTCGAGCTCTTCCTGAAGATCGACGCCGCCATCCACGGAGTAACTGTCATAGACCGCCGAGATGCGGCGCACCGCCTGCGGGCCGAAGCGCGTGCCCGGGCGATAGGTCGTGCCGGTATCGAAGGGCACGCCGACGAACGCCGCCTCGTAATTGCCGACCTTGGTCACGTCCTCGCAGTAAGGCGCCTTCATGAAGGTGTTGATGCCGGCGAAGGCCGGCTGATGGCCGCGGCTGAACAGCGAGATCGAACGGTCGTTGATCGAGGGCGCGGCTTCGAGGCCGAGTTTCAGCCCACGCTCGATTTCCTCGTCCTGCTTTTTGGTCGAGATGCGCTTCAGGCGGTTGATGTTGCGATTGCCGCGAAACTCGCCGGTTTTCGGATCTGGCATGGCTCTTTCCTTCGAGGCTGATACGACCGTTAAACCGGCCCGCGAACGCTTTCAATCTTGCCCGGCCCCGGCTTGCCTGTCATCGCGGACAGGCGCCGATTTCGGCCATTTCGAGCATTCTGGGCAGCAGCCCGATCAATGAAAACCACCGTAGAACTGATGGCTATCATAAACAGAGTTTATCTTTCTGGACCTGCCTGGCGCCGCAGATAGTCGAGCAGCACCTCGCTCGCCTGGTGCGTCGGCGCCGCCGGATTGGAAATCATGTAGATGCTCGAGGACGGGTCGTTGCCGCGGGCGAGAACGGCATGGAGCTTCCCCTCCGTCACTTCGCGCGCGACCAGCGATTCCGGCAGGAAGCAGATGCCGACCCCGAGCAGCGCAAGCCGCTTCGCTTCTTCGAGATGTTCGGAGAGACCCGCGACATGGCGGCCGATCGCGTGGCGCGTCCGAAATCGCATCAGCTCATCGGGTTCGTCGGCGCCGGTGAGGATGAGCCCTTCGCCCGCCAGATCCTGCGGCCCGTCGACCAGCGTGCCGAACAAAGGATGGCCGCGACCGCAAAAGGGCCGATAGATCTCGCGGAACAGCAGTTCGTAGCGCAGTCGCGGATCCTTATGGTGCGCCGGCGCGATGCCGATTTCCGCCTCGCTGCGCAACACGCTGCGCCGGATCACGTCCCAGGTCGAGACGCTGACGAAGAGTTCGACATCGGGATGCGCCGCGTGAAAGCTTTCGAACGCGCGATCGATCGAACTGTCGGTCAGGTTGCTGATGAGCTGCACGCGCACGCGACCACGCAACTCCGCCGCCTGATCCGAGATGCGTCCCGATATGTCGGCGACTCCGACAAACATCTGCGCACAGAGCGCCGCCAGCACGTCGCCCTCGCGCGTGACCTCGAATCCCCCGGGCCCGCGCCGACAGAGCCGCGCGCCGACCTGCTCTTCCAGTCGCCGGAGCGCCATGCTCACCGCCGGCTGCGTGCGCGATGTATGCCGCGCCGCTTCGCTGATGCCGCGCGCCTCGACGATCTCGTGAAAGATCTTCAACAGGTTCCAGTCGAGCGACCGTGCGAACCCGTGCCCCGTCTTCGGCTGGGTTGCCGCCTGACCGGTCTCGCGTCGTGTTGCGTTCGGGGCTTGCGCCATCGGTCGGTTGATCCGTCGTCGTTCTTCGAAGGCGTCGAGCCTAACATGAGGGCAAGGTCCGATCGCTGAGACCGGACCGGCTTCCAGTCGTTTAATTGACCGATTAATTAGCATCTGACAAGATGCAGACCGCACAGATTCGGCTAAAAGCGGGCACGCAGCGCCGATCGACAGGGGAGACGCCATCCATGACAGCAACAGCGCCAGGCACGGGCAAACTCGTTCTCGGCATCAGTACCAGCCCGCGCCGGCAGGGTAATTCGGCGGTCCTCGCCCAGGCGATCCTCGAGGGCGCAGCCGAAGCCGGGCATCGCACCGAGTATGTGCATCTGCCCGACATCGTGACTGGCCTCTTGCGCAACTGCCGCGAATGCCGCCGTCCCGACGGAAGCTGCTCGATCGACGACGGCTATCGCGATTTCTTTCTGAACAAGGTGCTGCCGGCGGATGCCCTCGTCTTCGCGACGCCGATCTGGTGGTACGGCATGTCGGCCGGCCTCAAGAATTACTTCGACCGCATGTTCTGCTATTGCGCGCTCTCCAATCCAGGCCACGCAGACGTTCACCGCCGCGTCGTCGGCAAGCGCGTCGCGCTCGCACTCAGCGCCGAGGAAAACAACTTCGCCGCGCGCCTCGCCATCGTTCAGCAGGTGCAGGAGCTGTCTCGGTACATGCACTACGAAATGGTCGGTATCGTGACCGGCATCGGCAACAAGACCGGCGAAGCGGTCGACGATCCGACCGGCCCGGTCGCGGAAGCGCGGCAGCTCGGCAAACGACTGTTCGAGATCGAACTGACCGACTACAAGCTCGACACCGAACGCCCGCAACGGGTCTGGCGTGAGGACAACAAGTCCTTCCCGGCCTACTGGCGCTGAACGGGGAAGGCCGGCGCGGCATAATGGCGCCGCGGTTCGCTGCGAGCCTCAGCCTTTCTTCAGGAAATCGAGGATGCCGCGCGCGAACGGCTCGGGCGTATCCTGTTGCAGCCAGTGCGATGCGTTCTCGATGCGAACCAGACGCGCACCGGGAATCTCGCGCGCCAGGCTTTCGCCGTCCCGAATGGTCTGCCAGGGATCGTGAACGCCCCATAACACGAGAGTCGGCGCCCTGATGCTGGCGTGGCGATCGATCAGCGCCGTCGTGTGATTGGTATTGAGCGCGCTGGCATTGCGGATCAGGCTGATCTTGCCCTCCTCGTCGCTATAGGGCGCGACGATGCCTTCGCGAAACTCGGCGGTCAGCCGGTCCTTGTTATGCAGCCCGTCCGGCAGGCCGCTGGCGACGAACTCCGCCACTTCCTGCGGCGACTTGCTGCGCCAGTTCGGATTCCCGAGCGCGATCATGTCGTCGATCGGCCATGAATCGTAGGCGACGACATTGGTCAGGACGAGCCGCGCGACCCGTTCGGGATGCTCGATGCCCATAATCAGCGCGACGCCGCCGCCGGTATCGTGCCCGACGATTGTCACCTTCTCGAGCCCCAGCGCATCGAGAAAACCGAGGATCATCCGCGTCTGCGCGCGCAACGAACGATCGAACCGGTCGCGCCGATCGGAATAGCCGTGGCCAAGAAAATCCGGCGCCAGAACGCGGCAATGCGGCGCCAGCAGCGGGATGACGTCGTGATAGAGATAGGACCAGGTCGGAATGCCGTGCAACAGCAGCACCGGCTCGCCGTCGCCGAGGTCGGTATAGGCGATCGACAGCGGCAGGTGGCAAAGCCCGTCGAGAACCAGCTTCTTCTGCCGCTGACGAAAGTCCCGATGGTTCATCGCTAATCTCCGACCGACGTTGCGCCTACATCTGGCGGGTCTTCTCCGATACTTCCTGGTACCAGAGCTTCCGCGTTCCGATCTTCGCGCGGATCTTCCAGCCGAAAGATTTCGGCGCGTTCTCGATCGCCGTCAGGATCTGGTCGATGCGGCTGCGGATCGTCGTCGCCTGCTCCGGCGTGATCGCCGGGAACTCCTTGATATAGTCGAGTACCCGCTTCAGGTTCGTCGTGAACGTGTAATAGAAGCCCCAGTCCTTCGCCATGATGTCGACGATGTAGGGCATGTCGATATGGCGGACACTGTCCTTTGGCGAGCCGAGCGGATGCTCGAGCAACAACACCAGCGTGTCCTTGAAATCTTTCAGGTTGATCTCGACGATCTGCATCTTCTCGAGCAGCAGATCGGTCGTTGAAATGGTCGGCGTGTCGATCTCGAGCCGGCCGATGAACGGAATGCGGTGGCAGAAATAGAGCTCGTCGGCAAACACGTCGATGTTCAGCTTCGTCTCGGGATGAACATAGATATGCCGCGAGCCTTCGGAGAGATGATAGACGCCGTCGTCGGGCACATAGCCCTGATCCATGAAGAACGCGCGAACCTTGGCGTTCTCCCGCTTGTATCCGCCGAAATCGACATCGGTGAGCGCCCGCGCCATCTGTTCGAACAGATGGATGTTGTTCGGGCACTGAATGCGATAGGCGATCGATCCCAGGATGCGAAGATGAAGGCCCTTCGCTTCCGCATCGCGAACCAGGCGCAAGGCCTCGTCGACGAATTCGAGATGAAGATCGGTCGGCATATCATTCACTGAGCGCATTCCTTCGCTGAAGAAAACCGTCTCTCAAAGAAAACAGGGCCGGCTCCCCGAAAGAAGCCGGCCCCGCTCCGTCGCCTTTACTCGATCGGAATCTCCTTGAAGGCGAGCGTCACGTCCACGCCCTGCGAACGTCGGATCGCCTTCATCGCAAAGTAGAAGAGGATGCCGATCACGAACACGCCGAACACGATCTTGAGCTGATCCCAGTCATGGCCGGCCGCGAAATCGTCGGACCACAGGACCCAGAAGTAGAACTGGGCTGCAAGTGCGCCGAAGAAGCAGGCAACCGACATCGACGGCAGCCCGAGGATCTTGCGGCGGAACAGTGGTGACTTTTCATAGATTTGCGGTCGGATGTACGGGAAGAAGATACCCGCGATCAGCACGATGCTCCAGGCGAGCACCGCCGCTTCGATCAGGATGATGATCGTCGCGAAGAAGCTCGTGAAACAGAAGAGCGCCATGAAGATCACGGTGACCAGCCATACGAAGCCGATGGCAACCGTCGGCGTATGACGGGTCGGTGAGATGTGGCCCAGCGGAGCCGGCGCCACGCGGTCGAACGACCAGGCGACGATGGCGCGGATGCCGAACGTGTGCATCCCCGGAATCCACATCCACATCCACGCGATCAGTCCGACCGAGACGATGAGCGTCACCAGGGTGGACTGCGTCAGGATGCCCGCCAGCAATGTGATAGAAGCATCGGTGGGCGGTGCGACCACCGGTGCGGCAGCCGTTTCGGGATCGAGGAAGAAGTTGTAGACCGCCGAACCCATGAAATCGTAGCCGAACACACCGCTCGCCAGCGAAATCGTGATGAGCCAGATGATGACGGTGCCGATCACGGCGCCGAGCATGCCGTAGGTCTGCGATTTTTCGACAGACTTGATTTCGCCGGCAATCGCGATCGAGAAGGCCGAGCCGATCAGCGGCAGGAAGCACCAGTTCGAAACCAGGAGCGTGGTCTTCCAGTCCGAACCTTCCGTCGTCCAGCCGTTCGCGGCCGCGGATGCGATGATCTCGTTATACGGATCGTCGACGCCCATCAGAGGCGACATCATCGCGTTGAAGATCGAGACGAACTCTTCGTTGCTCGACGTCGCGAGGATGACGATGAGCGCGACCGACCCGAGAACAGCGACGGTGAACACGAACTTCTGGACCATCAGATAGCGCCGCATACCGCTGACGAGAATGAGCGCCGAAAGCGTCAGGATGGCGGCACCGATGATGAACAGAGGCCACGGCTCGGTGACTGTGGTGCTGAGATCGAGCATGGCCTCGCTGCCGGAGAGATATCCGATCATGGCGAGCGTCGGCGATACGCCGAGCAGCACGATCCAGTAGGCCGCGATCGCGCAATAGAAGAGCCACGACACGATCTCGACCAGACTCAGCGTCAAAGCGAGAAACGGCCACATGCTGCGCGATCCGAACACGTAGATGCCACCGGATCGGGGCAGCGTGACCGACCAGCTGATCATGCCGAGGCAGATCAGGATCATCATGAATCCGGCCAGCAGCGAGCCGACCAGCAGATCGCCGCCCGGATAAAAGGCCGGGCCGTAATACATGATGGTGCCAACGCCGAGCCCGACGCTGACGAGACCGATATTGTAGACAAAGGTGTCGAAGGAACTCGCGGTCCGAATGAGACCCGAGGCCTTGCGCAGGAAAATTCTCTGCTCGCCACCCGAACCGGATGTGCTGCTCATTTCACGTTCCTCCCCTTGTCGGAACGACCCCCGTTCCGCCTGTTAGCCCTGGGTCATCGTGACGTTCCTGACCGCCCCGTCTTCCAGGGTAATGAGCGCGCCCTGCAGTATCCCTTCCGGGTAAACACTGCCGGGATTTACGCAAACCGTTTGTCCGACGCGGATGTTGCCGCGCCCTTCGTGGATATGTCCATGGATGCCCAGTAACGGCTGGTGCTTCCTGATGTTTTCGATGACCGCTGTCGATCCCGCATGCATCTGCACCGGATTGCCCATCTGGTAGACGACCTGCAGGTTCTCGTCGAGTTTGGGACACTGGTCGAGCACCGTGCCGTGCGGCGGGACATGAACATTGTAGATGCAGCGCTTCATGTCGGTAACCTGCGGCATGAGCTGGGCAAAGCGCGCCTCATACTCTTCTTCGGAGTATTCGCGCTCGGTATCCCAGGGCGTCTTGTTGGAACCGCCGCAATGCAGCATTTGGTACTCGCCACGCAGGGGCGAGACATCCATCTCGTGGAACTGGACGTGGGGCGACTGGCTCAGCACCTCGTCGATCTCAAAAAAATCGTCGTTGCCCGGCGCCGTAATGAACGGCACGTCCTTGCCGCGCAATTTCTGGCCGGCATAGTCGCACCATTCGCGTACCCGCTCGATCACCAGCTTCTTGAACAGCTCGTGCCGCATATGCTCGTCGTCGCGCAGCCGCATGTACTCGCCCTCGGACATCACCGAGGGATAGAACCCCATATTGCCGGCGCGCTTGATGTATTCCTCGACTTCGCCCTGGGTCTTGAGATTGACCGTCTCGCCGGCCGCAAAGGCGAGATGCGAACCGTCCTTCTGCTCGCAGATCGGCAGCACCGCCTTGCCGGTCATGTCGCCGCCCATCACGAGAACGTTCGCCTTGTAGAACTCGGCGGCGTTGATGAACTTTTTGAAACAGACATTCGACCCGTGCAGATCGGTCGCGAAGAAGATCACGACCTTGCCGCCACCGCCATCCGATTTCTTCTTCCAGAACATCCGATCTCTCCGCGCGCCTCCCTCGCCGACTAGAACTGTTTCAGATAGCGCGCCTTCTCCCAGTCGGAGACGTGGAAATTATAGTGCAGCCATTCGTTCCGCTTGAATTCGAGCCAGCTGTCGCGCATCGCCTTGCCGAACACTTGCGTGCAGAGCGGATCCTTCTCGAACTCGTCGAGCGCCTGGTCGAGGTTGCGCGGCAGATAGCCGACGCCCATCTTCTTCAGCTCGGCCGGGGTTTTGACATACATGTTCTCGGTATGCGGTTCGCCCGGATCGAGGCGTTTCTCGATGCCCTCGAGTCCGGCCGCCAGCACGAGTGCGGCACCGAGATAGGGATTGCACGCCGAATCTGCCGCGCGCAGCTCGACGCGCCCGCCGGCGAGCGGAATGCGCATCGTGTTGGTGCGGTTGTTGTTGCCATAGCAGATGAAGACCGGCGCCCAGGTGAAGCCGGACTGGCTGCCCTGCAGGATCAGCCGCTTGTAGCTGTTCACGGTCGGTGCGATCACCGCGCAGATCGCCGGCATATGCTTCAGGACGCCCGCGATGAAGTGATAGCCGAGCTTGGAATATTTGCAGCCGCGCCGGTCGTTCGCATCGAAGAACAAATTCTTGCCGGTCTTGATGTCGTTGAACGACATATTGAAATGAGCGCCGCTGCCGGCCCGGTCGGCGAAGGGCTTGGGCATGAAAGTTGCAAAATAGCCGTGCTTGCGCGCGATCTCGTGCGCCATCATGCGGAAGAACACGAAGCGGTCGCTCATCGTCAGCATGTCGGCATAGTCGAAATCGATCTCGAACTGCCCGATGCCGTCTTCGTGGTCGAGCGAGTACACGTCCCAGCCGAAATCGTTCATCGCGTCGACGAGTTCGCCCATCCAGTGCATGTTGTCGATGAGCCGCACCACGTCATAAGCGGGTTTTTCGAGGTTCTTGCGCGGCGAGACCGGCGAATAGCTGCCGGCCGGTTCGTCCTTGAGCACGAAGAACTCGGCTTCCATACCGAGCTGCGGCACGTAACCCATCGCGGCCGCGCGATCCATTTGCTTCGTCAGGATGGTCCGGCTGCACGCATCGAACGGCTTGCCGCGGCTCCACAGATTGCTGGCGAACCAGGCCGTATCCTTCTGCCAGGGCAGCACGAGGCCCGAGCGCGGATCGGGATGCGAACTCACTTCCTCCTCGCTCACGTCCTGCGGCACGCCTTCGAGCGCGGCGCCGGTATAGAGCTCCGATCCGGCCATCATCTGCTCGAGGTGATCGATCGGCACGAGCTTGCCCTTCGGCACGCCGTGCAGATCCACATAGCTCGAGAACAGGAACTTGACGCCCTGTTCGACCAGCGAGCGTTTCAACTGTTTCAGATCCGCCGACGATGCCGCGCCGCGTGTTTTCTTGGCGGCGGCGGCCTTCTTGGGGCGGCTTCTGGTCCTCGAGGCCATGCGTGTCTCTCTCCGGTGATGTCAGATGAAGCGCGCCGGCCTCGGGGGCCGGCGTTTTGAAACGAAATGCGTGCAGGCGCCCGCTCCGGCCTCGGCCGAACCCAGCGTTCCATGCGCATCAAAACGCGGGGAACGATCGCTTACCGTCTCGACCAAATGGATGCCCCTCTTCCCTAACACGTCAGCGTCGATCCCCAATCCCGATCGGTGGCATCGCGCTGATTCTTGTTAGCGAGGATCGTGGCAGATGATAATTAATCGGTCAATTAAGAAACGCCAGAGGCCGATGGACGAGCCATTCCATGCGGAAAACGGGCGTGCCCGACACGCTCATGGCGCAGGCGGACGCTTATCGGAACGCGCGAATCGGAAATCGGAGAAGGTCGGCTAGGTGGCGTTTGCGACCCGCGGCGGGATGCGAGCGGCGTCGGTCCCTTTGGTGGAATAGCCGAGATGCTCGAAGAACAGTTCCTTCAGCGCCGCGATGGCGCCGACGACGTTCAGGTTCCGGTGGATCATCGAGCGCACCATGATGCCGTCGAGATGGGTCGAGGCCAGGTTCGCCGCCTGCTCGGGATCGACCGGCCGGAACACGCCAAGTGCGATGCCGCGCTGCACGCTCTCCGAAATGATCCGGCATTCCTCGTCATAGAACTGCTTGATGATGTCGTCGATCACGCGGATCTGGGTTCGCGCGGTGCGATAGTCGAGCATGATCTTGACCAGTTGCCGGATCGGCTCCGACAGTTCCGCGTGATTGTCAAACCAGTCGCTGATCAGATCGACCGGATCGGAATGTCGCTCCCCGAGACGGCGATAATTCTCGAGCGCGCGCTCGACCGCATAGTCCAGCGTCGCGCGAAACAGATCTTCCTTGTTGTCGAAATAATAATAGATGAGCGCCGTGTTGACGCCGGCCGCCTTGGCGATGTCCTTGATGGTAACCGCGGAGAAATCGCGCCCGGCAAAGAGCCCGAGCGCGGCGATCATCAGTTCGCGCGCACGCTGCGGCAGCTCCGGCTTCGAGCGCGGCGCCACATCCGGTTCGCCGGCCGACGCCGTCACCTCGTCGTCCGCGCCCTTACGGGTTTCCCGATCGTCGCCGATTTTCGTTCTCCCATGCGCTTGAAGCCGGCCCCGGCGCGCCCCGCCTTGAAGCATAGGATAACCCCGTTTCCGCCGCCAGCGGCACCGGGATTTCGCGTTGCCGCCCGACCGGCGCGCCGATTTTGTCGGGTATTGGCACGGAAACCACAAAGCGGCACGCACACACTGCGCGATGGCCACCCGCCGCGGCCGTCGCCGTTGCACAAACCCGCGCTGGCGGCGGGCGCCGCTGCGCAATATCGAGGCCAGCGGCAGTCGCCGCTGCACAATGGCCCGAACCGATCCCCTCTGATAGCATCGCCCGCCATCGCGCCCGCCAATCCCCGTAACTCAGCAAACCGGTCATGCCCTGCTTTCTCTGTTGGCCCTCCCTTGTCCGCGCATCGGCGCCGCATGACGCAACGCAGGGCCTGCCGCGCTCGTATGAAATGCGCGCGCCGCGGATGAAAGAGAGAGAGCGCGCATGACGCCGGCCGCCTCATGACGCCCGTAATCTGGGGCGGCCTCTCGTCGCTCTCCTATGGAACGGCCGATTTCATCGCGGCCAAGACCGGCCGTGCGATGGGCGCGAGCAACGTGCTGTTCTTCGTGCTCCCGCTCGGCATTCTCGGCATCCTCGTCGCCTGGCTGTTCGTCGACCCGGTGATCGTGTGGGAAACCAGCCTGCTCTGGCTGGTGCTGCTGCACGGGATCGGCCTCGCCGGCAAACTGCAGACGCTCTATGTCGCCCTCGCCCGCGGCCCGGTCAGCATGGTGGCGCCGATCGTCGCGGCGCATCCAGTCCTGGTCCTGCTGCTGTTCGCGCTCCTGGGTGCGACGCCGTCCGCGCTGCAATGGGCCGGCTGCGCGGTCACGATCGTCGGCGCGGTGATGGTCGCGATCTCGAGCGACCAGGCGGAAACATCGGCGGCAGCGCATCAGGGGCTGCGCCTCACGATCGCGCTCTCCTTGGTCTGCGCGCTCTTCTACACGCTCGAAGTCGTCTCGGGGCAGATCGCGGTTGCGACCTATGGCGAGTTGCCGACGGCGCTCGCCGGCCGCATCCTCGCCTGGCTCATTCTCGGCGGCGCGCTCCTCGCGATGAAAGGCCGGCCGCATGCGCCGCGCCGTCTTTGGTTGCTGCTTTTGATCCAGGGCGTGCTCGATGGCGCCGGCACGATCTTTCTCTTTGCCGGCAGTCACGGCGCCGATGCACCGATCACGGCGGTCATCGCCGGCACGTTCGGCGCGGTGACGGCGGTGCTCGCCTGGCTGTTCCTCAAGGAGCGAATCGGCCCGATCCAATGGGCCGGCATCGCGCTCATCTTCGTCGGCGTGACGATGCTCTCCTGGCCGGGGTAGGCCGGGCGACGCAAGCCGGGGCGTTCGACACACAAGCCGGCCGCTATGCTATTTTGGTCGCATGAGGCCGCGACACAGCGGCCCAACGGGAGGAAGAAACCATCATGACCGAATTCAAACCGATCACCGGCCACTGCCAGTGCGGCACCGTCCGCTTCCGCGTCGATGCGCCGCCGCACGACATCTACCACTGCCACTGCTCGATGTGCCGGCGCTGTCACGGCACGATCTTCGTGACCTACGCGCTGGTGCCGAAGGGCAAGATCGTCATGCTCGCCGGCGCCGACAATCTCACGACCTTCTCGAGCTCGCCCGGCACCTATCGCCAGTTCTGCAAGACCTGCGGCTGCCAGCTCTTTATCGAATCCACCGAATCGCCCGACATGCACTGGTACATGCCCGGCGTCTGCGACGGCCATCCCGGCCATAGCAAGGCGCAGGAGAAACATATCTACGTCGAGTCCAAGGTGGACTGGTACGAGATCGAGGACGATCTGCCGAAGATCGTCCGCCACGAAGTGACCTGATCCGGCGCGCGCCGAAAAAGTTCGCGAACATGGAAATCGCAACCGCCGATCGCTGGTACGAGACGCGAAGCGTCGGCGACGGCGTCACCCATATCTGGGAACCGCATATCAAGCCGTTCTACCGCTGCAACATCTGGCATGTGCGCGGCCGCGACCGCGACATGCTGGTCGACAGCGGCATGGGCGTCGTCAGTCTGCGCGAACGCGTACCCGTCGTTACCGAGCGCAAGCTGGTGGCGGTCGCGAGCCATTGCCATTTCGATCATATCGGCACGCATCACGAGTTCGCGACGCGGCTGGTGCATCCGGCGGAATCGAACGTGCTTGCGCACCCGACCCGCGCCAACACCGTCGCCGACAAGTATGTGACCGACGATATTTTCACAGCACTGCCGCCCGGCGATTACGATTCCCGGCGCTACAATGTGCGGCCCGCACCCGCGACCGGATTGATCGAGGACGGCGATATCGTCGATCTCGGCGACCGCAGTTTTGAGGTGTTACACCTTCCCGGCCATTCGCCCGGCTCGATCGCGCTCTGGGAGAAGGCGAGCGGTATCCTCTTCTCCGGCGACGTCATCTATGACGGCGATCTCGCCTGGGACAATACCGACAGCGATATCGCCGATTACATCAGGTCGGCCGAACGCGTGCGCGAACTCCCGGTGCGAATCGTGCATGGCGGCCATTTCGCCAGCTTCGGTCGCGCGCGCCTCGTCGAGCTCTGCGATGCGTTTATTGCGGCGGTGAGCACACCGACAAATTAGCCCTCATGGTTCGACAAGCTCACCATTAGGAACTCTCGTTATCGAATCTGTAGGCGTCCTAAAGAACCTCATCCTGAGCCCGTCGAAAGATGAGGGCATCCCCCTTGCCTTCCCGCGCCCGCTGCTCAAGGTTAGGCACAGCACGCACAACACCCCGACGCCCGGAGTTAAGCCATGCCCCGCAAACTGAACCAGCCGCTCGGCGGCAACCAGATGCCGCGTTTCGGCGGCCCCGCGACGATGATGCGCCTGCCGACGCAGGAAACCGCCGAAGGTCTCGATGCCTGCTTCGTCGGCATCCCCTTCGATATCGGCACGTCGAACCGCGCCGGCGCGCGGCACGGGCCGCGCCAGATCCGCGCCGAGAGCTGCCTCATCCGGCCCTACAACATGGCAACGCGCGCGGCCCCCTATGACAGCCTGATGGTCGCCGACATCGGCGACGTACCGCTCAACACGTTCAACATGCAGAAATCGATGGGCATCATCGAAAAGTTCTACGACGACATCATGGCGCATAACTGCAAGCCGCTGACGCTCGGCGGCGACCACACGATCACGCTGCCGGTCTTGCGCGCGCTCAAGAAGAAACACGGGCCGGTCGGGCTCGTGCATGTCGATGCCCATGCCGACATCAACGACAATATGTTCGGCGAGCCAATCGCGCATGGCACGCCGTTCCGCCGCTGCATCGACGAGGGGCTGATCGACGGCAATCGCGTGGTGCAGATCGGATTGCGCGGCACCGGTTACGCGGCCGAGGATTTCGACTGGCCGCGTTCGCAGGGCTTCCGCGTCGTGCAGGCCGAGGAATGCTGGAACAAGTCGCTGACGCCGCTCATGGCCGAGGTGCGCGAGAAGGTGAAAGGCGGCCCGGTCTACATCACTTTCGATATCGACGGGCTCGATCCCGCTTTCGCGTCGGGCACCGGCACACCGGAGATCGGCGGGCTCACCTCGGCACAGGGCCAGGAGATTATCCGCGGCTGCCGCGGGCTCGACGTGGTCGGCGGCGATCTCGTCGAGGTCTCGCCGCCCTACGATCCGCACGGCAACACCGCGCTCACCGCAGCCAATCTGCTGTTCGAGATGCTCTGCGTACTGCCGGGGGTCGATTATCGGAGCTGATCGGCGGCACTACTCAGCGGGCGCTTCGACAAACTCCCCGATCGGTCCCGATCGCTCGACATCGACCGGACCATCCGGCGATTTGACGTTGGTATCGCAATCCGGCGCAAGCGCCAGGCACCGGGGTCGGGAAACCGGGATCGCGAAGCTGGCAACGAAAAAGGCCCCGGCTTCGATGCCGGGGCCTCATTCACAAATAAATGAAACCGGTTTCGCTCAATGCCCGGCGAGACTGTTCCACTCGGGCAGCAGCACGATCGAGTTCGGGTTGTACCCGGCGTTCTTGAGCGTATCCATGCTCGCGACCACCTCGCCGGACTGGAGATCGATGACGGTGATGGCGCCGTCGCTGAGTCCGGGCAGGTTGAGCAGCGCGTTCTGCACGAACCCGTATCTCTCGTCCTTGGTGATGGCGACATGATGGGAGCCTTCGCCGGCGGGAATGGAATTGAGCAGCTCCGGATTGCCGATGTCCGTGACATCGAAAATGTGCAGCTGTCCCGGTTTGCCCGTCGTAACAAAGAGGCGGTCGGCGGCGTTGTTGAAGTACATTTCAAGCGCGACGCTCGCGCCGAGCGAACCGAAGTCGAAGACCTGGTTGGCATCGAAATCGCCGGTCGCCTCGTTCCAGGTCAGCGTCCAGAGCGTGCCGCCGAACATGTTGGTGACGTAGGCGACGGGAACATCGGCGCCGGGTACGAACAACACTTCGACGGGTGCCTCGCCGGAACCTTCCGGCTTGAGCGAGAGGCGCTTGGTGCCGAGCAGTTCGTAGGTCGTCGCATCTACAATCGAGACGAACTCATGCGGATCGCTGAGGTCGCCGCTGACCGTGCTGGTGACGATGAGACGATTGGCGGTCTCGTTGACGGCAATGCCGTGCGGATAGCTGCCCGGCAGGTCGATCTGCGCGATCACCTCGTCGGTCGCGACATTTCCAACGAATACATGGGCGGAGTTCATGCAGGTCAGAAACCACCGTTCGTTCGCCGCGTCGAATATAACATCTTCGGCCATCGAACAGCCGGCAACGTCGATCTGCTTGAGCCGATACGGGAACTGGTTCATGTCGATGACTTGCAGGCTCGGCTGCGCAAGCGACGTTACATAGGCCTTGCTCATGGTGCGGTCGTAAAAGATGTGATGCACGATCTGGTCCGCGGGCATCGGGATATCGACGAGTATCGTTCCGAAATTCGGGGAACTGGGATCGACATCGACGATGGCGATGCCTTCACGACGCTCGGCGGGCGCCGTCAACTTGAGCGCCTCGAGCGATTCGGGGGTCTTGCTTTCGTAGTTCATCATCGCAAGTATCTCGGCCCCCGCAGTGGAGGGCGGAACCGAGAATGCAGCGCAGACAAGCCCGGCGGCGAGGGCGATCGTACGCATGACAATACCTCTTGTTTCATGGTTTCTGGGCATCGGGTCTTTGTGCAGCCGATGCCCTTTTGCGGGGTAACTATGTTCTCCTGATGCAACGACGGCAACCGGTCTGGAAGCGTCGCAGCCGTGAGAAATTCGTCATAAAATGCGTCAATCAGCCGCCAGCTTCGCGGTTTTGAAAGGAAAGGTTGGAGATAAATCCCTTGGACTGTTTGAAGAATTTCGCATTTGGAGCCTTGGCCGTTGCGATCGGCCTTTTGGCAGGCGCCACCAAGCCGGGTTTTGCGTCTGCCGAGGAGATGGCGTTTCGTCTCGCCGTTAAAGGCGGCGAGATCGCGGGCGGCGCGCCGACATTGCGCGTAACGGAAGGCGACGGCGTCACGATCGAACTGGTGAGTGACGATGAAATGGAACTTCATCTGCACGGATACGACATCACGGTCCTGCTCACGCCGGGCGAGGCGACCGCGTTCGCCTTCCGTGCGGATATTGCCGGCCGCTTTCCTGCCGAGCCGCATGATCATGGCGGCAACGATCACAATGCGATTTTCTATCTCGAAGTCTATCCGCAGTAGCGGACCAACAGGGAGGTTGCGATGAGGCTCCTCCTCTGCACGGTGCCTGTCGTCCTGCTGTTTGCCTCGACGTCCATGCGCAGGGCGCAGGCGCATGCATTCGGCCAGCGCTACGACCTGCCTTTGCCACTCGATCTCTATCTCGCGGCGGCGGGTACTGCGGTCGCTGTGTCGTTCCTGATCGTTGCGTTGTTCAGCGCACGATTTGGCGCACGAACCTTTCGGACAAGGCTGGTCCTCTGGCAGCGCCCCGATGAAAGCGCGTCATGGCGGCTTCTCGGCCACGTACTGCGCGCCGTCGGCGTTGCGATCTTCTTTCTGATCGTCGCAGCCGGGCTCGTCGGTGCTGCTTCGCCGGTGAAGAATATCGCGCCGCTCCTGGTCTGGGTCCTCTGGTGGGTCGGATTCCTGTTGTTCACGGCCTTGATCGGCAATCTCTGGCCGGCGCTCGATCCCTGGGCGTCGCTTCGCAACCTCGCCTTGCCCAAGCGTGATGGCAGCCCGCTTCTGGCATGGCCGGCATGGTTGGGCGGCTGGCCTGCGGTGCTGCTGTTCCTTGCATTCGGCTGGGCGGAACTGGTCGGGCCGTTCGGCGAAAGCCCGAGCGACCTCGCGTTGCTCGTGCTCGCCTACAGTGTGTTCGCCTGGGGCGGAATGATGCTCTTCGGTGACGCCGCCTGGCGCAACAATGCCGATCCCTTTCGCCGCGTGTTCGGTCTGATCGGTGCATCGTCATTGTTCGGTCGAACGAAGCGCGAGGCGGACCGGCCGCTGGTCCTGCGATTGCCGGGATCGGGGCTGCTCGAAGCCGAGACCGGCCGGATTTCCGATGTCGTCTTCGTCATGGCGGTTCTGGCTACAGTAACGTTCGACGGATTCTCGGAAACGCCGCTATGGGCTGCCTTCCTCGACTGGATCGCGCGCAGCCAGATGCTGCGCCCGGTCCTTCTTGGAATTTCGTCAGCCGGCATCGAGATTCTCGATGCGATCCGCACGACGGCGCTGATCGTGGCGCCGCTTGTCGTAGTTGCGATCTATACGCTGTTCTGCGCGCTGACGTCGCTTGCCGATCGCGCGGTTACGCTCGGGATGGTGATGCGCGCCTTTGCGGTATCGTTACTGCCGATCGCGATCGCCTATCATCTTTCGCACTACATCTCCTACCTGCTGCTTGCCGGACAGTTCGCGATCCCGATGGCGTCGGATCCGTTCGGGTTCGGCTGGGATCTGTTCGGCACTTCAGGGTACGTGATGGATATCGGTATCATCGGCGCGCGACAGGTCTGGTATGTCGCCGTCGCAGCTTTGGTGACCGGTCACATCATTTCAGTGATCGTCGCACATTCGATTGCGTTGCGGCTGTTTCCGAACGCCCGCGCGGCAACGCTCAGCCAGCTTCCGTTTCTCGTATTGATGGTCGGCTTCACCGCCTGCAGCCTCTGGATCCTGGCCCAGCCGGTGGTCAACGAGCCGGCGCTCAGTTCGACGCCATGACATTGCAGACAAATTCCAGCACGATGTGGTCGACCGGGATATCGCCGCTCTGCACATCGCGCCGCCCTGCGATCCGTACGGCAACACCGCGCTTACCGCGGCCAATCTCCTTTTCGAGATGCTCTGCGTGCTGCCGGGCGTGGAGTATAGGAGCTAGTCAGCCGGCTCGGCGTACGGCACACGCGCCCGGCTATCAACTCACTCGTAATGGCGGCGGGATCAGCACGATCTTGCCGATCTGCGTCTTCGACAGGAACTCTTCCTGCGCTGCCGCGATGTCCCTGAGCGCATAGGTCCGGGAGACCAGCGGTCTGATCTCGCCGCGCTCGATATAGGAAACGAGGTTCGGAAAGACCTCCTGGTCCTGCGACGTGCAGCCATAGAGCGTCAGATCCTTGAGATAGAGCGGCCGTAAATCCATCTGGACGATCGGGCCCCCGATTGCGCCCGAAACCGCGTAGCGCCCCTTGATCTTCAGGACCTCCAGAAGCGCCGGCCATTGCGGCCCGCCGACCACGTCGATGACGACGTCCATGCTGGCCGCGCCGAGCGCCGTAACGAGCGCTGCATCGCGCCCCACGCAGCGCCGCGCACCGATTGCGCGGATCGCCGGAAACTTGGCTTCAGCGGCAATGGCGGTGACATCCGCGCCGCGTCGCCGGGCGAGCTGCACCGCCGCGATGCCGACATTGCCGGATGCGCCCGTCACCAGAACCTGCTCGCCCGCCGCGACCTTCGCGCGGTTTATCAGGTTTTCCGCCGTGGCGAAGGCGCAGGGGATTGCGGCAAGTTCGGCATCGGAAAGATCGCATCGGACGGAATACGTATCGGCCGCCGGCGCACAGACGAATTGCGCGAAGGCCCCGTCGCGCTCGGAGCCGAGCCATGGCGTAAAGTTGCCGCTTGCGAGCGACCGGAGGCAGCTCTGCACGATGACGCGTTCGCCGAGGCGGTCTTCCCCGACGCCATGTCCGGTCGCGACGATCTCGCCGCACGCATCCGCGCCCTGGATTCGCGGGAACGAAAGACCCATCCCTGACCAGTCGCCCTTTTCGGGCGTGGCCGTTTCGGGCGCAGCCGGGCCCGATTCATTCGCCTCGGCGGTTCCCGCATTGCTGTCGGCCGCATACCAGCCGATCCGCGTGTTGATGTCGGTGTTGTTGATGCCGGCCGCGCTGACGCGAATGAGCACCTCGCCTGGGCCGGGTAGCGGCACCGGCACATCTTCGCGATAGCACAGCGTCTCGGTGCCGCCATGGGCGGTGAGCTGGACCGCCGCCATCTGTTGCGGAATGGAAATTGTCGCGCACTCTCGTTTGTCTCGCTCGAACGAAGACAGTATTGCGGCGCCGGATTGGCGATGGCAACCCGGCGACGGGCCGTTACGGCACACCCCTGCTTGTTTTCGTGGGTCGGTTTACTCGACGAATTCCCCGGTCGGGCCCGTCACTTCAACATCGACCAGGCCCTCCGGCGATTTCGTCGCGACGCAGACCAGCGTGACTTCGGCCGTGTCGCCCGCGCGCAAGCCAGTGACCAGCGCAACGCCATAGTTCGACGTGCCGAACGGATCGACGGTGACGGTCGGATCGCCCATCTCCGATCCGGCCGCGCAGGCCTCGCTCATTTCCGTACGGAACGCCTCCCATTCACCGGGCTACGACGCCCACAAAGAGCGATAGAGAAGCAGCGAGAGGATCGCGACGCCGAGCAGTCCGATCAGCGTGACGCCGAACCGCGATTTCGAGACCTGCATTGCCGTTCTCCCGTTCCCTGCGCCGGTGCAGCGCGTTTCTTCCGCGCGCTCCGCGCATCGGACCTCCCTCACGTAGTCAGCGACGCGGCGATTGCCAGCGCCGCCCGGGTTTTTGCTCCGCCGACCAAAATTGACTTTAATTGCGTAATATGCGTTATTGCGCGTGCCGGATTTCCGCCGGGAGTGGCGTTTCATGGACGCCGATCCCGTAAACTTCCGGCAGGTCTTTCAGGACCGAGGATCGCTGCACGGCTGAGCCGCGCCATCCCCGACTGGCCCCTGAGGTAAATGGGGCCGCCGGCCCGAACGGGCCGGGCCTCGCGCTCTGCGGTTATAGCCTTGGCGCGCGATGACCAGGACACGGTGCCGGCACAGCGGCATCGTCCATCCCAGGACCTGACGGTGTCGAAGCCCGTCGGGATGGCCCGGCCCCGAGAGCCACAAGTCGCGGCTTCGGACGCGCGCCCGCCGGGCCGAGAACGCCCGGCACCCTGTGTCGCACCGCTCGAACCTCCGGGTCCGACCGGCGCAAAGCGGATGGTGCGGCTCTGCCGTGCAGCGATCGAACGAACGAAACAGAACAAGGGTGTAAACGATGAAATGAACTGACGCGCTGCTTCCCTACTCCGCCGCGTCGCGCGTCGCGATGGCGACCGGCCCGCTGAACGGGCGATCGTGCTGCAGCGAGGGGATCATCGAACGCACCGCCTCGACCTTCGCGAGATCGATGGTCGCGCTGACGACACCGACTGTGTCGCCGGCATCGGCGAGCACCTCGCCCCAAGGATCGACGATCAGTGAATGACCGAATGTCCGCCGCCCTTCCGCGTGCGTGCCGCATTGCGTCGCCGAGAAAACGAACGCGCCGGTCTCGATCGCCCGCGCGCGTACCAGCACATGCCAGTGTGCCTCGCCGGTCTTGTGCGTGAACGCCGCGGGAATGCCGATCATCGACGCGCCGCCCTGGGCCAGCGCGCGATAGAGTTGCGGGAAACGGAGGTCGTAGCAGATCGTGAGACCCATGCGGCCCCAGGGCAGAAGCGCGATGACGGCGCGCGTGCCCGGCTCGACGGTCGCGCTCTCGCGATAGTATTGCCCGTCCTTGATGGCGACGTCGAAGAGATGAATCTTGTCGTACCGCGCCGTCACCCTGCCGTCGGGATCGAGAACGAACGAGCGGTTCACGACCTTGTCGCGCCCGCTCTCGCGAATAAGCAGCGAGCCGACATGGATCCAGCGTTTGAGTTCGGATGCGAGCGCGCGGAATTTCGCGACGCCGGGATCGTCGGCTTCCGGTTTGGCCTTCGCCAGCACCGCCGCATTGTCCGGCTCGATCATGGTCGCGAGTTCGGGAAGCTGGATGAGATGTGCGCCGTCTTTCGCGGCGGCGCGGATCAACCCCTCGAGCTGCACGATCGACGGCGCCATGTCGCGCTCGGCGCAGTTCTGGACCAGGGCAACCCGGAATGTTTCGGCCATCATCGTCTCCCGTCGCGGTACTAGGTTCGCGAAAGGACGATTATAAGGGAAAGCGACGTCTTTTCCGAGAGCGTAGTCGCGTCTATTGCCGCGGCGCGTTTCGCCTAGTTTCCCCAGCGCAGCGCGGCGGTATGGACCGGCGCGTCCCAGAGCCGGACCAGCTCGTCGTCGAGCCGGGTCAGCGTGATCGAGCAGCCGGCCATGTCGAGCGACGTGCAGTAATTCCCGACCAGCGAACGTTCGATCCGAAGTCCGCGCGCTTCGCATTCGCGCTTCGCGGCATGGAACATGAGATAGAGCTCGAGCAGCGGCGTACCGCCCATGCCGTTCAGCAGCAGCAGACAGGGCTCGCCCGATTTCAATGCCTTCGCTTCGGCGATCGCGCCAACCATTTCGGCGGCGATCTCGTCGGCACTGGCGAGCGCGACGCGGCGGCGTCCCGGCTCGCCATGAATGCCGACACCCATCTCCATCTCGCTCTCGCCGATATCGAAGGTCGGCCGGCCCGCCGCCGGCACCGTGCCGCTGGTGAGCGCAACGCCCATCGAGCCGGTCGTCGCGTTGACCCGCTCGCCGAGTTTTTTGCAGCTCGCAAGATCGGCGCCCGCTTCCGATGCGGCACCGACGATCTTCTCGACGATCACCGTACCGGCGACACCGCGCCGTCCCTGCGTATAGGTCGAATCCTCGACCGCGACATCGTCGTTGGTCACGATGGTCTCGGCGCCGTCGATCATTTCGGCGGCCATCTCGAAATTCATCAGATCGCCGGCATAGTTCTTGACGATGAACAGCACGCCGCCGCCACCATCGACCGCGCCGGCCGTCGCCATCATCTGGTCGGGTGTCGGCGAGGTGAACACTTCGCCGGGACAGGCGGCATCGAGCATGCCGTGACCGACAAACCCGGCATGGAGCGGCTCGTGCCCCGCACCGCCACCGGAGATCAGGACCGGCTTGCCGGGATCCTTGCGCTGCCGCCGGGCAACGAAGCGCGGCGCCAGATTGACCGTGACAAGATCGCTGTGCGCCGCCTCGAACCCCAGCAGGCTTTCGCGCAAGACGTCGTCGGTTTTGTTGATGAGTTTTTTCATGTCAGCCCCTCGGCCCTTTCACGACCGCGTCAGTCCCGTCGCCGCGCGAGCGCTATCACGCGCTGGGCGAATTCCTGAATCGTCTCGATCACTTCCGCCTGCCGCTTCGGATCGCCGAGCGCCGGCACCTCGATGCGCAGCACGCGCGTATCGCCATCCATTTCGTCAGCCGTCGGCAGCGACTGGCCCGGATGCGCCTGCCGATAGGCCTGGAGGAACTCAAGCTGCTCCTCGGGCGAGAAATGGCAGATGCGGAAGATCGTCGGCACATGCTGCGCCGGCAGCGGTACGCGATAGTTCGGATTGGTAATCTGCGACACGAAGCTCTTATGCGTGCCGAGTGCGGCGGCCAGCCGCTGGCGCGTCCCCGACGGCCGGCGATCGAGGCTCGCCTTCAACAGCCGCTTATAGGCGGCGATCGCCTGGTCGAGATCCTGGATGTCGTTGGCGTTGTCGTTCATGCAGCCGCCGTGCGCCCCGCATGCTGCCGCACCGCCTGTTTCACGCGACCGATCTGCGCCGGCGCGACCGACAAGGCGCGCAGGCCGCAATCGATGAGCGGCCCGATCAGCGAAGGCTGCGAGGCCATGTCGCCGCACAGACTGACATCGACGCCGCGGCTCTCGCCCGCTTGCACGACGCGACGGATCAGCTCGAGCACGGCCGGGTTCAGCGGATCGGCGAGTTTTTCCAGCGCCGGATTGTCGCGCGCGGCCGCGGTCGTGTACTGCACCAGATCGTTGGAACCGATCGAATAGAAATCCGCATCGAACCGTTCGGCGGTGAGTGCCGCCGCCGGCACCTCGACCATCATGCCGAGCGAAGGTGTCGCATGCGCAACGCCCTCGGCCTCGAGCGCATCGATGGCCGATCGCATCAATGCCCGCACCTCGTCGAGCTCGGTCGGTACGGTCACCATCGGCACCATGACCCGCACGGGTCCGAGCGCCGCCGCCCGCGCCAGCGCGCGCAACTGGATACCGAACAAGGCTGGCTGCGCCAGCGACAGACGAACGCCGCGCATGCCGAGAAACGGATTGGCCTCGCCATCTTCGGTGACGCCCGCGATCGGCTTGTCGCCGCCGGCATCGAGGGTGCGGATCGTGACCGGCCGGCCCTTCGCCCATTCGACGATCCGGCGATAGGCGTCGAACTGCGCTGCCTCGTCGGGCAGATGGCCCTTGTGAAAGAGAAACTCCGTGCGCACCAGGCCGATGCCGTCGACGCTGTCGACCGACAAATTATCGAGCAAGGCGGGATCGTCGACATTGCTGTAGATGCGAATCCGCTCGCCACCCGCTGTCACCGCTGCCTGGTTGATCGCGGCGGTCGCTGTCCGATCGAGCACCGCGCGCTCGCCGATGCGACGTCGCGTTGCCTCGATCGTTGCCGGTCCGGGCAGCACGACCAGCCGCGCCGCCTCGGCGTCGAGAACCGCCAGCGCACCGTCTGGCATGCGATCGGCGCCGGCCTCGAGACCCACCAGCAGCGGCACGCCGCGCGCCCGCGCAAGAATCGAGACATGGCTGGTCCGGCTGCCGCCACGGATCGCAGCCCCGCCAAGGCGACTCCAGTCGAGTTCGACGAATCGCGACGGCGTCAGCTCGTCGGCAACCAGAATGGCACCGGCATCGGGTACCGGGGCGCGTGCCACGCTGCCCATCAGCGCACGCAACACGCGCTGTTCGAGGTCGAACAGATCTTCGGCGCGCGCCGAGAGATACTCGTCGTCGCCCGCGCGATAGGCCGCAATCTCGCCGGCGAGATGAGTCGACCAGGCGGTATCGGCCGCAGCGCCGGCTGCGATCGCCGCGCGCACCGGCGCCAGCAGATCGTCGTCCTCGAGCAAGGCCTGCTGGAATTCGAGAATATCGGCGGAGACCTGGTCGCCGGCTTCGATCAACGCGGCGATCTGCCGGCGCGCCTGCACGAGTGCTGCATCCAGCGCCATCGCCTCATCGATCGGACTGCCGGCGCGCCGCGATCCGGCCGCAACATTGCGGTCGATCGTCAATCGCCCGATCGCAAGCCCTTCCGACGCCGCGACGCCGTTCAGCACCATTTCGCGCATCGGTTCAGCCATCGAAATCCTGCTCGACCAGCGCCACCATGGCGGCGATCGCCACCGCGGCATCCTCGCCCAGGGCCCGAAAGTACAACCGTTCGCCGTTGCCAGCCTTGAGCTTCATCACCGCGTTCGGCGATTTGGCGTTGATCCATGTGCCGGCGCTGCCGGCGCGCACTTCGATCTCGGCATGATGCGACTTCGCGCGCCTGGTCAGCTTGACTGCCGGCCGTGCATGAAGGCCGGTCGGGTCGCGGATCACTGCTTCGCCGAACGCCTCCCAGGACTTCGCGATAATACCGTTCAAGAGAGGAACTCCTCGGCCGTCGCCCGCACCGCTTGGAGCGACGCGCCGCCGGCCGCTTCGGTCGCCGCCATGACGGCGCCTTCGACGATCGGCGCATTGCAGATGACGACGTTCTTGCGCATCTCTTCGGGCAGCATTTCGATCGCCATTTCGCTGTTGGTCTCCGCCCCGCCGAGATCGATGAGCATCGCGACGCCTTTAGGACCATAGACCGATTCGATGGCGCGAAGGATTGCGCCAACATCGGTGCCGAGGCCGCCCGCGGGATTGCCGCCGCAATGAGCGACGCGCACCTCGGTGCCGACCATCTCGCGCACCATGTCGGCCGCACCCCTGGCGACCTCCGGCGAGTGGGACACGATGACGATGGATACGCAGTCGTTCATTTTCTTTCCTCGAGTACATCGCAGATCGCATGAACCAGCAGCGCGGACGACCGCGCGCCGGGATCGAGATGGCCGATCGAGCGTTCGCCCAGGAACGACGCCCGGCCTTTGGTCGCCTTCATATCGCGGGTCGCGGCGAGGCCGGCATCGGCCGCCGCCCGCGCCGCCGCAATCGGATCGTCGCCCGATGCAATGGCATCGCGCACCGGCACCAGAACGTCGAGCATCGTCTTCGCGCCGACATCGCCCTTGCCGCGTTTCTTGACCGACTCGATCCCTTCCGTGAGCATCGCCGCCACGGCTGCCGCATTCGCCGGCACCGCGGGCGCGCTCTTTCCCATCGCCATGAGCAGCGATCCGAAAAGCGGGCCCGACGCGCCGCCAACGCTCATTACCAGCGTCATGCCGGCCTTCTGCAGCGCCGCGCCGAACTCGAGGCTTGAGATTTCGGCGCCCGCCGCTTCGATGGCGGCGAATCCGCGCCGCATATTCGCGCCGTGATCGCCATCGCCGATCGCGCGATCGAGCGTGGTCAGCTCTTCCTCGTGTGCCGCGATGTTCGCGGATGCCGCGTCGATCAGGCGTTGCAGACGGTCAGGCGCCATTGGCCACCTCCCGCCGCTGCATCCGGTCAGCATCGCCGATCCGGTTGCCGGCCGCGTCAAAATAGAGCGCGGCGCCATCGCGCACGGTAATCCGGGTGCGGTCGCCGACCCGGAGCGGTTCGCGCACGCCGAGCAGCGCATGAAGACGGTCCGACCCGGCGCCGAGCAGCAGCACGGTTTCGACACCGAGATGCTCGACCGCCAGCACCTCCGCCGGGATGCCGGAAGTCGGGTTCAACACGATGTCTTCCGGCCGTACGCCGGTGGTAACCGCGCGCGACGGACGATCGGTGAGTGCGAGCGCGTCGCTTTCGATCAAATTGATCTGCGGGCTGCCGAGCCGGCGCGCGACATAGATGCTCTCCGGTCGCTCATAGATGTCGCGCGGCGTACCAAGCTGCACCAATTTTCCCCTGGCCATGACGCCGATGCGATCGGCCATGGTCATCGCCTCGAGCTGATCGTGCGTCACATAGACGACCGTCGCCCCCAGTTCGCGCTGGATTCGTTTGAGCTCGATCCGCAGATCCTCGCGCAGCTTGGCATCGAGCGACGAGAGCGGCTCGTCCATCAGATAGACCGACGGGCTGCGGACCAGTGCGCGCCCGATCGCCACGCGCTGCATCTCACCGCCGGAGAGCTGTGTCGCCCGATTGCCGAGCTTCGATTCGATGCGCAGCAGCGCGGCGACTTCGCGGACCCGCGCGTCGATCTCGGTTTTCGTAAAACGGCGGCCCGGCGCGCGCAGCGGAAACGCAAGATTGTCGAACACGCTGTAATGCGGATAGAGGGAATATTGCTGGAAAACGAAGCACACATCGCGTTCGGCCGGTGCCGTGCGCGTCATGTCGGCACCGCCGATGGTGACCCGGCCGTGATCCGGTCGCTCGAGCCCGGCGATCAGGCGCAACGTCGTGGTCTTGCCGGCCCCGGTCGGCCCAAGCAGGACGATGAACTCGCCGTCGGCAGCGGTCAGCGACAGCTCGCGCACCGCCTCGGTGTCGCCGAAGCGCTTGCTGACATTCTGTAGCGAGACTTCAGCCATAGGCCTGCCCCGCCGCGAGTTCGCTGCGAACCGCCCGGTCTGTCGCCGGGTGAAACAGCACGACACGCTGGCTGTCGAACTCGAGCCCGACCGTCTCGCCGTAATCGACGCGCACAGTGTTGGGCGCCCGCACCTTGAGCCGGCCCGCTTCGGTATCGACCGTGACGAGCTGGCGCGTTCCCATATACTCGACGCCGAACACCCGGCCGCGCAGCACACCATCGGAAACGATCCGGATATGCTCGGGCCGCACGCCGAGGACGGCTTCGCGATGATCGAGCGCCTCATGCAACCGCGGCATCGCCACCGAGCGCCCGCGCACGCGGATCGTTTCGGCGCCGGCCGCGAGGCCACCCTCCGCTTCGAGAAAATTCATGGCCGGGCTGCCGATAAAACCGGCCACGAACCGGGTCGCCGGGCGCTCGTAGATCTCGACCGGCGGCGCAATCTGCAGCACCTCGCCGCCGTTCATCACGCAGATGCGGTCGGCCATCGACATCGCCTCGATCTGGTCATGCGTGACATAGACCGTGGTGGCGCCGACACGGTTATGTAACAGGCGCAGTTCCTCGCACATCAGCTCGCGAAACTCGGCATCGAGCGCCCCGAGCGGTTCGTCCATGAGAAACGCCTTGGCACGGCGCACGATGGCGCGGCCGAGGGCGACGCGCTGGCGATCGCCGCTCGACAACCCGCCGACCGACTTGTCGAGCAGATGGTCGATCCGCAACATCTTCGCCACTTCTTCGGTCCGCGCCTTGATCTCGCTGCGCGGCAGCCTCTGGACCCGCAGCGGAAACGAGGTATTGCGGCGCACGTTCATATGCGGATAGAGCGCGAAGAGCTGGAACACGAAGGCGATATCGCGCTCGGAGCCACGCCGGAAGGTCACATCCTCCTCGTCGAGCAGGATGCGCCCGGACGTCGGCAGTTCGAGTCCGGCGATCATGCGGAGCGTCGTCGTCTTGCCGCAGCCCGAAGGCCCAAGCATGACGAAGAACTCGCCATCGCGGATCGTGAACGACGAATCCCGCACCGCGACGAAATCGCCGAAGGATTTGTTCAGGTTCTCGATGCGGATTTCGGCCATCGCGCTATTCCCGGAAATGGCTGACGATCACGAAACCGATCGTGCCGATGAGGATGACCGAGAACGAGTAAGAGAACAGCGCCATCGAAACCGGCTGCATCAGCATCACGACGCCGAGCGCGATCAGGCCGGAGGCAATATTCTCCATCGGCCCGCGCCGCAGGTACCAGCGCCGCGCGACGGTCGGGTTGTCGGCGTTCATTTGCGCACCGCCCCGAAGGTGATGCCGCGCAGCAGGTTCTTCCGCAGCAGCACGGTGAAAACAACGATCGGAAGCAGGAACAGGGTGGTGCCCGCGGCCACCGCCGGCCAGTCGAGACCGCCCTCGCCGATGATGAGCGGAATGAACGGCGGTGCTGTCTGCGCCTCACCGCTGGTCAGCAGCAACGCGAAGGCATATTCGTTCCAGGCGAAAATCAGACAGAAGATGGCGGTCGCGGCGATACCCGATCGCGCCTGCGGCAGCACGACCTTCCAGAACGCCTGAAGCCGGCTGTAACCGTCGACCACCGCCGCCTCTTCGTATTCGCGCGGAATCTCGTCGATGAAACCCTTGAGCAGCCACACCGCCAGCGACACGTTGACCGCGGTATAGAGAATAATCATGCCGAGCGCGGTATCCGACAAACCAAGCGTGCGATACATCAGGTAAATCGGGATGGCGACGGCGATCGGCGGCATCATCCGCGTCGACAGGATGAAGAACATCAGATCGTCCTTCAGCGGTATCTTGAACCGCGAGAACGCATAGGCCGCGAGCGTACCGAGGAACACCGCGAGGAACGTCGAGCCGAATCCAATGACGATCGAGTTCGTATAGCGGTCGATGAAGCGCGACGGCCCGGTGATCACCATGTTCCGCTTGCGCACCAGTTCGTCGTACCAGGTCTCGGCCGGGCCGAGGCTCGCGATATATTCGTCGGTCTGGCGCGAGCGGGTCGTGAACAGGTTCACGTAACCTTCCAGCGTCGGCTCGAACACCACTTCCGGCGGGTAGGCGATCGAATCCGGCGGCGATTTAAAACCGGTGAGCCCGATCCAGACCAGCGGCACCATCGTGACGAGCGCGTAGAGGATCACCAGGATCGCAGCGAACCACTTCGCGGCGGCGCCGGCCTTGACGACCGAATGGGCCTGGATCACCGAATTGGCTCGGGCGGTCATTGCTTCACCTTGTTGAGCGCTTTGACATAGAGATTGCCCAACCCGAACACGGTGACAAACAGAATCACCGCGAAGGCGGAGGAATAGCCGGTCCGCCATTTCTCGAAGGCTTCGCGCTTCAGATTGATCGAGGCAAGTTCGGTCGTCGAACCCGGCCCGCCCGAGGTCAGCTCGACCACCATGTCGAACATCTTGAAGTTCTCGATGCCGCGGAACAGCACCGCCAGCATCAGGAACGGCAGGACGCGCGGCAACGTGATGTACCAGAATTTCTGCAGGGGCCCGGCGCGATCGATCTCGGCCGCTTCATAGAGATAGTCCGGGATCGAACGCAGCCCTGCGAGGCAGAGCAGCATGATGTAGGGCGTCCACATCCAGGTATCGACGATGATGATCGACCAGGGTGCGAGCTGCACCGAGCCAATCATGTCGAGCGCGCCGACATTGACGAACAGATTGACGATATAGGTGAAGATGCCGGTCTGCGGTTGATACAGATAGGTCCAGAACACGCCGACCACGGCCGGCGAGAGCATCATCGGGATCAGGATCACGGTGGTCCAGAATCCCGAACCCTTGAAGTTGCGATTGATGAGCAGCGCGAGGCCGAGACCGAGCACGACCTGCAGACCCATCGTCCAGCAGACGAAGTTCGCGGTCGCCTGCAGATAACCCCACACGTCTTCGCTGCCGAGGAGCCGCTCGAAGTTCTGCGTTCCGACCCATTCGATCACCTGGCCAGGACGGTTCGCGCGATAGTTCGTGAAAGAAAGATAGACGGTCCAGATCAGCGGAAAGATGTTGATCGCCAGCAGCAGGAGGATCGTCGGCGTAATGAACAGCCAGGCGATGCCCTTGTCGGAGAGGCTGAGCAGCCGGTGCGCCAGACCCGAGGGCATCGCACGCGCGGCGCTCCGGGCAAGCATGGGGATGGCGGGGTCCGACATGGTTCTGCTTTCAGGGACAAGAGGAACCCGGTGGATCGGCCGGGCCTGAGCCCGGCCGATTTCCGTTACCAGCTTAACGCCGGATGCGAGGCGACTAAATCTTGCCGTCGTCCTCGAACACGACCGTCCAGTCCTCGATCAGCTTGTCGAGCGCTTCCTAGGCGGTGCCCTGGTCCGCGACGACATAGTCGTGGACCCGCTTCTGCATGGCCTGCAGAAGCTCGGCGTAGGTCGGTTCCTGCCAGAAGTCCTTCACATTCGCCATCGCCTCGAGGAAGCCAGCGGCAAACGGCGCGGTGTTCGGGAAGTTCGGATCCTGCAAGACCGAGTTGTGGCAGGAATAGCCGCCGAGCGACCACCATTTCTGCTGCACCTCGGGCTTGGCAAACCATTTGATGTACTCGAGCGCGAGATCCTGCTTCTCGGAATAGGCAACGACCGAGATGCCCTGACCGCCGAGCGTCGAGGCTGCGATATTCGCCGACGGATTGACGAAGAAGCCGGACTTGTCGCCACCGACCGTTTCGTCCTTGGCGATGCCGGGGAAGAACGCAAAGAAATTCATCTGCATCGCGACCTGGCCCGATTTGTAGGCGTCGAGATTTTCGGTCATGTACGCATCGGAGTGACCCGGCGGTGTGCAGCATTCGTAGAACGCCTTGAAGGCTTCAAGACCTGCCACTGCTTCCGGCGAGTTCACGAAACCTTCCATGTCGTAGGGCTGGTCGGGGTTCTCGTACTGGAAGCCGTAGGGATAAAGCGCCGAGGTGACGCCCATGGTGATGCCTTCGGAACCGCGTTCGGTGTAGATGGCGGCGCCGTACACGGTCTTGCCGTCGATCTCGCGGCCCTGGAAGAACTCGCCGGTTTCCTTGAGTTCATCCCAGGTCGTCGGCGGCGCCAGTTCGCGGCCGTATGTGGCCAGGAACTCGGCCTGCAACTCCGGACGCGCAAACCAATCCTTGCGATAGACCCAGCCGATCGCATCGCCCATCGCCGGGAGCGCCCAATAGTTCGGCGTGCCCTTCGGCCATGTCGAGTAAGCGTTGACGGTGGCCGGCGCGAAGTCGTCCATCGAGATTCCTTCCTGCTCGAAGAAATCATTGAGCTTCACATAATGGCCGTACACCGCCCCGCCGCCGATCCACTGACTGTCGCCGATCAGCAGGTCGCATAATTTGCCGCCGGAGTTCAGTTCGTTGAGAAAACGGTCGGCGAAATTCGTCCACGGAACGAACTCGAACTTCATCGCGATCCCTGTTTCGGCCGTGAAGTCCTTCGACAACTCGACCAGCGCGTTTGCCGGATCCCACGCCGCCCAGCAAAGCGTAATTTCCCGGTCCTGGGCCGATGCACTGGTGGCGCCCAAAAACGCCATCGTTGCGGCGGCAAGGCCGGCTGCAAATGTCCGCATGAAAACCTCCTATGGTCGGGCATCGGCGCAATATCTGCGGCAGAGGAAGCTTATGCCCCCTCTGCACCCGGCGAGTGCCGTTCAGCCCGTCGAACCTCAACGCCGGTTTAGTTACACTAAACTTATCGACTAAACTTGAGTCAACGGCCGGAATCGACTTAAAGGCTGACCAGCGGCTTGTTTTCGCAGTGCAGCAGCGCCGCAGAACGGGGGTTACTAAACTATTTTTGATCCGAATGTGCGTATCCGATCGCACCGCACCAATTCGTCATTGCAGTGCAGCAAATCCTCAACAGCGTAACGGGCCACTCAACCGCAGACCGGACTCCGGCCGCTGCGGCTGAATCCTTACGCCCTTGCCGGCGGGCGGGGATCGACGCCGTCGATCGCGATGCCGCCGCGCACAGCACCGGGGCGAATGTCGCGCCAGAGCTTTTCATGGCCGGACGGCAGCGGCCGGCTGTTGGGTGCCGCGAGCCACAGCCGATAGAGCCGGCGCACCTGGCCGGCGGTCGGATCGTTCTCGAACGGATCGCGCGCGTGATAGACGACATGATTGTTGAGCAGCTGAATGTCGCCGGGCGCCAAGGTCATGCGATAGCAGATTTCTTCGCCGATCTCGGCAATCAGATCGAGCGCCGCTTCCTGCTGGTGCGTCAGCATCGGTATGTCGGGGCGTTTCTGTGCCGCCTCGATATAGGTGCGCGAATAATGGCTGGTGAAATGCCCGTCGACCATGTCGAATACCGGCAGGAAGTAGATCAGATCGTCGCCGCCGGTTTCCTCGCCCAGCCGCGAGCGCGGATAGAGCCCGAACAATTCATCGAGCAGATCGGGCCGGCGTTTCAGCATCTCGTTATGGATCGCACCGGTACTCGCGATCTTGGAGAGGCCGCCGCGCGCCGCCTGCCCCGCACACAGCAGGCCGACGACATCGGTGCGATCGGTATGAAAGCGCAGGCCGCCGTTCGAAACCGCGCGCGCATAGGAGGAGAGGAACGACGAGCCATCCTCGTTGTGCATCTGGCCGTAGCGTTCACCGACGATCGCGCCTTCGTCCGCGATAATCTTCATGCGCACACCCTGCGCACTTTGCGAGACGGGCGTACCAAACCAGAGACCGAGCCCCATCCAGAGCCGGCGCAGATCGGCATCGTCGTAGCGCGCGACGGGAACGCCGGTGATCTTGGCGAGACCCCGCCCTTCCTCCAGCGCGTCGTTGATCCGCTCGATCAGGCGCGCGAGGTTCGTGCCGGCAAGCGGGAAATCGGCTTTGACCATCCGGTCCCAGGGACGATCGGACCGGCGCACCGCATCGAGCGCGCGATCGAGCTCGACGAGCATGGTTGCGTCGAGCGGATGAACCCAGTCGTCGGCGGCGGCGAGATCCGCGCCGGTCCATATCCACGCGCCCGCCAGCTTTTGTCTTGTCGATGACATGGCTGGATTACAGCCGCCGACCGCCCAGCGGGTCAACCGTGGCGATGGGACAATCGCAAATCAGTCGAATGCGAAAAAGACCTGTGCCGCAATGCTGCCGAGCACGAAGAATAGCAGCAGATAAAGCAGGTTCCGCAGAAAGTCGCGGCTCTCGCCGACTTTCTGGGTGACGCGCTGCGTCGATATCTCGATGTTCTTGTTGGTGTACAGCGACTGCTCGGACATTTTTTTCCGCAGCGAGTGCTTCATCCAGCGGATTTCCGCCTCGATCTCTTCTTCGGCATCGCTCACCACGGAGCGAACCGCCTGCTCCACGGTTTCCTGGGTGCGGTCGATCGACGGTCGGACGCGACCGAAGCGACGTTCGAGGCTCGCGATCTCGGTTTCGAATTCGGCGATACTGCGCTCGATGATGTCGAGATAGGGTTTGGCTTCGCTCGGGTCGACCCTGCTCATCCGGTCGACAGCGTCGCGGAACGAGGCGAGCGCCGCGTCGATCCGCACGGTCGAATCCCGGGCGCTCTCCGACAGCTGCGAGACTTCCTTGGTCGCCGCCGCCACGTCGGTCCGCATCGCATCGAAGGATTGTTCGATGTCGGCGAGATGGCTGATCTTGCGCATCGCCCGCTCGATGTCGGCGTCGTTGGCCGCCGGCTTGTTGCCGCTGTCGCCCCGCATGCCCGCTCCCCAGTGCCAGCCGTTTCAGCATGTATAATAGGCCGATTTGGTGCACGAGTAACCTGCCAATCAGGCTGTGCCGGGCACTTTCCGCCGGCCGGCGTAATCGGCGACAGTCGCCGCGCGGCCCGGTCGGCTGTTTCGCCGGTGACGCAACTCGATCGAGCGCCCCTAACTCACTTATGATTGCAACGGTCATCGCAGGATACGGCTACGAGCTGCCGATGCTCTGGATCCTGCCCTGGTTCGTCGGCGTCTTGCTGATGCAGGTGGCATTCGGCTGGTTTCCGCACCACGACCACAGCGAAACCGGACGTTATCGCGATACCCGCATCGCGCTCTTTCCCGGCGGCGACCTGCTGTTCCTCTGGCAGAACCTGCATCTTGTTCATCACATGCTGCCGTCGGTATCGTTCTATCACTATCGCGCCGTATTGGATGCACTGCGACCGACGCTGGAGCAGCACGGCGCGCGCATCGAGGGGTTCTGGCCCTATTCGCCTGCCGCATTGTCTGTTGCGACGGCGGGCGCCGCCAACCGCACCTGATTGCCCCGGGCGGCATCGGATTTTGCGTACGGCCCGTCGAACCGACCCCGCCCGTCGACAACCGACGATACGGGCCCCTTCAGCTTGCTGTAGAGTGGTTGCTCACGAGCGCACTCGCCAATCGTGCAGGGAAGCGAAATCAATGACGGACACCGACAAGCTGTTTGCTGGCTCGATCCCCGAAACTTACGACACGTATCTCGTCCCGCTGATCTTCGAATCGTTTGCAGCCGATCTCGCCGATCGGGTCGCTGCACCGCATCCCGGTTCGGTTCTCGAGACTGCGGCCGGCAGTGGCGTCGTTACCCGCGCACTCGCGCCCCTGCTCGCGCGCGATGCCGCGTTGGTCGTGACCGATCTGAACCAGCCGATGCTCGATCGGGCGATTGCCCGGCAGGAGCCAGACGGACGGATCGCCTGGCAACAGGCGGACGCGCTTGCGCTGCCGTTCGAGGACGGACAATTCGACACGGTCTTCTGTCAGTTCGGTGTCATGTTCTTTCCGGATCGCGTGGCCGGCTATCGGGAAGCGCGACGCGTTTTGAAACCGGGCGGCCGGTTTCTGTTCAATGCGTGGGACAACATCGAACAAAACGAATTCGCGCGGATCGTGACCGATGCGCTCGCGGGTTTTTTTCCGGGCGATCCGCCAAAGTTTCTCGCGCGTACCCCGCACGGCTATAACGACCCGAAAGTCATTCGGGCCGATCTTGAAGTGGCCGGATTTTCCGGGATCGAGGTCGCGACCGTCCGGAAGACCAGCGTCGCAACGACGCCGCGTTTTCCGGCGATCGGCTACACGCAGGGAACGCCGCTCCGCAACGAAATCGTTGCCCGCGACGCGGGGGCGCTCGACGCGGCGACCGACGCTGCGGCGCGCGCGATCGCCGCAAGCCACGGCGACGGGCCAGTCTCGGGCAGGATCCAGGCGCACGTCGTCACGGCATTCGCCTGATCGCCAGCATAGCCCGCACGTGCCCGTTCAATGCGCGGACCCGTGTCATGCAAACAATTTTCCGCAGCCTGCAAGCCCTTGAACCTCGGTCACGATTGCGGCATCGTCGCAGCGTCCGCCACAATCGCGGGTACCGGGTCCGGATCGACCCGGCTAACCGCCGAATCGCATGAGCCGTATCGCGGTATACATCGACGCGCGTGCCGAACATCTCGGCCTCTTTCTGAAAATTCCCTGCATGCAATGCACGCAGCCGGTCGCGATAGATCGTGGCGTGCTCGATGCGCGTGAGAATCGTCACGCCGTCGTCCGACCCGGCCCACGCTGCAGGGTGGCAAGAAATGCCCGCCGGTTCCCGTAGCCCGAATCGTCATTGTTCAGATGCTGCTGCTCGAAGACGTCGATCGCGAAACAGGGTTCGACGGTCGCAAGGCGCAGGACGAGGAACCGCTTGCCGTGATGGATGCCGATTTCGCCGAACGAGCCGCCATACCCGCTCTGATGCAGGATGCCGGCAATCGTCGCGACGAACCGGGCGCTGAACGGATGCAGCCATCCATCGACAGCGTTGAGGCCGTCCTGAAAATACCGTTCGAGGTGGTCGCCCTTGCCGACGATGGCGCCGGGTCGCTGGCTCGAAGCCGTCCCCAGAGCGTCAGACGTGAGATTTTCTCCGGCTGCACGCCGCTGTTTCTCGCGGCGCTATCCGCCCCGATCATGGGCGACAGCCCGATTCGAAGTCTACTCCGCAACCACCGCAGACCGCGCCAGCGATCCGTTGCGGGGGCTTCTCCATGGCCGTGTTTGGGTGTGTAATCGACCGATGAGAACCCGCCGCCTCCCGGCCCGCATCCTCGCCGCGCTCGTCCTGCTGTTCGGCGCGCACACGGGCGCGTTGGCGGACGAACTCGCCGATGCGTTCACCGCATACGAAGAGGGCGACTACGAGACGGCGGTCGGCTTGCTAAGGCCACTTGCCGACCAGGGCGATGTCGCGGCCCAGACACAGCTTGCCGTCATGTTTGAAAAGGGCCATGGCGTCGCGGCCGACGCAGTCGCGGCCGCGGAATGGTACCGCCTCGCCGCCGACCAGGGCGACACCGCGTCGCAATACAGGCTCGGCCAGATGTATCTTGGCGGGCTCGGCCTGCCGAAGGATATGGTGCAGGCCCAGATGTGGATGGTCATTGCGGCCGCGCACGGCCAGGCGGCAGGTTCGCAGGAACGAACGATGATCGATTCGAATTTGAGCTTCGACCAGCGCGAGAAGGCGAAGCGGCTCACCGAGGAATGGCTCGCGGCGCATCCGCAATGAAAGTCCCGCACAACATACGCCGCCTCTTCGCAGCCCTCGTGCTGCTGGCAGGCATAAATGCGACCGCGTGGGCCGATCAGTTTGAAGATGCCGGCGATGCCTATAAGCGCGGCAATTATGACAGGGCTTTCGGTTTGTTGAAGCCGCTGGCTGAAGATGGCAATGCAGATGCGCAGGCGATTGTCGGCCTCATGTACGCGCTCGGCCAGGGCGTCATTCAGAACTCCGACGAAGCCGTGAAATGGTATCGCCTCGCCGCCGAACAGGGTCATGCCGATGCCCAGTTCAACCTGGCTGTCATCTACTATCTGGGCGCCGGCGTGGAGCCGAACGACAAGGAAGCGTCGCACTGGTATGGGCGCGCGGCCGATCAGGGCGTCGCAGCCGCGCAGTACAACCTCGGATACATGTTTTACAAAGGCCACGGCGTCCCGCGGGACTACGTTCAGGCGTACAAATGGTGGAGCCTGGCCGCCGCTCAGAATCATGAAGACGCAGCCAGGAACCGCGATATCGCCGCCTCAAAGATGACCGCGTCGCAACTCGAGGAAGCACAGCGCCTCGTCAGCGACTGGCTGGCGGCGCATCCGCAGTAAGGGCGCCGCACCCTGCGACCGCGCGCGGCAAAAGTTGCACCGAAATGCTAGATCGGGAATAAAGCGCCCGACGGCAGGTTTCGCCGTCTGGCTCAAAGAGACGCCGGGTTAGCTCAGCGGTAGAGCAACCGCCTTGTAAGCGGTAGGTCGTCGGTTCAATTCCGACACCCGGCACCAGCCCCGCCGGTCGGCGCGTGCCGATGATGCGATAGTGCGGCTGCACGATCGGATCGGATCAGGCACCCGGAGGATGTTTTAATGCCTAACCTGGAAGCGATGCGCTCTCTTTTCGGCCGTTGGGAGCGGGTTTGGCATCGGGGAGAATTCGATCTCGTTCAGGACTGTATCGCTCCGCTCTACATTCGCCATGACGAAGCGGGCGATCGAACTGTCACCCGGGAGAACTACGCGGCCGAGCTGGCGGAATTGCGGAAAAACCGCCCCGATGTCCGGATCATCGTTTACGATCACGCCTTTGGCGATGATCGTGCCTGGTATCGCTTCACCATGAAGTGGACCGACCAGGCGACCGGCGAAGTGCGGACACGCGCAGCAATGCAGGTGTACCGCATCGAAGACGGGAAACTTGCCGAAACATGGTTGACGTTTCAGCCGCTCGACTCGTCCTGGGACGATTCAGTCGCACAAGAGAATTGGACCAGCCCTATCCGATAGGCTGCAACTCCCCGACCGAACGAGACAGACGGTGAGTTCTCTAATGGGAAACCTAGAAGTTGGTGGCGGGGTCCCTACGGGATTGAACCGCCTTGTAAGCGGCAGGTCGTCGGTTCAATTCCGACACCCGGCACCATTCTCCACCGAGGTTTTACTTCCAGAGGATTTCTGCGGAGCCGACTTGACGCTATCGACCGCCGCCGCACGCCATCGGCTCGATCCGCGCGATCCGGTCCGCGTCCACGATGCTGTAGTTGCGCATGCCGGGGCCGCAGGTGATGCGGTCTTCGTAGCCGCCCGGTCCGGCATCCGGCTGCGCGCGAAGGCCGGGGCCCTCGGTATTGGTGAGCGGTCCGGAACGGCCGGCATGGCCCGGTCCCGAGAGCGAGCCTGCCGGCGCGATATCGCGACCCGACGAGAGCGAATCGAATTGAAACCGCGCGCCCGGGCGGACCGTGTCGTAGCTGAACGCGTCGTCGGCCATGCTCGGACCCGCGCCGAAGAGGACGAGTGCAACGGCCAGTGCCGTGAAGGTCAGTGTTTTCATGGCCTATAAATGGACCCGGTTCCGCCGCCCTGCAACCACCCTCTAAATTACTGAGGTAAAGTGGAAAATTCCGCCAGAAATGCAACCAGACTGGAGCCCAGATCGGGCGATACATAGCCGCCTTCCTGCACCAGTACCGTCGGCATCCCGAGCGCGGCGATCCGCCGCGCGATCTCGCCATAGCCTCTGGTCGTCACCTTGAACGCCGCGAACGGATCGCTCTCATGCGCATCGAAACCAAGCGCGACGACGAGCGCACCCGGCCGATAGTCGCGCAACACCGCGAGCGCCGCGTCGAGCGCGTCCAGAAACGCTGCATCGCCGGTTCCGAGCGGCAGCGGAAAATTGCGATTGAAGCCGGCGCCTTCACCGTCACCGCGTTCGTTCGCGTAGCCCCAGAAGAACGGATAGAACGCGGCCGGGTCGGCATGGATCGAGAGTGTCAGAACGTCGCCGCGGCAATAGAAGATCCCCTGTGTGCCGTTGCCGTGATGCAAATCGACATCGAGGATCGCAACGCGCGCATGAGCCTCGCGCAAGGCTTCGGCGGCGGTCCCACTGTTGTTGAGATAGCAGAAGCCGCCGGCCTGATCGGCGAAGGCGTGATGGCCGGGCGGCCGGCAGAGCGCGTAGGCGGCCTTCGCACCGTCGAGCACGAGCCGGGCGGCGTGCGCCGCACTGTCGGCGCTCGCGCGAATCGCGGACCAGCTATCGCCGGCGAGCGGTGCCGCCGTGTCGGCCATGTGATAGCCCGCCTGCCCGACGATCGCATCCGGATAGGGCGCGTCGCGCCGATCGGGGTGCACATTCGGGATCATTTCGGGCGAGGCGTCGGGCAATTCCTGCCAACGCGACCAGCCGGTTTCGAGAAAGGCAAGATAATCGGCGGTGTGAATGCGCGCGCGCAGTTTCGTGCTGTCGGTTGTGGGCTTCACGATGCGATGGCCGGCGCGTTCCGCCGCTTCGCGCAGGATCTCGGCGCGTGCCGGAACCTCCGGCACCGGCTTCAGGCGGCCGCGAACCAGAAAATTGCTCGGGCGGTGGCCGAGCTGGGTGTCGTCGAAAACGATCTGCATGGATGTTCCGATCCGGTTCTATCGATCGATGCCCGCTACCAAGGCAACGGCTCGCGGTCGCGGAAATAGCCGCCGGTCGGTCCGCCCTTCGGCAGGGTCGCGAGCCACACCGCCGTGTCTGCGCCCTGCGCCACGCTGCGCGGCGCTTCCGGCCCGCTCATGTCGGTGCGCACCCAGCCGGGGCAGAACGCGTTGACCAGGATTCCCGTGCCCTTCGTCTCGGCCGCAAAGATACTGGTCGCCGCGTTGAGTGCGGTCTTGGAGATGCGATAGGCGGCTTCGTGCCCGCCCATGTCGGTGAGCTGGCCCGATCCGCTCGACACGTTGACGATGCGGCCGTAACCGTTCTCGCGCATCAGCGGGATCAGCGTCTGCATCAGGAAGAACGGGCCTTCGAGATTGACCTCCATCGTCGTGCGAAGTTTCCGGCGGTTCGTGACGAACGCGGATTCGGTCGAACGATCGGGCAGGACGTCGAGATAGATCCCGGCATTGTTCACCAGCACGTCGAGCCGCCCCTCGGTCTTGCGCAGCCAGCGCGCGAAGGATGCGATGCTGCCCGCATCCGCCACGTCGAGTTTATGAAAGGTCACGTCGAGACCGTCGTCCTGCAGCGTCTTCGCAGCCGCGCGGCCCTTTCGCGGATCGCGCGCGGTCAGCACGACGCGCATGCCCTTCTGCGCGAGCTGACGCACGATTTCGAGGCCGATGCCGCGATTGGCGCCGGTCACGACCGCAAGGCGTTTGGCGGCATCTCGTTTACTGGCGGGGTGTTTCGTAGCGGGGCGTTTGCGCGTGTCCTTCATGGCGGGGCTCCTCGACATCAATCGTTCGGTCCGACGCTACCCGAAGTGCGGCGCCGATCCAATCCGCCCGCTTTGTCGGCATCGCGGGCGGGCGCTTGTCCCGGCCGGGTCCTTGTCGGAACCGGGCAATCCGATTATTGAGAGCGAAGATGCAACACAAACTTGCGGATGGATCGACATGAAACTCGCCCGTTATGGAACGCCCGGCATCGAACGCCCGGCTCTGGTCGATGCGGATGGCAATCTCCGCGATCTCGCCGGCCATTGCGACGACCTCGACGGTGCGGCGCTCGCACCTGACCGGCTCGCCAGGCTGGCGAAACTCGACCCCGCGTCGCTGCCGAAGGTCACGGGAAATCCGCGCCTCGGTCCGCCGGTCGCTCATATCGGCAAGATCGTCGCGATCGGGCTCAATTATGCCGACCATGCCGCCGAGACCGGCGCGAAAATCCCCGAAGAGCCGATCATCTTCATGAAGGCCTGTGCGGCGACCGGCCCGAACGATCCGGTGCCGCTGCCGCGCGGCTGCGACAAGCTCGACTGGGAAGTCGAACTCGCGATCGTGATCGGGACGCGCGCGCGGTATGTCGACGAGAAGAACGCGCTTGCTCATGTTGCCGGCTACACGATCTGCAACGACGTCTCGGCGCGCGACTGGCAGATCGAACGCGGCGGGCAATGGGTCAAAGGCAAGAGCAGCGACGGTTTCGCGCCTCTCGGTCCGTGGCTCGTCACGCGCGACGAGGTGAAGGATCCGCAGGCGCTCGATCTCTGGCTCGACGTCAACGGCGAGAAGATGCAGCGCGGCTCGACGAAGACGATGGTCTTTGGCGTCGTGCATCTGGTGCATTATGTGAGCCAGTTCCTGACCCTCAACCCGGGCGACATCATCACGACCGGCACACCGCCCGGCGTCGGGCTTGGCATGAAGCCGCCGCGCTATCTCAAGGCCGGCGACGAGATGCGGCTCGGCATCGCCGGCTTCGGCGAACAGCGGCAGACAGTGACGGCGGGTTGAGGACTCAACCTTCCGCCAGCACCACGAGCGCGTCGACGGCGACGACGCCCTGCCCCTCGGGCAGCACCATCAGCGGATTGATGTCGAGTTCGACGAGCGTGTCGCGGTTGGCGTCGGCAAAGGCTGCGATCGCCATCACCGCATCGACCAGCGCTGTGACGTCGCCCTTCGCCTTGCCGCGATAGCCGCCCAGAATTTTCATGATCTTGAGGCTGCTTATCGCCTGCTCGACCGCAGCGCGGCGTGTCGGCAGCAACAAGGTCGCGGCATCGGCAACCAGTTCGACGAGAATACCGCCCGCACCGATCACCAACGCGAGACCGAATTGCGGATCGCGCTTGATGCCGACGATCAGCTCGGCAACCGTGCCCGTCACCATGCGCTCGATCAGAAACGTCTCGGCGACGAGGCCCGGCTTGTAGCGCGCAACGCTGGCGCTCATGCGCGCCACGGCATCGGCGACATCCGCTTCCGATTTCAGATCGAGCGCGACCGCGCCCGCCTCGGTCTTGTGCGCGAGCACCGGTGCCGCAATTTTGGCGACAACGGGGAAACCGAGTGCTGCGGCCGCCTTCGGCGCATCGGCCGCAGAGACGATGTTGCTCGGCGGCACAGTCAGACCGTGTTTCGCGAGCGCCGCCTTGCCCTCCGCTTCGGAGAGCACCTTCCGTCCCTCGCCGATCGGCGGCAGCGCCGCGAGCAGGGTCGATGCACCGCCGCCCGCCGCGGCGATGTCGTTCGCAAGCCGCGCGCGACGGGTGCCGAGCGCCCAGGCACGCAGCCCCTGATGGAGACCCTGCAGCGGCACGATTCCGGCCTCGATGATGCGGTCGCGCACGCGACGCGGCATCGATTCCGGCAATGACGCGGTCAGCATCGCCGGCCGTCCCGTCGCACGCGACGCCGCCGAGAGCGACCTGATCGCAATGCTGGCGGACGTGATCCACTCCTCGTCCTGTTCCCAGAAATCGAGCACCAGCATGCCAGCATCGTAGGTTTCGCCCAGCATGGTCGAGAAACAGCGCGTGAGCTGGTCCTCATGACCCCAGAGCGATGTGTTGTAGTCGAGCGGATTGGCGATGGTCGCGAAGTTCGGCAACTGCTGGCGCAGCGAATCGAATTGCGCCTTGCTCGGCGACGGGAGCTGGATGCCCTGATCCTGCGACACGTCGGCGGTGACGAGGCTTTCGCCGCCGGAGCAGGTGAAGACCGCCAGCCTCTCGCCCGGCCAGGGCCGCATCGCCGATACCAGCTTCAGCGTTTCCAGCATTTCGTCGATCGCGTAGACGCGGATGACACCGAGCCGGTCGAACAGCGCGTCGTAGAGTTTGTCGTTGCCCGAGAGCGAGCTGGTGTGGCTCATCGCGAGCTGCGCGCCCAGTTCCGAGCGGCCGGATTTCAGTGCGACGATCGGAATATTGCGATCGTAGGCCTTGGCGCAGGCACGCGCGAAAGCCGGAATATCCTTGAGCCCTTCGATGTAGAGCCCGATCGCGGTGACGCGCGGATCCTCGCACAGCGCCTCGACATAGTCGGCGACTTCGAGCACGGCCTGGTTGCCGCAGGTGATCACATAGGCAAACGGCACCGAGCGTTCGTTAATCGTGAGATTGAGCGAGATGTTGCCGCTCTGGCCGACAAACGCGATGCCGCGTTCCTGACGCTGGCCGCCGAACCCCGAGGCGAACATGTAGACGCCGTCGAGATAATTGAGCAGCCCGTAGCAGTTCGGCCCGGTGAGCGCGAGGTCGCCGACCGCATCGACCAGCCTTGCCTGCAATGCAACGCCTTCGCCGCCAACCTCCGCATACCCGGCGGCATAGCCGACGGCACCGCCGGCACCGATGGCGTTCAGTTCGCGTACGACATCGATGGTGAGTTCGCGATTGACGCCGATGAAGGATGCGTCCGGCGCCTCCGGCAGATCGGCGATCGTGCGGTAGCATTTCACGCCGGCGATCTCGTCGTATTTCGGATTGACCACCCACAATTTGCCGGCGAACCCGTGTTTCACCGAAAGACCGATCGCCATTTCGATTTTCTTGCCGCCGATGAAGGCGACATGGCGCGGCTTCAGCAGGCGCTGCAGGTTCGCCATGCGCTTCGAACGGTTTCTGGAATCGGGAGTGACGCTGTTCATACGATCCTCATCAGCGGTCGGCGCCCATCAGATGCTGGCCGCCATCGACAATCAAGGTGGTGCCGGTGATATACGCGCCCGCCGGCGAGCAAAGAAAGGCAGCTGCCCAGGCGATTTCGTCCGGCGCGCCGAGCCGCGCAACCGGCAGCCGCTTGCCCCAGGCATCCATCGCATCGCGCCCATAGGCATCGAGCGCGTCGGTGTCGATCGTGCCGGGCGCGATCGAATTGAGGGTGATGCCCTTGGGGCCCCAGGCATAGGCGAGCGACTTGGTCATGTTGACGACCCCGGCACGGGCGGCGGCGGAATGCACCATCATCGGCGAACCGTCGAAGGTCGAAAGCACGATGTTGACGATCGTGCCCTTCCGACCGGTCGGGATCAGGCGCTCGGCAAAGGCCCGGGTCATCTGCCAGGTGCCCTGCAGATTGAGATCGACCACCGCCCGGAAGCCGTTGGCTGAGACCTCCAGCGGATCGGCAACAAATTGCCCGCCTGCATTGTTGATGAGTATGTCCGGCAATTCATTGGCCGCCACCATGGCGTCGAACAAAGCCGTCACCTCGTCGTCCTTGCGGATATTGAGCTTGCGGGCCTTCGCATCGATGCCGGCCGAGCGCAGATCGCGCGCGGCTGCCTCCAGCCGTTCCTCGCTGCGCGCGGCGAGCGTCACGGCGGCCCCCAGCCGGCCCAGCTCGCGCGCGATGGCAAGCCCGATGCCGGTGCCGCCGCCTGTGACCAGGGCGCGACGCCCGGCGAGCAGGCCCGGCGCAAAGATTTCCGACAGATTCATCGGCAGGGTTCCCTCGCGAAGCGGCGGGACAATGCCGATTTTCGGCCCCGGACGCAATCTGCCGCCATGGAATCGCCCTGTTCCTCGACTAGGATGGGCTTGATCCTCCGTCCAACGAACGAAGCGACACGAAAAGGGAAATCGCCATGATCCGCCGCCTGCTTCTCGCCGCCGCCGTCTCTCTATTCCTTGCGCCGGCCGCATCCGCCGAGCCGATTCCGATCGATCAGATGAAAAGCGATTTCGACCAATGCATGGTGAGCTGCACGGCCACCGACACCGAAGCCGTGTGCTCGAATTTCTGCCGCTGCAATAACTCGGGCGTCCAGGCCCAGTTCAACTACGCGGAATATCAGAGCCTCGTCGAGGCCTTTGCGACCGATACGGTTGCCGATCCGGTCCTGATGAGCCGGTTCATGGCCATCGTCGATTCCTGCCGGGCCCAGCTCGGACAGTGACACGCGGCCTTGTTCGGGCTATTGCCCCTCTGGCCAACCGGACCATGTTAAGAATCGTCCCGTTGCGGCTCGGCGGATCGCCGGGCGCCAGCGTGCCGGCCGAGGCCGGCGGGGCACCGGCCAGGGGGTTGCGTCAGGACGTTCATGAACCGTGTCGTCATCACCGGAATGGGCTGTATTTCGGCCCAGGGCCACACGGCGCAGGCTTGCTGGGCGGCGATGAAGGCCGGAACCAGCGGCATCGGCCCGCTGGTCAACATCCCGACCGAGCGACTGAAGGTTGCGATCGGCGCCGAGGTCCGGAACTACGATCCGGAACAATATTTCGACCGCAAGCAGTCCTCGCTGTACGACCGCGTCTCGCAGTTCGCCATGGTGGCGGCGCGCGAGGCGATCGCGCAGGCCGCGATCTCGTTCGATGCGGCCGAGGGCATGCGGACCGCCGCGATCCTGGGCAGTGGCATCGGGGGGCAGACCACAATCGACGAGGGCTATCAGCGGCTCTACGGCGACAATGTTCCGCGCGTCCATCCCCTGACCATTCCGCGATTGATGATCAACGCCCCGGCCAGTCACCTCTCGATCGAGTATGGCATCACCGGCCCGAGCTTCGTCGTGGCCAGTGCCTGTGCGTCGGCCAATCACGCGATGGCGATCGCTTTCGACATGGTGCGGCGCGGCCAGGTGGATGTCGCGATCACCGGCGGCACCGAAGCACCGATGACGCTCGGCGTCATCAAATCCTGGGAAGCGCTGCGCGTGATGTCGCCGGATACCTGCCGGCCGTTCACCAAGGACCGCCGCGGGATGGTGCTCGGGGAGGGCGCCGGGATCTTCGTGCTGGAAACGCTCGATCATGCGCGCAAACGCGGCGTGCCGATCATCGCCGAAATTGCCGGCACCGGCATGTCGTCGGATGCGAAGGATATCGTCCAGCCGAGCGAGGACGGCGCGGTGCGCGCGATGCAGCTTGCACTCGACGACGCGCGTCTGTCGCCGGATGGGATCGACTATGTGAATGCACACGGGACCGGCACGCCAGCGAACGACGTGACCGAGACGCGCGCCATTCGCCGCATCTTCGGGGCGCGGGCGGATGCGATCCCGGTATCGTCCTCGAAATCGATGCACGGCCATGCGCTGGGTGCGGCGGGCGCGCTCGAACTGATCGCTGTTCTCGGCGCGCTGACGGATGGCATCGTGCCCCCGACCGCGAACTTCACGACACCCGATCCCGAATGCGATCTCGACTATGTGCCGAACACGGCGCGACGCCATACGGTATGCGCCGCGCTCTCCAATTCCTTTGCATTCGGCGGTCACAACTGCGTGCTGGCGCTAAAACGCTTCGAATAGAATCCGGCGGCTGAAATGGCAGGCGGACGATCAATGGCAAATCCGGAACGAAATCAAGGCCGCCGGCGGACGCTGACGCGCCTTGCCGCCGCCGCGCTCTGCGCGATCATCCTCGGCTCTGCCGGAACGACCGCCGCCTTCACCTATTTCCGGATCGGCACCGGCGATCCGACCAGCACGTTCTTCGCCATCGGTACCGCGATCGCCGGCGCGATCAGCAACCCGCCCGGCTCGCGTGCCTGCGATGTCGGCGGCAGCTGCGGCGTCCCCAATCTGATTGCAGTCGCACAAACGACGCAGGGCAGCATCGAGAATATCCGCGCGATCCAGGCCGGCGAACTCGATTCAGGCTTGGGCAATGCCGATATCGTCCATTGGGCGTCGATCGGCGAGAGCGTGTTTCGCGACGAAGGGCCGGCCGACAAGCTTCGCGTCGTCGCCAATCTCTATCAGGAGAGCGTTCATTTCGTGGTGCGGGCGGATAGCGGCTTTACATCGATCGCCGATCTCGCAGGCAAGCGCATCGCCGTCGGCGGCGAAAACTCCGACAGCCGCGTCACTGCGCGCCTGATCCTGCGCGCCTACGGCCTCGGCGAAACGGAGTACACACCGGTCTTCGCCTCGACCCTCGATGCGGCCTCGATGCTTCAGAACGACGATATCGATGCGATCGTCGCCATCGGCAGCCACCCAATTCCGATTATCGCCGCCCTCGCGGAATCCGTGCCGATCGATCTTCTCTCACTCGACGACGAGGTCGCCGGAAAGCTGCGCGAGCAATACGGATTTCTGCTGGTCGACGTGATCCCGGGCAATCTCTATGCCGGCATCGATGCAACGGTCACGATCGGCATCGGCGCGCTCTGGCTGGTGAACGCCGATCTGGATCCGGAACTGGTCTATGAAGTGACGAAATCGCTCTGGCATCCCGTGACGCGATCGATTCTGGATCGCACCGGCCCCATCGGACAGTCGATCGAGCGCGAGACCGCTTTGATCGGGTTGCCGATCCCTCTCCATCCGGGGGCCGAGCTTTACTATACCGAGTCCGGGGCCGCCGCGCGGTCGGGCGCGGTGCGCTAGGCGCTCTTTCAGGCGGGCGAGACGCCTGAAGCGGCGTCGGCCGGTTTGCGCAGCACGATTTTGTAGACGCCGCCGGATTCGCTGCTCTCGACAAGCTCGCAGCCGGTCGTCGCACAGAAATGCTCGAAATCCTTCGGCGCCCCCGGATCGGTCGCAAGAACGGTCAGCAGATCGCCGGGCGCCAGCGGTTTCAGGGCGCGCCTCGCCTTCAAGACCGGCAGCGGACATTTCAGATCGCGTGCGTCGAGCGTTTCCGGCATGGCGGCGAGCCTATCGCCCGGACCGCGGTCGCGACAAGCATGTCGACCGCAAACCCGGAGACCTCCGCGATGGCATCGCGGTCGACACGCTGGCACAAGGGTTAGCCGGGCGCTGGCCCTTCGGGCCTGCGGCCGCGGCGGCGATGCTGTAGGCTTCTGCCGGGCCGAATCTCTCGGGCCGTCTCTCTCGGGCCGTCTCTCTCTGGGGACCTGATTTGCGCCAACGCGAACCGTTCGTCGACACCTCGCCGTTCGTGCGCGACTCTGTCGTGCCGACGACCTGCTATATGTGCGCCTGCCGTTGCGGCATTCGCGTGCATATGCGCGACGGCCGCATCCGCTATATCGACGGCAATCCCGAACATCCGGTCAATCGCGGCGTGCTCTGCGCCAAGGGCTCCGCCGGCATCATGACGCAGAACGCGCCGTCGCGGCTGCGCAGCCCGTTGCTGCGCGTCGGCCCGCGCGGCGCCGGCGAATTCCGCGAGATCGGCTGGGAGGAAGCGTTTGCTGTCGCGACCGGCTGGCTCGATCCGATCCGCAAGACCGATCCGCGCAAGCTCGCCTTCTTCACCGGGCGCGATCAGAGCCAGGCGCTGACAAGCTGGTGGGCGCAGCAATTCGGCACCCCGAACTATGCCGCGCATGGCGGCTTCTGCTCGGTCAACATGGCGGCCGCCGGGCTTTATTCGATTGGCGGCGCATTCTGGGAATTCGGCGAACCGGACTGGGAGCACACGCGCTATTTCATGATGTTCGGCGTCGCGGAGGATCATGCGTCCAATCCGATCAAGATCGGTCTCGGCAAGCTCAAAGGCCGGCCCGACGACCGGCGCGCCAAATTCGTGTCGATCAATCCGGTGCGCACGGGCTATTCGGCGATCGCCGACGAATGGATCGGCATCAGGCCCGGCACGGATGGGCTGTTCGTGATGGCGCTCATCCACGAACTGCTGCGCGCCGGCAAGATCGACCTGCATTACCTCGCGCAGTACAGCAACGCCGCCTGGCTGGTCATCGACAATCCGGGCAAGGCCGATCACGGCCTCTTCGCGCGCGATCAATATGGCCGGCCTCTGGTCTGGCACCGCGAATGGCAGGAAGCAGTCGAGGCCGGACGGCCCGACGGCGCACCGGCTTTGACCGGCCGCGTCACCTTGTCGGACGGCCGCAGCGCGCGCCCCTCGTTCGAACTGATGGCCGAGCGCTATCTCGATCCCGAATACGCACCGGAAGCGGTCGCCGAACGCTCCGGCATCGATGCCGCAACAATCAAGCGCATCGCCGCCGAGGTCGCGCATGCGGCGTTCGAGCAGGCGTTCGAGCTCGAAGTGCGCGACTGGTGGACCGACACCAGCGGCGGCCGGCACGGCAGGTTTCTCGGCAGGCCGGTCAGCATGTATGCGATGCGCGGCATCTCGGCCCATACGAACGGGTTTCATACCTGCCGCGCGCTGCATCTGTTGCAGATGCTGCTCGGCACGATCGACGTCCCCGGCGGCTTCCGCTATCGCCCGCCCTTCCCGCGTCTATCGCCGCCGCCAGCGCAACCTTCTGGTTACGCCAACGAGGTTCGGCCCGAGACGGCGTTGCCCGGGGTGCCGCTCGGATTCCCGAGCGGTCCCGACAAGCTGCTGGTCGACGCCAACGGCAAACCGCTGCGCATCGACAAGGCGTTCTCGTGGGATGCGCCGCTCGCCTTGCACGGGATGATGCATATGGTCATCCACAATGCCTGGGCGGGCGACCCGTATCCGATCGACACGCTGTTCATGTACATGGCGAACATGAGCTGGAATTCGTCGATGAATACCGCCGGCACGATGCGCATGCTCACCGACAAGGATCCAGCGACCGGCGAGTACAGGATCCCGCATATCATCTATTCGGACGCCTATTTCTCCGAGATGGTCGCCTATGCCGATCTCATTTTGCCGGACACCACCTATCTCGAACGGCATGATTGCATCTCGCTGCTCGATCGGCCGATCAGCGACGGCGATAGCGTTGCCGATTCGATTCGCCAGCCGGTGGTCAAACCGGATCGCGACGTGCGCCCGTTCCAGGATGTACTGCTCGATCTCGGCGCGCGCCTGAAACTACCGGGATGCATCAACGAGGATGCGACGCCGCGCTATCCCGGCGGCTATCCCGACTACATGGTCAATCACGAACGCAAACCCGGCACCGGCATGCTCGCCGGCTGGCGCGGCCATGACGGCGCACTGATAGGGCGCGGGCCGAAAAACCCGAAGCAGCTCGACCGCTACAAGCGGAACGGCTGCTTCTGGCAAACCGAGATTCCGGATTCGGGACGCTATTACCGCTTTGCCAATCGCGACTATCTCGAATGGGCGGTCGGCATGGGGTTCATCGACCGGGTCGAACCGCTGACTCTGCAGCTCTATAGCGAGCCTCTGCAGAAATTCCGGCTCGCCGCCGAAGGTCATGGCACAGCACAGCCGCCCGATTCCGAACGCGAACGCATCAGGACCTATTTCGATCCGCTGCCGTTCTGGTACCCGCCTTTCGAAGAAGCTGCCTTCAACGACGCGGATTATCCGTTGCATGCGATCACGCAGCGGCCGATGCATATGTATCATTCATGGGGTACGCAGAACGCCTGGCTGCGGCAGATCCAGACGCAGAATTTCCTCTATGTCGGGCAGGAGACCGCGCGCAAACACGCGCTCGCCGATGGCGACTGGGTCTGGATCGTAAGCCCGCATAGTCGCGTCAAGGCGCCGATCCGGATCATGGATGGCGTGAACGACGACACGGTCTGGACCTGGAATGCGATCGGCAAGCGCGCCGGTGCCTGGTCGCTCGCGCCCGACGCCCCGGAAGCGCAAAAGGGGTTCCTGCTCAACCATGTGATCTCGGAATTGCTGCCGCCGCGCGCCGACGGTTACCGCCATTCCAATTCCGATCCGGTGACCGGACAGGCCGCCTGGTACGATCTGCGCGTGCGCCTCGAGAAATGCGCGGTCGAGGAAGCGGGCCAGACCGAACCGCGCTTCGAAACGCTGCCGCGCCCGACCGGGTTGCCCGAACCTCTGGCGCTGCTGCGCTACGGCGCGCGCTTCCGTCGCAAGAAAGACCGGAGATCGCAGCCGTGACCAGCCTGCCGACCGCACCCAGCACGAAACGGCTCGGCCTCGTCATCGATCTCGACATCTGCGTCGGGTGTCATGCCTGCGCCGTTGCCTGCAAGGAATGGAACAGCGGCGGGCATGCGGGGCCGCTGACGGACTTTGCGCCCTATGGCGCCGATCCCGACGGTGTGTGGTTCAACCGCGTTCATAGTTTCGAAGTGACCGACGGTTATAACGATACCAACACGGTGCATTTCCCCCGCTCCTGCCTGCATTGCGAAACGCCGGCCTGCGTCACGGTCTGCCCCACGGGTGCGTCTTTCAAGCGTGCCGAAGACGGGATCGTGCTGGTCGCGGAAGATCTCTGCATCGGCTGCAAGCTCTGTTCCTGGGCCTGCCCCTATGGCGCGCGCGAATACGATGCGAACGAAGGCGTGATGAAGAAGTGCACGCTCTGCGTCGATCGCATCTATAACGAAAATCTCGATGCGGCCGAACGCGTACCGGCCTGCGTCTCCTGCTGCCCGGTGAGTGCGCGGCATTTCGGCGATCTCGGCGACGACAAATCCGACATCTCGCGGCTTGTCGCGGCGCGCGGCGGCGTCGACCTTATGCCGGAGCTCGGATACAAGCCAATCAATCAGTATCTGCCGCCGAGGCCGCGGCGGAATCGGGGCGGCGAGACCGGCGCGGGCGATAGCCTGGCGGACATCGCGCCGCCGGACGCAGGCGGATCGACGCTGCATCCGTTCCTGCGCTGGGTCGACCGCGTGCTCAGCGACTGACCGATGCACCCGGCCTTCTCCGTCATCGTCTTCACCGTATCGTCCGGCATCGGTTACGGGATGCTGTTCTGGCTCGCGATCAATGCCACGCTCGGCAATCTGTCGATCCTCGCCGTCCGCGTATGGCCGGCGGATCTCTGGTTCGGTCTAGTCGCCTTCGGCATCGCCTTTATCGCCATCGTCGCGGGCCTGCTGTCGTCGACATTTCATCTCGGCCATCCGGAACGCGCCTGGCGTGCCTTTTCGCAATGGCGGTCTTCATGGCTGTCGCGCGAGGGCGTCGCATCGGTTCTTACCTTCGTGCCGACGGGCTTGTTCGCAATCGGCTGGATCTTCCTCGGCGATTCCTCCGGCTGGTGGCTGGCAGCGGGCATCGTCGGTGCCGCCTGCTGTCTCGCGACGGTCTATTGCACGGCGATGATCTATGGATCGCTGCGGCCGATAAAAGCGTGGAACCTGTCCGACGTGCCGATGGTCTATCTCGCTTTGTCGCTGGCGAGCGGTGCCGTCTGGCTCGGCCCGATCGCACGCATATTTGCGATACCGTTCGGCTGGTCGGATCTGTTCGTTCCCGTCGCGCTCGCGCTCGCGGCGGTTCTCAAATGGCGTTACTGGGCACGGATCGACGCCATTCATCGCGGCGATGGCACCGGTCGCATGCCGACCCGCGGCAGCGCCATCGGCCTGCCGGAGAGCAAGAGCGTCCAGCCGCTCGATCCGCCGCATACGCAGCAGAATTATCTGATGAAAGAGATGGGGTTCGCGGTCGCGCGGCGCCATGCGACGAAGCTGCGCCGTTTGTCGCTGCTTCTGTTGTTTGCGCTGCCGGCGCTTGCCTGGCTGCTGGCGCTCTTCCTTGCCCCGCTGTTGCAGATCGTCGTGCTTGCGATCGGTGCGCTCGCAATGACGATCGGCCTGCCGATCGAGCGCTGGCTCTTCTTCGCCGAAGCGAAGCATACGGTCATGCTCTACTACAGGGGCTCCGAACTCGGATAATCTTCCCTGTGTTTCCCATGGCTTGACGGCCTGTGACATCGCAAGGGCGGCCTCATCACGCCATTGATACCTCGCGATCTAGTGCCAAAATCAGCAATCTCTCGTTTTAATCAAAGAACGCACCCCTGTTTCAAGGAGATGACCCATGTCGCCATGGCCCCGGAAGTTCGCAATCGCAGCCGGCGCCGCAGCGCTGCTCGTTGCACCCGTCTCATTTCATAATTACGCATCGATTGTCGGTTCACAGAGCGCCTTTGCCGACAAAGGCGGCGGCGGCCATGATGGCGGTCCGAGCGGTGGCAACGGCGGCGGCGGCAATGGCGGCGGGAACCATGGAGACGGCAGTCGGAGCGCTGACGGCGCCAGCAACGGCGGCAACTCGGCTGGAAACGGCAAGGGCAATGCCTTCGGACGCGAAACACAGACTGCCGACGCAAATCCCGGGGCATCGAAAAACCTCGGTCAAGCCTTAGGATACGGCACAACAAGCATCGCGAAGACCGACCCTCTTCATCCAAGCAAGCTTGGCCGGCTCAACGGATTCCTCAATGCGTCGTCGATCGCGCTTGCGGCGACGTCGCCGAATTCGGCGATCGGAACGGTTTCGAAGACCTATCGCGACATGCTGTCGGCCTATCTTTCCGACGACGAACTCTCACAGCTTGATCTCGACGATCTGGCGGCCGCACTGGCAACAGCAGCCAACAAAGAGCTATCCACCGAGCAGGTCCAAGCCATCAACGAACGGCTCGCGATCGAAAATCCCCATGATCCGAATCTTTCGGGGCTTGGGAACCCGACCGGCGATCCGACGATCGACGCGCAGAACCGAGCCTTCGCCGATGAGCTCGCTGGGCGCGCGAACGAGGTACAGGCCGAAGAAACGAATCAGGGTTTGGGGCAAAGGATAGCCGGCTTTTTCGAATCCATCCTGTAAGCCAGCATCAACACCGATCGGTTACGCTAGCTGCGGATAGCCCCGCGCGACCGCGCCCTCTGCCATGCGATCAATCGCGAGATAGGCATCATCCGGCAAAATCACGATACCGGACAGAAAAAGCGCATCGCGCACGACCGCGATCGCCGGATCGAGCATCGACTCGGTCAATGCGGCGCGCAGTTTGGCGACCAGATCCTCGCCCGCATCGCCCGCCGTCACGAACGGCAACCCCGGCATCTCTGCGGTCATGTCGAGCACATGCAGGGCCGCAACTTCGGACGGGCGATAGCGCTCCAGATACGCCCAGGTGACGCAATCGATCGCCGCGACATCGGCCTCGCCGTCGGCGACGGCGCGAATGCTGGCTTCATGCCGGCCGGATTCGATGACGCGATCGAAGAACCGCCCTTCCCGGCTGAACGGCGCCACGGCGGCGCGCAGCGCATTCATGCCCGATTGCGACTGCATGTCGTTGAAGGCGGCCGTCGCACCGCGCAGATCGTCCAGCTTTCGGATCGGCGCATCGACGCGCACGACGATCGCGCTGCGATACGTGCCACGGCCGCAACCCTCGACGGCATAGCTCGGTGTCGCGACATAGGTCACGCGACCCTTCAAGCGATGCCGCATCGGATAGCCGCAGGTCTGGCTCAGCAGCAGGCCCGGCTCGAGCCAATGCGCGTCATAGTCGGTCGGGTGTTCGATGCGTGCCGGTACATCGGCAATGCCTTCAGCGCGCATATGCGAGGCAAGCCGGTTCCAGAAAGCTTCGGTGACGGCCTGCAGTTCCGGCAGGTCGTACATCGGCAGGCCGGCGCGCATCATGTCGCTTCAGGCCGGTTGTCCGGATACTTCGGTAGATCGCCGGCAATCTCGTAATAGTCGCCCTTATGCGCAACGAAGATATGATGGCTGAGCGCGAGACCGGCCGCACTGTCGAGCGACCCCAGCGCGATATCGATGTTCGCATAATTGTCGGCGGTCCAGAACAGCGAAGAACCGCAGGCCGCGCAGAAACCGCGCTTGATTCCGGGCGACGACTCATACCAGCGCAGCGCGCCGCCGCCGTCGATCTCGACATCGGCTTTCGGCGCCGACGTGTAGATGCCGGGCCCGCCATGCTGCCGGCGGCACATATGGCAATGGCACACGCTCAACTGCTCGCGCAGTTTGCCATGTACCGCATAGGTGACGGCGCCGCAGAGGCAGCGGCCGCGGGCCAGGACGGGATCGTTCGCGCTCATGACCGCATGCTCCCCGGCAGGGTTTCGAGCCCGTCATAGACTTCGTCCCAGTCGGGCTTCTCGGCGACGTAGATGCGACGAACCGTCTTCAGGCCGGTCGGCCCCTCGAGCGTGCCGACATTGATCGAGACGCGCGCCTCGCCGGCCGGCTCCCAGAACAGGCTCGACCCGCATTCCGCACAGAAACCGCGTCGCGCTTTGGCGGACGATTGAAACCAGCGCAGCCGGTCTTCGCCGGAGAGCGCGATGTCGCTCCAGGCCGCACTCGTGTAGTTGCCCGGGCCGCCATGATTGCGCTGGCATTGGCCGCAATGGCAGACGACCACATCGCGCAACGGACCGCTCACGGTGAACGACACCGCGCCACACAGACAGCGGCCGCGCGCGCGTATCGATCCGCTCGCCGGTTCAGCCACGTTTCGCCTCCGTATCGTCGATTTCATCGAGCAGGCGCCGGACCACCGACGGCACATCCGGCGGCTGCACCTTGGCCGCGCGGATCAGTTCGTCGAAATGCGCGGTCAGCGCGCGAATATGTTCCGTACTGTTAAACACCATGTACATCTGGCCGATATAGATTGTCGCCCGCAGCGGTCCGAACACCGTAATCGGGACCGAATAGCGATCGCGCGCATCATAGAGGAACCAGCGAAAGGTCGGGTAGAGCTCGTCCATCAGCGCGATCATGTGATGGAGCTGCTCGCTTCGCTGCGCGACCGGCAGGTCGCTCCAGTATCCCTCGCCGCGGGCGAAGCCCTCGATCGCTTGGATCGTCGAACAGACTTCCATGTCGCTCTCGGGTCGCCGCTGTACCTCGAGCCGCGCGGTCGCCGCCTCGATCCGCGAGGCCGAAACCGGTTCGGTCAGCGTACGGTATTCGTAGCGGATCACCGCTTCGGTCTTGAACAGATCCGGCAGCGTGCTCGGGATGTAGCGAATCTTGTAGCCGGCCGCCTCGTTATGCCAGCGCGTGAGGCGTGCATCGGCGGGCGAACTGCCGCCCGGCTCCATTTCCAAAGGCTGGGTCAGGAGATCGGTGCCGACCCCGCCCTGCTGGGTGAGGCCGAGCAGCCAGTCGACGCTGACCTTGCGGTCGCGCGCGATGGCGGCGAGCGTTTCGGCGCGCGGGAGGCGATCGTCCGAACCGGCCAGCACCTGCGACAAAGTCGAGCGGTCGATCCCGAGCCGTTCCGCAAAGCCGGAACGCGACAGGCCACTGCGCGCGATGATTTCGGTCAGGCGTTCGCGCAGGATTCGGACCGTTTCGACCCGATCGGCCGTGCGCATGGGAGATACTCCGCAGATGTAGATAATTATCACCATAATATCAGAAAAGCGGCAATCTGCAACAATCCATGCGCATTCCCTCATTGCCGTAAGGGTATCTGTGGCACAAAAATGTCATGACTGATTTACCGCAACTCCGGCCCCGGAAAATCCATGGTTCGTGCCGCTTCCGCCGTCTCAGACCCTCGAGTCGACTTCGCGACCTTGGGGCTGATTCTGCTGACCTACGCGACGTTCGGCATCGCGACCTGGTTCCATGCCGCGCTGCCCTGGTGGGTGCTGGCGCCGGTCGGCACGATCATCGTCTGCTTCCACGGCTCGCTGCAGCATGAGGCCGTGCACGGCTATCCGTTCCGCGCGCGCTGGGCCAACACGGCATTGATGTTCCCCTCGCTCAATCTGTGGATGCCGTACACGCTCTATCGCCACACGCATCTCGTCCATCATCGCGACGAAAATCTGACGCTGCCCGGAATCGACCCGGAGAGTTTCTATGTCGATCCGGTCCGCTGGCGGAAAATGCCGCGCTGGCAGCGCCGCATGATGCAGGCGACCAACACGCTGTTCGGCCGCCTTCTGCTCGGACCAGCGGTGATCGCAGCGGTCACCTTCGCGCAGGCGATCCGCAACATCGCCGCCGGCGACAAGGCGTCGATCCGCGACTGGTCGCTGCACGCCGTCGGTGTGATCGCAATCGGGATCTGGGTCGTCGGCGTTTGCGGCATGAATCCGCTGCTCTACATCGCGTGCTTTGCCTATCCGGGCACGTCGCTGACGCTGCTGCGCTCCTTTGCCGAACATCGTGCGGCGGAAGATCCGGCGGGGCGCACGGCCATCGTCGAGGCCGGCTGGTTCTTCAGCATGCTCTATCTTTTCAACAGCTATCACGTCGTGCATCACGACGATCCGAGTCTAGCCTGGTATCGCCGCGGCCGGCGGTTTCACGAACGGCGCGAGGCGTATCTGGCCGGCAATGGCGGCTATCACTTCAAGAGCTACCGGGACGTGGCGCGCCGCTACGGTCTGCGCCATCGCGAACCGGTGGTGCATCCCTTTGCGGGGTGAGCGCGGCAACCCGGCTCAGTGAGCCGTCGCCGGCGATGCCGCCTCACGAACATCGGCAGCCGACATTCCGACCAGTTCCCGAAGCTCGGCCTCGCCCAATGTTTCGGCCAATAGCAGCCGTCGGGCGCCCTCCTCCAGAACGGCCCGGCGCTCTGTCAGGATCGCGACCGCTTGCTGAAATGCGGCATCGACCAGGGTTTTGACCGCACAATCGATCTCGCGCGCCGTTTCTTCGCTGTATTGCCGCTCGCCGACGAAATGAGGGACAGGCGTCCCCAGAAATGGCTGCGGGTCGCGATCATAGGTTACATGGCCGAGTTCGGGGGCCATGCCATAGCGGGTGACCATCGCGCGCGCTATATCCGTTACCTTGGCCAGGTCGTCGGCTGCACCCGTTGAAAGATGATCGAACACGATATGCTCGGCCGCCCTTCCGCCTAGCAGCGTTGTCATCTTCCGCTCCAATTCCTCGCGCGTCATGAGATAGCGGTCTTCGGTCGGCCGCTGGATCGTATACCCGAGCGAGCCAATGCCGCGCGGGATGATCGATACCTTGTGCACGACATCGCCGCCGGGTTGTGTCAGCGCGATCAGCGCATGACCCATTTCATGATGGGCAACGATCCTGCGTTCAAGCGGGTTAAGCAGGCGGTTCTTTTTTTCCAGCCCGGCAACAATCCGCTCGATGCCAGCGGTAAAATCCTGCATTTCCACGCGACCGGCATTGCGTCTCGTCGCCAGCAGCGCCGCCTCATTCACAAGATTGGCGAGATCGGCGCCGGTAAACCCTGGTGTCAGCGCTGCAATCTGCGCGGAATCGACATCTGTTCCTATCTTCGCCTTGCGCAGATGGACCTTGAGAATATCGATGCGTCCCGTCCGGTCGGGACGGTCGACCAGTACCTGCCGGTCGAACCGCCCGGCGCGCAATAGTGCGGGATCCAGGATTTCGGGCCGGTTTGTGGCTGCAAGTAGCACCAACCCGCGACTTGGGTCGAACCCATCCAACTCTGCAAGAAGTTGATTGAGAGTCTGCTCCTTCTCATCGGCCCCACCGGAGATGGGAAAGACACCGCGTGCACGCCCAAGCGCATCGAGCTCGTCGATGAAAATGATCGCCGGTGCCTTGGCACGCGCCTGCTCGAACAGATCTCGTACCCGCGCAGCACCAATGCCAACGAAAAGTTCGACAAATTCGGACCCTGAAATCGAGAAAAAAGGTACACCCGCTTCACCGGCGACCGCGCGGGCCAGCAGCGTCTTGCCGGTTCCGGGCGGGCCGACAAGCAGGATTCCCTTTGGCAATCGCGCCCCAAGCCGTCCGTAACGCTCGGGATCCTTCAGAAACGCGACGACCTCCGCAAGTTCTTCCTTCGCCTCATCGACACCGGCGACGTCCGCAAACGTCACTTTAGTGTCGGTCTCGATATAGACCTTTGCCTTGCTCTTGCCGATGGACATGAATTCGCTGGTGCCCTGGCGGCCGATGAGCCGTCGAAAGACAAAGAACCAAATGCCGAAGAAAATCAGCATCGGCACGATCCAGGACAGGAGGCCCGTCAGTGGTGTTTCGTCGGAGCCGCCCGATACGGCCACGCCATACTGCTCGAGTTCGGTCGCGATGCCCGGATCGACTCGGTTCGTCACGAATTGGCGGATTTCGCCCGACGGCTCCTCGAAACTGCCGCGGATCCGGGATTCGGTGACGGTGACAGAGCCGATACGCCCATCCTCGAGATACTGCCGGAACTCGCTGTAGGAGAGCGGAACGACGGACTCGTAGGCGGCGATCGCAAACTGCAGCAGCACGATCGACCCGATCGCGATCACGATGTACCAGATGCTGAACTGGGTCTTCTTGCCGATCTCGGCCATGGCGATTGCTCCCTATGGCCGATCATAGGCCCCGGGGGCAGGTTTCGTCAGGCGGGCAATGCGCCGCAGTCGACGCGGGCCCCTCAGGCCTGCGAGACGCCACCCTCGCTCTTGCGGCGCGCGACAAAATCCTCGACCGCTTCCTTGCAGGCAGGATCCATCGCCGGCGCCTCGTATTCCGAAATCGCGCGTTTCCACAGCGCGTTGGCGCGCTGCGCCGTGTCGAACGCACCGGCCTCGCGCCAGGTTTCGAAATTGCGCCAGTCCGACAGGATCGGCGGGTAGAACGCATGGTCGTAGCGCGCCAGCGTGTGCGCGGCCCCGAAGAAATGGCCGCCCGGCCCGACCTCGGCAATCGCATCGAGCCCGAGCGTTTCCTCGGTGACCTCGATCGGCTGCAGGAATTCACTCATCATCTGCAGCATTTCGACATCGACGATGAATTTCTCGAATGACGCGACGAGGCCGCCTTCCATCCAGCCGGCACCGTGCAGCAGCATGTTCGCGCCGCCCATCACCGCGCCCCAGATCGACATCTGCGATTCATAGGCGGCCTGCCCATCGACCGCGTTGGCGGCGCAGGCGTTGGACGAGCGATAGGGGAAGTTATAACGACGCGCGAGCTGGCCGCCGGCCATCGCGGCGCGCACATATTCCGGCGTACCGAAAGCCGGTGCGCCGGTTTTCATATCCACGTTGGAGGTGAAGCCGCCATAGATCGCCGGCGCACCCGGCGCCACCATCTGGATGAAGGCGATCCCTGCCAGCGCCTCGGCGTTCTGCAGGGTGAGCGCGCCCGCAATGGTCGCCGGCGCCATCGCGCCCGACAAGGTGAAGGGGGTGATGCAGACTGGCTGGCCGTGGCGGGCCATTTCCATCAGCCCCTGCAGCATCGGGACATCGAGCCGGAGCGGCGAATTCGTGTTCACGATCGAGAACACGCCCGGCTCTTTCGCGAGCTGGGCCTTGTCGATACCGCGCGCGCGGCAGACGAGTTCGATCGCGTCGGCGATCCGTTCGCGGCCGAGCGAATAACCGTGGATCACCTTGTCGGTCATGATGAGCGCCGCACCCAGCGCATCGAGATGCCGCGTCGTCGGCGGCAGATCGGCCGGTTCGACCGGATAGCCGCTCAGGAAATGCACGGTGTTGAAGGTCTGCACCAGCTTCAGCAGGTTGCAGTAATCGTCGAACGTGCCAGGCCGCCGGCCGCGATCGAGATCGGAAACGTTCGGCGCGCTTGCGACGCTGCCGAAATTCACATGATTGCCGCCGAAGGTCAGGCTGCGTTCGGGATTGCGCGAATGGAGCGTTACCTGCGGGGGAACCTTCGCAACCGATTCCAGCACCAGTCCACGATCGAACCGCACACGAAGCCCGCCGGGCTCTACATCCGCACCGGACTGCTTGAGAATGTCGCGCGCCTCGGCATCGAGGAACTCCATTCCCTGTTCCTCGAGCACACGCAGCGAGGCATCGTGAATGGTCTCGATCTGGTCGGCGCTCAGTACCTCGATCGGCCGATAGACATTGCGCAGCCGACGCCAGGGGAGCTGTGCGATGCCGGCGTCCTTGCTGCGTCGCGGGCGCCGCCGCGTTGCCGTCTGCTCCACCACCAGATGCGTCCTTCGATGCTGCCCAGATCGCGGCGAATGCCGCCGCGAATGATTGTCATAGAACCGGCGGTTGCGAAATCGAAATCGGCGCCGTCGCGCGGCCCCGGTCGCCGATGGCCAGTTGCGAAGGGGCCGCGAGGCCTGTAGAGCCGGGGGATGGATTCCCTGCGACTGGATGGCGCGCCGATCGATATCGGCGCCGTCGTTTCCGTAGCCCGGCAGCGCCGCCAGGTGGCGCTCACTCCGGCCGCCGACGCACGCATGGCGGCGGCAAGACAGGTCGTGCTGCAGCATCTCGAGGACGGGCGGCCGGTTTACGGACTGACCACCGGGCTCGGGCCCCGCGCCACCTCGATGCTACCGGCGGACATCCTCTCGGAATTCTCGCGGGTCACAGTGCGCGGCCGCGCCCACGGAGTGGGTGCGCGCCTGCCGGCCGAGGCCGTCCGGGCGGCAATGCTGATCCGCGCGCAGGGGCTCGCCCAGGGCAGCGCCGGTGCCGATCCGGCCATTGCCGGGCAGCTTGTTGCGTTACTTAACGCGGGCATCCATCCCGTCGTGCCGTCGATCGGATCGATCGGCGCGGCGGATCTGGTGCTGATGGGACATATCGGGCTCGTCATGATGGGCGAAGGCGAGGCCGAACTCGACGGCACGGTCATATCGGGCGCGGCGGCGCTCGAGCGCGCCGGTCTCAAGCCGGTTGCGATCGGACCCAAAGACGGCATCGCGATCGTGTCGTCGAATGCGATCACGGTCGGCCGTGCGGCGCTCGCGCTGCACGATGCGCGACGTCTGTTCGATCAGGCAATTCTCGCCGCCGCGCTGTCGATGGAAGGATTCCGCGGCAATCTATCGCCGTTCGATCCGCGGATTGCTGCATTGCGCCCGTCGCCCGGACAAGCATCGGTCTCGGCGCGTCTGCTGCGTTTTCTCGATGGCGGCAGCCTGACCGAGCCGGGTGCGGCGCGTCGCGTGCAGGATCCGCTATCGCTGCGTTGCATCGGGCAGGTGCTCGGCAGCCTCGAATCCGCGCTCGACTTCGCCGAAAGCGCGGTCGAACCGGAACTGAGCGGTTCGGGCGACAATCCCTCGGTCATCCTGGCCGACGGCGTCATTCTATCGAACGGCAATTTCCATGTGCCGGCGATCGCGCTCGCGTTCGACACCGCCGCGATCGGTCTCGCCCAGAGCGCCAATCTCGCGGTGCAGCGCACGGCGAAGCTGCTGACCGACCGATTGTCCGATCTGCCGCCCACGCTTTCGCCACGCGGGACGACCCGCGCCGGCATGGCGCCTTTATTGAAGACCGGCGAAGCGTTGGCGATCGAGATCAGCCATCTTGCAAACCCGGTCTCGACATTGTCGCGCAGCAGCGCAGACGGCGTCGAAGATGATACCAGCAACGCCCCGCAGGCGGTCGCCAAACTGGAAACGGCGCTCGACCGTTTCCGGTTGTTGGTTGCGCTTGAATTGGTGGTCGCGGCGCAAGCCGTTGAGTTCGCCAACCCGGAACGGCTCGGGCGCGGGACCACCATCGCGCAGGCCCTCGTGCGCGCGGTGGCGCCACGAATGGACGAGGATCGCGGGCTCGGCGGCGATGTCGATGCGGTGGCCGCAATGCTGATGGCGCCGGACATCGACCTGCGTCTTGCCGAGATACTGGCGCCACGCTGAGGCGCCGGGAGCTCGGCCGCGGTACAAAAAAGCGGCCGGCAAAAGCAGTGCCCTTGCCGGCCGTCATTTGTCTCGCCCGGGAGGCTGAGACTGCGGATCAGTAATTAGTAGGTCGAATCGTCTTCATCTTCGTCCGAGAGCGACTGTTCTTCGAGCGGTTCGTCCTGATCGAGCGGCTCGTCCCCGTCGAACTGTGTGTCCGCTTCGGGATCGAGCGCAGGAACAGGCATCGCGTTATTGTTCTGCATGTCGCTCTGCGCCTGCTGTGCCGCCCGCTCGGCCTCGATGTCGGCACGATCCATGAAGGAGGGCGCTGCCTCAAGCTGCTCCTTCGTCAGATCGATATAGACCTCCTCGTCCTCGGCGCGAACATCGAACTCGTCCCAGGAGAGCGCGACTTCCTTGGCACCAAGACCGAGAAATCCGCCGACGGAGACAACGCCGCCGACGATCTGGTCGTTGCTGTCGAACAGAAGCGCCTCGAGCGTGCCGATATTGCCGTGCTCGGGATGCATCACGTCCGCGCCGATCAGTTCATAGGTCAGCGTCTGCGTGCTTTGCTGCTCGACGATAACCTGTTCGTCCGAAGGCGGCACGACCGTGGGTTCGTTCGCGACGGCATCGGTATCGGCCGACTGGGCGTACGCGGCGCCCGCCGTCAATGCGAGGACGAGCGTCGACGCGGTCATAAATTTGGTTGCCATCATTTTCTGTGCTCCATCTTTGTCGATGAGAAACGCTGGGGCGCGACCTCTTGCGGCCGGCCTGTTCCGATAGAACCGACATGGGGATGGAGCGTTCCCGATCAACGTGCTGAAGGCTCGCGCAGATTGGTTCCATTTTTCGGCGCGCCAATAAAACCGTGCCATTTTTTCTTTGAAATAAGGCTTATCGAACGCTGCGGCAGGATATCTTGGCAGCCATGCCACATCGTTGACACGGCCTTTCTTCGGCATTTATCGCGGCGCGCGATTGCCGCCAATCAAGTGTGTGAATATTTTAATACATGTCGATGCACGCGAACGGCGTTGTTATCCGTGCGCGTTCACGCAATCGCTTCCTACCACGAATCGATGAGTATGACTCGACGCGCCGAGTTGCAGCCCTGCGTCCGTTACGGCATCGCTTCGAGCGAGATCCCCGGCGCGGATGTTGCCGCAGCGAGATCGAGGCGGTCCGCAACGAGCGGTATTTCGACCCAGGCTTCGGGCGTATAGGTGACGCGCAGCGAGATGCCGCCGATCTTCGCTTTATCGCGTTCGCCGTCGAGTGCCCAATGGGTAAACTCGCGCGCCGGCTCGCCGTCGGCCGGCACCCATTCGAGCATCGGCAGCGCCATCATGCTGTCGATCGTTTCAATCATGTCGAGATTGACGACGATCAGCGCCCGCTGAAGCTCCTTTGCCATCGACGCATAGCCGATCGTGCCAAACGCATCGGGGCGCTCCTGATAGAGTGGGTCGCCCGATGCCGACCAGGGCGTCTCGACGCCGGCGATCCGCACGAGGCCGCCGCTGTTCGGAATGTCGAGCAGCGCCACGGGGCCGTTGGCGGTCACCAGAAGCGCGCCGGTTTCGAGTCCGAAATAGCGATCGGCATCGATCGCCCCGCAACAGCCATAGAGCGTCGCGACATAGGCATCGCCGAAGGCGCCGAGATAGCGGGCAGATCCCGTCTCGGCCCGCGTCTCGAACTCCCAGAGGGGCGTCAGCGTACCATCGTCCAGTATTTCGGACGCGACAACGCGCACCATCGGATCGGCCGGGCCCTCCATGTCGCTGCGCCGCGTCGCCGACATCGTCTCTTCGAGCAGCAAGCTGCGCGGGCCCGCGCCCGACCAGGTCTGGACCACATCGAAGGTTCGGTTTTCGATCTGCCATTGCAGCGCGCCGTCGACCGGCTCGATCGACACGCGCGAGGTTTCTTCCTCGACCGACTGAGCGGCCAACGACGCGATACCGGCCATCAGCAGCATGGCTGCCAGCGGCAGCAGAACGAGACGCGACATTGAGTTCCTCCCGGCGGTCATGCGTATCGAAGGGTCTGGCCGATCCCGAGCCGGTTTGCCTTTTCCAGCATCGCAACGCCAAGCGCTATGTCTGACAAACTGAGCCCGCGATGCCAGAAGAGGATGGTTTCGTCGTCGCGTTCGCGGCCCGGCCGCAATCCGGCGACGATCTGGCAAAGCTCGGCATGAACCGTCGCCTCGCTCAGTTTGCCGGCCTCGACATGGGCGCGCAGCGCACCCAGCTTGCCGGTTCGGCATTGACCCCAATCGTCGACTACGATCTTGTCCATGACATCGGTCAAACTGAGTTCGACGCTGCTCATTGTGCCGTAGGGCACGACCAGCGCGCCTTTCTGTACCCATTCGGTCCTGAAGAGCGGCGTCGACGCATCGAGCCTGGATGCCTCGACCATGATATCGGCGCCCTCGAGGCAGCTCTGCCAGTCTTCGGTTGCGATCACGTTCTTGCCGAGATCCTGCGAAAGCTGCTGGGCGAAAAAGCCGCGACTTTCGGGGCGGCGCGAGTGAACGCGGATTTCCTCGAAATCGAACAGATGGTCGAGCAAACGGACGTTCCAGTAGGCCGAGCCGCGCGCGCCGATATGGCCGAGCCGGCGCGGCTTCGACGGTGCCAGATATTTGGCGCCGAGCGCGGTCATCGCACCGGTGCGCATGTCGGTGATGGCGGTCGCATCGACAATTGCCCTAGGCATGCCGGTGCGCGGATCGAACAGATTGAGCAGCGCCATCTCCGACGGCAACCCGCGCTGATAATTGTCGACATAGTCGCCGACGATCTTGAAGCCGGCGACGTTGAGCGGCGCGATATAGCCGCGCAGTACGTTGAAATGGCCACGGAAGGCCGGATCGGGTTCGAGATGGACGCGCGGTTCGATCACCGTGTCGCCATGCCCCTGTGCGAGCAGGCCGCGCTCCACGGAATCCAGGATCTCGTCGTCGGTCATGGCAAGCGCGTCGATGTCGCGCCCGCTCAGCCATGTGAGATCGATATGGTGATGTCCGTCATGCATGATTCAAACCGCTTCTCTTCTGTCGCCAAGCCGGGCGCGCAGACATTGCTGGTAGCGCGTGCGGGCGCCCGCTTCGGCTTCGTGAAGGCGATCGCGCACCCGCCAGCGCCCGCCGATCATCACGTCGCGCACCAGATTCTCATTGCCGGCGAATACCAGCCCGTCCAGCAGCAGATCGCCGTCCTTGCCGACCAGCAGCGGATGATCGCCATCGAGCACGACGATGTCGGCGCGATGCCCGGTTGAGAAGGCGCCGATCTTGCGGCCAAGCGCCTGTGCGCCACCGGCAAGCGCACCGCGCCACAATGCGGCACCGACCGAGCCGCCTTGCGCTGCGGCCAGACGGTTGCGCCGCTGCCGGATCAGCCGCTGGCCATATTCGAGCCAACGCAGTTCCTCGACCGGCGAGACGGAGATATGGCTGTCCGATCCGACGCCGAACACGCCTGCTTCGTCGAGATACTCGATCGCCGGAAAAATGCCGTCGCCCAGATTGGCTTCGGTCGTCGGGCACAAGCCGGCGATCGCCTTGCTCGCCGCCATGCGCCGGCGCTCGTCATCGGTCATATGCGTCGCATGCACGAGGCACCAGCGCGCGCCTACATCGAATTCGTCGTAGAGATATTCGATCGGGCGGCGCTGCTTCCAGGCGAGGCATTCCTCGACTTCGCGTATCTGCTCGGAAATATGGATGTGGATCGGCGCGGTTGCATCGATCGCATCGAGCGCCGCGATGCCGGCGAGCAACAGATCCGGCGTCACGGCGCGCAAAGAATGCGGCGCGATCCCGAGCCGGAATTGCGGATCGGTGCCGTGGCGCTGCTGCAATGTCTCGAGCAGACGCGCATAGGCGTCGGCGTCGTGCAGGAAGCGGCGCTGCCCGGTTGCCGGTTCCTTGCCGCCGAAACCGCCATAACGATAGAGCACCGGCAGATGGGTGAGCCCGATGCCAGCAATGGTCGCCGCGGCCACGATCCGCTCCGACATCTCGGCCGGATCGTCATAAGGGCGACCCTCGGGATCGTGGTGCAGATAATGAAACTCGCCGACCGACGTGTAACCGGCCTTGACCATCTCGACATAGAGTTGGGTTGCGATCGTCTGCACTTCGTCGGGCGCAAGATCGCCGACGAACCCGTACATGACCTGCCGCCAGGTCCAGAAACTGTCCTCGGCACCGGCGGCACCCTGCCCAACCCGCTCGGTCAGCCCCGCCATCGCGCGCTGGAAGGCGTGCGAATGAAGATTGGGCATACCCGGTATCGCCGGACCCGAGAGGCGCACGGCATCGCCGGGCTCGCGAACGGCGCCCACTGCGGCGAATGCGCCGGTTGCATCGATCTCGAACAACACGTCGCGCGCCCAGCCGTCGGGCAGCAGAGCGCTTTCGGCGAAGAAATGTCTCGAATGCATGGGAACCCGGCCTTGCGTCGATTCTGTGCGACATTACGATCAGATCGGCTGCCGCTCAACGACCGGCTCATCGGGCGGGTCAAAGCTTCGGACGGGCCAAATCTTCGGACGGGCCAAATCTTCGAACGGATAGCGCATGAAAATCGAGACCCCCTGGGAGAGCGTCTATATCAATGCCCGCCTCGCCACGATGGACGAGACCGGGCGCGAGACGAGCGCGCCCTATCGCGCGATCGAACCCGGGGCGATCGCGGTCGCGGGCGGGCGGATCGCCTGGCTCGGCCCAATGGCGGAACTGCCGGCCAATCCGGGCGACGCGCCGCTGTGGCACGAGACCGTCGATGTCGGCGGACGGTGGATCACGCCCGGCCTGATCGACTGTCACACGCACCTGGTTCATGCCGGCAACCGCGCCCGCGAGTTCGAGATGCGCCTCACGGGCGTCAGCTACGAAGATATCGCGAAGTCCGGCGGCGGCATCGTCTCGACCGTGAAGGCGACGCGCGCAGCCAGCGAGGACGAACTGGTCGCGCAAACCTTGCCGCGGCTCGATGCGCTGATCGCCGAAGGCGTCACGACGGTCGAGATCAAATCCGGCTACGGGCTCGAACTGGACAGCGAGTTGCGTATGCTGCGCGCGGCGCGGCGGCTCGCCAGGCTACGCGATGTGACGATCAAGACGACGTTCCTCGCGGCGCATGCCTTGCCGCCGGAATATGCGGGCCGCGCCGACGATTACATCGACCGCGTCTGTCTCGAAATGCTACCGGCCGCTTATGCCGAGGGGCTGGTCGATGCGGTCGATGCGTTCTGCGAGCGGATCGGTTTCACGACCGAACAATGCCGGCGCGTTTTCGAAGCGGCGCAGGCGCTCGACCTGCCGATCAAGCTGCATGCCGAGCAGCTCTCCGACATGAAGGGCTCGGTGATGGCGGCCGGATTCTCGGCGCTGTCCTGCGATCATCTGGAATATATCGGCGACGACGGCATCGATGCGATGGCGAAAGCCGGCACGGTCGCGGTGATCTTGCCCGGTGCGTTCTACTTCCTGCGCGAGAAGACCTTGCCGCCGGTCGATGCGTTCCGCAAGAAGGGCGTGCCGATCGCGCTGGCGACCGACTGCAATCCCGGCAGTTCGCCGACCACGTCGCTGCTGCTGATGCTGAACATGGGCGCAACATTGTTTCGCATGACGCCGGAAGAATGCCTTGCCGGCGTGACGCGCAACGCTGCACGCGCGCTCGGGATCGGCGACAGGCAAGGCACGCTCGCGATCGGCAACCGCGCCGATCTCGCGATCTGGTCGATCGAACATCCGGCGGAGCTGAGTTACCGGATCGGGTTCAATCCGCTGTGGAAGCGGGTGCGGGCGAGCGACGAATAGGGCGCTTACAATGTACCCCTCACCCTTCCCCCTCCCCCTTTGCAGGGGGAGAGAGTTGTTCCCCAACGTTGCAGAGGCAGCAAACCCTCGCTCTCGGGGAGAGGGCAGCGCGCAACCGCGCGCCGGGTGAGGGCTTCCCCAATTCCAGAGACGAACGCCTACCGCCCGTAACGCTCGCGACCCCAATCGACCATCGTCTCGACGATACGGCGCAGAACGGGGCGCACGCGGTTCGCCGTTGGTTCATCGAAATCGAACGGCGGATCCTCGTTCATGTAGGTGATCTGCGCGAGTTCGAGCTGCACCGCATGCACGTGCGCTGCGGGACTGCCGTAGCGCCGCGTGATATAGCCGCCCTTGAAGCGACCGTTGAGCACGCTCGTATAGTCAACCGCATCGCCCGCCTGCTCAACCAGGCGCGCGGCAAGCTCGGGATCGGCGCTGGTGCCGCCGCCGGTCCCCAGATTGATGTCGGGCAATCGGCCCTCGAAGAAACGCGGCACGACCGAGCGGATCGAATGCGCCTCGAACAGCAGCGCATAGCCGTGATCGGCATGGATGGTATCGAGTACGGCCGCGATGGCGTCGTGATAGGGCTGCCAATATTGCACGCGCCGGCGATTCATCTCCGCTGCGTCGGGATCGTTACCCGCCTCGTAGACCGCACCTTCGTCGAACCGGCTGGTCGGACAGAGACCCGTGTTGTTGGCGCCGGGATAGAGCGTCGTATCGTCGGGCGGCCGGTTCAGATCGATCACGTAACGCGAGTGCGTCGCCGCCAACACCGACGCATCGAGGTCGCCAAGAAAATCGTAGAGCCGGTCGACATGCCAGTCGGTATCGGGAACCGTCCGCGCGATCGGCGTCATGCGCCTGGCCAGCGCATCCGGCAGATGCGTGCCGACATGCGGCATGCTGACCAGAAGCGGCCCGGATCCCTGCGTGAAGCGGTAGATTTCCACGGATTTTGGCCTCAGGCGCGTTGGCACCAGCCCCTTCATCTGCCATGATTCCGTGGCTCCGGCAAACGACGCCGCGAGCCTGATGAATCAAAGCGTGGTGCGATGGCCGAGGCCGACGATCCGACACAGCAGCGCAACCGGCCGGCCAGGCAGCGCGGCGACGCCAGTAAGGCCGCGCGGCAGGCCAAGGGCGCGGCAGGCGGCGGCGACCGGCGTCGCGGCCCGCCGCTGCAGGTCGATGTCGAAGCCAATCGCATTACGGCCACTTTCCCCGGCCCCGCGACGGCGCGCCCCGAGAGTACGGGTCCGGCCGCCTCCGGCAAACGCAAGCCGAATGCTGCGGCGCGTCCGAACGCGGCGCGCGGCGCAACCCATCGACCGGGCGCCGCGCAGCGCCCGAGTGCGCAAACCGGCGGGACGCAGGCGCGTCGCAGTGACGATCGAGAAACACGGACCGATGCGCTTGGCGCGCCCGCCTATACCGAAATCGATCTCGATGACGATGTCGAACCGGCGTACTCGGAACGGATACCCACGTTCGCGCTCGACCCGCATGAACCAGCGCCGGATATTGAGGCCAACGTGTATATCGCATCCGAGCATGGCGAACGGCGGCGCGGCCCGGGGAAGAAACAGGGGAAAAATCAGCGCGGCAAACGCCGTGCCGTCACCAACCCCTTCGGTCAGATCGAGAAAGGCCCCCGTCCGAAAGGGCACGCGCGCATTCCGACCTGGCAGAAAATCCTCATGGGCATCTGCGCCATCGCGGTGCTCGGGGTCGCCTATATCGTGTTCGGTACCGGATCGACGAAGCTGCCGGGCTGGGACCAGGGCGTGCTGGTGCGCACGCAGATCGAGTTCCTCGACCAGCAGATCGAACTGCCCTACGTGCCGCAATCGGTGACTTGGCAGATCCTGACGCAGGAAGAGCAGGAACGGTACGGCGCCACCAAGCTGCGGGTGATCGCAGTCATCGAGTTTACGCCCGAACAGGCCGCCGAGTTGATCGCCCGGTCGACGTCGATGCCGCAGCTGCCCGGTGCGGAAGAGATCGAATCGCATCGCTGGTTTCCCGACGAAGCGCGCGAGTTGATGAGCGATCTCGATGTCGACAGCGACACCACGGTCTATGGCGCGGATGTATTCTACGACGGCGTGTTCCGCCGCGGCACGATGCTGCGGCTCGGCGACAGCGGTTACATCGTCACTAAATTGTTCGACTACTGACCGACGAACTGAAATAGCCGGGCGTTACGGCTGGCGCATCGGTAAGTGGCGCCGCCCGTTACGGCTGGCGCATCGGTAAGTGGCGCCGCCCGTTACGGCCGGCGCATCGGCACGCCGAGATAACAACCGAACTCTTCGACGAACTCGCAGCTCACGCGGGCATGAACCTTGCCCTGGCGATCGTCGAACACGGTCGCGGGGCCGAGCGGTACGGCCGGCGTGTGCCAGACATTGGGATGGAAATAGATCCCGAAGCTGCCGTCGCTGTAGAAGCCGACGAAGCGATCGGGCGAGATGTCGTCGCCCGGCAGCGCCAGCGGTACGATATAGGGCACACGCTCGCGCGGGAAGAAAAGCTGCCCGCCATCGGGATGATAGTTCGCGTGCCAGACCAGCGCGCGTTTGCGCTCGGGATCGGCCGCGTCTTCAGATGCCTCGCGCGGATCGCGGCTCCAGCCGAGCAGATAATGGCCGCCCACGGCCTCGTTGCGGCCATAGAGGATCTCGCCCTGCCAATGGATCGAGAACGCGCCCTCGGTCGTGCCGCCTTCGTCGCCGGTATCCGGATCGACCGGACGCCAGCCCTGCGCGGGCCAGCGCACGATCTCGATCTGGGCGGTGGCGAAATCCCGCTCGATCCGGCCATAGCCCTTGAGGCTTTCCGGCGTCGCCTCGACGATCGGAATGTCGTGCGCGGCGAAAGGGTCGGCAAAACGCGGAATGTTTCGCATGGCAGGCCTCTTTTCCGATGCTCCCGCCTTGTCCCACATCGCGACCCGGTGGATCAATCGCAGCATCGTGACACGGCAACCAGGGCGCGAAACCGGCTTGTTGCGCGGGCATGGCCTTAAGGAACCCTTTCGGCTATCAGTGACCGGGTGCCCCCGCGGCCGGCGGGACGGCGCCCGGCCCTCCCTGTTGCGACGATAATGAGGCCTTCTCCATGACCGACAATTCCCGTCTCGACAACGAACGGAAGATCCGCAGCCCGCGCGGCACCGCGCTCACCTGCCGGAGCTGGCTGACCGAGGCGCCGCTGCGCATGCTGATGAACAATCTCGATGCCGAGGTCGCGGAAAAACCGAACGAGCTTGTCGTCTATGGCGGCATCGGCCGCGCCGCGCGCGACTGGCAGTGCTACGACAAGATCGTCGAGACGTTGCGGAGCCTCGGCAACGACGAGACGCTGCTGGTGCAATCGGGCAAACCGGTCGGCGTGTTCCGCACGCACCCGGATGCGCCGCGTGTGCTGATCGCGAATTCGAATCTTGTGCCGCATTGGGCGACCTGGGACAAATTTCACGAGCTCGATCGCAAGGGCCTGATGATGTACGGCCAGATGACGGCCGGTTCCTGGATCTATATCGGCAGCCAGGGCATCGTGCAGGGCACGTATGAAACCTTTGTCGAGATGGGGCGCCAGCATTTCGGCGGCAATCTCACGGGCAAATGGATCCTGACCGCCGGCCTGGGCGGCATGGGCGGCGCGCAGCCTCTGGCCGCCACGATGGCCGGCGCGTCGATGCTCGCGATCGAATGCCAGCCGAGCCGGATCGATCGCCGGCTCGAGACGCGTTACCTCGATCGCAAGGCGACGAATCTCGAAGAGGCGATGGCGATTATCCGGGCCGCGACCGACAACGGCCGCGCCGTTTCCGTCGGCCTGCTCGGTAATGCCGCCGAACTGGTGCCGGAAATCCTGCGGCGCGCCGAGCGGGATGCGATCTGGCGGCCCGATGCCGTTACCGACCAGACCAGCGCGCACGATCCGCTCAACGGCTATCTGCCGAAGGGCTGGACGCTCGACGAGTGGGAGCGCAAGCGCGGCAGCGATCCGCAGGGCACGATCAAGGCCGCGATGCAGTCGATGGCGACCCATGTGCGCGCCATGCTCGGCTTTCACCGCCTCGGCGTACCGACTTTCGACTACGGCAACAATATCCGGCAGATGGCGAGCGAGATCGGCGAGAAGAACGCATTCGATTTCCCCGGCTTTGTTCCAGCCTATATCCGCCCCCTCTTCTGCCGCGGCATCGGCCCGTTCCGTTGGGCCGCGCTCTCAGGTAATCCCGAGGACATCTATAAAACCGACGCGAAGGTGAAAGAGCTGATCCCCGACGATCCGCATTTGCACAACTGGCTCGACATGGCGCGCGAACGGATCGCGTTTCAGGGATTGCCGGCGCGGATTTGCTGGGTCGGTCTCGGCCAGCGCGCGCGGCTCGGCCTCGCCTTCAACGAGATGGTGGCGAAGGGCGAGCTCGACGCACCGGTCGTCATCGGTCGCGATCATCTCGATTCCGGTTCGGTCGCGAGTCCGAACCGCGAGACCGAGGCGATGAAGGACGGTTCGGACGCGGTCTCCGACTGGCCACTTTTGAATGCGCTGCTGAACACCGCGTCGGGCGCCACCTGGGTGTCGCTGCATCATGGCGGCGGCGTCGGCATCGGCTATTCGCAGCATAGCGGCATGGTAATCGTGTGCGACGGCACGGCGGATGCGGCGCGGCGGCTCGAGCGCGTACTGACCAACGATCCGGGCACCGGCGTCATGCGCCATGCCGATGCGGGTTACGAGAGCGCGATCGAATGCGCGAAGGAACAGGGCCTCAATCTGCCGATGATCGGGTAGCTGAGCACGTCCCGTGCGCGGTCGATTCACAAACGACAATGAACACAAACGAAAACGGCGCCCGCGAGGGCGCCGTTCTGCGTCAGAAAAACCAGGATACGATCAGCCGCTGGTCGAGGTGCTGCTCGCCAGAGTGGGCTTCAACGTCACCTTGATCTTGGCATTCTCGCCGGCCGAGACGACGAACGGGATTTCACCCTGCAGCCCGTTGCCGCGCGCAATCAGCAGATAGCTGCCTTCGCGTAGCAGAACGTTGTTCGTGTCGCCGTTATAGGTGCCGATCAGCGGGCGCTGGCCGGTCGCACTGTCGAGCGCCGCCTTGTAGATTTCGTAGACGACACCTTCGCCGACACTGCCCCCGCCTTCCGAAACGGCGCTGAGGCCGACCGTGCCGGCATAGAGATTGATCGTGTATTTGTAGGTACGGCCCGGATCGAGCGGAATCACCAGATCGGCAGTCGTGCCGTTATAGCTGGCGCGCACGACATAGGCACCGGCCGCGAGCATGAAGTGATGCGAGGGCGCCATCGCTGAGGCGATCTTCGCATCATCGGTCAGGCCGCCCTTTCGATACTCGTACACTTCCCAAAGGATGTTCGAGGCGATCATGCCGCCGCCGGTATACGGGATCATGCTGAGCGTGATGTTGCCCGCATTGAAATTGATGGTGTGCTTCGAGGTGCCTTCGGGAACGATCAGATCCTGCGACACTGTCATCGCGTCATGCGTCGCGCGCACGATGTAACGGCCGGGCGCCATATCGAACGTCGGCGCAACCGACGTCTGCGTCAGCAGAATCTGCTCTTCGGGATTCTGCTGCGAAACCGGGCGTATGATCGTCCACTCGATCGGGCTGGTGAACGGCGCCGCGCCGTAGGCCACGACCGCATCGAGTTGAACCTTTGCCTTGGCGGCAGTGGGCGCCAGCGGTAACGCGGCGCTCTCCTCGGCGGTAACGGAATGGCTGAGCAGCGATGCGGCCAGCAAAGCGGCCGCAAGGGTGATGAACGAGCGCACAGGAGCCCCCCTTAGAGCTGGTGTCGGTGTGGTCGTCGTAGATACACCAGTTACCCGCCAGCCGACAAGATATCGCTGGGATGCCGCCCCGAAAAAACACAGGAATTTCAGCGACAAAGCGGCAGAATGCGGCGGTTTCTATCCCTGGCGCCGAGGGCCGCTGGCGGCCATCGCCGGATCGGCCCGGACCGGCGCCGATTCCCGCGCCTCCTCGGACGCTGCCAGCCAGTGGTCGAGAAAGCCGGCGAGCCAGTCATGCAGCCCCGGATCGTACTGCGCGATTCCCGCGGCATGGTCTTCGACGCTCTGCGCCCCCGGCCGCTCGGCATGGTCGGGCACCTCGGTCATCCAGCTCCTGGCGTCCTCGCCGGTGACCTCGGGATGGAACTGCAGGCCGTAGGCCAGTTTGCCGTAGCGATAGGCCTGGTTCGGAAAGGCGTCGTCGCGCGCGAGCAACTCGGCGCCGCGCGGCAGCTCGAACCCTTCACGATGCCACTGATAGACGTGCAGCCGCTCGGGAAACAGATCGCGGCCGGCCTCGGTCGCGGTGATCGGGTAATAGCCGATTTCCACTCGACCCTCGGGATGCGGTGCGACGCGCGCACCTAGTGCGCGGGCCAGCATCTGACCGCCGAGGCAGATCCCGAAATAGGGCCTGCCCGCATCGACGAAGCGGCCGATCCAGTCGATCTCCTGGCGGATAAAATCGACGCTCTCGGCGTCGTTCGCGCTATGCACGCCGCCGAACACCACGGCACCGGCATAATTCTCGATATCCTCGGGAAGTTGCGAACCCTTGGCCGGGCAGCGCCATTCGAGTTGATAGCCGCGCGCGGAAAGAAGCGGTGCGAGTCTACGCTCGCGCCACTCGCTATGCGCCACCATGAGTATCGTCCGGTCTTTCAAGCACCCCTCCGGCGACATTGGATCAGCCGCATTCCCGCCTGCGCATTCTGCCCGGGATTCGCGCTGGTCGCATCGGGAAAGCTTAATTCTTGTCGACAATCGTGGCGGCGTTGCGGCCGGCCCGATGGAAGGCGCGCATATGAAATCGGATCTGGGCCGCGTCATAGACGTAATCCGGCCCGACCGGACAAACGCGGCGGGCGAGGCAGCCGCCATCGCGACAAGGCGTGCCAGCATCGCGGTCGAGATGGGCACGGCAATCCTCGACCGCATAACCGGCAGCGGTGAAGGCATCGACCGGACAGATCTGGAGACAGGGCTGCCCGACGCAGGAGAGGCAGGGACTGGGCCGCGGGTCGACCGGGGCCAGCGGCCAGCGCGGCGCCAGGGCGAGCGCGCCGCGATAGCCATGCCACAGACCGTATTCGGGATGGATGAAGATGCCCAGCGGCGACGGCGCAACCGGCTCCGCCCGCCGCGCCCAACGCTGGAATGGCAGATAGGGCGGACCGCCAAAAGGATAGAGCGCCATCCCGCCAAATCGTCGTGCCAGCGCATCGATCAGGCGGCGGCTCCAGCGGTCGAGCGGATCGGGCGCACCGTCTGCCGCCTCGGGCGACGCTGAAAAGGCCGGCCACATCGATCGGCCGACATGACCGAGCAGGAGCAGCGTGCCGGCCGGCTCGCCGCCGGCCATCGGCGGTACGCCGTCCTCGGGTTCGGGATGGAAATAGCCGCGCGGCAACAGCCCCCCGCCGGCCACCGTGGCAAAGAGTTCGGCGATTATGCTAGTTTCCCTGCTCATCGGAATGACCCGGGGAACGAACCGGCAGCGTGGAGACGGTCATGGACAGCGGCACGGTCAGCTTCATCCGCATGGATGAAGGCACCTACGAGGACTACCAGCTTCTCAACGAGAACTGGAAGACGCATCAGGTCGGACTGGCGGACGAGGTTCTCGCCATGCTGAAGCGCCTTGGCGGAGACCCGCTCGGCTACAAGATCGACCGCTACCGCCATTCGTTGCAGACCGCGACGCGCGCGACGCGCGACGCGGCCGACGAGGAGACCGTGTTCTGCGCGTTGCTGCACGACATCGGCGACATTCTTTCGCCGAACAATCATGCGCAGCTTGCCGCGGCAGTCCTGCGGCCGTACATCTCCGACGACAATTACTGGCTGGTCAAACACCACGCGATCTTCCAGGGCTATTTCTTCTGGCACCATTACGGCCGTGACCGGAACGAGCGGGAGCATTATCGCGGTCATCCGATGTTCCAGCGTACCGCCGATTTCTGCGAGAAGTGGGATCAGACCTCGTTCGATCCGGCCTACGACACCATGCCGCTCGAAGCCTTCGAGCCGATGGTGCGTCGGGTCTTCTCGCGGCCGCGGCCGGAATTCGTATAATCCGAATCGGCCGGTTCGTCGGCTGATTCCTCGAGATCCGATTCCGCCACCAGCAGACCGGCGCGTTCGCGGCGTGGCGTCTTGCCGAAGAAATCCCGATAGCATTTCGAGAAATGCGACGCGGAGACGAAGCCGCAGGCGAGCGCGACATCGATGATCGGAATATTGGTCTGCTGCAACAGACGTCGCGCGCGATCGAGCCGCAGCTCGACGTAATAGCGCGCCGGCGAGCGATGCAGATACTTGCGGAACAGCCGCTCGAGCTGACGGGTCGAAAGCCCGACCGCTTTGGCGAGTTCGGCGCGCTCCAGCGGCTCTTCCAGATTCTGTTCCATCAACCGCGCAACCTCGAGCAGCTTGGGGTGGCGGAGGCCGAGCCGCGCCGGCAGGCCCATACGCTGATGGTCGTGCCGATCGCGGATCCGTTCATGCATGAATTGTTCCGAGACCTGCGCCGCGAGCTCGGCGCCGTGCTGCCCGCCGATCAGGTTCAGCATCATGTCGAGTGCTGCCGTGCCGCCCGCGCAGGTGAAGCGGCTGCGGTCGATCTCGAACAGTTCCGTCGTGATGTCGATCTCGGGAAACTCCTCGGCGAAGCCCGCGAGATTTTCCCAGTGGATGGTGCAGCGATAGCCATCCAGCAGACCGGCTTGCGCGAGGATATGGCTCGCAGTGCAGAGCGCACCGATGTCGGCGCCCTTGCGGTCGAGTTTGCGCAGAACGGTCAGGGTCGCCCGGTCATGGAACTTGTGCGCGTCGATGCCGCTGCACACCACCACCGTGCTGAAATCCATGAGTTCGTCGAGCGCGCCCTCGGGCCGGATCTCGAGCCCGTTGCTGGCGGTGACCGGCCTTCCGTCGGGCGAGAAGACGCGCCAGCGATAAAGCTGCCGGCCGCTCGCGCGATTCGCCAGGCGCAGCGGTTCGAGCGCCGAGACGAAGGCGATCATCGAAAAGAGCGGGACCAGCAGGAAGCCGATGTCCTGTGGAAGTTCTTTGGGTCTGGCGCCGAACATCTGGGCCGCGCTGGGCGCTCCATTCTTGAAGGCCCCCACCCTAGCAAATGTCGCTATTCAGACAAAAGATTTTCCTGAAGCGGCCTCCGGCGCCGCCTTGCCAGCCCGACCCAGCGCTGCCAGATTGCCCGCGCGCCCTTTGAAAGACCGCAAAAAACCGCCAATGAAGCCGCGCTACTCGATCGTCAGCCTCGCCCGGAACGCGTTCTCGCATCATCAGGACTGGCAGGCGGCCTGGCGCAGCCCGGACCCCCAGCCCGCCTATGACGTGGTGATCGTGGGCGGCGGCGGGCATGGGCTCGCGACCGCCTATTATCTCGCCAAGAATCACGGCGTCGCGCGGATTGCCGTGATCGAAAAAGGCTGGCTCGGCGGTGGCAATACTGGACGCAACACGACCGTCGTGCGCTCGAACTATCTCTGGGACGAGAGTGCGCATCTCTACGAACATTCGCTGAAGCTGTGGGAAACCCTGACCCGCGAGCTGAACTACAACGTCATGTTCAGCCCGCGCGGGGTGCTCAATCTGGCGCATTCGCCGCACGAGATGATGGAGATGCGCCGGCGGGTGAACGCGATCCGACTCAACGGCATCGACTCCGAAATTCTCGACGTCGCGCAGGTAAAGGCATTCTGCCCGATCCTCAATGTCGATCCCGGCGCGAGGTATCCGATCGTCGGCGCCTCGCTGCAACGTCGCGGCGGCATCGCACGGCACGACGCGGTCGCCTGGGGTTTCGCACGCGCGGCCGACGCGCGCGGTGTCGACATCATTCAGAACTGCGAAGTGACCGGGTTCGACATAAGCGACGGCCGCATCGCCGGGCTGCAGTCAACGCGCGGCGCGATCGCGGCGCGCAAGGTCGGCATCGTCGTCGCCGGTCACTCGAGCGTGGTCGCGGCGATGGCCGGCTTGCGCCTGCCGATCGTCAGCAAACCGCTGCAGGCGCTGGTTTCGGAACCGCTGAAGCCGATCCTGCACACGACCGTGATCTCGGGCACGGTGCATGTCTATGTGAGCCAGTCGGACAAAGGCGAACTCGTTCTGGGTGCGGCGATGGACGGCTATCAGTCCTACGCACAACGAGGCAGCCCGCCGGTCGTCGAGGATTTCCTCGCCGCTTTGGTCGAGCTCTTTCCGATCTTCACGCGGCTCAAGATGCTGCGGCAATGGGCTGGCATCGTCGATGTCTGTCCCGATGCCTCGCCGATCATCGACAAGACGCCGATCGACGGCCTCTATTTCAACGGCGGCTGGGGCACTGGCGGCTTCAAGGCGACCCCGGGCTCCGGCTGGGTCTTCGCCGACACGATCGCAAACGACCGGCTGCACAAGCTTGCCGGGCCCTTCGCATTGAGCCGGTTCGATAGCGGCTCTCTGATCAACGAGCACGGCGCCGCCGGCATCGCGCACTAGGAAGAGACGAATGCTTCTGATCCCCTGCCCATGGTGCGGCAAGCGCGACGAAAGCGAATTCGCCTGCGGCGGCGAGAGCCATATCGCGCGCCCGGCCGATCCCGAACAGTTGAACGACGCCGAATGGGCCGACTATCTCTACATGCGCGGCAATCCGAAGGGCATTCTCTACGAACGTTGGGTTCATGCGCGCGGCTGCCGGCGCTGGTTCAACATGGCGCGTCATACAGTCACGCACGAGATTCTCGCGGTCTATCGCATGACCGATCCTAAACCCGAGATCGAATCCCGCTAGGCCGTGCGCATTCTCATCACGATGCCGCATTTCTTTGCGCCGCGCGACACCACGCCGGTCGACCGGC
>JAWXBK010000074.1:0-7181 GCA_034439975.1 Rhodospirillaceae bacterium | reverse complement strand
TGATCGCCGCCGTCAGCGACGTCTTCCCATGGTCGACATGCCCGATCGTGCCGACATTGCAGTGCGGCTTGTTACGCTGAAATTTCGCCTTCGCCATCGCTTATTGCCCTCAACCATGGCGACCGTCGGGCCGCCCTCTTGTTGTTAAGTCGGATTCGGCTGTCGCCTCACCCGGTCGGATTAGTTGGAGCGGGTGACGGGAATCGAACCCGCGTAACCAGCTTGGAAGGCTGGCGCTCTACCATTGAGCTACACCCGCAGCCGCCAGCTTCTTCGACCTTCCGCGTCTTGCTCCGTTCGCGTATCCGACCGACCTGCCGGCGTTTGGTGGAGGGGGTAGGATTCGAACCTACGTAGGCTGACGCCAACGGGTTTACAGCCCGTCCCCTTTAGCCACTCGGGCACCCCTCCCACATCACCTCGGCCGCCCGAGAGGCAGCGAACTATGTGTATTTTCAGCGACTTGTCAATCATCAAACGCGCAAAACAGCGCCCCGCCTCCCGCTATCTCGGCGGGTCGGGTCGCAGTACCGGTTGACACCGTTGCTGTGATATTAGCATCGCCATGACCCAACGCAAGTTCTCTCAGAGAAATCCCAAGAGAAGTCCCCAGCGAAGCCCGGGGAAATCCGAGTCCCGACATTCGGGGCCCCCAAAAAAGTCCGGCGGCCAAAAATCTGTCGGGCAAAAATCCGGCGGCCAGAAATCGGCCGAACGGCAAGGCGGCCCGCATAAGCGAACCTCCGGCTTGCAAAAGCCGGCCGCGCGCGGCCAGCGGCCGATCGCCTCGCAGCGCCAGGAAGCGCCCGCCCGCCAGCCTTCGACCGCGCCGCGGCGAAATCCCGTGTCGGTCCGACCTTTGGATCTGCCACGTCCCGAAGATCACCCGGCCGCTCGCCATCCCGATCGGCGTCCCGAACGCCATACCGACCGTCCGGGTGGCGCCAACCAGCTCTGGCTCTACGGTCAGCACGCCGTCGCGGCCGCTCTGGCCAACTCTAAACGGCGAATTCTGGCGCTAACCGCCACGCATGAGAGCGCAGCCGGGCTCGAACGGATGCGCCGCGACGCCGCGCGCGAATTGCCGCCGATCGAAACGCTTTCTCGCGAAGCCATCGAAGCGCGGCTGCCGGCCGGCGCTCCGCATCAGGGGCTTGCCGTCCGTTGCGCTCCGCTGCCGGAAATCGCTTTGGCCGATCTGCTGGCCGAACTCGATCCGGCGGCGCCGGCCGTTCTGGTCGGGCTCGACCAGGTGACCGACCCGCAGAATGCCGGCGCGGTGCTGCGTTCGGCCGCGGCCTTCGGCGCGCACGGCGTCATTCTGACCGAGCGCCATGCCGCGCCGGAAACCGGCACGCTCGCCCGCGCCGCGTCGGGCGCTCTCGATGTCGTGCCGCTGGTCCGGGTTGGCAATCTCGCCCGCGCGATCGACGAGTTGAAAGCCGCCGGGTTCTGGATTTTCGGCCTCGCCGGCGACGCCGATTCCACTTTGGGCGAGACCGAACTGCCGGCCCGCATCGTCCTGATGCTGGGTGCCGAGGGCAGCGGGCTGCGCCGCCTTACCCGCGAGCGCTGCGACGGGCTGATCCGACTGCCGACCCGACCGCCGATCGACCAGCTCAACGTCTCGAACGCGGCCGCCATCGCACTTTATGAGGCGAACCGGCGCCGTTTTTAGCCGCGCAGGGGGCACGATCGAAATCGATCGATAACGGCGAGTTATACGGAAGCCTTATAGTTTCAGCGTAATAATAAGAAGATAGAAAAACAGGAAACTCACTTCTGGTTGGGAGGGATCGTGTCACACACTCTGACGATGCCGTACCGCATCGGCGCGCTTTTGCTTTTGGCTTGTTTGGTTTGGCCGGGCACGGGCCAGGCCGAAACCGCCGACGCTACCGCCGACGCGACCAAGCTGATCTGGTTTACCAAGATTGACTCAGACGGCGACGGGGTAATCTCAGGCGAAGAGCTGGATGCCATGCGGACACGCCGGTTCTTACAGATCGATTTCGATCTCGATCAAGTACTTACGATCGAAGAATTCATGCACGATCTGAGCAACGATAACGAGCTATTGAGCCAGCGCCGCCGTGACCGGTTCGCGATGATGGACGACGATCAGAACGGTCTCGTGACCGTGCGGGAATTCATCGATTTCGGGGGCCTCGTGATGGAACTGCTCGATCAGGATGGGGACAAGCTCATCCGCCTCGCCGAATTCAATGAAGGCGTCAAATACCCGCAGTAAGCTACTGCCGGACTTCGCCGACAGGACTCGACTGACAGATCCCGGGCGGGACGCGGAGGACGGCCGTGCGGTCAAACCTGCTTCTGCTGTTCGCTGTCTCGCTGGCCTGGGCGAGCGACTATCTCTTTATACGGTGGGCCGACGCGGCCCTGCCGCCCCTTGCGATCGGCGCCGTCACGGCGACCGTTGCCGCCATCGCGCTGTTCCTGCTGGTCCGGTTCATCCTGAAGCGGCCGCTGATGCCGATCCTGCGCGAGGTGCCGATCGTGCTGGGTGCAACATCGGTCGCCTGGCCGCGAATCACCGTGGCCTATGCCGAGGAATCGATCACGCCAGATATTGGAGCAATAACAGGCACAACCGTCCCGATCCTTACGTTGTTGGTGAGCATGTTCATTCTGCGTCAGCAGGCGTTTTCGCCGCCGCGCCTGCTCGGCGTCCTTGTTGCGCTGGGCGGGCTCGCGGTTTTTGTCGGTGTCGGCGGGAGCGGCGGTCGCAGCACCATCGATGCAATCCTCGTCCTGATGTCGAGCGGCATCACCTTCGTCTTCGCCGGCTTCTATGCCCAGTCCCGGGCGGCGCGGTTCGACAAGGCGGCGTTGACGGTCTGGATCATGGCGGCCGGGGCCGCGATGCTCGTCGTCCCCGCCCTGATCTTCGAGATCGACCATCTCGCCATGCCGCCGGCCACTGCCCTCGCGTCCCTGGTGGCATCGGGCACGATCGCCGTGGCGCTCGCCTATCTCGGCTATTTCATTCTCATCGAGCGCGCCGGGCCGAGTTTCGCCGCCCTCTATGCGTATCTGGTGCCGCCTCTCGGCGTGCTCATCGGCGTCGTCTTTCTCGGCGAGGCCCTAACGCTGCAACATCTCGGCGGCCTCGCTTTGGTTCTGGTCGGCCTCTGGCTGATTACCGGACGACAAGCCAAACCGGTATCGGGATGAGCCGATTATCGGGTTACGATATCAGCTCCGGACGGCGGGGGATTCCTTGTCGCTGCTCTTGAAGAGATATGTCGCAATCGCGGCGCTGGTCGTTGCCTTCGGTACGGAGGTCGCGGCGAGCGATTGCCCCGCCGACAAGGGCGTCGCTCTCCTGCCCAACGATCCGGCGCTCTGCACCGAACTGGCACCCATCGTGCGCGATCCCGACGGGCTGCCGCTCGATGAATATGAGACGAAACTCGGTCAGTTCCTCGGCGCCTTCTGCCATCGCCAGACGGCCGCCGGCTGGGTCGCCGACAAATCCGTGCGCGACACCGGGCCCTATGTCTCCACTCTGGGCGGTGACGGATGGCAAAGCGCCTATCACGGCACGCACGCGCCGGTTCTGATCTGGTATTCGCCGGAAGCGGCCACCTGGATCCGCGACCATCGCGGCGCCGACGACGCGGGCTATGGCAGCGACGGCGCGCCCATGCCGGATGGCGCGATGATCGTGAAGGAAATGTATCCGGCACCGGCCGCGCGCTGCGCCGACGTCGACCCCACCCATTTGCTGCCGACCAGCGGTGCCGCGGTCATGGTGCGCGACAGCGAAGCATCGCAGGATGGCTGGTTCTGGGGCTGGTATGGCTGGAGCGGCTGGGATCCGGACTGGCCGGCGGCGCCCGACCAGAATCGTCTCGCTTACATGGGTTTCGGCCAGTACTGCGTGAATTGCCATGCCTCGGCGCGCGACAATCTCACCTTCGCCTCGGGGCGCAACCTGGCGGGCGAACCCGGCCAGCCGCTGGTCTTCCTCTCGCAAGAGGAACCCGCGACGCAGCCGGCAACGCCGCATCACACATCGGTCGTGCTGCCGGACGGCGATGGTCTCGCGCTCGGCCAGCCGCACACGACCTATCATCCCGCCTTCGTCACGGCCTTTCCACCGAGCTTCCTCGATCGCGCGCCGAACTGGGGCAGCCTGCCGCCGATGCCGTCGCAGACCTACGACAATGTCTGGATGGGTGCCGGCGCACCGGACGATCACGATCTCTATGTCACGGCCGACCAGTGTCTCGGCTGTCACGATGCCGGCTCGACCGGCCTGCATTTCGACATGACGGAGTTCGACGCGACGAGCGGCCTGCTCTGGAATCATTCGCCCTACGCGACCTGGCGCACGTCGCCGATGGGTCTCGCCGGCCGCGATCCCTTCTTTTTCGCGCAGCTCTCGAGCAAAACGCACAGTTTCCATCCCGACCAGACGGCGCTGGTCGAGACCACCTGCCTCGGCTGTCACGGAATCATGGGCGAGCGGCAGGCGGCGATCGATTCCTTCATCGAGAGCGGCGCCTGCGGCGATTTCACCCGCGCCGATGTCGATGCGATCGCCGCACACGGCGATTCCGGCGCCGACTATGGCGCGCTGGCGCGCGACGGCATCTCCTGCACCGCCTGTCACCGCATGGTGCTCGGCGAAGCGGCAACGGCCGCGAACGCCGCCGAACCGCGCAATGCCTGTATCGAAGAGCGGCAAGCGTTGCTCAACCCCGATGCGTCCGGTTTCGCGCGGACCTTCACCGGGAGTTTCATGGTCGGACCGGCCGACCGACTGTTCGGCCCCTTCGAGGAACCGAAGACTGCACCGATGGAAACCGCGCTCGGCATCGTGCCTGCGCATAGCGATGTCATGGCCGATTCCGAACTCTGCGGCACCTGCCACACGGTGCATCTGCCGGTGCTGCATGAGGGCGAGACCCTCGCTTACATCTACGAACAGACGACCTATCCCGAATGGGCGTTCAGCGATTACCGGGTCGGCACCACGATGGATGGGGATCTGCCCGAGGGTGCTGGCAAGCTCGCCGAGAGCTGTCAGGGCTGTCACATGCCGTCGACCGAGGCCGACGGTTCGCCGACGCTCTCGAGGATCGCGTCGATCCAGGAATTCTCGAACTTCCCGCAGGCCGAATTCACCAAGGCGCCCGATGCGATCGATCTCGAGCCGCGCGCAGGTTTCGCGCGCCACGATCTGGTCGGGCTCAACGTGTTCCTCATCAAGATCGCACAGCAGTTCCCGGAATTGCTCGGCATCCGCACGCAGGATCCGATGCTGGTGTCGATGGGCGTCGATCCGCTGCTCTATACCGAACAGCAGATGCTCGATCAGGCGGCCACCGATACCGTCACGCTCAGCGTGAGCGAACCAGTCGAACAGGACGGTACGATCCGCGCGAGCGTGACGCTCGAGAATCTGACCGGTCATAAATTTCCGTCCGGCGTTGGCTTCCGCCGCGCGTTCCTCACCTTCGAAGTCGTCGACCTTCTGGGCAATGTGCTCTGGGCATCGGGCCGCACCAACGGCGCCGGCCGCATCGTCGATGCATCCGGCACGCCGATCGCCGGGGAGATCTGGTGGCAGGCAGATTGCTCGGCGCGCATCGAACCCGAGGCCCGCCTGCACCAGCCGCATTATCAGAACGTAACCGCCGAGGATCAGGCGCAGATCTATCAGGAGCTGACATCGACGCCGCCCGCCGATGGTGATGCGCAATGCGGCCCGCTCGCGGAACCGGCAGGCCAGCTTACGACCTCGTTTCTCTCGATCTGTGCCGAGGTGAAAGACAATCGTCTGTTGCCGCAGGGCTTCCTGCCGCTCGACGCGCGCAAGACGATCGCCGCTGCACTCGGCGCCGGCGAGGATATGGCCGTGGATGTCGGACCGACCGCAGTCGGCGACGATCCGGATTACCAGCCGCTCGCCGGCGGCAAGGACAGTATCGAGTTTGTCGTAGCGCTATCCGAACTCGACGGCACGCCAATGGCCGTGCGCGCGCGGCTTTATTATCAGGCGACGCCGCCCTTCTATCTGCAGGACCGCTTCTGCACGGCGACGGGCATCGACCGCGAACGGCTCTATTTCCTCACCGGTCATCTCAATCTCGACGGCACCGAGGCCGAGGGCTGGAAACTACTAGTCGCCGATAGCGGCACGGTTTCGATCAAGGCGGAGTAACGCCGTCGTTCAAAAACTTGGCGGACTGCACGCCGAGACGACCTCGCACTCTTCCTCGCCGAGATTGCGGAAGCGGTGCGGCGTGCGGCTGTCGAAGTAATAAGCATCGCCCGGCCCGAGATCGCGTCGCTGATCGCCGACCGTGACCTCAAGCCTGCCGCGCAGCACGACGCCGCCTTCCTCCGAATCATGCTGCAGCATGGCCGAGCCGGAATCGGCGCCGGGCTGGTAGCGTTCATGCAGGATCTGGACTGCGCGTCCCGCCATATCGCGGCCGACCTGGCGATAGGAAATCCGCCCGCCGGCCAGCTCGACCAGCTCGGCTGCCGGAAAGAACACCTGCGGCCGCCCGGCCGGTGGCGCTCCGAAGAACGCGCCCAATGCCAGCGGCAGCCCGTCGAGCACCTTCTTCAGAAGCCCGACCGAGGGGCTCGAGCGGTTCTGCTCGATCAGGGAGATGATCGCGTTCGAGACCCCGGCCCGCTTGGCCAGTTCGCGTTGCGAAATGCCGGCCTCCTGGCGAAGCTGGCGCAACCGCGCGCCGACATCGAAATCGCGATCGGGCGAACCCTTTGATAAATCGTCCGGCATGACTGTTCTGTTCATTATGTTTAACGTTCTGTCGAAGATTATCTCGCAGATGCGAGCAATACAAGGAAAGGACAGCGCGACTTCGCCGCAGCTTGTCTATTTTCTTTATCATGTTAGGCTCCGCGAAACAGCCCAACTGCGCCCCAGAACACACCGCTAAACCAACGAGGAATGTCATGGCCGGGAACCCGATTGCTGTCGATTTCGAACCGTCACCGAACAATCTCGAAGCGTTCTGGATGCCGTTCACGGCGAACCGTCAGTTCAAGAGCAAGCCGCGTCTGCTCGTGGCCGCCAAGGACATGCACTATACCAGCCATGACGGCCGCCAGATCCTCGACGGCACCGCGGGCTTGTGGTGCGTCAATGCCGGTCACGGTCGCCAGAAGATTGTCGA
>JAWXBK010000073.1:0-15663 GCA_034439975.1 Rhodospirillaceae bacterium | reverse complement strand
TGATCGCCGCCGTCAGCGACGTCTTCCCATGGTCGACATGCCCGATCGTGCCGACATTGCAGTGCGGCTTGTTACGCTGAAATTTCGCCTTCGCCATCGTACCTTCTCCGTAACTACGTGCGTTCCTGCTCGATCCTGATCGACCTCAGGCCATCTTCGCTTTGACTTCGTCGGCGATGGCCTGCGGCACTTCGGCGTAGTGATCGAAATGCATGGTGTACTGCGAGCGCCCCTGACTGAGGGAACGCAGGTTGTTGACGTAACCGAACATGTTGGCGAGCGGCACCATCGCGTCGATGACGCGGGCATTGCCGCGGCTGTCCATCCCGCCGACCTGACCGCGCCGGCTGTTCAGGTCGCCGATGATGTCACCCATATACTCTTCCGGCGTCACAACTTCGACCTTCATGATCGGTTCGAGCAATTTCGGCCCGGCTTTGCCAATCGCTTCGCGGAAACAGGCGCGCGCCGCAATTTCGAACGTCATGACGTTCGAGTCGACATCGTGCGCCGCGCCGTCGATCAGCGTCGCCTTGAAATCGATCACCGGGAACCCGGCGATGACGCCGGTATCCTTGGCGCTTTCCAGACCCTTGGCCACGCCGGGCACGTACTCGCGCGGCACCGATCCGCCAACAACCGCGTTCTCGAACTCGTAACCGACACCGGTCGGCTGCGGTTCGAACCGGATCTTGACCCGCGCGTACTGGCCGGCGCCGCCGGTCTGCTTCTTGTGCGTGTAATCCTGCTCGATCGTCTTCGAAATGGTTTCGCGATAGGCGACCTGCGGCGCACCGACATTCGCCTCGACTTTGAACTCGCGCTTCATCCGGTCGACGATGATTTCGAGATGCAGTTCACCCATGCCCTTGATGATGGTCTGGCCGCTCTCGTGATCGACGCTGACGCGGAACGATGGGTCTTCCTGCGCCAGACGATGCAGCGCGGTACCCATCTTTTCCTGGTCGCCCTTGGTCTTCGGTTCGACGGCGACTTCGATGACCGGCTCGGGAAATTCCATCCGCTCGAGAATCACCGGATGAGCAGAGTCGCTGAGCGTATCGCCGGTTGTGGTGTTCTTGAGACCGGCGAGCGCGACGATGTCGCCGGCGCGGGCTTCCTTGAGGTCTTCGCGGTGATTCGCATGCATCTGCAGCATGCGGCCGACGCGTTCCTTCTCGCCCTTGACCGTATTGGTGACCTGGGTACCGGTCAGCAGCACGCCCGAATAGATACGGACGAACGTCAGCGAACCGACGAACGGATCGGTCATTATCTTGAACGCCAGCGCGGACAGCGGCTCGTCGTCGCTGCTCCTGCGCTCGATGCTCTCGTCGCTGTCGACCTTGGTGCCGATGATCGACGGCACGTCGGTCGGGGCCGGCAGGAAATCGACCACGGCATCGAGAAGCGGCTGAACACCCTTGTTCTTGAACGCACTGCCGCACAAAACTGGCACGAAATGCGCTTCGACCGTGCCCTTGCGGATGCAACGGGTCAGCGTCGCCTCGTCGGGCATGTTGCCCTCGAGATAGGCTTCGGTCGCCGCATCGTCGGTCTCGACCGCGAGTTCGATCAGACGCTCGTGGGCCTTCTCGGCTTCGGCCTTCATGTCCGTCGGAATCTCGCCATAGACGAATTCGGCGCCCAGCGCTTCATCCTTCCAGATGATGCTGCGCATGCGGATCAGGTCGACGACGCCGGCAAAATCCGATTCGGAGCCGATCGGCAACTGCACCACAAGCGGGCGGGCGCCGAGACGCTCGGAAATCATGTGGACGCAGCGCGGGAAATCGGCGCCGATCCGGTCCATCTTGTTTACAAAGCAGATGCGCGGAACGCGATACTTGTCGGCCTGCCGCCACACGGTTTCCGATTGCGGCTCTACGCCGGCGACGCTATCGAAAACCGTCACGGCACCGTCGAGCACGCGCAGGCTGCGCTCGACTTCGATCGTGAAGTCGACGTGGCCCGGGGTGTCGATGATGTTGATACGGTGGTCGTTCCAGAAGCAGGTCGTCGCGGCCGACGTGATGGTGATGCCGCGCTCTTGTTCCTGCTCCATCCAGTCCATGGTGGCAGTGCCTTCATGGACTTCGCCGATCTTATAGGAACGGCCCGTATAAAAAAGAATACGCTCGGTCGTGGTCGTCTTGCCGGCATCGATGTGCGCCATGATGCCGATGTTGCGATAACGCTCGAGTGGAGTAATGCGGGCCATAATTCTGACTTCCGAATATCTTGCCGTTACCAGCGGTAATGGCTGAAAGCGCGATTCGCTTCGGCCATCTTGTGTGTGTCTTCGCGCTTCTTCACCGCGTTGCCGCGATTATTCGCCGCATCGAGCAGTTCGGCCGACAGGCGCTCGACCATCGTCTTTTCGGGACGGGTCCGGGCGGTGCTGATCAGCCAGCGAATCGCGAGTGCCTGTGCGCGGTCGGGGCGAACCTCGACCGGAACCTGGTACGTCGCACCGCCGACGCGGCGCGAACGAACTTCGAGCTGCGGCTTCACATTGATCAGAGCCTCGTGAAAGACGCGGACCGGATCCTGCTTCGCCTTGCGCTCCATGGTGTCGAACGCGCCGTAGACGATGCTTTCGGCGACCGAACGCTTGCCTTCAAACATCAGCGAATTGATGAACTTCGTAATGACCAGATCGCCGAACTTGGCGTCCGGGAGGATCTCGCGCTTTTCAGCCGCATGACGACGAGACATTCGGGGCGCTCCTTACTTCGGCCGCTTCGCGCCGTACTTCGAACGGCGCTGGCGACGATCTTTGACGCCTTGGGTGTCGAGCGTGCCGCGGATGATGTGATAGCGCACGCCGGGAAGGTCCTTCACGCGACCGCCGCGAATCATGACGACCGAGTGTTCCTGAAGATTGTGCCCCTCACCCGGGATGTAGCTCGTGACTTCGAACCCGTTGGTGAGGCGCACGCGCGCGACCTTGCGGAGTGCGGAGTTCGGCTTCTTCGGCGTCGTCGTGTAGACGCGCGTGCAGACGCCGCGCTTCTGCGGACAGGCCTGCAGCGCCGGCACCTTGTTGCGCGCCACGATCGGCTGACGCGGTTTGCGGATAAGCTGGTTAATCGTCGGCATGAGCCGTTTCCTCAACTCCAGGCGCGAGCGAATAACTCGCTCGACCGCGATGCAAAAGACCGCCACGAAGCAGCACCCGGCTCGCTCCGCGCGGTTCACGAAAAACGCCGCCCGAGGGCGGCTATGTATCCCGTTGTACCCGGAAGCTCCGTCTAGGCCGCAAACGGACCTACCACGAGCCCCCCGAAAGGCGCGCGGATACTAGTCACGGGGCCCTACCCCGTCAAGCGGCACAATGGCCGAAAACAAGGAAAATCCGGGCCGAAACGGGGTGCCGGACGCCTTTCGGCCGGCCGGCACCCCGGGATCGGATAATCAGGCGACCGACTGCTCTTCCGCAGGCGGCAACGCCTCGGTCCGGACCTCGTCCGGGGCCGCGATCGCTGCCTTGTCCCGATCGGCGGCGATCTGCCGCAGGCGGTTCATGACGCGACCGGTGCCGGCCGGGATCAGGCGGCCGACGATGACGTTCTCCTTGAGCCCGATGAGCTGGTCGACGCGGCCGGAAACCGCCGCTTCGGTCAGCACCCGGGTCGTTTCCTGGAACGACGCGGCCGAGATGAAGGACCGGGTCTGGAGGCTCGCCTTGGTGATGCCCTGCAGGACCGGACGCGCCACGGCGACCTTGCCGCCTTCCCCCAACACCTTGAGGTTTTCCTCGTCGAACTCGGTCCGGTCGATTTGTTCGCCGACCAGCAGCGTGCTTTCGCCGGCATCCAGGATTTCGACCTTCTGGAGCATCTGCCGGACGATCACCTCGATATGCTTGTCGTTGATCTTCACGCCCTGGAGTCGATAGACCTCCTGGATCTCGTTGATCAGGTAGTTGGCCAGCGCCTCGACGCCCATGACATTGAGGATGTCATGCGGCACCGGGTTACCGTCCATCAGCAGGTCGCCCTTCTGGACATAGTCACCCTCCTGCACGGAGATGGGCTTGCCCTTCGGGATCATGTACTCGACCGGCTCGTGCTCGGCATTTTCCGGCACCACGACGATGCGTCGCTTGGTCTTGTAGTCCTTGCCGAATTCCACGCGGCCGGCGATTTCGCTGATGATCGCGTAGTCCTTGGGCTTGCGGGCTTCGAACAATTCAGCCACCCGCGGCAGACCGCCGGTGATGTCACGCGTCTTCGACGATTCCCGCGGAATGCGCGCGAGGATGTCGCCCGCTTTCACCGGTGCGCCGTTCTCGATCGACAGAATGGCGTCGACCGACATGAAGTAACGCGCTTCGAGACCGTTCGGCAGCGTGATGATCTCGCCCGATTCGTCGCGCAGCGTGACACGGGGCCGCAGTTCCTTGCCCTTCTGCTGCTGCTTCCAGTCGATGACGACGCGGTTCGAAATGCCCGTCGTTTCGTCGACGACTTCGCGCATCGAAACGCCGTCCACGAGATCGACATAGTTCGCGGTACCGCCACGCTCGGTAATAATCGGCAGCGTGTACGGATCCCATTCGGCCAGACGCTGGCCCTTCTTCACATCGACCCCGTCATCGACCAGGAGCTTGGCGCCATAGGGAATACGGTGCCGGGCGCGTTCGCGACCCTTCTCGTCGAGCAGCACGAGTTCGCAATTGCGGCCCATGACCACGGGCACGCCCATGCTGTTGACGACGACGTTGCGGTTGCGGATCGAAACCTTGGCATCCAGCGCCGCTTCCACGCTCGACTGCTCGGCACCGCGCTGCACCGCACCACCGATATGGAAGGTGCGCATGGTGAGCTGGGTGCCCGGCTCGCCGATCGACTGGGCCGCGATGATACCGACCGCCTCGCCCATGTTGACCGACGTACCGCGCGCGAGATCGCGTCCGTAGCACTGGGCGCAGACCCCGCCCTTCGACTCGCAGGTCAGCACCGAACGGATCATGACCTGGTCGACGCCGGCCTGGTCGACCATTTCGACCAGCTCTTCGTCGATCAGCGTGCCGGCCGCCAGGACCAGAGCGCCCTTCAGCGGATCGACGATGTCGACCGCCGCGGTACGTCCGAGAATGCGCTCGGCCAGCGGCGAGATCACTTCGCCGCCTTCGACGACCGCCTTCACGCTCAGACCCGACCGTGTACCGCAATCCGGCTCGACGATGATGCAATCCTGCGCCACGTCGACCAGGCGGCGGGTGAGATAACCCGAGTTCGCCGTCTTGAGCGCCGTGTCGGCGAGACCCTTGCGGGCGCCGTGCGTCGAGTTGAAGTACTCGAGTACGGTCAGGCCTTCCTTGAAGTTCGAGATAATCGGTGTCTCGATGATTTCACCGGAAGGCTTCGCCATCAGGCCGCGCATGCCGGCGAGCTGCTTGATCTGGGCTGCCGAACCGCGCGCACCGGAATGCGCCATCATAAAGACCGAGTTGATGTTGCGGCCGGTCGATTCCTGCGACATGACCGACATCATCGCATCGGCCACCTTTTCCGTGCAGTTCGACCAGACGTCGACCACCTTGTTGTACTTCTCGCCCTGCGTGATCAGGCCGTCGAGATACTGCTGCTCGTATTCCTTGACCCGATCCTGGGCCTCGGCGACCAGCGTGACCTTCTCTTTCGGGATGATCAGATCGTCCTTGCCGAAGGAAATGCCGGCGCGGCAGGCATAGGAGAAGCCCATGCCCATCATGCGGTCGGCGAAGATCACCGTCTCCTTCTGACCGCAATGGCGGTAGACGATATCGATGACGTTCGAGATTTCCTTCTTGGTCAAAAGCCGGTTGACCAGCTCGAGCGGCACGTTCGGATGCTTGGGCAGGATCTGCGCCAGCAGGAGACGTCCCGGCGTCGTCTGGATGATGCGGATCACCGGTTCACCGGTCGAATCGACCGTGTGTACGCGCGCCTTGATCGGCGTGTGCAGCGTGATCGCGGTGCTGTGCAGCGCATGCTCGACTTCACCGAACTCGGCGAAGCTCATGCCCGTGCCCGGCTCGTCCTTGCCCTCCATCGTGAGGTAATAGAGGCCGAGGACGATATCCTGGCTCGGCACGATGATCGGCTTGCCGTTGGCGGGCGAGAGGATGTTGTTGGTCGACATCATCAGCACACGTGCTTCGAGCTGGGCTTCCAGTGATAGCGGCACGTGGACCGCCATCTGGTCGCCGTCGAAGTCGGCATTGAACGCGGTGCAGACCAGCGGATGAAGCTGGATCGCCTTGCCTTCGATCAGCACCGGTTCGAACGCCTGGATGCCGAGACGGTGAAGCGTCGGTGCACGATTCAGCAGCACCGGATGCTCGCGGATGACCTCTTCGAGAATGTCCCAGACCTCGGGCCGTTCCTTCTCGACCATGCGCTTGGCGGCCTTGATCGTCGTCGCCATGCCATAGAGTTCGAGCTTCGAATAGATGAACGGCTTGAACAGCTCGAGCGCCATCTTCTTTGGCAGGCCGCACTGATGCAGCTTCAGCTCCGGGCCGACCACGATGACCGAACGGCCGGAATAGTCGACGCGCTTGCCAAGCAGGTTCTGCCGGAAACGGCCCTGCTTGCCCTTGAGCATGTCGGAGAGCGACTTCAGCGGCCGCTTGTTCGCACCGGTGATGACCCGGCCGCGACGGCCGTTATCGAACAGCGCGTCGACCGCTTCCTGCAGCATGCGCTTTTCGTTGCGTACGATGATGTCAGGCGCGCGCAACTCGATCAGCCGCTTCAGCCGGTTGTTCCGGTTGATGACGCGGCGATAGAGATCGTTCAGGTCGGACGTCGCGAAGCGGCCGCCATCGAGCGGCACCAGCGGACGCAGCTCGGGCGGAATGACCGGAATCACCTCGAGCACCATCCACGAGGGATTGGTGCCGGATTCGGTGAAGGCCTCGACAATCTTCAGCCGTTTGACCAGCTTCTTCCGCTTGGCCTCGGAATTGGTGTCCTTGAGGTCCTGGCGGATCTGATCGCGCTCATCGGTAAGGTCGAGCCGGTCCAGCAACAGCCGCATGGCCTCGGCGCCGATCATCGCCTGGAACGCATCGGGGCCAAACTCGTCCTGCGCGTTGAGGAACTGCTCTTCCGACAGCAACTGGTGCATCTTGAGCGCGGTCAGGCCCGGCTCGGTCACCACGAAGCTTTCGAAATAGAGAACCCGCTCGAGATCCTTCAGCGTCATGTCGAGCAGCAACCCGATGCGGCTCGGCAGCGACTTCAGGAACCAGATATGCGCAACCGGCGAGGCCAGTTCGATATGGCCCATGCGTTCGCGCCGCACCTTCGAGAGCGTCACTTCGACGCCGCACTTCTCGCAGATGACGCCGCGATACTTCATGCGCTTGTACTTGCCGCACAGGCACTCATAGTCCTTGATTGGACCGAAAATGCGCGCGCAGAACAGGCCGTCGCGTTCCGGCTTGAACGTACGGTAGTTGATCGTCTCGGGCTTCTTGATCTCGCCGAAGGACCAGGAGCGGATACGCTCGGGGCTTGCGATCGAGATGCGGATCTCGTCGAAGCTCTGCGGTTCCTGCACCTGGGTGACGAGATTCATAAGTTCATTCATGACTTGCTCCCGGACATCGGATTTCGTTCGTGTATGGATCGCACAGGATTACTCAGTAGCCGGTCTGCTTCAGTTCGACATTGAGGCCAAGCGAGCGCAGTTCCTTCACCAGCACGTTGAAGGACTCCGGAATGCCGGCCTGGAAATTGTCGTCGCCGCGCACGATCGCCTCGTAGGTCTTGGCACGACCGGAGACGTCGTCCGACTTGACGGTCAGAATTTCCTGCAACGTATACGCCGCGCCATAGGCTTCGAGCGCCCAGACTTCCATTTCGCCGAAGCGCTGGCCGCCGAACTGCGCCTTGCCACCCAGCGGCTGCTGGGTGACGAGGCTGTAAGGACCGATCGAACGCGCGTGGATCTTGTCGTCGACCAGATGGTGCAGCTTCAGCATGTAGATGTAACCAACCGTGACCTTGCGCTCGAACGATTCGCCCGAGCGGCCGTCGGTCAGCGTGACCTGGCCCGACACGTCGAGCCCGGCCTTCGCCAGCAATTCGACGATGTTCTCCTCGCGCGCGCCGTCGAACACCGGCGAGGCGACTGGCAGGCCTTCCCGCAGGTTGCTCGCGAGCTCCATGAACTGGGCATCGTCGAGATCGGCGATCTGCGCCTTGTAGACCTCTTCGCCGTACAGCTCGCGGATATGCTTGCGCAGCTCCCCGACCTTGCCATTGCTGGCGACCTGCTCGACGATCTCGCCGATCTGGCGGCCGATATTCGCGCAAGCCCAACCGAGATGCGTTTCGAGAATCTGTCCGACGTTCATGCGCGAAGGCACGCCCAGCGGATTTAGCACGAGATCGACCGGCGTGCCGTCATCGAGATAGGGCATGTCCTGGACCGGAACGATCCGCGACACCACGCCCTTGTTCCCGTGCCGGCCGGCCATTTTGTCGCCCGGCTGCAATTTGCGCTTCACCGCGACGAAGACCTTGACCATCTTCATCACGCCCGGCGGCAATTCGTCGCCGCGCTGCAGCTTCTCGACCTTGTTCTCGAAGCGCGCCGTCAGTGCATCGATGCCCTCTTTGTAATGCTTCTTCAGGGCTTCGATTTCCGACATGCGCTTGTCGTTTTTCACCGTGACCTGGCGCCAGTGCGACGGCGTGATATCCGCCAGCACCTTGTCGGTCAGCTTGGTCTCGGGCTCCATCGCCTTGGGGCCGCTGACCGCATACTGGTTGATCAAGAGTTCCTTCAGCCGCGCAAAGAAGCTGCGCTCGAGGATCGCCTTCTCGTCGTCGCGGTCCTTGGCGAGACGCTCGATTTCCGCCCGCTCGATCGCGAGAGCGCGCTCGTCCTTGTCGACGCCGCGGCGCGAGAACACCCGCACCTCGACGACCGTGCCTGACACGCCCGGCGGCAGCCGCATCGACGTATCGCGAACGTCCGAGGCCTTTTCGCCGAAGATCGCGCGGAGCAGCTTTTCTTCCGGCGTCATCGGCGATTCGCCCTTCGGCGTCACCTTGCCGACCAGGATATCGCCCGGCCGCACTTCGGCGCCGATATAGACGATGCCCGCTTCGTCCAGATTGCGCAGCGCATCTTCGCCGACATTCGGAATGTCGCGGGTGATTTCTTCCTGGCCGAGCTTGGTATCGCGCGCCATCACCTCGAATTCTTCGATATGGATCGAGGTGAAGACGTCGTCCTTGACCAGCCGTTCGGAAATGAGGATCGAGTCCTCGAAGTTGTAGCCCTGCCACGGCATGAACGCGACGAGCACGTTGCGGCCGAGCGCCAGCTCGCCGTACTGCGTCGACGGACCGTCCGCCAGGATGTCGCCCGCCTTCACCAGCTCGCCGACCTTCACCAGCGGACGCTGGTTGATGCAGGTGTTCTGGTTCGAGCGCTGGAACTTCAGCAGGTTGTAGATGTCGACGCCCGAGGTATCGCTCGACGTGTCTTCGGTCGAACGCACCACGACGCGGGTCGCGTCGACCTGGTCGACGATACCGCTGCGCCGCGCCACGATCGTCACGCCGGAATCGCGCGCGACGGTCTCTTCCATGCCGGTGCCGACGATCGGCGCCTCGGCCTGGATCAGCGGCACGGCCTGCCGCTGCATGTTCGAACCCATCAGCGCGCGGTTGGCGTCGTCGTTCTCGAGGAACGGAATGAGCGCCGCTGCGACCGAGACGAGCTGCTTGGGCGACACGTCCATATAGTCGATGTCTTCCGGACGGCCGAGCACGAGATCGCCGCCGCGCCGGCACGGAAGCAGGTCCGCCACGAAGCGGCCCTTCTCGTCGAGCTCGGCGTTCGCCTGTGCGATCGCGTAGCGGCCTTCTTCCATCGCCGACAGATAGTCGACCTGCTGCGTCACCTGGCCCTTTTCGACCCGACGATAGGGGCTCTCGATGAAGCCGTACTGGTTGATCCGCGCATAGGTCGCGAGCGAGTTGATCAGACCGATATTCGGACCTTCCGGAGTCTCGATCGGGCAGATGCGGCCGTAATGCGTCGGATGCACGTCGCGCACCTCGAAGCCGGCACGCTCGCGCGTGAGACCGCCAGGCCCGAGCGCGGAGAGACGCCGCTTGTGCGTCACTTCGGAGAGCGGGTTGGTCTGGTCCATGAACTGCGAGAGCTGCGAGGAGCCGAAGAATTCCCGCACCGCCGCGGCCGCCGGCTTGGCATTGATCAGATCGTGCGGCATCACCGAATCGATCTCGACCGAGCTCATGCGTTCGCGGATCGCCCGCTCCATGCGCAGGAGGCCGATGCGGTACTGGTTCTCGAGCAGTTCGCCGACCGACCGCACCCGGCGATTGCCGAGATGGTCGATGTCGTCGATTTCGCCGCGCCCGTCCTTCAGATCGCAGAGCGTGCGAACGATCGCGAGGATGTCTTCCTTGCGCAGGACACGGATCGTGTCTTCCGCCTGGAGGTCGAGGCGCGAATTGATCTTCACGCGACCGACGGCCGAGAGATCGTACCGCTCGGAATCGAAGAACAGGCCCTGGAACAACGCTTCCGCCGTATCGAGAGTCGGCGGCTCGCCCGGACGCATGACCCGGTAGATGTCGATCAGCGCTTCCTCGCGGCTCGCGTTCTTGTCGATCGCCAGCGTGTTGCGGATGTACGGACCGACATTGATGCTGTCGATCGCCAGCGTCGGCAGGACGGTGAACTTCACCGCCTCGAGCTCGACCAGCAGCTTCTCGGTGATCTCGTCGCCGGCTTCGGAATAGATCTCGCCGGTCGCTTCGTTGATCATGTCCGAGGCGATGTAGCGGCCGTACAGTTCCTCCGGCGCCACGAGCACTTCCTTGAGGCCGGATTCCTGCAGCTTGCGTGCGGTCCGCGGCGTCATTTTGGTGCCCACTTCGGCCACGACGTCGCCGGTCTTCGCATCGACCAGGTCGTGCATCAGCTTGACGCCGCGCATGCGCGTCGGGTCGAACGCCGTCTGCCAGCCCTTCTTCGAGCGGGTGAAAGTGACTTTGTCATAGAAGAAATCGAGGATTTCCTCGTTCGACATGCCGCCGAAACGCCGATCCTCTTCCGAGAGATCCTCGCCCTTCGCCATCTTGGCGGCGGCGCGCGATCCCCAAAGCGCAAGCAGCAGCGTCGTCGCCGGCAGCTTGCGGCGACGGTCGATGCGCACATGGGTGATGTCCTTGGCGTCGAATTCGAAATCGAGCCACGAACCGCGATAGGGAATGACCCGCGCCGCGAACAGATACTTGCCCGAAGAATGCGACTTGCCGCGGTCGTGATCGAAGAACACGCCCGGCGAACGATGCATCTGGCTGACGATCACGCGCTCGGTGCCGTTGACGACGAACGTACCGTTCGACGTCATCAGCGGCATGTCGCCCATATAGACGTCCTGCTCCTTGATGTCGCGAATCGAGCGCGCGCCGGTATCCTCGTCGACGTCCCACACGACGAGCCGCAGCGTCACCTTGAGCGGCGCCGCAAACGTCATGCCGCGCTGCTGGCATTCCTCGACATCGTATTTCGGATCTTCGAGTTCATAGCGCACGAACTGCAGCTCGGCGCGCTCCGAAAAATCCTTGATCGGGAAAACGGAGTTGAAGACTTCCTGCAGCCCGCTCATACGCCGTTCATCGGCCGCAACACCGATCTGCAGAAAAGCGTCGTACGAGCTTTTCTGAACTTCGATCAGGTTCGGCATCCGCGTGATTTCGGGAATGCGTCCGAAGGTCTTGCGGATTCGCTTGCGACCGGTCAACGAAATTGTCATCGTGGTCCTCGTTCGTTTCTCAATGGCGCGGGCACCAGAAGTCTTGTCCCGCGTGCCGATCGGCGCCGGCTGCACCGGCCCCGCCTATGTATGTCGCCGGATATCGCCGGCCCGTTCCGAACTTATGTGGCCGCCCTGGCGGCCTTTTCAGACGGCGCATGCCGCGCCGCCGCGGAACGCCTGTGCGCTCCGCGGCTGGTCACGGCTTGCATCGTCAACCCGATAAAGAGAGCGCAACGGGAGCTACTTGAGCTCCACCTTTGCGCCAGCTTCCTCGAGCTTCTTCTTGATCTCTTCGGCCTCTTCCTTCTTCACGCCTTCCTTCACAGGCTTCGGCGCGGCCTCAACGAGATCTTTCGCTTCCTTCAACCCAAGACCCGTGATCGCGCGAACTTCCTTGATCACGTTGATCTTCTTTTCGCCGGCAGCGACGAGAACGACGGAGAACTCGTCCTTCTCTTCGACGGGCGCGGCAGCCGCACCGCCAGCCGCCGCGACGGCGACCGGTGCTGCGGCAGAGACGCCCCATGCCTCTTCCAGCTTCTTGCTCAATTCAGCCGCCTCGAGAACGGTGAGTTTCGAGAGTTCGGCTACGAGATTGTCCAAATCGGCCATGTCTTCTTCTCCTGGCTTGAACGTCCTGACGTCAGGTTGCTTCAGATCGGCAACGGCTTCACGCAGCGTCGCTCTTGGTTGCGTAGGCCGAGAACACTCGTGCGAGCTGGGCCGCCGGCGCCTGCAACACGCTCGCCACCAACGTGGCGGGCCGTTGCACCAATCCGGCGAGCTTTGCCCGCAATTCGTCGAGCGATGGCAGGGTTGCCAGAGCCATGATCCCGTCGGGACCGAGCATCTGACTGCCCATGGCGCCACCGATGACGGTGAGCTTCTCGTTCTCCTTCGCGTAACCCACCGCGACCCTGGCTGCGGCAATCGGATCTTTCGAATAGGCGATTGCCGTCGGACCGGTGAACAGGTCCGCCAAAGTCTCAAACTGGGTTCCCTCGACCGCACGACGCGCGAGCCGATTTTTGGTAACGCGGAAACCGGCACCTGCCTCCATCATCCGGCGGCGCAAAACGGTCGACTCAGCGACCGTCAGCCCGACAGGGCGGGTAATCACCACCAATTCGCTTTCAGCGAACGTCTGGTGGAGGCGAGTGACGACATCCTTCTTTTCGGATCGGTCCACGTGTCGTCTCCGATGCCTCGGACCGCCGACTGCCGCGCATGGCGCGCCGCCGGTCCGGTTGCGTCTGGACATCCCGGGTTGGCCCCGGAACGTCCGGTTCAGCCTGTCCCAGAAGTTCAAGCCATTGCGCTCCGAAGCCTCGCGGCTGTCGGACGTTGCAACGGTTTGCCTCCCGTCTATGCAGGCGCCGCTCGGGCATTACATCCCGGGGCGGTTTCCCGACCCGGAGTACCTGCAGTCTCGGACAGGTCGACAGGAGCGGGACCGAAATCCCGTTCCTGCCCGCCGCCGCCTCCGTTACCGGATGCGGCGGGCTTTCGTGTCAGGTGCGTTCCTGCTGTTGCTGCTGGAACGAACCCAGATCCAATTTCACGCCCGGACCCATCGTGGAGCTGACGCTCACCTTCTTGATGTATGAGCCTTTTGCTCCCGCGGGTTTGGCGCGGGTAATCGCATCGATGAAGGCGCGCACGTTTTCCTGCAGCGCTTCCAGCGAGAAACTTGCCTTGCCGACGCCGGCATGAACGATGCCGGATTTTTCGGCGCGGAACTCGACCTGCCCGCCCTTTGCCGCCTTCACCGCTTCGACGACGTCGGCGGTGACGGTGCCAAGCTTCGGGTTCGGCATCAGGCCGCGGGGGCCGAGAATTTTGCCGAGCCGACCGACCACGCCCATCATGTCGGGCGTCGCGATGCAGCGATCGAAATTCATCTCGCCCGCCTGAATCTTTTCGGCGAGGTCTTCGGCGCCGACCAGATCGGCACCGGCCTTGCGGGCCTGTTCCGCCTTGTCGCCCTTGGCGAACACCGCAACGCGAACCGATTTTCCGGTGCCGTGCGGAAGCTGCACGACGCCGCGCACGTTCTGGTCCGCATGGCGCGTGTCGATGCCGAGATTCATCGCCACTTCGATCGTCTCGTCGAACTTCGCCGTCGCGCGTTCCTTCACCATCGAAACCGCTTCGTCAACCGGATAGCTCTTATCGCGATCGATCTTGTCGTAAGCGGTGCGGAGTCTCTTGCCTGGTTTTGCCATGATCGTTACTCCACCACCTCGAGGCCCATGGAACGCGCCGAGCCGCGGATCATCTGTACCGCCGCGTCGACATCGTGAGCGTTCAAATCGGCCATCTTCTGCTGCGCGATCTCACGTACCTGAGCCATCGTCACACTGCCGACAAAGCCGAGACCGGGCGTCTTGCTGCCCTTGTCGAGCTTCGCGGCGCGCTTCAGGAAGAAGCTCGCCGGCGGCGTCTTGGTTACGAACGAAAACGAACGATCAGCATAGACGGTGATGACCACCGGGATCGGCATGCCGACTTCGAGGCCCTGGGTCTGCGCATTGAACGTCTTGCAGAATTCCATGATGTTCAGACCGCGCTGGCCCAGCGCCGGCCCGATCGGCGGCGAGGGATTGGCCTTCCCCGCCGGTACCTGCAATTTGATGTAACCGTCGATCTTCTTCGCCATGTCCTTACCTCAGTCGTTCCGACGCCGGGTCGTGCCGCCGCCGAAACCGCTGCTCCGTTCCGCCAATGCGGCGCGGAGCGTTACCGGGGTGATGCGGTAAACGGCCCTGGCTGGCCTCCCGCAACGAAGCGACCCGACGGAAACCCCAGCACCCGCCGGACGCCTTCTCGCAGTCAGAGTTTCTCCACCTGCGAGTATTCCAGTTCGACCGGCGTCGACCGGCCGAAGATCGAAACCGAAACCTTGAGCCGCCCGCGCTCTTCGTCGACATCCTCGACGAGACCGTTGAACGACGTAAACGGACCGTCCGCAACGCGCACCTGTTCGCCGATCTCGAAAATGACCGACGGCTTCGGCCGCTCCACGCCTTCCTGCACCTGATGCAGGATGCGCTGCGCCTCTTCGTCGGAGATCGGCTGCGGCTTGCCGCGGCTGCCGAGAAAACCGGTCACCTTCGGTGTGTTCTTCACCAGATGCCAGGTCTCGTCGGTCATCTCCATGCGGCAGAGCACGTAACCCGGAAAAAACTTCCTCTCCGCATTTACCTTCTGACCGCGCCGCAGCTCGACCACTTCCTCGGTCGGCACCAGAACTTCGGGCATCAGATCCTGCATGCCGGTCTTGGCAACCTGCTCGCGGATCGACTGCGCAACCTTGCGCTCGAAGCCGGAGTAAACGTGAACGACATACCAGCGATATGCCATCGCTCAGCCTCCGAGCCCGAGAATTTGCCGAACACCAAACGACAGCACGATATCCGCCAGCATGAAAAATATCGCCGACACGATGACCATCACGAACACCATCGCGGTGGTGATCAGTGTCTCCTTGCGTGTCGGCCAGGTGACCTTGCGAACTTCCTGGCGAACCTGGGAGAAAAATTCCGTCGGGCTCGTTCTTGCCATCGTTCCTTGAACTCGTTGGTAGCTCGTTACCGGCTCCGGCACTGGCAGGAGTGGAGGGACTCGAACCCCCAGCCCCCGGTTTTGGAGACCGGTGCTCTAACCAATTGAGCTACACTCCTATCGCCATCCCGGGCTCGAGCCTTGCCGCAGAACGGCGTCGACCGGTCCCGATATTCTTCAGTCCGGCCGACCGTTACTCGATGATGGAAGCGACGACGCCGGCACCGACGGTGCGGCCGCCTTCGCGGATTGCGAAGCGAAGACCCTCGTCCATCGCGATCGGCGCGATCAGG
>JAWXBK010000072.1:0-20882 GCA_034439975.1 Rhodospirillaceae bacterium | reverse complement strand
CGACGACACGGTGGTCGAGGGCAGCGAGGACTACACGGTGGTGCTGTCCGCTCCGAGCAACGGCACGCTGGCGACCAGCCAGGCGAACACGGTGATTACGGATAATGATGTCGCGGCGCTGGGTCTGTCGGGACCGACATTGATCAATGAGACCGACGGCGTTGCCGTCTATACGGTTTTCTATACGGGCGTAACCCTGGCGCCGGGGCAGACTGCGAGCGTCAATGTTTCAACGGCCGATCTGGCCGGCGGCGCCACGAATGCCGGCGCGGATGTCGACTATCAGGCGCTTTCCACGGTCCTGAACTTCACCAGCGGCAGCGCGACAAGCCAGACCGTATCGGTATCGATCATCGACGATACGTTTCAGGAAGGAACGGAGGATTTTTCGGTCATCCTGTCCGCTCCGACCAATGGCACGCTGGCGACGAGCCAGGCGAACACCGTCATCGTGGATGACGAAACCGGGCTCTTTCTTGTCGGCGGTCAGGGGCAGTCGAGCGATACGCTGATCGGCGGGCCCGGGCCGGATACGATCCTCGGGCTCGGCGGCATGGACAGCCTGATCGGCAACGGCGGCAACGACTCGATATTCGGCAGTCAGGAGAATGACGTCGCACTTGGCGGCGACGGCAACGATACAATTCACGGCGACAGCGGCAGCGATACCCTGCTTGGCGGTGCCGGCGACGACAATATCAACGGCGATCAATCCGACGATTCGCTGGTCGGCGATTCCGGCAATGACACGCTGAGCGGCGGCAGCGGCAGCGGTGCCGATACGCTGCGCGGCGGCGAAGGAAACGACTGGATCGACGGCGGGGCCGGGTCCGACACGCTCTATGGCGACGCGGGTAACGATACGCTCATCGGCGGGAACAATCCGGATTCGATCGTCGGCGGAGCAGGCAACGATTCGATCGTGGGCGACCAAGGCAACGATACGGTTCTGGGCGGCGATGGAAACGACTGGATCGACGGCGGCGGCGGCGCCAATCGCATACTGGCCGATGGCGGCGACGATACGGTCGTATTCGATTCGCAGGCCGCATTGATCGATGGCGGGACCGGCATCGATCGGATTCTGACCGATGGCGGATCGATCAATTTTGACAGCGTACCTGACGGTCAATTGACCGGCATCGAGATCGTCGATCTTCGCGATCTGGCAGTTACCGGCATCGTCATCGATGCGACCGATGTTCTCGACTTCGAGGCCACCACAGGAATCGTGGACGGCTCGAACAACCCGATCTCGCTGGTGATCGTCGGCGAGGTCGGGGACAGCGTCAGCCTCGATGCCGACGGCGGTGGCGCCTGGAGCATGGTCGAATCGGATCTTGTCTATGGCGGCGCCTACGAGGGCCTGACCTACGACATCTATTCCGACGGTGCGGTGTTTGTCGCAATCCAGCAGGGCCTGACCGTCAGCTGACGCCATTTCGTCCCTGCATCGCCCGACGCTTCCGATATCCCGGACGCTCCCGATATTCCCGACGCTCCGATCGTGACCTCGCGGCCAGCTTCTCGCCCAGACCGGCTGCCCTCACCCTTGAGTGTGTTGTTTTTTGAACGCCCGGTGGTAAATCGGGTGGCGGATCTAATTGAGCATCGCGATAATCCTCAGGAACTTGTGTGACATTTGTGTCCTTGTGTGACATGTGAGTTAGGGACCCGGGTAGGCCGTAATTAGGCCGTGATAGGGGATTTTCAGATGGCGGATTCGATCTCGAATTCGGGCGCGGCCGGCGACGGTGAAATGACCCCTAGCGTACAGATCGCCCAGGCGGCCGAACCGATCGGCACCGTCGCGGGCATCGAGGGCACCGTCACCGCGCAGCGCGCATCCGGCGGCACCGAACCGCTCGCCGAAGGATCGCCGATTTTCCAGGGCGACCGGATCGTCACCGCGCAGGATGCTGCGGTTCAGATCCTGTTCGTCGACGGCACCAGTTTCGCGCTTGGCGGCAACGGCGATCTCATGATCGACGAGCTGATCTACAATCCCGGCGGCAGCGACAACGGTCTCGCCGCATCGGTCTTTTCCGGCAGCTTCACCTTCCTGACCGGTGCGATTGCGCCGGCGCCGGGCGACGGCGTCAACATCACCACACCCGTCGGCACGCTTGGCATTCGCGGCACGTTCGGCGGCGGCTCGGGTACGCCCTCGGGCAGCTGGGCCATCGCGCTGATGCCGGAGGAAGACGGACCCGGTCGGATCGTGTTCGTCAATCTTGCCGGCGAAATGGTGCTCGACGAGGCCTTCGAAGGCATCGAGGTCGCCAGCATCAACGAACTGCCGGTCGGCACCAAGTTCTACACGATCGAGGAAATCATCGCTCTGTTCGGCGCCGCGCTGTCGGTCATCGATGGCGACCCGATGGATATCCCGTACGATGCCAACGGGCAGCAGGGCGACGCGGGTGGCAACAACTCGGGCAGCGGCAATTTCGGAAACCTGTCCGATCCATTCCTGCTCGGCGAACTCGGCATCGACCCGTTCGAGTTCGCTCAGTTCATTCAGACCCTGTTGCAGAACGGCGGTACGCTGTTCGGTACCGAACTGGACTACATGATCGAGGATCTCGCGTTCGAACTGCCGGACCTCAAACCGGTCGAATCGCTCAGCAACATCATCATCGGTACGCCGAATGTCGATGTCCTGTTCGGCACCGGCGACGACGATACGATCCTCGCGCTCGAGGACGACGACACGGTCGACGGCGACGGTGGCAACGATTCGATTTCGGGCGGCAGCGGCAACGACTCGATCCTGGGTGGCGACGGCAACGATTCGATCTCCGGCGGCCCGGGCAACGACACGATTTTCGGCGGCAACGGCAACGACACGATCGCCGGCGATAGCGGCAATGGCAACGATCTGATCTTCGGCAACAACGGCCGCGACTCTCTGCTCGGCAAGAACGGCAACGATTCGATCCTGGGCGGCAACGGCAACGATGTCGTGCGCGGCGGTAACGGCAACGACGCGGTGCTCGGTGGCAACGGCGACGACGATCTGTTCGGCAATGACGGCAACGATTCGATGTTCGGCGGTCAGGGCGACGATCTGCTGTTCGGCGGCGACGACAACGACTCCATCAATGGCGGACTGGGCGCCGACTCGATCGAAGGCGGCGACGGCAACGACACGATGGTCGGCGACGAAGGGAACGATTCCCTGCTCGGCGGGAATGGCAACGACCAGATCCAGGGCGGCGACGGTGGCGACCTTATTCGCGGCGGCAACGGCGCCGATGAGATGAGCGGCGGCAATGGTAACGATCTGCTGCAGGGCGGCGAAGGCAACGACGAGATCTTCGGCGACGATGGCAACGACACGCTCTCCGGTGGCGACGACAAGGACGTGCTGGTCGGCGGCAACGGCAACGACACGCTCTCCGGGGGCGGCGGCAACGACACTCTCCTCGGCGACAACGGCACCGCCGGTACCGATTCCGTGTTCGGCAACGGCAACGATTCGATCGATGGCGGCGGCGGCAACGATCTGATCGACGGCGCCGGCGGCGACGATTCTCTAATGGGCGGTTCCGAGAATGACGTCGTCCTCGGATTTAAGGGTGACGACACAGCCTCCGGCGGCACCGGCGACGACACCGTTGCCGGCGAACATGGCAACGACTCATTGTCCGGCGGCGACGGCAACGACCTGGTCAATGGCGGCAACGGCGACGATGTCATCGTCGGCGACAAGGGTGAGGATCTGCTCATCGGCGGTGAGGGCAGCGACACGATCGACGGCCTCGACGGCGATGTCGACACGATCCTCGGCGGCCCGGCCGGTTCGGGTGCCGATTCAATTCTGGCCGACAATGACGATCTGATCGCGATCGAGGGCAGCGCGGGTGCCGACACGCTGATCGGGACACCCGACACCGATCTGATCATTGGCTATGGCGGCGGCGATACGATCGACGGCCTCGATGGCGACGACTACATCTATGGGGACGGCTTTCCGGGCGCACCCGATTACGGCGCACCGGGCGGCGACTGGATCGTCGGCGGCAAGGGCAATGATTATATCGAGGGCGGATCGGGCGGCGACTCGGTCGATGGCGGCAATGGCGACGACACGATTGTCGGCGGCAATGGCGACGATTCGCTTGTCGGCGCCGGCGGCAATGACCACATCTTCGGCGGCAATGGCGACGACGATCTGTTTGGTGGCAATGGCAGCGATACGCTCGCCGGCGGCAACGGGGCCGACACGCTCGATGCCGGCATCGATCCATTCCCGGGATCGGGCGACAGCCTGATCGGCGGCAACGGCGACGATCGGATCTTCGGCAGCTGGGGTAAGGACGTCATCATCGGTGGCGCCGGAGACGACACCGTCTTTGGCAGTGCCGACAGCGACACGATCCACGGCGGCGACGGCGAAGACCAGCTCTCCGGCGGCAGCGGCAACGACACGATCGATGGCGGGCTGGGTAACGACCGGATCGACAGCGGCAGCGACAACGACACGGCCTTCGGTGGCGAGGGCGACGATTCGATCTTCGGCGATAGGGGTGAGGATTCGCTGCTCGGCGGTAACGGCGACGACACGGTCAATGGCGGCGACGGCAACGACACGATCCGCGGCGGCAATGGCGACGATTCCATTTTAGGGAGCAACGGCCGGGATCTGCTGATCGGCGGGCCCGGCAGCGACACGATCGACGCACTCGACGGTTTTACCGACACCATCATCGCCGACGCCGGCGATACGATCATTGCCGATTCGTTCGACGTTCTCTGGCTTGAAGGCTCGAGCAACGACGAGACGCTGGTCGGCACGTCTTCGCCCGACCTCATCATCGGTCAGGGCGGCAGCGACTCGATCGTGGGCGCTTCCAGTGGCGACTATCTTTTCGGCGACGAATTCGCCGATCATCCGCTCAACGGCGTCCCGGGTAACGATACGATCGATGGCGCTTCTGGCGACGACTATATCGAAGGCGGCATGGGCAACGATTCGCTCGTCGGCGACAAGGGCCGGGACAGGGTCTTGGGCGGCGAGGGCGACGACACGATCGACGGTGCCGCCGATAACGACACGGTCCATGGCGGCAACGGCGACGATTCGCTCATCGGCGGCTCGGGTAGCGATGTCCTGATCGGCGGTCGCGGCGACGACACGATCGATGCCCTTGACGGCAGCACCGATACGATTCTGGCCGGTTCCGGTGATGATACGGTGCTAAGCGACACCTTCGATATCGTTGCGATCGAAGGCACCGCGGGCCCCGATACGCTTGCCGGCGGCACATACACCGATCTCATCATCGGCCACGGCGACGACGATTGGATCACGGGCGGTGCCGACGACGACTGGCTCTTCGGCGACGGGTTCCAGAACACGCCAAACTATGGCGTGCCCGGCGACGACACGATCGATGGCGGTTCCGGAGACGATTACATCGAGGGCGGCGACGGCCACGATTCCCTGGTCGGCGGCAATGGCTCCGACACGATCCTCGGCGGTAACGGCGATGATATGCTCATCGGCCATGATACGAACCTCGGCGGCGACACCATCTTCGGCGACAGCCTGATCGGCGGCGCCGGCAACGATACGATCCTCGGTGGCAACGGCAAGGATGTACTGGTCGGCGGCGATGGCGAAGACACAATCTTCGGCGGTACAGGCAACGACACGATCCTCGGCGGCAACGGCAACGACTGGCTCGTCGGCGGCGATCTTGGCAAGGATACGATGTTCGGCGGCGCCGGCGACGACGTCATCGACGGCGGCAGCTCGGGCGATTCGCTTGTCGGTGGCAAAGGCAACGACTTCATCGAAGGCGGCAACGGCGACGATGTGATCCATGGCGGCGGTGGCGATGACACGATTGACGGCGGTAACGACAGCGATCGGATCGACGGCGGCAGCGGCAATGACAGCATTCAGGGTCACAGCGGCAACGACACGATCTCCGGCGGTTTCGGCGACGATACGATTGACGGCGGTACAGGCCGGGACAGCCTCGTCGGCGGCGACGGTAATGACTCGATCATGGGCGGAGCGGGTGGCCCCGACACAATCCTCGGCGACTGGGGCAACGATTACATCGACGGCGGCGATGCCAACGACCTGATCTACGGCGGGGCAGGCGACGACACGCTGGAGTTCCATCTCGGCGGTCTCGACAATGCTGGCACCTATGACGGCGGCACCGGCACCGATTTCCTCCTCCTGCACGACGCTGTGACCTACGATTTCGGTACCCTGGCGACCCTGTTCGACGGGATCGAGGCGCTGGACATGCGCGGCGGCGGTTCCGCCACGGTCCTCCTCGACGAGAACGATATCCTCGATTTCGGGGGCGATCCCATCGAGGCCATTGTCGACAGCAATCCGACGACGATCGATCTCGTGGTGCGCGGAGACTCTGACGATACGATCTCCCTCGGCGGTTCGGAGACGTTCCTCGGCACGACCACGCTCGGCGATGCCTATGGCGGCGCTGGTGTCACGTACAATGTCTACAACGTCAACGACGCGATCGTTGCGGTCGAAGACGGCGTCCAGTTCCCGCTCTGATATCCGCCCAACCGATACCGGCGCGCGCGTAGCGGTTGATCCGCCTTCGCTCTCCCGCCTAATATCCGGCGGCCACAAAATGGGGTGGCTGCGCGCGGAGTGATCTCATGCCCGAACCCTTCGAAACCATCGAGACCGACAGCGAGACCGTTGCCTGCGACGGCGGCGACGGGCCGCTCGGCCATCCGCGCGTCTATCTCCATATGGGCCGGCAGGGCTTCGTCGAATGCCCCTATTGCAGCCGGCATTATGTGCTGAAGGCACTTGGAACGCCCCAGGCCGCACATCGGGATGGCGAACGCACGGGCAACGAGCTTTAGCCCTGCGGTGCCGGTGCCGCGCTGTATAATGCGGCTGTCATGAACGAGAATCTGCCTCTCAAGCATATCTATCTGGTCGATGGGTCCGGTTACATCTTCCGGGCCTATCACGCGCTGCCGCCGCTGACCCGCGACGACGGCACGACCGTCAATGCCGTGCTCGGCTTTACGTCGATGCTGCTCAAGCTGGTCGAAGACAGCGATGCCGATCATCTCGCCGTCATCTTCGACAGCGCGCGCGAGAATTTCCGCAACGAGATCTATGCCGACTACAAGGCGAACCGGCCGCCGCCGCCCGACGATCTGATCCCGCAATTTGCCCTGATCCGCGACGCGACGCGCGCCTGCAACGTGCCCTGCGTCGAGTTGCGTGGCTTCGAGGCCGACGATCTGATCGCGACCTACACGAAACAGGCGGTCGCCGCCGGTGCCGACGTGACGATCGTCTCGTCCGACAAGGATCTGATGCAGCTCGTCTCCGACAAGGTGACCCTGCTCGATCCGATCAAGAATCGCCGCCTCAGTTTCGATGCGGTGCTCGAGAAATTCGGCGTCACGCCCGACAAGGTGGTCGACGTGCAGTCGCTTGCCGGCGATTCGAGCGACAATGTGCCGGGCGTGCCCGGGATCGGCGTCAAGACCGCGGCCGAGCTGATCAACTTTTATGGCGATCTCGATACGCTGCTCGCCCGCGCCGGCGAAATCAAACAGCCCAAGCGCCGCCAGACCCTGCTCGACAATGCCGACAAAGCGCGCATGAGCCGCGAGCTGGTGCGGTTGCGCGACGACGTGCCGGTGCCCGAGCCGCTCGACGCGTTCGATCGCCGCCAGCCGGAGCCGGCTTCCTTGTTCGGATTCCTCAAGCTGAACCAGTTCCGCTCGCTGATCGCGAAGATGGAATCGCGTCTCGGCGTGAAGGCCGACGATGTTGTTGCCGACTTCAACACAGCCTTGCCGGTCCGGGCCGAGGATGTTGCGGGCCCGGGCAGCCATCTGCCGGTTCCGACGCCCACCGCGAAGCCTTCGGCACCCGCAGGCAAACGCCCGACCGCGGTGTCGTCCAAAGCCTCATGGACCGGCAAATTCGCCTGCCATCTGGTGACCGACGAGGCGGCGCTCGCCGGCTGGATCGCGCGGGCCTGGGAGACCGGTGCCGTCGCCTTCGATACCGAAACGACGGCGCTCGATGCGGTGGTCGCCAACCTGGTCGGGTTCTCGCTCTCGGTGATGCCGGACGAGGCCTGCTATGTGCCGCTCGCCCATCGCGGGCCGGGCCGCGAGCAGGGCAGTCTCGATCTCGGCGATGCCGGCGGCGACGGCGACAAATCGGGCGGCGCGCTGCTGCCCGGCCAAATCCCGATCGACCGCGCGCTGGCGCTGCTGAAGCCGTTGCTCGAGGATCCTTCGATTCTCAAGATCGGTCAGAACATCAAATACGACACCGTCATTATGCACCGGCACGGGATCGCGATCGGGCCGATCGACGACACGATGCTGATGTCTTATGTGCTCGAGGCCGGCGGCCACGGCCACGGTATGGACGAACTGGCCGAACTGCATCTCGGCCATTCGACGATCAAGTTCAGCGACGTTGCCGGCAGCGGCAAGGCGCAGGTCTCGTTCGATCGCGTGCCGCTCGATCGCGCCTGCGAGTATGCGGCCGAGGATGCCGCCGTCACCCGGGCGCTCGCCGGCCTGCTGAAACCGATGCTTCTGCGCGAGGGGCTGCTCACCGTCTACGAGACGATCGAGCGGCCGCTGGTGCCGATCGTGGCCGCGATGGAACAGGCCGGCGTGAAGGTCGATCGCGTCGCGCTGCAGCGTCTCTCGAAGGATTTCGAGAAGCGGCTCGGCGAACTCGAAACCGAGATTCACAAACTCGCCGGTCGCGAATTCAATATCGGCTCGCCCAAGCAGCTCGGCGAGGTTCTGTTCGACGAGATGGGTCTCGCTGGCGGCCAGAAGGGCAAGACCGGCGCGTACTCGACCGGCGCCGACGTGCTCGATGATCTCGCGGCACAGGGCCACGATCTGCCGGTGCGTGTACTCGACTGGCGCCAGCTCGCGAAGCTCAAGAGCACCTACACCGACGCGCTGCTCGAGCAGATCAATCCGGCAACCGGCCGCGTCCATACCTGCTTCGCTTTGGCCGCGACCTCGACCGGACGGCTCTCCTCGACTGACCCGAACCTGCAGAACATTCCAGTCCGCACCGAGGAAGGCCGCAAGATCCGCCATGCCTTCGTTGCCGAGAAGGGCATGAAGCTGCTGTCGGTCGATTACTCGCAGATCGAGTTGCGCATCGCCGCCCACATGGCCGACGTGCAACCGCTCAAGGATGCGTTCCGTGACGGCATCGACATTCACGCGATGACCGCAAGCCAGGTGTTCGGCGTGCCGGTCGAAGGCATGGATCCGATGGTGCGGCGCCGCGCCAAGGCGATCAATTTCGGCATCATCTACGGCATCAGCCCGTTTGGCCTCGCGCGCCAGCTCGGCATCGCGCAGGGTGAGGCGAAGGCCTTCATCGAAGCCTATTTCGAGCGCTTCCCCGGCATCCGCGCCTACATGGAACGGACGCGCAAGGAAGCGCATGAGCAAGGCTATGTCGTCACGCTCTACGGGCGGCGCTGCCATCTGCCGGGTATCCAGGACAAGAACCCCGCGCGCCGCAGTTTCATGGAGCGCGCCGCGATCAACGCGCCCATCCAGGGCACCGCCGCCGACATCATCAAGCGCGCGATGATCCGCATTCCGGCTGCGCTCGAGGCAGAGAAGCTCGGTGCGCGCATGCTGCTCCAGGTGCATGACGAACTGCTGTTCGAGGTGCCGGCCAAAGAGGCCGAGAAGACGGCGGCTTTGGTGCGCCGTGTGATGGAGGGTGCGGCCGGCCCCGCGCTCGAGCTCTCGGTGCCGCTGGTTGCCGCTGCCGGCATCGCCGACAACTGGGCCGAGGCGCACTGACGCCCGCGCAGCCACATACGCCGTTCATGCGCCCGGCGTCTCAGCCCTCCACAACCCTATGCTGACGGCCGCTCAGAATTCGGCGGCTTCGCCCCCTCGCATGACGGGCGTCTCTCCGCGCCGGGCCGCCATCCTGGCAACCGAGTGAAACACGCGAAAGTATAAGAATAAATATATTTAACCCTTTGCCTGTATTTTGTCTTGCTGCCTGCCGCCGCGTGCGTCGGTACGATGCATAACGCCGGCTTCGGTCGAGCTGGATCGGATCGCCCCGTCGGGTCGGCATTTTCGCTGGTCCGGGGCGACTGGCGGGCGGCACAGCTTTGCCACAGGACGCCCCGGCGACCCACCCCTATATCCAAAGGGTCGGACGAACAACGGAGGCTCGCAGGATGAAACGCACTCTTCCCGCTCTTTGCGTTGTCGCGCTGTTGTCGACTGCCGGTTGCTCAGGTCTCAATTCGACGGAGCAGAGCATGTTGTCCGGTGGCGCGATCGGTGCGGGCGCAGGTGTTGTGGTCGGTGCGCTGACCGGTGGCCTTGGCATCGCAACGGGCGCTGCCATTGGTGCTGCCGCTGGCGCCGCTGCAGGCTACGTCGTCGACCAGGTTGATTGACGAGGCGTCGAACGACTGAACAGGGGTCCCGCAACACCCCTCGACACAGTCGTTCCCCCAAGCCGCCGCACGGGACCGCAAATCCCTCCCCGTGCGGCGGCCCCCCCCCTCTCTGAAGCGTGTTGCGATGACTGTCGGGTGATCGACAAGCGCCGGTGCACACCCCTGCACCGGCGCTCGTCGTTTGGGGGATCACGATCGGGTCAGCGCGCGTCGGACCTCAGTTGTTCACCCTCGATCCAGACGATGCGGCCGAAGCCGGCGACCAGATGCGCACGCAGCATCGTCACGCGATAGAATCGGAAATCCTTGAACCCGGCATAGAGCGACGACTTGGGATGGCGCTGGAGAAACCGCTCGCGGATCGCGGGATCGGTTGTCGTCGCGGCCTCGCCCAGCAGCGTGAGGCGCGGGCCAGCGAGCGGATCCTCGTAACCGGCGGTACCGTCGAACAAGAGCGAGACCTGCGGATTCCCGGCGATATTCGCCGAATGCGCCGCGAGATCGGAGATTAGCAGGATCGGGTTTCCGGCCGCGTCGCTTGCCACCTGCACCAGCGAGGTATAAGGCCAGCCGGCTTGCTCGCTATCTGAAGACGCGAGGCGGGTGCCGAGGCTCGCATAGCCGGCATCGGCGATGAGCCGGCGGGCGAGCGTTGCATTGTCTTCCGGCAGGGTCGGCGCCGGTTTCCGGACTGTCGATTCGTTCATGCCGGCACTCTCGGGCGGGTATCGGGACGGGTCAACCGGGCCAGGGTCGCGCCTCGGCGCGGTCGATCGACGGCTGCTGCCAGTCAATGGGCGAGGAGCGAAAACCCCCGGATTACCTCGCTCCCGGCTGGGGAAAGCCGGAAATACGCCGCAATCCCGCCGGGTTTGAGGGCGAGCTTGGCAGCGTCGAAGGGGTTACCTACCTTCTCTCAGGGGAGCATCAAACCGTGCCGCAAACCATCGCGCTGGTCGACGACGACCGCAACATCCTCGCCTCCGTCACCGTGGCGCTCGAGGCGGAAGGCTTCACCGTCAGGTCCTTCACCGACGGGGCCGAGGCGCTGCGCGGCCTGGCCGCCGATCCGGTCGACCTCGCCGTGCTCGACATCAAGATGCCGCGCATGGACGGGATGGAGCTGCTCGAGCGGCTGCGCCGGTCGAGCGCGATGCCAGTGATCTTTCTCACCTCGAAGGACGACGAGGTCGACGAGATCATGGGCCTGCGCATGGGCGCCGATGACTACATCAAAAAGCCGTTCTCGCAGCGGCTGCTGATCGAGCGCATCCGTACTCTGCTGCGTCGCGAACAGGCGGTGCGCGAGGGCAACAAGGACGAGGTCAGTCCCGAGGCGATCCGGCGCGGCGATCTCATGATCGATCCGGCGCGGCATTTCGTGAGCTGGCGCACCCAGGATATCGAGCTCACCGTCACCGAGTTCATGCTGCTGAAGGCGCTCGCGATGCGGCCGGGTCATGTTAAAAGCCGCGACCAGCTCATGGATGCGGCCTATGGCGAGCATATCTATGTCGACGACCGTACGATCGACAGCCACATCAAGCGCCTGCGGAAGAAATTTCGGGCGGTCGATCAGGAATTCTCGCATATCGAGACGCTCTACGGCGTCGGCTACCGCTACAAGGAAAGCTGATCCCGGCGCGGTCGGGGGACCGCGGGTCCGGCGCGCAGGGGGCGCTCCTCGATGAAGCTGCAAGCGCACCGCGAGCGCGACATCCTGTCGGACGATGCGGCAGAGACCGCATCCGTGTTCGACAAAGCGCGCCGTCGCCGCGGCACCGCGCGGACGCCCTATCGCCGGCGCCGCTTCTCGCCGCTTACGCTGCGCATCCTCACATTGAACGTGCTGGCGATCGCCATTCCGGTCGCCGGCCTGCTCTATCTCGACGAGTATCGCGAAGACCTGATTCGCAGCCGGCTCGCCTCGCTGCGCACCGAGGCGGAACTGATCTCGGGCGCGATCGCGACCAGCGGCGTCGTAACCGGGCCGCTCGGCGACGAACGGCTGCTGGTCGAGGCGACGCGCGCGACGTTGCGCCGCCTGGTCGATCCGGCCGAATCGCGTGCCCGCGTGTTCGATCAGGACGGCAGCCTGATCGCCGATTCCTTCCGTCTCGCCGGACCCGCCGGCATCGTCGAGATCGAGACGCTGCCGCCGCCGAACTGGCCGGCCGATCTGTTCAGCCGCCTGATGAATGATCTCTATGACTGGGTCGTGTCGATCCTGCCCGATCGCGACCAGCGGCCGCTCTACAGCGAGCGGCCGGAGCAGCGGGCGAACGATTACGGCGAGGTGATGCAGTCGCTGACCGGCGAACCCGGCAGCGTCGTGCGCGAAGACGAAGATGGCAGGCTGGTGCTGTCGGCAGCGGTGCCGATCCAGCGCTACCGGCAGGTGCTCGGTGCGCTGATGCTCAGCATCGAAGGCACCGGCATCGAGGAATCGGTGCGCAGTTTGCGCTTCAACATTCTCGCCGTGTTCGGCATCGGTCTGTTCGTCACTGTGATGCTGTCGCTCTATCTGGCCGGCACGATCGCACGGCCGATCCGGCGTCTCGCCGATGCGGCCGAACTGGTACGGCGCGGTCACGGCCGCGAAACGCAACTGCCGAATTTCTCGCGGCGGCAGGACGAGATCGGCGAACTGTCCGGCGCGCTGCGCGACATGACGCAGGCTTTGTGGCAGCGCATGGATGCGATCGAACGGTTTGCCGCCGACGTCGCGCACGAGATCAAGAACCCGCTTACCTCGCTGCGCAGTGCGGTCGAAACCGTCGCCCGAATCGAGGATCCCGTGCAGCAGCGTAAGCTGATGAGCGTCATCCTCGATGACGTGCAGCGGCTGAACCGGCTGATCAGCGATATCTCCGAGGCATCGCGGGTCGATGCCGAAATGTCGCGCAGCGAAATGGAGCCCGTCGATCTCGGGCGCATGTTGGCAACCCTGGTCGATCTGCACGAGACGGCGCATGACGGGGCGGGGCCGCATCTCAATCTCGAGATATCGGCGCATCAGACATTGGCGGTGCGCGGCAACGAGGGCCGGCTGGTCCAGGTCCTGCGCAACCTCCTGCAGAATGCGGTCTCGTTCAGCCCGCCGGACGGCGAGATCCTTCTCGCCTGCGCGCGGCTCGGCCACACGGTCCGGGTCATCATTTCCGATCAGGGGCCGGGCATTCCGCCGGGCAAGCTCAAGGCGATCTTCGATCGCTTCTACAGCGAGCGGCCGCAGGGCGAAAAATTCGGTTCGCATTCCGGGCTCGGGCTGTCGATCTCGAAGCAGATCGTCGAGGCGCATGGCGGCACGATCGAGGCGTCGAACATCTTCGATGCGAACGACCGGATCGTCGGTGCGCGCTTCATGGTGACCTTGCCCGCTTTCGACGATGACTGAGCCGGCGCAGCCGCTCTTCGCGCACGCGACCTGCGTGGCGATCGACGGCTGCGGCGTGTTGCTGCGCGGACCGGCCGGTGCCGGTAAATCCGATCTCGCACTCCGCCTGATCGATGGCGGCGCGTTCCTTGTCGCCGACGATGTCGTCGCGCTCACAGCCGATGGCGAGCGGCTGATGGCGACCCTGCCTGCGTCCGCGCCCGCATCCTGCCGCGGCCGCATCGAGATGCGCGGTCTCGGCATCCTGCCGGTGCCGACGATCGCGACGGTGCCCATTCGGCTGGTTGTCGACCTGGTGCCGGGCGGGCATCCCGAGCGTCTGCCCGAGCGCGAAACCGTGGTTCTGGCCGGACTTCATCTGCCGCTCTGCCGGCTCGACCCGTTCGAGGCCTCGGCCCCGGCCCGGGTCCGGCTCATGGTGCGGGCCGTGGCGGCGGGTATAATCGCCGCTCCATGACCGATCGTTCAAAGACCGGAAGCGTTGGAACCGGAAGCGCCGGCCGTGCCGATTCCAGCGGCGGATCGCCGCTGATCGTGGTGACCGGCCTCGCCGGCGCCGGGCTCACCACCGCGCTCAAGATCCTCGAGGATCTCGGCTACGAGACCGTCGACAATCTTCCGCTTGCACTGCTGCCGGGTCTCGCCGCGGCAGCCGGTGCGCGACCGCTCGCCGTCGGCATCGATTGCCGCACGCGCGATTTCGCGGTGCATGAACTGCTCGACGGGCTTGCCGCAATCGGTGCCGAAACCGGTGCCGGCGTGCGTCTCGTCTATCTGCTGGCACTGCCCGAAGCGCTACTGCGTCGTTTCGCGGCAACCCGCCGCCGCCATCCGCTCGCACCCGATCGACCGGTCGCCGACGGCATCAGGCGCGAGCGCGAACTGACCGAACCGCTGCGCGCCGAAGCCGATCTGGTGATCGATACGACCGATTTCGCGCCGGCCGATCTGCGGCGTGTGCTCGAAGGACATTTCGCGCCCACTGCGGCACCCGGCATGACGATCTCGATCGTTTCGTTCTCCTATCGTCACGGCGTGCCGCGCGAAGCCGATCTGGTGTTCGACGTGCGCTTCCTCCGTAACCCGCATTACGATCCGATGCTCGGTCCGCTGCCAGGCACCGATCCGGCGGTCGCGGCGTTTATCGCCGGCGATCCCGGCTATGACGATTTCTCGGCCGCGCTCGATCGGCTGATCCTGCCGCTGCTGCCGCGCTACGAGGCGGAGGGCAAGGCGTATCTCACCATCGCGATCGGCTGCACCGGCGGCTGGCACCGTTCGGTCGCAGTGGCCGAGCGGCTCGCCGGGGTCTTGCATCGCGCCGGCCGTGCGGCCAGTCTCACCCACCGCGATCTGGGGCGGGGTCTCGAAGACAGGCCCGCGTCCAACCGGGCGGCGGCAGAGCCTGCCGCACCGGACTTTTCATCCACCGCAAAGGGAGCGACGGCATGATCGGCATCGTCCTGGTGACGCACGGCCGCCTCGCGGCCGAATTTCTGGCCGCCCTCGAGCATGTGGTCGGGCCGCAGCAGCAGGTCGCCGCGGTCTGTATCGATGCGGACGACAACATGGAAAAGCGCCGCACCGAGATCATCGAACGGGTCGCCGAAGTCGATACCGGCGACGGCGTGGTTTTGCTCACCGACATGTTCGGCGGCACGCCCTCCAATCTCGCAATCTCGGTGCTCGACCGCGCCAATGTCGAGGTGATCGCCGGCGTCAATCTGCCGATGCTGATCAAGCTCGCCAGCGTGCGCAAAGAGGCAACGCTCGCCGAATCGGTCCTGCGCGCCCAGGAGGCCGGTCGCAAATACATCAACGTCGCATCGCAACTGCTTGCTCAGGAGAGCGGCCGCAAGACGGCACGCCACTGATCGTACGAGATCGCACCGGAACCGCATGGACGCAACCACGACGCCACTGGTTCGCAATGTCCGCATCCGCAACGAACGCGGGTTGCATGCGCGCGCCGCCGCAAAACTGGTCCAGACGCTTTCGACCTTCGATGCCGAGGTGACGGTCGAGAATGACGGCATGTCGATCTCCGGTCGCTCGATCATGGGGTTGATGATGCTCGCGGCGGGACCCGGGACGATCCTGCTGCTGACCGCAAAGGGGCCCGACGCGAAGGCGGCACTGACCGCGCTCGCGGCGTTAGTCGATTCCGGCTTCGGGGAGACCTGAGCCGATGCCCCGCGCGAAGGAAAAAGCCGGCAAGGAAGAGATCTTCGAAGGCCTCGGCGTCGCGCCGGGCATCGCGATCGGTCCGGCGCATGTCGTCGAATCGGGCCGCGTCTCGGTGCCGGAATATGAGATCGAGCCCGACGCCGTCGACGAGGAACTGACGCGCTTTCGCAACGCGGTCGCAAAAGGCCAGAAACAGCTCGCCAAACTGCGCACCAAATCCGAAGCGCTGCCCGCCGCCGCGCGCGAGGAAGTCGGGTTCCTGCTCGATGCGCATCGTCACATGCTCACCGGCAGCCGCATCCTGCGCGGTGCGGAAAAGCGCATCGCCGAGCAGCGGATCAATGCCGAAGCGGCGGTGCTCAAGGAAATCTCGAAAGTCGCCGCCGATTTCGCGGCGCTCGACGATCCCTATCTCGCCGCGCGCGCGCAGGACATCCGCGAGGTCGGCGACCGTCTGATCCGCAACCTGACGCAGACGCCTTACGAGGCCTATGCGCATGCGGCCGAGGGCTCGATCGTCATCGCGGAAGAGCTGACGCCGGCCGATACCGCGCTGATGGATCCCAAGCGCATCGCCGGTATCGCCGCGGTGCTGGGCGGTGCCGAAAGCCATACCGCGATCATGGCGCGTTCGCTCGGCCTGCCGGCGGTGCTTGGCGCGACCGAACTGATCGGCCGGGTGCAGGCGGGCGATCTGCTGGTCGTCGATGGCGATGCGGGCGTCGTGATCGTCAACCCGACCACGACGACACAGCGCCGCTACCAGCGCCGGCGCGAGGCGGGCGTGCGGCTCGAGCGCCAGCTTGCGCGGCTGCGCCGTCTGCCGGCCGTGACGCGCGACGGCACCACGATCCGGCTTGCTGCCAATCTCGAACTGCCGCGCGAATTCGAGCAGGCGCTGCTCAACGGTGCCGAAGGCGTCGGATTGTTGCGCAGCGAGTTCATGTTCATGAACCGGCCCGATCTGCCCGACGAGGACGAGCAATATCAGGGGTTCAGGACCATCATCGAGGCGATGGCCGGCAAGATGGTCACCATCCGCACGCTCGATCTCGGCGCCGACAAGCTCGCGGCATCGCTGACCGACCGGTTCGGCGAATCGGCCAATCCGGCACTTGGTCTGCGCGCGATCCGCCTCTCGTTGCGCGAGCCTGCCCTGCTCGATGCCCAGCTCGCCGCGATCCTGCGTGCCTCAGCGCACGGGCTGGTGCGCATCCTGTTGCCGATGGTCTCAGCCGCGAGCGAGGTGCGCGCGGTGCGCCAGGCGATGATGGCGACGGTGAAGCGCCTGAAGCGCCGCAAGGTTGCGTTCGCCGATCCGCTTCCGCAGCTCGGCGTCATGATCGAGGTGCCGGGTGCCGCACTCGCCGCCGACGCGCTGGCGCAGGTTTCGGAATTCTTCGCGATCGGCACCAACGATCTGACGCAATACACGCTCGCGATCGACCGCGGCGACGAGCAGGTGGCGCATCTCTATAACCCGCTGCATCCGGCCGTGCTGCGTCTGATCCAGTTCGCGACCGAAGCGGCATTGCGCGCGCGCATTCCGATCAGCGTCTGCGGCGAAATTGCCGGCGATCCGCGCTATGCGCCGCTTCTGATCGGGCTCGGCATCCGCGAGCTGTCGATGACCGCGAATTCGCTGCCGCGGGTGAAGCAGCGCATCCGCCAGATGGATCTCCTGTCGGCGATCCGCTGTGCGCAGGTGATCATGGAGCAGACCGATTCCGGGCGGATCACCACGCTGCTCGACGATTTCAACAGCCTAGCCTGAGCGTGCCGCAGATTAACGCATAATACGCATAAATTGCCAAACGATGGCAACGCCCTGCGACCGGTCGCGCAGCCGGCGGTCCGAGCCATCCGGCGAGGGCCGGGGATCCCGGCAACAGGGCCTCCCGTTGCGCCGCTCCGGGTCCGCTGCTATCACCCGGCGCGGCTTGTTTCCGCCGCCTTCCCGTCACGAGAGACTGCGACTAACCCAATCCGGAGATCGACCGTCATGGCCGCGCGCAACGACTACATCGTGAAAGACATCGGGCTCGCCGAATGGGGCGAGAAGGAAATCTCGCTGGCCGAGACCGAGATGCCGGGGCTGATGGCGCTGCGCGAGGAGTTCGGCGCGAAGCAGCCGCTCAGGGGCGCGCGCGTCGCGGGGTCGCTGCATATGACGATCCAGACCGCCGTGCTGGTGCGCACGCTCGAGGCGCTCGGCGCCGAAGTGCGCTGGGCGTCGTGCAACATCTATTCGACGCAGGACCATGCCGCCGCCGCGATCGCGAAGACGGGCACGCCGGTTTTTGCGACCAAGGGCGAGACGCTCGAGGAATATTGGGACTATGCGCATCGCATCTTCGAATGGCATGACGGCGGCGGGCCGAACATGATCCTCGACGATGGCGGCGATGCGACCTTGCTGGTGCATCTCGGCCCCCGCGCTGCGAAGGACCGCAAGCTGATCTCGAAGCCGAAGAGCGAAGAGGAAGAGGCGCTGTTCAAGGTGATGGCGCGCACCCTCGACAAGAATCCCGGCTGGTACGACAAGCTCGGCTCGAACATCCGCGGCGTCACCGAGGAAACCACGACCGGCGTGCACCGGCTTTACGAGATGGAGAAGGCCGGCACGCTTTTGTTTCCCGCGATCAACGTGAACGACAGCGTCACCAAATCGAAGTTCGATAACAAATATGGTTGCCGCGAAAGCCTGGTCGACGGCATCCGCCGCGCGACCGACGTGATGATGGCCGGCAAGGTCGCGGTCGTCGCCGGCTTCGGCGATGTCGGCAAGGGCTCGGCCGAATCGCTGCGCAATGCCGGTTGCCGCGTCATGGTGACCGAGGCCGACCCGATCTGCGCGCTGCAGGCGGCGATGGAAGGCTACGAGGTCGTCACGATGGAAGACGCGGCCCCGCGCGGCGATATCTTCGTGACCGCGACCGGCAATATCGACGTCATCACCATCGATCACATGCGCGCCATGAAGGACCGGGCGATCGTCTGCAATATCGGCCATTTCGACAACGAGATTCAGGTGGCCGCGCTCAAGAACCTGAAATGGAACAACATCAAGCCGCAGGTCGACGAGATCGCATTCCCGGGCGGCAACCGGATCATCCTGCTGGCGGAAGGCAGGCTGGTTAATCTCGGCTGCGGCACCGGCCATCCGAGCTTCGTGATGAGTGCGAGCTTTACCAACCAGACGATCGCGCAGATGGAGCTCTGGCAGAACCCGAAGAAGTACGAGAAGAAGGTCTATGTGCTGCCGAAGCATCTGGACGAGAAGGTTGCATCGCTGCATCTCGCGAAGCTCGGCGCGAAACTGACGACCCTGCGCGCCGACCAGGCCGCCTATATCGGCGTCGACACAAAGGGCCCGTTCAAGCCGGAATATTATCGGTATTAGGGGGCGCTTCGGCGCGGCCGCCCGCGCTCAACCCAGCGCGAGGATGTGATTGTCCCAGCGCAGGGTCGGCGCGAGCGGGTCGGATTCGATCAGAGTTGTGGATACATCCGCCGCCGGCTCGCAGCGCAACAAGTCGCCGAGCCCGCTCGAAAACAGGAACATGCCGTCATCGCCGGACCACGGATCGGTCGGGCGCCGCCGATCCGGCAATGGCCCGGTGCATCGCCACCGTGGATCGCCGGGGCTAGCCCGGCGACGACGAATGAGTGGGTGGCGGGTACCCGGCGATTGCGCCGCGCTTAAGCCCCCGGCACGCCCGAGGTGGTCGAATACTCGAAGTGATAGGCCTCGCCCGGATGCACCAGCGGGCGGATGGCGTGCGCGGCCATCGCCGCTTCCGAGAAGCCGCACAGAATGAGCTTCAGCTTGTTCCGGTAATGCGCGATATCGCCGATCGCGAACACGCCGGGGAGATTGGTCTGTGCGGTCGCGGGATCGACGAGGATGTGCCGGTTCTCAAGATCGAGACCCCATTCGGCGATCGGACCGATATTCATCGCAAGACCGAAGAACGGCAGCAGCACGTCGGCTTCGATCGCGCGTTCCTCGCCATCGAGCGTGGCGACGAAGACATGCGTGAGCGCGCCGCCGGCGGTGCCTTCGAGCCGCGCGAGCTGATAGGGCACGACCAGTTCGACCTTGCCGTCCTTCACCAGCTGATCGAGCCGCGCGCAGCTTTCCGGCGCCGCGCGGAATTTCGGCCGCCGATGCACCACATAGACTTTCTCCGCCACCTCGGGCAGCGACAGTGCCCAGTCGACCGCGGAATCGCCGCCGCCCGCGATCACGACGCGCTTGCCGCGGAAATCCTCGCGCCGTTTGACGAGATAGAACACGCTCTTGCCTTCGAACCGCTCGAGCCCGTCGAGCGGTGGACGGTTCGGCCCGAACGCGCCGACGCCGGCCGCGATGATGACGGCGCGCGCATCGATCTTCGTGCCCGCGGATGTCTCGATCAGCCAGCGCTCGCCCCCGGAGGTCCTGTGCGGCGTGAGCTTCTCGACGCGCTGGTCGAGATGAAATGTCGGCTGGAACGGGTGGATCTGCTCTTCGAGCTTCTCGATCAGCGAGAGCGCGTCGATCGTCGGCCAGGCCGGAATGTCGTAGATCGGCTTTTCGGGATAGAGCGCGACGCACTGGCCGCCGACCTGTTCGAGCGCGTCGATGACATGACAGTTCATCTTCAGCATGCCGCATTCGAAAACGGCAAAAAGGCCGACCGGCCCCGCGCCGATGATCGCGACATCCGTTATCTGCGTCTCGTTCGCCATCGCATCATGTCCCGCGGCAGAAAAACCCTTCGCCCGTAAGGCTTTGCCGCATGTCGCGGCGCGCCAAAATGGCCGCTCGATTGCGCCGACGCAAGGGGTGGGTGGGTGTCGGG
>JAWXBK010000071.1:0-79433 GCA_034439975.1 Rhodospirillaceae bacterium | reverse complement strand
GTACATACGCACGGTCACCTGATCGACGCGTTCGGCGACCGCCGCGTAATATTCGCGCGACCATAATACGGCTTCGGGAAAAATCCGCCCGATCGGGCGCCGCGTTCCCGGCAGCGGCTCGATGATTGCCGCCGCAACCGACAAGGTGCCATCGACCGCATCGACCAACGGCCGCGTCAGATCGATCAGCGCCAGCAGGCGACGGTTGCCGCTTTCGATCGGGACGATGTTGTAGTGAATGCCATCGAATCCGAGCGCGAGCAACGTCGCCGCGGTTCCGGCGATGCGCGATCGCACCGTCTGGTCGGCGAGATCGATCGAGCCGTCGCCACTTTTCTCGCGGCCGCCGATCCAGGCCTGGGCGCGCAACGCCGGCAGCCGAATTTCGAGTTCCGCGAGAAGTGCTTCCGCATTGCCATAGACGGCCGGATCGATCGTGCCGTCGGCCGCCAGCGGGCCGATATGGAAGAACACATCGCTGATCGCATTATGTTCGAGCGTCGCCGCGAACAGATCGTACGTCGCGCCGTCCTGTTGCTCGCCGACCCATTGCTGCTCGACCCAGACCGCGTTCGATCCGCTGCTATGCGCCATGTTGTCGGGCGGGTTGCGGAAGAAGATCATCAGCAGCACGACGTCGAGAAACAACAGCCCGGACAAACCAAGCATGACGTAGAGGCCGATCCGCAACACGCGGACGGGCACCGGCTTTTTCTGTGCGTCGGCAGGAACCTGTTGTGTCGGCTCAGACAAGCGGAAACCGCAGGACCGGCAAGGGGCGCGCCGGATCGACCTCGGACGGCGTCGCCCCGGCCGGCCTTCCGCCCATTTTTTCGTAGAACGAAGCCGCGTTCGGATCGGCGATCGCGATCAGCTCGTCATAGCCTTCGGTGCGCGCGGTTTCCTTTGCATGATCGAGCAGGGCCCGGCCGAGCCCCGATCCGATCGCCTCCGGCGCCACGAAAAAGAACGCGAGCCCGATCTGATCCGCTTCGGGTTCGAGGCCGTAGAACCCGAGCAGCGCGCCGTCGCGCTCGACGACGTAATAGGGAAAAAGACGCATCGCGGCGGTATCGACGCGCAGCGCTTCGCGGCAGCGTGCCATGAAAGCCGCGTCATAGCCCCAATGCGCCTTCGAACGCACCGCGAGCTCGGAGAGCGCATCCGCTTCGGACAGGCGGGCCTTGCGGATCGTGAAGGCTGCGTCGCTCATTTCCAGATCTTCCTGCCGCTGCCCGGGATGCCGAGATCCCGCCAGATATGGTCGATCTTTTCGACTACGGCCGCGTCCATGCGAATCTTGCGACCCCAGTCGCGATGCGTTTCCGGCGCGATTTTGGTCGTGGCATCGAGCCCCATCTTGCCGCCGAGGCCGGATTCCGGACTCGCAAAGTCGAGATAGTCGATCGGCGTGTTCTCGATCAGCACGGTGTCGCGCACCGGATCCATGTTGGTCGAGATTGCCCAGATCACATCCTTCCAGTCGCGCGCGTCGATATCGTGATCCACGACGATGACGAACTTGGTGTACATGAACTGCCGCAGGAACGACCATACGCCCATCATCACGCGCTTGGCGTGACCGGCATAGGCCTTCTTCATCGAGACCACCGCGACGCGGTAGGAACAGCCTTCCGGCGGCAGCCAGAAATCGACGATCTCGGGAAATTGCTGCTGCAGCAACGGCACGAAAAGTTCGTTCAGCGCTTCGCCGAGAATCGAGGGTTCGTCGGGCGGGCGGCCGGTGAAGGTCGAGAGATAGATCGGATCGCGCCGCATCGTGATCGCACTCACCGTGAACACCGGAAATTTCTCGACCGCGTTGTAGAAGCCGGTATGGTCTCCGTACGGGCCTTCGTCGCCGTATTCGTCGAGCGCGACATGGCCCTCGATCACGATCTCGGCTTCGGCCGGCACCTTGAGCGGCACGGTCTTGCAGTCGACCAGCTCGACCTTGGCGCCGCGCAGCAAGCCGGCAAACTGATATTCCGACATCGTGTCGGGTACCGGCGTCACCGCGGCGAGGATCGTGCCCGGATCGGCACCGATCACCACGGCCGCCGGCAGCGGCTCCGGCTTCGCATCCTTCCAGCGCGCATGATGCTGAGCGCCGCCGCGATGCTTGAGCCAGCGCATCAGCGTGCGGTCGCGCCCGAGAACTTGCATGCGATAGATGCCGAGATTGAAGGCATCGGCCTTGTTGCCGGTAGGATCGGGCCCCTGCGTCACGACCAGCGGCCAGGTGATGAGCGGCGCCGGTTCGCCCGGCCAGCAGGTCTGGATTGGCAGCGAACCCAGATCGATCCGGGCGCCGGTCAGCACGATCTCCTGGCAGGGCGCCGATGAAACCGTCTTCGGTTTCATCGTCATCGCGGTCTTGAGCATCGGCAAGAGTTCGAGTGCTTCGCGCCAGCCGCCCGGTGGCTCCGGTTGTTTGAGGAAGGCCAGCGTCTCGCCGAGTGCGCGCAGGTCCTTCGGTTCGCGCTCCATCCCCCAGGCGACCCGCTCGACCGTGCCGAAGAGGTTGACCAGCACCGGCATGCCGTAACGGCTGCCATCGGGCCGGAGCACATTCTCGAACAGCACAGCCGGCCCGCCCTCGGCGAGCAGCCGGGTCTGGATCTCGGTCATCTCGAGAATCGGCGAGATCGGATGCGCGACGCGCACCAGGCGCTTCTCGCGTTCGAGCCGGGCGATGAAATCGCGGAGCGAGCGATAGGGCATGCGGCTAACTTAGCTTTGCGCCCGGGCCCGGGCTATCGGCGAATCCGGCACAAATCGGCCGATCCGCGCCGGCTTTGGAGCCGATTTGGACCGCGAGCGTCTCGCCAAACGGCGATCCGGGGCCTATCTCCCTGCCAGTCGTTGCGCCAGTCGTTGCGCCAGTCGTTGCGCCAGGTGGGGCGCCAGGTGGGGCGGCCCGTCGTTGTGATCTTCCGGAGCGCTGCATGGAAATTCTCGGCCTTCTCGTCATCCTGATTCAGATCCTGTTCGCCGTTCATGTCGTCCGCACGGGCCGGCCGTTCTTCTGGATCTTCGTCATCGTGTTCGTGCCATTGCTCGGCTGCGCGATCTATTTCGTCGTGGCCGTGCTGCCCGATATGACCCAGACCCGCACCGCGCATCGTGCGGCTGCCGGCATGGTGCGCGCGGTCGACCCCGGGCGCGATCGCCGACGGCTGCAAGACGCGTTCGAGACGGCCGACACGGTCGACAATCGGCGTGCGCTGGCCGATCTCTATATCGACAGCGGTGAGCCACTGAAGGCTATCGAGCTCTATGAGGGCGCGCTGGTCGGCGTTCACCGCGACGATCCGGTGCTGCTCTTCGGTCTTGCCCGTGCGCAGTTCGCATCCGACGCGCATGAAAGCGCGGCAGCGACGCTCGAACGTCTGCGCGCCGCCAATCCCGGCTACGACATGCCGGCAGCCGACTTGTTACTCGCTCGCGCGCTCGAAGCATCCGGCCGCAATGACGAGGCCGAGGCGCGATACGCGGATGCCGTGGCGCGCTTTCCCGGCGCCGAGGCGCGCAGCCGCTACGGCGTGTTCCTCAAACGTGTCGGCCGCAACGAGGAAGGCGATGCGATGCTGCAGGAAGTGGTGCGCGGCTATGAGCGCTCCGGACGGCCATTTCGTCAGGGCCAACGCGAATGGTACGAACTCGCCCGACGCCATCTGGGTTGATCCGACGCCGCCGGCCGTTCGCTGAAACCATCGGCCCGGTTTGACAATAAGCCGGCAAAGGGGCCAGAAAAGGGCCCGCAGGCTTCAATTCGGGAGAAGGTTTGGCCATGGCTATCGTCACGATCAGCGCCCTCGAGGTCCCGCAGGACCGTATCGACGAAACCATCCAGGTATGGCGGCGATACAATAATTTTCTGATGAAGCAGCCCGGCTATGTCTCGAGCAAGCTGCACCGCGCAACCGAGGCCGGCTCGTCTTTTGCGCTCGTCAATGTCGCCGAGTGGAAGAGCGAACAGGAATATCACAACGCGGTCGAGCAGATGATCGCACAGCTCGGTGCGCCGACAGTACCGGGCCTGCGGATCCATCCCGCCGTCTACGAAACGGTCGCCTGACGAGCGGATCGCGCGGCGCCGCGATCGTGGCGGCGGCCGCGAGCGGCAAGAACCAAAAGCGCTATTTCAGGAGAGCGGCCGCGTTGTCCCAGCCATAGGGGACAACGCCACCGAGCGCGCGTACTTCGCGCGCGAAGGCCTTGGCCGATTTGTACGGCCCGTGCTTGGTGAAGTCTTCGACTTTCGCCGGCACCAGTCCGCGCCCTTTCGGCAGTTCCTTCAAATAGCCGCCCTCGCGCCCGACGATCGGAATCGGGCGCTTCCAGCGCGAGAAGACGCGGCGCATCGCCTGCGACTGTTCGCGATAGGCCTGGTACTCGTCGGGATCTTTCTCGAACAGATACTCGTACGCCGCTATGAATTCGCGCACGAAGTCGCGCTCGACGATCTGCAGATTCGAGAGCACCCAGCAGCGGTCCTCGAAATCCCAGTAATAGGAAATCCCGACCAGCTTGTCGTTGCGGTCGAGATAGGGGAAGAACGGGAAGGCGCGGCAGGCAAGAGTCCGGTTGTCGCGCTCGCAGAAGCGCGCACCCTTGCACTGGATTGCCGCACAATCGTCGGACAATTCATCGACGATATCCTGCGAGGCCTTGTCGAAAGCCTTGAAGGGGCGCCACAGATCGGTGCGGCCCTTCAGAAGCTTCCATTCCGACTTCTGCACCACCGGGATCGCATGGTCGACCGAGCAGCAGACCGGCGAGCCGCCATTCAACGGCGAGCAGAATTTGCCGCAATCGTATCGCGAGATCGACGCCTGAAAACGGTCGTAGATCGCCTGAAAGTCCTGCGGGGTGGTGGTTTGCGAGTCGGCCATGCGGCAGACTATACAGGCGGCCTTCGACGGCGCAAAACATCGGCGGCGGAACCATGGCGCGCTACTGGGTCATTGGCGGCGAATATACAGATACCGGCTTCACCGACATCGTCGGCGGCAAGGCGGAAGAGCGCCACGGCCCCTACGACGATCTCGAAGCGGCGCGGGTGCGTTGGCAGCAACTTGCCTGGGCCACGGTCGACAATGCGCATGCGCGCTATCGCATTGAGCAGGAGCGCGAGGCCGAAGCGCCGGCCCGTTACTGGGTGGTCGGCGGCCGATACACCGACACGAGGTTTTCGACGCCGGCCGAGGGCGAAGAGATCTGGCACGGCCCGTTCGAGAGCCATGACGACGCGAAAGCCGCCTGGGGCCGACTTGCCTGGCAGAGCGTCGACGATGCGCTGAGCCGCTGGCGTATCGAACGACTGGTCGGCGATCCGCCCGCGGCGGCCTCGGGCAAGGCTTCGTGACACTGTGGGCTGTGCCGGCAGGCCGCGCCGAGCGGCTGGCCCTCGCGCAATCCTATCCCTTCGACATTCCCGATGGCTCGTTCCTGTTCCGGAACAATGCTGCCCATTCTATGCCGGATGTGCCGGATCTCGCCGGCCGCACGCCGGTGCTGGCTATCGGCTCGAACCAGTCGCCGGCGCAGCTTGCGCGTAAGTTTGCGCATGCGCCGGAAACCGAGATTCCGGTGACGCGCGCCTGGCTCGACGATTACGACATCTGCTATGCGACGCATGTCACGCGCTACGGATCGATCCCGGGCAATCTCCATCCGTGCAAGAACATGCGCGTGCGGCTTTCGATCACCTGGCTCGACGAAACCCAACTTCGCGTCATGCATGCGACAGAGATCGTGGGCGAGAGCTACGTCTATGCGCGGTTGAACGGGCTGGGGCTCGAGACCGACACCGGTAGCCGGGTCGACGCTGCACTCGCTTATGTCAGCCTGCACGGCGTCATGCGGATCGAAGGCTCACCTTTGGGGCTCGCCTCGATGGCGGCTGAGCGACGGCCGTATCGTGCTGCCGTCCAGAATGAAGCATTGGCCGCCCTGCACGATCGCTGCGGCAACCAGGATGCGATCGAGGATTTCATTCTCGCCGCGATCGACGATCCGGCCGAGCGTACGCGCCGCACCGCGCTGCTGCGCAGCGATCCGATTCGTTGCGACTGGTCGCATCTCGAAATCATCGACCGTTGATCGAAGCGCCTGATGTTTGACGGAAGATATTTGACGGGCAGGGTCGTCGGTTGGACGCTCCGGCGCGCAACAGAACAGGTCAGGAGCTTCGATGAGCGGCGATACGGGCTGGTGGAGCGTCTGGTGGGTCGAGGCCATCGGTCTAGTTGCCGGCGTTCTGACGACCTTCGCGAGCCTTCCGCAGGTCATCAAGGTCTGGCGCACGCGCTCGACCAGCGATATCTCGTTGATCATGCTGATGATGGCTGTCGCCGGCATCACGCTCTGGCTGATCTACGGCATCGCCATCCATTCGATGGTCGTCACGCTCGCGATCACCGTCTTGCTGCTGCTCTATACGACGGTGCTCGGCTTCAAGCTACGCTACCGATAGGCGTCGGGCGCTAAACTTTAGCCGTTGCGCGCGTCAGGAGCACCGGATCGCCGAGCCGTAGCGCGCCAGCCTGCCGCACGCTGCAATAGATACCGGCATGTTGCTTGTTGGTTTCGGTCACGGTCGCGAGGATTCCGGCATCCTGCGGCAGGTCGCCCTGCGGCAACGTCGTGATCACGCAGCGGACGCAATGTTCGTCGATGTCGAGACCGATGCGGCCGGCCTGCAGCGCCGAACCGATCCAGCCGGATTCGACGAATCCCGAAAGCCCCTCGGTCGTCATGAATACATTGGGACGGAAGCGCTCGGGCTCGAAGCGGCCAGAGGGATAATGCTTTGCAAATGTCTCCAGCGTCGCGCTGGTCAGCACATGGACATGCGCGTGCTCGTAAGCGGGCACGCTCTTCGCGACTTCGACGAACTGCCCTGGCCAGCCGAGCCGGTCGGCGAGCTTCGCGTCGATGTCGGCGCGATCGCTCATCAGGCGCGTGCCGTCCTCGAACTCGATCTCGACCGGCGGCAACGGTGCGTCGAGCTTCGGCTCGCGCACATAGCGCGCCTGCCAGGTGACCAGCGGCCGCCATTTCTTCTTGCCGCGTGCCGAGATTGCGATGTGACCGGCTTCGGGATCGAAAATACCCCAGCCGCGGTCGCCGATCGGTCCCTTGGGGCCGATCTCGAGTGTGTCGAGCCGTTCGCCGCGCAGCGATTGAACCGGGTAGCGCCATAAGGTGGCGACCCGGCCCACATTCTCGGTCGCATTCTCATCCGTCATGCCTGTCCTCCGTTGCGGGCGGCAGGATACGCCAGATGATCGTCTCGCGCAGCGTTCGATCTTCCAGCTCGAGCGACGTCGGTACGGAATAAGCGGCGATCCGTTCGAGGCCGCGCGCGGGCAGATAGGCGCGACCCGGGTCGGCCATCAGCACGAGCGCACCCGCCTTGGCGCAGGCGACCAACCAGGGAAAGACCCGCTCGGCCATCGGCTTCTCGTAACAAACGTCGCCTGCCATCACGACATCCCAGCGGCACGCTGTGCCGGTCAGATCGCCGGGCGCGATCGCGACGTTGGTGCTGTTGAGCGCGGCATTGAGCGCAATCGCCTCGGCCGCCACAGGATCGATGTCGTTGGCCTCGGCGATGGCACCGGCCTTCGCGGCCGCGATCGCGACCAGGCCCGAACCAGCAGCGAAATCCAGCAGCCGGCGGCCGGCGACGAGTTCGGGATGATCGAGCAGATGGCGTGCCAGCGCCTGTCCGCCGGGCCAGGCGAAGGCCCAGTAAGGGGGATCGATTCCCTGGCGCTCGAGCGCCGCCTCGCTCGCATGCCAGATCGGTGTGATCTCGGTCGCGAGATGGAGCGAGACTTCCGGCACCAGCGGCGGCGAGGCAATTACGGTCTCGCGGCGGATGAAATCGACATGGGGCGCGGCAGGGCGCGCGCCTGCACCGTTTTCGGTCATGCACTCAGCCGGCCGGCGAGGATCACCAGAAAGAGGATGAGCCCGAGATCGCGATTGGAGCGGAACTTCGCGAGGCAATCGGCGGGGTCGTCGATCCGCCATTGGGAGAGCTGCCAGCCCATATGTAACGCCACCGCGGGGAATAGCAGCCAGCCGGCCCAGCCGATCCCGGCCAGCAACAAAGCGAGCGCCCAGAGCATGAGAGCCGCAAGCGCAAAACCGGCAAGCCATGATTTGCTCGCATCGCCGAATTTGAGTGCGGTCGATTTCACGCCGATCAGCGCATCGTCTTCCTTGTCCTGATGCGCATAGATCGTGTCGTAGAAGAGCGTCCAGGCGATGCCGCCGAGATAGAGCAAAGCCGGCGCCCATCCGAGATCGCCGCCGACCGCGGCACTCCAGCCAAGCAATGCACCCCAGTTGAAGGTGAGGCCGAGAAACGCCTGCGGCCACCAGGTGACGCGTTTCATGAAAGGATAGATCGCGATCGGCAGCAGCGAAATCGCGCCGAGCAGGATGGTGAACCGATCGAAGCTCAGCAGGATTGCAAGTCCGATCAGCAATTGCAGCGCGAGAAAGATCAGCGCGCCGGTCAGCGACACGGCACCGCTCGGCAGCGGTCGCGCCGCGGTACGTTCGACCTTTGCGTCGATCCGCCGGTCGACGATGTCGTTCCAGGTGCAGCCGGCGCCGCGCATCACCAGCGCGCCGATCGCGAATAGCAGCATCAGGCGGATCGACGGTGCCGGATTGCCGGCCAGCGCGATCGACCACCAGCCCGGCAGCAGCAAAAGCCACGTACCGATCGGCCGGTCGAGCCGTGCAAGCCGGGCAAAGGGCCGCCATGCGGCCGGCAGATGCCGGTCGATCCAGTCGTTGCGACCGATATCGGTGAAGCCCTGTCTTGCGTTCGGAAATTCCGTCATGCTTCCAATCTTGCCGGTCGGCAGCCTTCTTCACAACCGGATCGGATTTCATGGCGAGGCAGGACGAGAGCGAACCCGGAATCGTTGCGCGCCTTTACGTCGAGGCGCCGCTCGGCGATGGCGTCGCCGTCGCGCTCGATGCCGATCGTGCGCATTATCTCAAGAACGTGCTGCGGCTCGGCGCCGGTGCCCCGATCGGTCTCTTCAATGGTCGCGACGGTGAGTGGCGTGCCCGCATCGATCGGCTCGATCGCCGCGAGGCGCGACTGATTGCCGAGACATTGTTGCGCAAGCAGATGGCAACGCCCGATCTCTGGCTTGCCTTCGCTCCGCTCAAGCGTCAGCGCATCGACTGGCTGGTCGAGAAAGCGACCGAACTGGGCGTTGCGCGACTGCTGCCGGTCGTGACCCGTCGCACGGTCGTGGCGCGGGTCAATCTCGACCGGCTGCGGGCGCATGCGATGGAAGCAGCGGAACAGACCGAGCGGCTCGATGTGCCGATCGTCGACGAGCCGGTCACTCTGGAGAAACTGTTGTCGTCATGGCCGGCGCAGCGACGGATCATTCTCTGCGCCGAAGCCGGCGATGCGCAGCCACTGGCCGAAACGCTTGTCGGATGGCGTGCGCGCAGCCTGCCGCCGATGGCCGTCATGACCGGACCGGAAGGCGGGTATGCGCGCGAGGAGCTTGACGCGCTGCGCGCCCTCCCGTTTGTTACGCCCGTTGGTCTCGGGCCGCGCATCCTGCGTGCCGACACCGCCGCGCTCGCCGCGCTTGCCTGCTGGCAGGCCGTTCTGGGCGACGGGTCCACAAGGCCTCCCGCCCGCGGGTAAGACCGGACCGATCTGGGGAAGGGCACGCATGTCGGCACCGCCGAAAGATCGCGGCGACAAGATCACTGCCAAACGGCAGCTCGTCGAGTATCTCGAACAGGGATCCAAGCCGAAGGCCGATTGGCGGATCGGAACCGAACATGAAAAATTCGGCTTCCGTCTCGACGATCTTCGCCCGCTTCCCTATGACGGACCGAGCGGTATCGGCTCGTTGCTCGAAGGTCTTGCTGCGAAATTCGGTTGGGAGCGGATTCGCGAAGGCGAGAACACGATCGCGCTCACCTCAGGCCTCTGCAATATTTCGCTCGAACCGGGCGGACAGTTTGAACTCTCCGGCGCGCCGGTCGAGACGCTGCACGAAACCTGCGCCGAAGTGCGGAGTCATCTTGCGCAGGTAAAATCCATCGGCGACGAACTTGGCATCGGCATGCTCGGCATGGGCTTCCAGCCGAAATGGCGCCGCGAGGATATTTCGTGGATGCCGAAGGGCCGCTACAAGATCATGGGCGCGTACATGCCGAAGAAGGGCAATCTCGGGCTCGACATGATGACGCGCACTTGTACGGTGCAGGTCAATCTCGATTTCGCTTCCGAAGCTGACATGGTGAAGAAATTCCGTGTCGGCATCGCGCTGCAGCCGATCGCGACCGCCTTGTTTGCCGATTCGCCGTTCGTCGAGGGCAAGCCGTCCGGGTTCATGAGCTATCGCGGCCATGTCTGGACCGATACCGATCCCGACCGCTGCGGCATGCTGCCATTCGTGTTCGACGAAGGGATGGGTTTCGAGCGTTACGTCGACTGGGTGCTCGATGTGCCGATGTATTTCGTGTTCCGCGACGGCCACTACATCGATGCGAGCGGCCAGTCGTTCCGAGACTTCCTCGCGGGGCGGCTGCCGGCGCTGCCGGGCGAGCTGCCCGATATGGGCGACTGGACCGATCATATGACGACGGTCTTCTCGGAAGTGCGGCTCAAGCGATTCCTCGAGATGCGCGGTGCCGATGGCGGCCCGTGGGACCGTCTCTGTGCGCTGCCGGCCTTCTGGACCGGGCTGCTTTATGACGGGGCTTCGCTCGATGCCGCCTGGGCGCTGTGCAAGGACTGGAGCTCGGACGAGCGCGAAAAGCTCCGCGCCGACGTGACGCGCGATGCGCTGCAGGCCACATTCCGCGGCCGGCGGGTCGCGGAATGGGCAAAGGACGCGCTGGCAATCGCGCGACAGGGGCTGAAGGCGCGCGCGATGCTCAAGCATGGCGAAGACGAGACGCATTTTCTGGGCGGCCTCGATACGATTGCCGATAGCGGCCAGTCGCCCGCGCGGGTCAAGCTGCAGCGCTATGAAACGGAGTGGAATGGCAGCGTCGATCCGGTGTTCCGCGAGTTCGCCTATTGATCCGGATCGGCCGCCCCTTGCGGGGATTGCCCAAAGATGAGCGGTGAACGCGTGGCGCCGAGCGGGCGGCAGCCCGGAGCCCTGCTGCGGGTCGATCCCGCCAGTTTCGCTGCGTCGCCGCTGCCGATCATCTCGCGCCTCGCGCGCCGGCCCGAACGACTGATAATTGCCGAGGTCGGCACCCAGCGTTTCGTCATTCTCACGCGGCCGGCCGACGCGCGAGCCTTTCTCGGCCTCGATGGCGACGGACTCGCCAAGAGCTATGGCTCGATCCGTTTCATTATCGGCAACGGCATTCTGACCTCGCACGGCCAGATCTGGCGCACGGTGCGCGAACGCATCCAGCCCGCCTTCGCGCCGCCGCGCCTGGTCGATATGGGTGCGGATATCGTCGATGCCTTCGACATCGTGATCGATCGCTGGATTGACGATGCTGCCCGACAACAGCCGGTCGACGTGATGCGCGGCCTGGTACGCGCGACGCTCGACGTATTGCTGCGTGTTCTCGCCGGCACCGACGGGCGAATGCTCGATGACGGCGATATCGATGCGATCAACACCGCGCTGCTGGCGGCTTCGCGTCATGCCTGGCTGCGCGGCGGTGACATGTACAAAATACTAGCCGCCCGCGAGCCGGGCTTTGAACAGGCGATGCGCCGTCTCGACAAGGTGGCGGTGCGGCTCTTTATGTATCAGCGCAACCGAACCGACACCAATGGCGGTGCCGATGGCGACGTGCTCGCCCGTCTCGTGGCGGCGCATGACGATCCGACCTGCAACGAAATGACCCGGCGTCAGTTGCGCGACGAATTGCTCACGTTTCTTCTGGTCGGGCACGAGACGACCGCGGTGGCGCTCGCCTGGGCCCTGCGCCTGCTCGGTCAGCATCCCGACATACAGGAAGCGTTGCGACGGGAGGCGGCGGGTGTCGATGCCGGGATGCCAGCGCGCGAGGCGCTGGCCGCAGCACCGCTGGCAACGGCGGTCTTCCGCGAATCGATGCGGCTGCATCCGCCGATCCCGGTTCTGCCGCGCATTCTGTTGGAGCCGTACGAGATCGCCGGCAGTCGTTTCAAACCGGGCAGCTTCTTCGCACTGCCCGTCTTTGCCTATCACCGCGATCCCGCGGTCTGGCCGGAACCGAAACGATTCCTGCCGGAGCGATTTCTCGGCGACGACACGACGCTGCGCGATTCGCCGAGCTACATGCCCTTCGCATCTGGCCCCCGCGCCTGTCTCGGCAGCCGCTTTGCGCTGACCGAAGGGCCGCTCGGGCTCCTGCAGATCGTCAGGCGACTGAAGATTGGGGCGCCCGATACACTGCTGCGGCCGATCCCCTCGGCGGTGACGCTGCGCCCCGAAAGCGGGCCGCATCTCCACCTCGAGGCGATCCGCTGACCGGCTGACAAGAGTTCGGTCGCCAAGCGAGCATCGGCCGGCTACGCTGATCGCGTCTGCGTCGTTGCATCCGCAAAGGCAGCCATTGCCGGAATGAAACCGCCCGCCCCCCATCGCGCCCAACCCGCACGGCCAGGAAGCGCCCGTCGCCCCGCGGGCGATGGGGGCGTCAGCCTCGATCTTTCGCGCTTCCACGAGAACCCGGCGCGCGAGCTGGCAACCTTGGCGATGCATATGCGCCCGATCATGCGCGTCAGCACCGGGCGATCGGCTTTCATCCATATCGGCCATCCCGATACGGCGCGCCATGTGTTGCAGACCAACACGGCGAACTACAGCAAGGATTTCTCACCGTTCGCACCGCTGGTCGGCGATAGCCTGCTCGCCGCCAACGGTGAAAAATGGCGCGCGTTGCGTACGCGAATGCAGCCGGCCTTTGCACCTTCGCGCTTTCGTACGGTAGCGCCGAAGGCGATCGCCGCCATCGATCGCGTGATCGACGGCTGGATGCCGGCGGTCGGTGGCGGCAAACCCATCGACGGAATGCCGGGCATGGTCGCGGCAACCGTCGAGTTCATCGCGACCGCTTTGTTTTCCCTGCCCGACGATTTTGTTACGCGCCACGATATCGAAGCAATCGAGGTCGCGCTCGAGCATGGCGGGCGCGCCATGCATTTCGGCGCGGCCATGGGCGAAGACGTAAAGAGACGTTTTCGAGTGGCCATCGGCGAGCTCGACAAGATGGCGGCGCGCGCTGTCGCCATCCGGCGCGCAGAGACGGTGAAGCCCGACGATCTGCTCACGCTCCTGATCGACGCGCACGACGATCCGGATTTTCCGGAGATGACCGACAAGCAGCTGCGCGACGAAATCGTCACCTTCCTGCTGACCGGCCATGAAACCACCGCGACCGCGCTCGGTTGGACCCTGCGCCATATGTCGCGACATCCGGCGGTGCTCGCGAAAATGCGCGAGGAAGTGCTGGCCCTCGGCAACGAAGCGCCGGGCTATGACGATCTGAAGAAGCTGCCGTATACGACAGCGGTCTTTTACGAATCGATGCGATTGCGGCCGGCCGTGCCGCTGCTGATCCGCGTCGCCGATCAGGATGACGAAATCGGCGGCATGCCGATCCGCGCCGGCATACGGGTCGGCGTCTCGATTCTCGGCATTCATCACCATCCGGATTTCTGGCCCGAGGCGGCCAAATTCCGTCCGGAGCGATTTCTCGACGCGACCGAACGGCAGCCGGGCAGTTACCTGGCCTTCAGCGCGGGCGCGCGCTCCTGCATCGGCAGCCGCCTTGCGATGATCGAGGCGCCGCTCTTTCTCTCGCGCCTGGTCCAGCGGGTGCGGCTGGCACCGGCTCAGAACCCGCCTCTGGTCAGCCTCTCGGTGGTAACGCTGCGGCCGAAGGCCGGTCAGCTCATCAAGGTCGAACGCTGGGACTGAACGACTTCCGTTTCGCGGCTGCTTTCGTGCAACCGTTTCACGCACAATCGTTTCATCCGAATTGCTGTCGCTCCTCGTGGCGCAGATGTTCGAGCCGGAAACCCGGTTCGTCCACCGACGCTTCGCCGAATTCGCGCGCGTAGCGATGCCCCGCATGGACGGCCGCTGCGATCGTTCCCGGGCTGCTGCAATCGCCGATGCGCCGCAGCGAGACGATGCCCGCGGCCGACAGCCGGCCCGGATCGGCGGCAAGCGCCCGGTAGAGTTCGTCTTCGGCGATCCGTGCCGTCACCAGCATCGCCGATCGTGCCGGCAGCGTTCGTTCGCGCCCGGTGAACGCGCAGGCGAGCGTCATTTTCTCGGTGCCGATGCGTATCAGGCTGTGATTGACGACGATGTCGACGCCCTTCTCGATTAGCTGTGCCTGGATGTAGGACTGTTCGAGACTTGCCGAGGTCCATGCCGAGACAGTGCCGGCCGTGGTGACCAGCGTCACCGCAAGTCCGCGTGCGCTCAGCGCCTCGGCCACGACCCCGCCCATGTAATAGTGATCGTCGTCGAACAGCAGCACCGGACCTTCGATCGGTGTGCCGGCGAAGAGATCGTCCGGCGTGTAGACGCGCAAACCATCGGCACCGGGGATGGGGCGATGATGCGCGCGGCCGACACCGTCGCGCCGCCAGGTTGATCCGGTCGCGATCACGACGTTCGGGAAGCCGAATTCCAGCACCTGGTCGGCCGTCAGCGCGCTCTCGCGATAGATCTCGACATTGGTCATGCGCGCGATCTGGCCCTGGCGCCAGTCGCGCACGCGGATCCATTCCGAAAGACCGGGCAATGTTGCCTCACGCGGCACGCGACCGCCCAGCTCGCCGCTCGCCTCGGCGAGATGCACCTGATAGCCGCGCTCGCCGAGTGCGCGCGCCGCCTCAAGCCCGGCCGGCCCGGCGCCGACGACCAGCACCGTGTCGTCGCGATGCTTTGGCGCGATCCGCTCGGGATGCCAGCCGCGGCGCCATTCCTCGCCCATGGTCGGGTTCTGCGTGCAGCGGATCGGCGTACCCGTACCGTTGCTCGCGACGCAAATGTTACAGCCGATGCATTCGCGAATGTCGTCGATCCGGCCCTGCTCGATCTTGCTCGGCAGAAACGGATCGGCGATCGACGGGCGTGCCGCGCCGATCATGTCGAGGATACCCCGTTTGATCTGCGAGACCATCGTGTCGGGCGAGGTAAACCGCCCGACGCCGACGACCGGCTTGGTCGTGTATCGCTTGACGAAGGCGACATACGGCTCCTGCGCGGCTTCCTTCACGAATCGCGAGGAGCGCGCATCGACGTGGTATTCGCCGAGTTGCACGTCCCAGAGGTCCGGCAGCTCGCCGAGCATTTCGAGAACCTCCTTGCCTTCGCGTTCGGCAAGAATGCCCTCGGGCCCGATGAATTCGTCGACCATCAGCCGGACCGCGACCGCGACATTCGGGCCGACTGCTTCGCGCGTATCCTCGATCATCTCGCGCAGCAGTCGCGCGCGATTTTCGATCGAACCACCATATTCGTCGCTGCGGTCATTGAAGCGCGGCGAGAGGAACTGCGCCGGCATGTAGGTATGTCCGGCATAGACATAGACGATATCGAAGCCGGCCCGCACGGCGCGCTTGGCGGCATCGGATTGCCAGGTTCGCAGGTTGCGGATGTCGGTTCGGTCCATCGCACGGGCCTGCACCGGATCATAGCCATGCACTGGCCGCGCGCTCGGTCCGATATGACCTTCGCGGCTGAACCGGTTGAGCGCGTGATAGCCGCCGTGCCACAGCTCGACGCCGGCCAGCGCGCCATGTGCATGCACGGCCTCGGTCATCAGCGCCTGATCGCGTACGTCGTCTTCGTCCCAGAGCCGGCAGAATGGATAGGGCGTATCGTCGGACGTGGGATGGATCGAGCAATATTCCGTGCAGACGACGCCCCAGCCGCCTTCGGCTTTGACACCCCGCATCGCCGCGAGCGTCTGTGGCCAGGTCGCACCCATGCCGGAACAATGCGGCACCTGGTAGAAGCGGTTTTTCGAGACGACCGGGCCGATCCGCACCGGTTCGAACAGAATATCGTAGCGGGGATCGCGTGCCATGATCGCTCCCTTTTGGCCATTCTGGCCGGAGCCGATCATGCCGGGTCGCTGCCGGCCGCTCAACGCTTCTGCGTAGACGGCACGAATGCAGCGTTCACGCGCGCCGTTCCACCGAATCGCACTGACCGAATGTAGCTGGGGGAAAATCTGCGGCTGGTGCTCAGCCGCCGGTGCCGCCGACCGTCAGCCGGTCGATCCGCATGGTCGGCTGGCCGACGCCGACCGGCACACCCTGACCCTGCTTGCCGCAGGTGCCGACGCCGGTGTCGAGTTTGAGATCGCTGCCGATCATCGCGACGCGGGTCAGCGCATCGGGTCCATTGCCGATCAGGGTTGCGCCCTTGATCGGCGCTGTCGTCTTGCCGTTCTCGATGCGATAGGCCTCGGTGCAGGTGAACACAAACTTGCCCGACGTGATGTCGACCTGACCGCCGCCGAAATTGACCGCGTAGATACCGTTCTCGACCGAAGCGAGGATTTCCTGCGGGTCGTAGCCGCCGGCCAGCATGTAGGTGTTGGTCATGCGCGGCATCGGGATATGCGCATAGGATTCGCGCCGTCCATTGCCGGTCGCCCGCATGCCCATCAGCCGGGCGTTCTGACGGTCCTGCATATAGCCGACCAGAATGCCGTCCTCGATCAGCGTCGTGTACTGCGTCGGTGTACCCTCATCGTCGATGGTGAGCGACCCGCGCCGCCGTTCGATCGTGCCGTCATCGACCACCGTGACGCCCTTCGCCGCGACCCGTTCGCCCATCAGCCCGGCAAAGGCCGACGTCTTCTTGCGATTGAAATCGCCTTCGAGCCCGTGACCGATCGCTTCGTGCAGCAGCACGCCGGGCCAGCCCGGTCCGAGCACGACGGTCATTTCGCCGGCCGGCGCGGGTACCGAATCGAGATTGACCAACGCCTGGCGCACCGCCTCGTCGACAGCCGCGCGCCAGCGGCCGCCGCCGACGAACTCGGCATAGAGCTCGCGCCCGCCAACGCCGTGGCTGCCGCTTTCCATACGGCTGCCATCGGCGGCGGTGACCGAGATATTGAAACGCACCAGCGGCCTGATATCGGCGACGCGCAAACCGTCGGCACGGAATATCTGCACCGCCTGCCAGCTGCCGAGCAGCGAGGCGCTGACCTGGCGCACGCGCGGATCGCTGGCCCGCGCATAGGCATCGATCTCCGCCAGCAGGGCGACCTTGTCCGGGAATGCCATTTGTTCGAGCGGATTGTCGTCGGCGTAGAGATGCCGATTGGTGCCGGCGGGTGCCGCATCGAGTTGCCCGCTATAGCCGCGGGTGACTGCCTTCACCGCATCCGCGGCACGGCCGAGCGCCGCTTCGCTGAGCTCGCTCGCCTGCGCATAACCGGCGCGTTCGCCGCAGATGGCGCGCAGCCCGAAACCCTGCGCGGTGTCGAAGCTCGCGGTCTTGAGCCGTCCGTCGTCGAAGCCGAGCGCCTCGCTCTGGCGATACTCCAGGAACAGCTCGCCATCGTCGGCGCCGGCCAGCGCATCGCCGACAACCCGCTCGACGCGGCTCTCCTCGAGCCCGGTACGCTGGAAAAAAAGGCGGTCGGTTTCGGCGCGAGCGGACATCGGCGTTTATCCTCGATATGACGGTGGAACCTCTCGGATATAGGCGCCGATTCTGCCCGGCGCCATCCCGCGCGCCGCATCGGCCCCGCATTTATGCGACAGATCGTCGCATAATTCTGCGGCAGGGATGATGCGGATTGAAAAAAACTGCTTCATATCAACGCGGTGCAAGCGATCCCACCCTGCGCGAGACTTGAGACGAGAAGGCGCGGGGTGTAGTGTCCCGCCGCGGATGGGGGCCCCGCTGAAAAGCTTCGGCGTTTCGGGTATCCATGCCGGAATCGAAACGGGAACGATGGAGATGGGTGTGAGCCGAAAGCTCTTTCTGGCGCTGGCGGTGGCCGCCGCCGCGACCGGGTTTGCCGGCCTCGCCGGTGCAGCCGAGCCGTTACCTTGGCAGATGAACCTTCAGCCGGCCGTCACGCCGGTTGCCGAAGAGGCCCGTCGGTTCCACGACATCCTGCTCGTCATCATCGCGGCGATCTCGGTTTTCGTGCTCGCGCTGTTGCTCTACTGCTTCGTTCGCTTCAACGAGAAAGCGAACCCGGTACCCTCGCGCACCTCGCACAACACGCTGGTCGAAGTGCTCTGGACGGTGGTGCCGGTCATGATCCTGGTCGCGATCGCGATCCCGTCTTTCAAGCTCATGTACTACGCCGATCGCACCGAGGAAGCCGAGATGACGATCAAGGCGATCGGCCGGCAATGGTACTGGTCTTACGAATATCCGGATCACGGCAACTTTACCTTCGACGCGCTGCTGGTTCCCGAGGCGGAACTCACCGATCCCTCGAAGCGACTGCTTGAGACCGACACCCATGTCGTGGTGCCGGTCGACACGAACGTCCGCATCCTGGTCACGGGCAGCGACGTAATCCACTCATGGACGATCCCGGCCTTCCACGTGAAGCTCGACGGGATACCCGGCCATGTGAACGAAAGCTGGTTCCGCGTCACCGTCGAGGGCACCTATTACGGCCAGTGCTCGGAGCTCTGCGGCGTCGGGCATGCGTATATGCCGATCGTGGTCGAGGTGGTGTCCAAGGAAGCATTCGCCGCATGGGTCGCGACGGCTCAAGAGGAATATGCCCGGATCGATGCGCCCGCTGCCGAAGTGGCGCAGCTCGAAAGCGCGGGCAACTGAGAATCGGGAGAGGCAGACAATTATGAACAACCCATCCGCCAGCCACGCGCACGGTCACGACCACGGCCATCACAATCCGACGGGGTGGAAGCGCTTTCTTTATTCCACCAATCACAAGGACATCGGCACGATGTACCTCGTGCTGGCGATCGTGGCCGGCCTGATCGGCGGCTTCTTCTCGCTGCTGATGCGCCTCGAGCTGCAGGAGCCCGGCGTCCAGTACATGCTGACCGCCGCCGGCGATCCCGACGGGCAGCTCTGGAACGTATTCGTTTCCGCGCACGGCCTCATCATGGTGTTCTTCCTGGTGATGCCGGCGATGATCGGCGGGTTCGGCAACTGGTTCGTGCCGCTGATGATCGGCGCGCCCGACATGGCCTTCCCGCGCATGAACAATATCAGCTTCTGGCTGCTGATCCCGTCATTCGCGCTGCTGATCGGCTCCGCCTTCGTCGGCGAGGGCGCCGGTACGGGCTGGACGATCTATCCCCCCTTGTCGAGTTCGCTCGGCCATCCAGGGCCATCGGTCGACATGGCGATCTTCGCGCTGCATCTCGCCGGCGCATCGTCGATCCTGGGTGCGATCAACTTCATCACGACCATCTTCAACATGCGCGCGCCGGGTATGACGCTGCACAAGATGCCGCTGTTCGTCTGGTCGGTGCTGGTGACGGCCTTCCTGCTGCTGCTCTCGCTGCCGGTGCTCGGCGGCGCGATCACCATGCTGCTGACCGACCGTAATTTCGGCACGCATTTCTTCGATCCGGCTGGCGGCGGCGATCCGGTGCTGTTCCAGCATCTGTTCTGGTTCTTCGGCCATCCCGAAGTGTACATCCTGATTCTGCCGGGCTTCGGCATGATCAGCCATATCGTGTCGACCTTCTCGAAGAAGCCGGTGTTCGGCTATCTCGGCATGGCCTATGCGATGGTGGCGATCGGCTTCGTCGGCTTCATCGTGTGGGCGCATCACATGTTTACCGTCGGCATGGATGTCGATACGCGCGCCTATTTCACCGCGGCAACGATGGTGATCGCGGTGCCGACAGGCGTGAAGATCTTCTCCTGGATTGCGACGATGTGGGGCGGCTCGATCCGTTTCACGACGCCCATGCTGTGGGCCTGCGGATTCATCTTCCTGTTCACGGTCGGTGGGGTCACCGGCGTCGTGCTCGCCAACATGGGCATCGATATCGCGCTGCACGACACCTATTACGTCGTCGCGCACTTCCACTACGTGCTGTCGCTCGGCGCCGTGTTCTCGATCTTCGGCGGCTTCTATTACTGGTTCGGCAAGATGAGCGGCCGTCAGTATCCGGAATGGGCCGGCAAGACGCATTTCTGGCTGACCTTCATCGGCGTGAACATCACGTTCTTCCCGATGCATTTCCTGGGTCTCGCCGGCATGCCACGCCGTTACATCGACTACCCGGATGCGTTTGCCGGCTGGAATCAGGTTGCGTCCTACGGCTCGTACCTCTCCTTCGCGGCAACGATTTTCTTTATCGGCATCGTGATCTACACGCTGGTGGCCGGTAAGAGGGTCGGCGCCAATCCGTGGGGCGAGGGCGCAACGACGCTGGAATGGACGGTCAGTTCGCCGCCGCCCTTCCATTCGTTCGAAGAGCTGCCGCGCGTCAAATAGCAGGCGCGCGAATTCGTTCGGCGCCGGCGCCGCATCCGCCGACAGGCGGCGGCGTTCGCTTTTGGGAGATTCGACGAAGCGATGGCTGACGGGCTGCAGATAGCAGGGGCGGGGAACGACACGCTGTCACGCGCGCTGCCGTCCGGCACGCTCGCGATCGGCGCGAGCGTCGGCGACTTCGTCCAGCTCCTGAAGCCGCGCGTCATGTCGCTGGTGGTCTTCACCGGGCTGATCGGCATCGTCGCGGCGCCGGTGTCGATGCATCCGGTGCTGGCGGCGGTTGCGATCCTCTGCATCGCCGTAGCGGCCGGTGCGGCCGGCGCCATCAACATGTGGTATGACCGCGACATCGACGCGGTGATGACGCGAACCTGCGCGCGGCCGATCCCGGCGGGACGCGTTGAGCCGTCCGAGGCGCTTTCCTTCGGGATCGTGCTGACGCTGTTTGCGGTCGTGCTGATGGGGCTCGCGATCAACTGGCTGGCCGCGGGCCTGCTCGCTTCGGCGACCCTGTTCTACGTTTTCGTCTACACGATCTGGCTCAAGCGTCGCACGCCGCAGAACATCGTGATCGGCGGCGCCGCGGGCGCGTTCCCCCCGATGATCGGCTGGGCTGCCGCGACCGGCTCGCTCGGTATCGAGCCGATCATGCTGTTCCTGCTGATCTTCATGTGGACGCCGCCGCATTTCTGGGCGCTCGCGCTTTACCGCACCGGCGACTATGCGCGCGCCGGAGTGCCGATGCTGCCGGTGGTGGCCGGCGCGCGGGCCACCAAGCTGCAGATGCTGCTCTATACGCTGGCGCTGCTGCCGGTCGCACTCGCGCCCTGGTATCTCGGCATGACCGGCCCGCTCTACGGCATCGCCGCGCTCGTCCTGGGTCTGCTGTTCGTCGCGGCGGCGATCTCGGTCTGGTTCGATGAGAGCGAGCGCAGCGCGCGCCGCATGTTCGGATTTTCCATCCTCTATCTCTTCCTGCTGTTCGCGATGATCGGCCTCGATCGGGCACCCGGGCTGATCGCGCTGCTGCAGGGCGCGGCGGCCTGATGAATGCCCCGCGGAGCCTCAACGATGTCGAACGCAAGCGCCGGCTGCGCCTGCGCAATCTCGCGCTCGCGGCCGCGTTGCTGGCGTTCGTGGTGATCGTCTACTTGGTTTCGATCATCAGGATGGGCGGCGAATGAACCGGACGGCAGCGCGGCGCAATGGCAGGACGGCTTTCTGGCTCGCGGGCGTTCTCGTGGCCATGATCGGCCTGACCGCCGCGTCGGTCCCGCTTTATCGCCTGTTCTGCCAGGTAACCGGCTTCGGCGGTACGACGCAGCGCGCCGAAACGGCGCCGGGTGCTGTCGGCAGCGAAACCGTGACGATCCGTTTCAATGCCGATTCGATGCAGCAACTCGGCTGGGAGTTCCAGCCGGTCGAACGCGCGGTGACGGTCCGCGTCGGCGAACCGGCGCTCGCTTATTATCGTGCCCATAATCTCACGGCCCGGCCCAGCATCGGGAACGCGACCTTCAATGTGACGCCGCTCGATGCCGGCCAGTATTTCGTCAAGGTCGACTGCTTCTGCTTTACCGAGCAGGCGCTGGCGCCGGGCGAAACGGTCGACATGCCGGTGCAGTTCTATGTCGATCCGGCAATTCTCGACGATCCGGATTTCGACCAGCTTCGTACCATCACGCTTTCCTACACCTTCTTTCCGGCCGAGCCGGAGAGCAATGACGCACAGCTTTCCGAGGCCGATACGGCCGACGAAACCATCGACGAGGTCAATTGAGTTTCGGCCCGGATCCCGAATCCGGACCGCCGATCGAACATGAGAGAATGAGGAACCGATGAGCACCCACGCCGCTGATGCCAAGCATCCCTATCATCTGGTCGACCCGAGCCCGTGGCCGGCCGTGGGCGCGATCGGCGCCGGCGTTCTGGCAATCGGGCTCGTGCTGTTCATGCACGACGTTGCGTCCTGGGTCTGGCCGATCGGTCTCGCCCTGGTGCTGGTCACGATGTTCTTCTGGTGGCGCGACGTCGTGCGCGAAGCCACGTTCGAGGGCCATCACACGGCGATCGTGCAGATCGGCATGCGCTACGGCATGCTGCTCTTTATCGCCTCCGAAGTGATGTTCTTCTCGGCCTTCTTCTGGGCGTTCTTCAATGCCTCGCTCTGGCCGATGGAAGAGATTGGCGGCGTGTGGCCGCCGACCGGCGTCCTGCCGTTCGATCCGTTCCAGTTGCCGCTGCTGAACACGCTCATCCTGCTGACCTCGGGCGTGACCGTCACCTGGGCGCACCATTCGCTGCGCGAGGGCGATCGCAAGGGTCTGCTGCAGGGCCTCGGTCTCACAATTCTGCTCGGCCTCACCTTTACCGGCGTCCAGGCCTACGAGTATGCGCATGCGGCGTTCGGGTTCCGCGACGGGATCTATTCATCGACCTTCTACATGGCGACCGGCTTCCACGGCGCGCATGTCATCATCGGGACGATCTTCCTGATCGTCTGCTGGTTCCGCGCCTGGGCCGGTCATTTCAAGCCAGAGCATCATTTCGGCTTCGAGGCGGCGGCCTGGTACTGGCATTTCGTCGACGTGGTCTGGCTGTTCCTGTTCTTCGTCATCTACATCTGGGGTTCGGGCGGGGGCCCCTATGCCGGCCACTAAGGCCGCGCAGCAGAGCGTCAACCTGCCCGCCGCGGTCGGGATCACGATCGACCGCATCGGGTGCAACGACAGAGCCGGTCGAAACGAACGGCCGCCGCAATGCCCGAGGGCCTTGCCGGCGGCCGTCTCGTTCCGGCCGGCCCGGAACGGAGCGCGATGACGTACTTTCATGCGACGCAGTCGCCGGTCGCGACAGGCCTTGCCTGCCGCTGCCCGCGCTGTGGCCGCGGATCGTTGTTCACCGGCCTTCTCAAGGTTCGCGAGCGCTGCTCCGCCTGCGGGCTCGATCTCGCCTGGGCCGATAGCGCGGATGGGCCGGCGGTGTTTGTGATCTTCATCGTCGGCGCGCTCGCGACGGCGCTCGCGCTGCTGGTCGAGGCCTGGTTCGCACCGCCTTACTGGCTGCACATGGTCTTGTGGCCGCCAATCATTCTCGGTGGGTCGCTGCTGCTACTGCGTCCGGCCAAGGGGATTTTGATCGCGCTGCAATACCGTCATAAATCGGGCGAAGCCCGACGGGACAACGGCCGCGACGACAGCGCCGGATCGGAGTTCCGATGACGCCAGCACCGCGCCGCTTCCGTCCCACCTTCTGGGCAACCTTCTTTGCCGGGCTTGGCGTCGCGCTCATGTTCGGGCTCGGCGTCTGGCAGATCGACCGGCTCGGCACCAAGCAGGAAATGATTGCCGAGCGCGAATCGCGGCCGGCGCTCGAGGCGCTCGATCCTGAACAACTGCTGGCGATCGGGGATGCGGCGCCGTTCGAGTTCCGCCGCGCCGAACTGACCGGCCGTTTCCTGCACGATCGCGAAATGCTGCTGCTGGCGCGCTCGATGAACCGCAATGTCGGATTTCAGGTCGTGACGCCCTTCGTGCTCGAAACCGGCGAAGAGCTGCTGATCAATCGCGGCTGGATACCCGACGATCGCGAGGATCCTGCGACCCGCGCGGAAGGCCAGCTCGATGGTCAGGTAACGATCGTGGCGCTGGTGCGCCGGCCGGGCGCACCGAACTGGCTGGTGCCCGACAATGTGCCGGCCGACCTGACTGGCGACGATGCGATGGGCGGCGGTGACTGGTACTGGATGGATCTGCCGGCGATGCGCGAAGCGGCCGGTCTCGCACCGAACGGGCCGCCGCTTTATCTCGAAGCGATTGCAACCGACCTTCCCGGCGGCTTCCCGATCGGCGGCCAGACGCGGCTCGAACTGCGCAACGACCATCTGCAATATGCGGTCACCTGGTTTCTGCTCGGCGGCGCACTCGCGATCATCTGGTTCGTATTCCACTGGCGGCGCGACGAGAAGGCTGGAACGAAGGCGGCTGGACCGAAGGCGAGCTGAACGAAGACAGGCTGCGAAGACGGGGAGCGTTCATGAGTCGGGAATATCGCAACAGCAAGGGCGGAAACGCCTATCCCAGTTTCACGCACGGTGTGCGCGACGGCGAGTATGTGTTCGTGTCGGGCCAGATTGCAGCCGACAAGATCGGTCCGACGGTAAAGCTGGGCGACATCGAAACCGAAACCCGTGCGGCGATGGATCTGCTCGGCGGCGTTCTCGCGGAATTCGGTCTGACCTACGCCGATCTGGTGAAGGTCGGTATCTTCATGACCAATCTCGACGAATTTGATGCGATGGATGCGGTCTATTCGACCTATTTCCCGAGCGGCAAGGTGCCCGCGCGCACCTGTGTCGAGGCGCGGCGCATTCTCTCCGACTGTCGCATCGAGATCGACGGGATCGCAAGGGCGCATTAGCCGCGAATCCGTGCCGTTCGGAGGATCCGGTGCGCCTTGCAGCCCCCAAACCCCACGGACTAGGTTAGCCGCCATCTTGCGGCCGGCCCGGGTTCCGGCCGGTCGGAACCCCGAACGGAGGCGGTTTTTTGCGCTATCGGAGCACCAGGGGCGAAGCCCAAGCGCTCGATTTTGAGGGGGTATTGCTGGCGGGGCTCGCCGGCGATGGCGGCCTCTATCTGCCCGAACACTGGCCCAGCTTCGATCGCGAGGCGCAAACGCGGCTGCCGTCGCGCTCTTATACCGAGCTCGCCCAGGCGCTGTTCGAGCCGTTCGTCGGCAACACGATCCTGCCGGCCGATCTAGCCGTGATGCTTGATGAAGCCTATGCCGTGTTCGACGATCCCGATGTCGCGCCTATGCGCGAGATCGAGCCGGGCCTCCATGTCATGGAGCTCTTCCACGGGCCGACGCTCGCCTTCAAGGATGTCGCGCTGCAGCTCGTCGGCCGCCTGTTCGATCATGTGCTGGCGAAGCGCCGCAAACGCATCACGATTGTCGGTGCGACGTCGGGCGATACCGGTTCGGCGGCGATTGAAGCCTGCCGCGACCGCGAGGCGATCGACATCTTCATCCTGCATCCCAAGGGTCGCGTGTCCGAGGTGCAGCGCCGGCAGATGACGACGGTCAAGTCGGTGAACGTGCACAACATCGCGATCGAAGGCAGCTTCGACGATTGCCAGGATCTCGTGAAGGCGATGTTCAACGATCGCGCCTTTCGCGCGGAAATGAGCCTCTCGGCGGTCAATTCGATAAACTGGGCGCGGATCATGGCCCAGATCGTCTATTACGCGCGCGGCGCGCTGATGCTGTCGCGTGAGGGCGGTTCTGTCGATTTCGCAGTGCCGACCGGCAATTTCGGCAATGTCTATGCCGGCTATGCGGCAAAGCGCATGGGCTTTCCGATCGGTCGGCTGATCGTTGCCTCGAACCGCAACGATATCCTCACGCGATTTTTCGAGAGCGGGACGATGGCAGCGGAGACTGTCGTCCCCACTTTGAGCCCGAGCATGGACATCCAGGTGTCCTCGAACTTCGAGCGCCTGCTCTACGATCTCTGCGATGGCGACGGCGCCAAGGTTGCCCGGCTGATCGCCGAATTCCGCAAGACTGGGCGGTTCTCGGTCGAGCCGGCGCAGCTTGCACAAGCACGCGCGATCTTCGATTCGGTCCGGATCGACGATGAAGGCACGAAAGCGGAGATGGCACGGCTCTATCGCGACAGCGGGATGCTGGTCGATCCTCATAGCGCAATCGGCATTGCTGCTGGCCGCGCACATAAGACCAAGGACGGCACCCCGGTCATCGCGCTGGCGACCGCGCATCCGGCCAAGTTTCCCGACGCGGTCGAAGCCGCGACGGGCGTTAGACCCGCGCTGCCGCATCGGCTCGCGGATCTTCTGCAACGAGAGGAGCGTTTGACCGTGCTTCCCAACGATCTGACCGCCATCGAGGCCCATGTTCGCGCGCATCGCCGCGCCGGCGAGGCGGCATGAACGGCGTCGAAAGTATCGGCGTCACGCGCCTCGCGAATGGCATCACCGTCGCAACCGATTTCATGCCGGGGATCGAGACCGTCTCGGTCGGCGTCTGGGTCGGCGTCGGCACGCGGCACGAGCCGGAGAAGTTGAACGGCATCTCGCATCTGCTCGAGCATATGGCGTTCAAGGGCACCGAGCGGCGCAGCGCCATCGATATCGCGATCGAGATCGAATCGGTCGGCGGCAATCTGAACGCCTATACCGGGCGCGAGCGCACCTGCTATTACGCGAAGATGCTGGCGGACGACCTGCCGCTGGCGCTCGATATTCTTGCCGACATCCTCCAGCACAGTAAATTCGATGCGGCCGAGCTCGAACGCGAGCGGCACGTGATCCTGCAGGAGATCGGCCAGGCGGAAGATACGCCGGACGATATCGTGTTCGATCATTTCCAGGAGACCGCCTATCCCGATCAGGCGCTCGGCTGGCCGGTGCTCGGCCGCAGCAATGTGATCCGCGGGCTCGATCGCGACACCGTCGCCGGATATATGAGCGCGCATTACGGCGCGAAAAGCATGATCGTTGCGGCTGCGGGGCGGGTCGATCACGTGGATTTCGTGCGCCGCGTTGAATCTTTGTTCGGTTCAATAAAACCGACCAATAGCGAGGTGCCGACGCCGGGTCGTTATCGCGGCGGCGACCGCCGCATCGAGCGGCCGCTGGAACAGGTGCATCTCGTGCTGGGATTCGAGGGCGTCGGCTATCGCGATCCGGATTACTACGGGCTTGGCGTGCTCTCGTCGCTCTACGGCGGCGGCATGTCCTCGCGTCTGTTTCAGGAGATCCGCGAAATCCGCGGCCTCGCTTACTCGATCTATAGTTTCGCCTCGTCCTATCACGATGGCGGGCTGTTCGGGGTCTATGCCGGCACCAGCGCCGACGAGGTCGCCGAGGTCGTAAAGATCGCGACGGACGAATTGCGCCTTCTGCCCGAGCGCGTCACCGACGTCGAAATCGCCCGCGCCCGCGCGCAGCTTCGCGCCGATCTTTTGATGGGTCGCGAATCGACCAGCAGCCGCGCGGAACAGCTTTCCGGTCAGCTCTTCGTCTATGGCCGGCCGTTGGATACGGCAGAACTGCTCGCCCGGATCGACGCGGTCGACCGCGATGCCGTCGCGCGGATTGCACAGCGTCTGATTGCGAGCCCGCCCACCGTCACCTCGATCGGGCCGTCCGGCAATGTGCCGACTGCCGATGCGATCGCGGCGCGTCTGGCCTGAGACGATCGTCCCGCAATGAAGCTGGCCAAGCGCAGGCCCGTTCTGGGCTTCATGCTGCCGGGGCGCGGGCGGCGGCGCGCCTGGCAGCTCGACGGCACGCGCGTCTATCTGCGACCGCCGCGCCATGGCGATTATCGCGCCTGGTCGAACCTGCGCGATGCGAGCCGCAATTTCCTCACGCCGTGGGAACCGCGCTGGCCGGTCGAGAGCACGGGCCGCGCCGCATTCCGCCGCCGGCTGCATGCGATGGCGGTTGAATGGCGCCATGACGAGGGCTACGGGCTGTTCATCTTCAACAATGCGGACGATGCGCTGCTCGGCGGCGTCAATCTGACCCATGTCCGCCGCGGCGTGGCGCAGACCGCGTCGCTCGGTTACTGGATCGGCGAGGCCTATGCGCGGCAAGGCTACATGACGGATGCGCTGCGCACGTTGCTACCCTACGCGTTCCATCAGCTCGGATTGCACCGGATCGAAGCGGCCTGTCTTCGAGAGAACGAGGCGAGCCGGCGATTGCTCCTGAAGGTCGGTTTCCACGAAGAAGGTGCGGCGCGGCAATATCTGCGCATCAACGATCGCTGGCAGGATCATCTACTGTTCGGCCTGGTCGATAACGATTTGCTCGCACCGGCACGCTGAACGCGCTTGTTGGGCGCCGACTGTCGCGGCGCCGCGGTGCCTTACGCGTGACCGGCGTCGGTCGAGAGATGGCTGAAATCGACGCCGATCTTGCGGATCGCCCGTTCCCATTTGTCGTCGAGATGATCGTCGAACAGCAAACCCTCGTCGGCCGGGGCCGACAGCCAGCCATTGGACTGGATTTCCATATCGAGCTGGCCGGGCCCCCAGCCAGCGTAACCGAGTGCGAGAATGCGCTGGCGTGGCCCGCTGCCGCCGGCGATCGCGCGCAGGATGTCGAGGCTGGCGGTCAGACCGAAATCCTCGGCGACTCGCAGCGTGTCGCCGGCCGCATAGTCGGTCGAATGCAGAACGAAGCCGCGGGCGGCTTCGACCGGGCCGCCGAAATGAATGCGAATCGCGTCGTCGGGAACGGTCTGCGCGACACCGAGCTGGGTCAGCAAATCGGGCAGGCTGATGCCGTTGATGAGCCGATTAACCACCAGTCCCATCGCGCCTTCCTCGTTATGCGCGCACATATAGATGACCGAACGGGCGAAACGCGGATCGCGCATTCCGGGCATGGCGATGAGAAGCTGGCCGGTCAGATAGGGACCGTCATTTGTCCCGTTCATGGATGCACCGTTCATGCTGTTTACCTAAGTCGCCGGTGCCGGCCCGGCAAGCCGGGGGCTGCTGTGTCAAAATCCTGCAGGGGAATATGACGGAAACTTGGCGTTGCCTGGCTATGGTCTCGGGCAGATTCGCAGTATATTGAAACTATGAGATTTTTTGACATTTTGGGCGGATCGCTGGCAGCCCTGCTAGTGCTCGGCGCCGGCGCCGGCAGCGCCGAGGCGGCCTCGTCCGACTGGTTCGAGACGCCGGAAGGGGCGGTCCGTTTGGTGACCGCCGTCGAAGGGATCGGCACGCTCGGCGCGATTCCCGCCGGCATTGAATTCCGCCTCGAACCGGGCTGGAAAACCTATTGGCGCTCGCCAGGCGATGCCGGTTATCCGGTGAGCGTCGACTGGCAGGGATCGCTGAATCTTGCATCGACCGAACTCGCCTGGCCGGCGCCACATCGCTTTACCTTGTTCGGGCTCGACACGTTCGGCTATGGCGACACCGTCCTGCTGCCGGTCGAACTGACGCCCGCGACGCCGGGCGAGCCGCTCGCGCTGCGCGCCACCGTCAGCTATCTGCTCTGCGAAGAGATCTGCATTCCCTACGAAGCCGATCTCGCGCTCGATCTGCCGGCCGGCGAAGCGACGCCCGCACCCGAGGCGCAGCTCATTGACCGCTTTCAATCGCAGGTGCCGGTACCCGGTACGGCGCATGGCATCGTCGTCGAGACAGCGACCGTCGAGAGCGGCACTGTGCCGTCGATCACGCTGGTCGCGCGCTCCGAGCTGCCGTTCGTCTCGCCCGACCTGCTGGTCGAGGGAACCTATGACTGGCGCTTTCCGGCACCAACACTGATCCGGGCCGACGACAATCACACGGTCACGCTGCGTATCGACGCCGAGCCGCTTCTCGACGATGCGCCGCCGCTCGAAACGCTGCCGCTCGTGCTCACTTTGGTCGATGGCACGCGCGGCGTCGAGGTGACGATCGAACCGGGCAGCGGAACGAATGCGGCGCCCGTCGCATCCGGTGCCAGCCTCGTAGCGATGCTGCTGATCGCCATGCTCGGCGGATTGATTCTCAATCTGATGCCCTGCGTGCTGCCGGTGCTTTCGCTCAAGCTCTTGTCGGTCGTCGGCCATGGTGGTGGCGAGGTGCGCGCGGTGCGGAAATCTTTCCTTGCAACGGCCGCCGGCATCGTCGTCTCGTTCCTGCTGCTTGCCGCAGCACTGATCGCCTTCAAGAGCGCCGGCGCCACGATCGGCTGGGGTATTCAGTTCCAGCAGCCTCTGTTCCTGGTCGCGATGGCAGCGCTCGTGACATTGTTCGCGGCCAATCTTGCCGGCTGGTTCGAATTGCCGCTGCCCGCCTGGATCGGCAATCGTGCGGCGGGCGGCGAACGATCGGGTGTCGCCGGCGCATTCGGCACCGGCATTCTGGCGACCCTTCTCGCGACGCCCTGTTCCGCGCCGTTCGTTGGCACCGCGGTCGGTTTTGCGCTGGCGCGCGGCAGCGGCGAGATACTGGCGATCTTTGTCACCATGGGTATCGGGCTCGCACTGCCCTATCTGCTGGTCAGTGCGATGCCGCGCCTTGCGACCGCGCTGCCGCGCCCGGGGCGCTGGATGATCGTGCTGCGGCGTATACTGGCGCTCGTTCTGGTCGCGACCGCGGTCTGGCTGCTCCGGATCGTTGCCGAGATCGCCGGGCTATCGCCCGCGGTGATTGCCGGGCTGCTGTTGCTGGCGGTTCTGGTCCTGCTCTGGCTTCGGCCAAGGCTCGGCCCGACGCTGCGGCCGGCAAGCACAATCCTGGCGGCGGTCCTGCTGTTTGCCGCCCTTGTGCCGGCGCTGCTGCCCGGTTCCACGCGCGGGGGCGGCGATGCCGCGCCGGCCGACGATGCGCTCTGGCAGCCCTTTGAACCGGCTTCGATCGACCGCCTGGTCGGCGAAGGGCGCACTGTCTTCGTCGATGTGACCGCGGAATGGTGTATTACCTGTTCGGTCAACAAGCGCCTTGTCCTCGAACGCTTGCCGGTTGCGGATCGACTGACAGCACCGGAGATCGTCGCCATGCGCGCCGACTGGACGCGGCCGGATGACGGCATCGCGCAGTATCTGGCGTCTTTCGGCCGATACGGGATACCGTTCAACGTGGTTTACGGGCCCGGCGCACCTGAAGGCATCGCGCTGCCGGAGCTGCTCGATTCCGATGCGGTCCTCGAGGCGCTGGACCGGGCGGCAGGCCGTTCCTGACGGGCTGGTTTCGAACCGTGTCTCTGCCTATCTAGAGGTCGGGCCGGGGCATCCGAGCCGTCTGGAAATCTGATATCAAGGCGTTATAGAAACCTAGGGAGAGATTGAAACATGGCGATCAAGGTTGGAGACCGCATTCCGCCGGTCACGGTTCAGACGATGAAGGACGGCGAGATCAAGTCGATGTCGAGCGACGATCTCTTCAAGGGCAAGAAGGTGGTGCTGTTTGCGCTGCCGGGTGCCTTCACGCCGACCTGTTCGGCGCAGCATTTGCCGGGCTTCATCAAACATGCCGAGGATATCCGCAAGAAGGGTGTCGATTCGATCGTCTGTCTTTCGGTCAACGATGCCTTTGTCATGGATGCCTGGGGCAAGGATCGCGGCGCCGGCGAGAAGGTCATGATGCTCGCCGACGGCAACGCAGATTTCTCGAAGGCTGTCGGCCTCACCATGGACGCGACCGGCTACGGCATGGGTCTGCGCGCCAATCGCTATGCGATGGTGGTCGAGGACGGGGTCGTGAAAAAGCTGAATGTCGAGGCGCCGGGCGCCTTCGAGGTGTCGAGCGCCGAGTCCATTCTCAAGGCGCTTTAGTCCTCCGACAGCTCTGGTTAGGCGGCGGGAACCTGCGGTTCCCGCCGTTTTCATTTGCGGCGACGGCAACAGAAGGCGGCGGTATGGCGCGCGATATCCACCCGGACATGGCCGAGCTTCTGCGTCTGGAGGCCGAATGGCCGGCGAATCAGACGCTCGAACAGGAGCGCATCTCCTGGCGGGCGTTCTGTCTTGCCAACAACCGGCCCTGTCCGCGCGAGATCAGCGTCGAGAACCGCGCCATCGGCGATGTCGGTCATCGCGTGCCGGTCCGCATCTATCGTCCGCACGAGAACGGGCGGGAGCCCTGTTTCGTCTATATCCACGGCGGCGGCTGGATCCTCGGGGATCTCGATACAAACGACACGATCGCCTGGGGCTTCGCCGCCGAAACGGGAGCAACGGTCATCAGCGTCGATTACCGCCTCGCACCCGAGCATCCGTATCCGGCCGCATTCGACGATTGCTATGCGGTCGTCTCGCATCTCGCGCGGCATGCCACGGCCTTCGGTGTCGATCCCAACCGCATCGCCGTCGGCGGCGACAGCGCAGGCGGTAATCTCACAGCGGCCGTGGCGCTGGCGCTACGCGACCGGCACGGACCGCCGATCGTGGCGCAGGCGCTCATCTATCCGGTGCTCGGCACCGACATCGATCTGCCGTCCTATCGCGAGAACGAGAATGCGCCGCTGCTGACCCGCGACGGCATGATCCATTATCTCGATGCCTATCTCGGCGCCCATCGCGCTTCGCCACCGGCTTACGCAATGCCGATGATGGCGAAGGATCTCACGAACCTGCCGCCGGCACTGGTCCATACCGCGCAGCACGATCCGCTGCGCGACGAGGGCAAGCTCTATGCCGACCGGCTCACCCAAGCGGGCAACGCGGTCGAATATCGCTGTGCGTCGCGGATGGTGCATAGCTTCATGCGGGCACGGTTCCAGGGCGATGGGTCCGCTGCGGAGTTCGAGGCGATCTGCGCCTTCCTACGCCGCCATCTCCGCTCAACCCGGGTTGCTTAACGTCTCGATCGCGGCGCGCGCCAGAATATCGACGCGCTCGTTTTCGACATGGCCGTCATGGCTGCGCACCCAGTGCCATTCGACCCGGTGCGCCGCCGCCGCCACCTCCAGCTGTTGCCAGAGATCGATGTTCTTCACCGGCTTGCGGTCGGCTGTCTTCCAGCCCTTGCGCTTCCAGCCGGCAATCCACTTGGTGATGCCTTCCTTGAGATAGGTGCTGTCGGTATAGAGCCGCACCGTCGAGGGTTTCTTCAGCGCGTTAAGCGCCATGATCGCGGCGGTCATTTCCATGCGGTTGTTGGTAGTCAGAATTTCGGCGCCGGCGAGCTCTTTCTCATGGCTGCCCGTACGCAGGATCGCAGCCCAGCCGCCGGGACCCGGATTGCCGCGGCAGGCACCGTCGGTAAAGATTTCGACCACGTTCGTGTCGGTCACGAATCGATGCCGTAGGCAGCCGCGCTGCGCACGCCGGCATGGAAGCGCAGCTTGCGCACATATTCCTTGGGATCCTTGGGCGTCACGAAGGCGCCGGGCGGATGGTTCAGCCAGTCATAGAGCCGCGTCATCAGGAAACGCAACGCACTGCCGCGCGCGAGCAGCGGCAACGCGTCGACCTCGTCCGGCGATAGCGGCCGAATTGCGCGATAGGACGAGAGCATCACCCGCGCCTTGGTCACATTGAAACTGCCGTCGGGCTCGAAGCACCAGGCGTTCAGGCAGACCGCGATGTCGTAGGCGTAGAAATCGTTGCAGGCGAAATAGAAATCGATCACGCCGGAAAGCCGGTCGCGCAGGAAGAACACATTGTCCGGGAAAAGATCGGCGTGGATCACACCTTCCGGCAGCGCCTTCGGCCATTGCGCCTCGATGCCCTGGTAGGCGGCGGCAAGTTCGTCGGCGAGCCCCGGAATGACCTCGTCGGCGCGGGTGCCGCAGGCTTCGATCAGTTGGCCCCAACCTTCATGCGAGAGATTGTTGCGGCGGCGGATGCGATAGTCGGCGCCGGCCAGATGCATGCGCGCGAGCGCCTCGCCAAGCAGCTGGCAATGGCGCGGCGTCGGCCGGCGCGGCCACATCCCTTCAAGAAAGCTCATAATCGCCGCAGGCCGGCCGCAGAGCCGGTTCAGCGTGGCGCCGTCGCGATCGTGGATCGGCGTCGGGCAGGCGATGCCGCGATCGGCGAGATGTTCCATGAGGCCGATAAAGAACGGCAGATCTTCCTCGCGCACGCGCTTTTCATAGAGCGTCAGGATGTAGGTGTCGCTTTCGGTGCGCAGCAGATAATTGCTGTTCTCGACGCCTTCCGCGATTCCCTTGCAGGAAACGACACTGCCGATATCGTAGCGCGCCACGAAATCGGCGAGGGCCTCGTCGGGAACTTCGGTATAGACCGCCATGGCGTCAGGCGCTCAGCGCGCGCGGCAGTTTGAACTGCACGTCTTCGCGGGTGACGGCGACTTCCTCGACGCTCGCATCGAAACGCGCGCGGCAGGCCTCGATCACCTGTTCGACCAGCAGCTCAGGCGCCGACGCGCCGGCGGTGACGCCGACGACGCGGACATTCTCGAACCATTTCCAGTCGATGTCGGCGGCCTGCTGGATGAGACGCGCATCGGGACAGCCGGCGCCTTTCGCCACTTCGACCAGCCGCATCGAGTTCGAGGAATTGGGCGCGCCCAACACCAGAACGAGATCAGCGGCGGGCGCGATCGCCTTCACCGCCTGCTGGCGATTGGTCGTCGCATAACAGATATCTTCCTTCTTCGGCCCCTCGATCGTCGGAAAGCGGCGCTGCAAGGCAGCGACGATGGCGGCGGTATCGTCGACCGAGAGCGTGGTCTGCGTCACATAGCTAAGATTGTTCGGATCGGGAACCGCAACGCTGAGGGCGTCCGCCATGGTCTCGATCAAGGTAATCGTGCCGGGTGGCAACTGACCCATCGTGCCGATCACCTCGGGATGGCCGCGATGGCCGATAAGGAGAATATGCTGCCCCGCGCGATGATGCCGTTCGGCCTCGCGATGCACCTTGCTTACGAGGGGGCAGGTCGCATCGAGCCAGTCGAGCCCGCGTATCCCCGCCTCGTGCGGCACCGCTTTCGGCACACCGTGAGCGGAGAAGACCACCGTGGCCCCGTCCGGCACGTCGTCCAGCTCCTCGACGAAGACGGCGCCCTTGGCTTCCAGCGACTCGACGACGGTGCGGTTGTGCACGATCTCGTGCCGCACATAGACCGGCGCACCGCGCTGCTCGATCGCCCGCTCCACGATCTGGATGGCACGATCAACGCCGGCGCAAAACCCACGTGGTGCGGCAAGCAGGATGGTGAGCGGTCGTGGCATCTTTGCCGGATTCCGGGGGTGCATCATCAGCGGCGAGGACCGGCCTTGTGCCCCGGCAGGGCGTTTCCTAGAGTGCCGGCGCCGGCCAACGGCGCGCCGGCAAGGTAATACAGCCCGAGAGCAAGGGGAAAGGGGAACATGGTGGTACCGGTTCCGGCGCAAAATGCGCCCTATGCGGTCGATGTCCAGGCCGGCGCGAAGTATTTCTGGTGCGCCTGCGGGCTCAGCCGGAAGCAGCCATTCTGCGACGGCTCGCATAAGGGCACCGGGCTCGCGCCCGTCGCCTATGAGGCAGCCGCCAGCAGCACACTCTATTTCTGCGGGTGCAAGAGCACCCGTAAACAGCCGCTTTGCGATGGTTCCCATAATGGGCTTTGAGCAACGCTGCCGGCGCGTTTGGCCGGCTCTCGGTTTCGCGCTGATGCTTGGCGCCTGCCAGACCACCGTTTTCGGTAGCGACGAGGAGGAACCCTCGTCCGCGCCACTGCCCTGTCCGCTGGTATCGGTCGTTTCCGATGCGTCGCGGCTCGTCCGATTCGCCGGCGCCGGCCGCGATGTGACCGATGTCCAGTTCGAGGCGCAGCTCTCGAACCTGCGGTCGGGTTGCGTCTATCGCGAGGGCGAGATAGCGGTCACGGTCGAAGTGCCCTTCATCGTGTCGCGCGGGCCCGCCAACCCCGAGGGGACGGCGCGGTTCAATTACTTCGCTGCCATCGCGCGCGGCGAACAGATTCTCGCGCGCGAGACCTTCGATGTGGAGGTCGAATTCGACGGCAACACCACGCGAATGGGCTATCTCGACCAACTCGGCCAGACGATTCCGTTGCAGGGCGACGAACGCGGCAACAGCTATGTCGTCTATATCGGCATCGAGCTGACGCCGCAGGAGATGGAGTTCAACCGGCAGCGTTAGGCCCGCATCGCATTGCTGCTCCCGTGCCGCGCGATTTTCGAGGGCGGCCGGGCGCAGTGATCGCGACGATGTTCCCGGTCTTTTTCAACGTCGCGTTGCCACGTTGCCGGGCGAGTTTCCGCGGTCGATCGGCCTTGACCCGGTGCGACGATAGGACGATCCTCTCTCTGCCGCTGCGGGAGAGATCGCTTCGATGCGGCGCCGAAGGAGCAACCGCCCCGGAAACTCTCAGGCAAAAAGGACCGCAGCCGCTACGACACTCTGGAAAGCGGACGGGCTCGAACCCGCCCCACCGAAGGAGTAACTCGGATGCCTCGCATCCGACGAAATCTCTCAGGTTCCTGAGACAGAGGGGGCGCCCCGGGACGTTTTGTCCCGTCGGAGCCCGTTGTCTCGTGTGGGAGGAACCTGGTGAGCGATCCGGAACAGCTCAAGACGACCCCGCTTAACGCGCTGCATCGCGCGCTCGGCGCCCGCATGGTGCCGTTCGCCGGCTACGACATGCCGGTGCAGTATCCCGCCGGAATCATCGCCGAACATAAACACACCCGCGCGCATGCCGGTCTGTTCGACGTCTCGCATATGGGCCAGGTGAAGATCCGCGCGGCCTATCCCGACGACGCGGCGGCGGCGATCGAAGCGCTGGTCCCGGCCGACTATCTCGGGCTCAAGCCGGGGCGGCAGCGCTACGGATTTTTCACAAATGAAGCCGGCGGCATTCTCGACGATCTGATGGTCGCGCGCAGCGGCGAGCATTTTCTGATGGTGGTCAACGCCTCGCGCAAGGACGCGGATTTCGCGCATCTCCAGGCGCATCTGCCGAAATCGGTGCACGCGACGATGCTCGAGGATCGCGCGCTGCTCGCGCTGCAGGGGCCCGAAGCCGTAAGGGTGCTCGCGCGCCACGCACCCGAGATCGCCGGAATGCGGTTCATGGATGCGCGGCCGATGACCCTGCTCGGTGCCGATTGCTTCGTCACGCGCTCGGGCTATACCGGCGAGGATGGCTTCGAGCTGTCGGTTCCGGCCGATCAGGCCGAGCGGATCGTGCGGCGATTGCTCGACGAACCCGAGGTGATGCCGATCGGTCTTGGCGCGCGTGATTCGCTGCGCCTCGAAGCCGGGCTCTGTCTCTATGGCAACGATATCGACGAAACGACGACGCCGATCGAAGCCGGGCTCGAGTGGGCGATCGGCAGGCGTCGTCGCGCCGAAGGCGGCTTCCCCGGTGCCAAACGCATTCTCGCCGAACTGGCGGAGGGTCCGAAGCGCCGGCGTGTCGGCCTGCTGCCCCAGGGAAGAAGCCCGGCGCGTGCGCACAGCCCGATTCTCGACGGGTCTGGCACTGCCATCGGCGAGATCACCAGCGGCGGTTACGCGCCGAGCCTCGAGGCGCCGGTCGCGATGGGCTATGTGGCGCCGAAATTCGCAACGATAGGCACCGCGCTTGCCGTCGACATTCGCGGCCAGGCGATACCGGCGACGGTTGCCGCGTTACCCTTCATCCCAACCCGCTATCACCGCGACTGAACGAAGGAAAATGAACCATGAGCCAGGTCTGGTACACCGACGAGCATGAATGGATCCGCGTCGACGGCGATGTCGGCACGATCGGCATCACCGACTACGCGCAGGAACAGCTTGGCGACGTGGTCTTCGTCGAACTGCCCGCCGTCGGCCGCAAGGTCGAGAAAGGCAAGGACATGGCGGTCGTCGAATCGGTCAAGGCGGCGAGCGAGGTTTATGCGCCGGTCACCGGCGAGATCGTCGAGGCCAATGACGGGCTGGTCGGCGAACCGGGCACGGTCAATGCCGATGCAACCGGCGCGGGCTGGTTCGTGAAGATCCGCATCGCCGATAAATCCCAGCTCGAAGGGCTGATGGACGAGGGCTCGTACAAGAAATTCATCGAGGGGCTGCACTGATGCGCTATCTGCCGCTGACCGATGCCGACCGCCGCGACATGCTGGCAAAGATCGGCGTCACCTCGATCGATGCGCTCTATGATGACGTGCCAAAGCGCGCGCGGCTTTCGAAACCGGTCGATCTGCCTGACCACCAGGGCGAGCTCGAAGTCGAGCGCGCGATCGCCGCGTTGGCCGCGAAGAATCTCAATGCGGGGCAGGCAGCCTGTTTCCTTGGTGGCGGCGCCTATCGCCATCACGTGCCCGCTGCCGTCGATCATCTGATCCAGCGCGGCGAATTCCTGACGTCCTACACGCCTTATCAGCCCGAGGTGACCCAGGGCACGCTGCAATATCTGTTCGAGTTCCAGACCCAGGTCGCGCTGATCACCGGCATGGATGTGGCGAATGCTTCGATGTATGACGGCGCGACCTCGGCGGCCGAAGCGGTGATGATGGCGACGCGCGTCACGCGTCGCACGCGCGCCGTCGTGTCCGGCGGGCTGCATCCGCATTATGGCGAGATCACCGCGACGCACGCTCGCTTCCTCGAAATCGACCTGGATCTTGCACCGCCCGATCCCGAGGGCAACGAGGATCTGATCGCGCGCATCGATGGCGCGACGGCCTGCGTCATTGTGCAGAATCCGAGTTTCTTCGGTCATCTGCGCGATCTGCGCAAACTGAGTGCGGCCTGCCGCGAGAAGGGCGCGCTGCTGATCGTTGCGGTCGGCGAAACGGTGTCGCTCGGCGCGGTCGAATCGCCCGGCGCGATGGGTGCGGATATCGTCGTCGCGGAGGGCCAGTCGATCGGCAATGCGCTGGGCTTCGGCGGGCCGTATCTCGGTCTGTTCGCGGCGCGCGATAAGTATGTGCGTCAGATGCCGGGTCGCCTGGTTGGCGAGACGCTCGATGTCGACGGGCGGCGGGGCTGGGTTCTTACGCTGGCGACGCGCGAGCAGCATATCCGACGCGAGAAGGCGACCAGCAACATCTGTACTAATTCCGGGCTGTGCGCGCTCGCCTTTACGATCCATCTCGCCTTGCTTGGCGAAGAAGGATTTCGCCGGCTGGCGGCCCTCAATCATGCCGCCGCAGTGCAGCTCGCCGAGCGGCTCAGCGCGATCAAGGGCGTCACCGTGCTCAACGACGCCTTCTTCAATGAGTTCACGATAAAGCTGCCGCGGCCCGCAGCGGGCGTGGTCGATCGTCTGGTCGAACGCAATATTCTTGGCGGCATTCCGGCCTCGCGCTTCTGGCCGGACGAGCCGGCGCTTGCGAATCTGCTGATCGTGACCGCGACTGAAACCAACACGGTGGCCGAGATGGATGCCTTCGCCACCGCGCTCGGGGAGATCCTGTGATGAAGCCCGATCCGATCACCGACACATTCTCGGGCGACCGCGGGTTGCGGCTCGAGGAACCGCTTCTGTTCGAGCAGGACCGATCGGGCCGCTGCGGTGTCGATCTGCCGGCGCCACCCAAGGTGAAATCGCGCCTCGGCGGTCTCGAGCGCAAGGGACCGATCGGCCTGCCGGGCCTTTCGGAGCCGCAGGTCGTGCGGCATTACACCAGGCTCAGCCAGAAGAATTATGCGATCGACATGGGCCTCTACACGCTCGGCTCCTGCACGATGAAGCACAACCCGCGGCTCAACGAACGCGCGGTGCGCATGCCGGGCCTCGCCGATCTGCATCCGTTGCAACCGATCCGCACCGTGCAGGGCGCGCTCGAACTGATGGAACAGGTCGCGCACTGGCTGAAGACATTGACCGGCATGCCGGCCGTCGCGCTCTCGCCCGGTGCGGGTGCGCATGGCGAGCTCTGCGGCATGATGGCGATCCGCGCCGCGCTCGACGATCGCGGCGACAAGCGGCGTCGCGTGCTGGTGCCGGAATCGGCGCACGGCACCAATCCGGCAACGGCGGTCGCCTGCGGCTTCACCGTGGATCCAATTCCAGCCGACCCCAGCGGCCGGGTCGATCTCGCGGCGTTTCGCGAGAAACTCGGGCCCGACGTCGCGGCGATCATGCTGACCAACCCCAACACCTGCGGGTTGTTCGAGCGCGACATCGTCGAGATCGCCGATGCGCTGCACAAGATCGGCGCCTTCTTCTATTGCGACGGCGCGAATTTCAACGCGATCGTCGGCCGCGTCCGGCCGGGCGATCTCGGCATCGACTGCATGCATATCAATCTGCACAAGACCTTCTCGACGCCGCATGGCGGCGGCGGGCCGGGGGCGGGGCCAGTCGTCTTCTCCGACAAGCTCGCCTCCTATGTGCCGCTGCCGTTCGTGGTTCACGATGCCGAGGGGTTCCGTCTGGTCGAACAGGCCTTCGACGGCAAGTCGTTCGGGCGGCTCAAGGGCTTTCACGGCCAGATGGGCATGTTCGTACGTGCGCTCGCCTACATGATGAGCCATGGCGGCGACGGGCTGGCCCAAGTTTCGGGCGATGCGGTGCTGAATGCGAACTATATCCTGGCCTCGCTCAAAAGCGAGATGAGCCCGGCCTTTCCCGGGACCTGCATGCACGAGGCGTTGTTCGACGACGAGTTCCTCAAGGGCACAGGCGTCACCACGCTCGATTTCGCAAAGGCGATGATCGACGAGGGTTATCATCCGATGACGATGTATTTCCCGCTGATCGTGCATGGCGCGATGCTGATCGAACCGACCGAAACCGAGAGCAAGGATTCACTCGACCGCTTCATCGAAACGATGGCGGCCCTGGCCAAGGCCGCGAAGGAAGGCGACAAGCAGCGCTTCCTCGACGCGCCGCGCTTTTCGCCACGCCGCCGGCTCGACGAGACGGCGGCCGCGCGCCATCCTGTCCTGCGCTGGAAACCGCCTCAGCCTGCCAGCGAAACCGCGGAGTAACCCAATGTCCGATGCGATAGAATCCACCGCGATCCGCCGCGCGGTGGCTTCCGATGCGGCCGAAATCCAACGCATGGTCGTTGAACTCGCGGTCTACGAACGCGAGGCGCCGGAGCGGGTGCTGTTGACCGAGGCGGATCTGCTGCGCGATGCGTTCGGATCCAGGCCCGCCTGTGAAATCCTGATTGCCGAGCGCGACGACGGTCGCACCGTCGGCTTCACGCTCTTCTGTCCCAATTACTCGACCTGGGAAGGCCGCCCCGGCATCCATATCGAAGAGCTCTATGTGCGCGACGAGGCGCGCGGCACGGGCGTCGGCCGTCGCCTGATGGCCGAAGTCGCGGCGATTGCGGCCGAACGCGGCTGCCCGCGCGTCGATCTCAATGTGCTGAACTGGAATCCGGCCAAGCAATTCTACGGGCGGATCGGCCTCTACGAGCTCGATCAGTGGGAACACTACCGGCTCGAAGGGGCGGCGCTGGCCGCGCTCGCCGGAGAAGCCGGACGCAAAAGATAAGCGGCGGTCGTCGACCCAAACGAAAACGGCGGCCCGAAGGCCGCCGCGATGTCTGAAACGGATTTCAGCCTGAATTTATTGCAGCCCGCGTTCGACCTCGGCGATTGCCTTATCGGTGATCGCGCGACTGCGCGTCTCGTCCATCGAGCCGGCGAGCAGGCGGCGCGCGGCGGCGACCGCGACGTCGACCGCTTCGTTGCGCACGTCGGCGACGGCCTGCGCCTCAGCCTGTGCGATCTTGTCGAGCGCCTGACGCTCGCGTCGCTCCAGCGTCTGCCGGATCGATTCCTCTGCGTCCCGGCGCAGCCGTTCCGCTTCGCCGCGGGCATGCGTGACGATCGCCTCGGCCTCGCGCTGCGCGTCGCTCTGCTTCTTGTGGTACTCGGCCAGCAACGCTTCCGCTTCCTGACGGAGCCGCTGCGCTTCCTCGATCTCGCGGTGGATCCGCTCGGTACGTGCATCGAGCGCCTTCGCGACGAAACGCCAGATCTGCCGACCCGCCAGAACGAAGAACAGGACGAAGGCGACGGCGACCCAGAATTCGGGGGCGGAGAAAAGATGATCCATCTCAGGCACGCTCCCGGCGCACGGCATCGACGGCCGCCGCGATCTGGTCGGCGCCCGGCATCATCTGTGCGAGTTTCGCGGTGATCGAACCCGCGATCTCGCCGGCCACGTTCCGGGTTTCCGTGAGTGCGCGCTGCTTCGCGGTCTCGATCTGCGCTTCGGCTTCGCGGGTCCGCTTGCCGATTTCGGCGGCAAAGGTCGCCTCGCGTTGCGCCTGCTGCTTCGCCATCTCGTCGCTGGCTGCCTTGACCGCCGCCTGCGCTTCGAGACGGGCCCCGGCCAGCGTCTTCTCGTAATTCGCCAGCGCCTCTTCGGCCTCGGCGCGACGCTTTTCGGCCGCTTCGAGATCGGCTGCGATCTTCGCCTGGCGCCGCTCGAGAACCCGCGACACGCCCGGCAATGCCAGACGCGACATCAGGAAATAGAGCAGGACGAACGTGATCGCCAGCCAGATAAGCTGTGGCGGATAATCGGCGAAGTTAAGTTGCGGCATGCTGGTCCCGGTTCCTTATCGGGCCGCGCGGGTAACGATACGAACGACCCCGCGTCGGCCCCACTGACTTCGGAAACGATGTCGGTTCGACTTAGAACACGAACAGCAGCAGCATCGCGATGACGAGCGCGAACAGCGCGATCGCTTCCGTCAGCGCGAAACCCAGCAGCACGTTACCGAACACCTTCGGTGCCGCCGCCGGATTGCGCAGCGCGCCCGCGACGAAATTGCCGAAGATGTTACCGATGCCGACACCGACGCCGGCGAGCGCGATCGTGGCGAGACCCGCACCGATCAACTTTGCTGCATCAGCTTCCATGGTCCTGTTTCCCTTTTCCTGAGGTTGATTGGATAGTGGATGGATTGCTCAATGATGCAGGTTGATTGCATCGTTGAGATAAATGCAGGTGAGCACCGCGAACACATAGGCCTGAAGGAACGCGATCAGGATCTCGAGGCCGGTCAAGGCAACGACGAAGGCGAGCGGCGCCCAGCCACCGATGATCCCGAGAGCCACCACGAACCCGCCGAACACCTTCAGCATGGTGTGACCGGCCAGCATGTTCGCAAACAGTCGCACCGAAAGGCTGACCGGGCGGATCAGATACGAGATCAGTTCGATCACGATCAGCAGCGGCAGCAGGAAGATCGGCACACCCGACGGCACGAAAAGTTTCAGGAAATGCGCGCCGTGGCGCGCGAAGCCGATGATCGTCACGCCGATGAACACGACCGCGGCAAGCGCGAAGGTGACGATGATGTGGCTGGTGACCGTGAAGCTGTAGGGGATCATCCCGAGCAGATTGCAGAACAGGACGAACATGAAGAGCGTGAAGATGAACGGGAAATAGCGCCGGCCGGCGGTTCCCACATTGTCGCGCAGCATGCCGGCGACGAATTCGTAGGACATCTCTGCCATCGACTGCCAGCGGCCCGGCACCAGCGCGCCGCGGCGCATGCCGATGACCATGAACAAGGTGATCGCGGCGATCGCAATCAGCATCCAGACGGTGGAGTTGGTGATCGAGGCGTCGACACCGCCAACATTGATGTCGACGAGGCGCTTGATTTCGAACTGTGCGAGGGGGCTATGGCCGCCGGCGCCGTGATCCGCTTCTGTCGCCACCTGAGGCTTCCCGTCCTGGCCAGCCGGTTGATCCTTGACCGTTCCGGACGCGCTGGCCTGCTGCGCCCGTCAGTTCCCTGCGAAAAGTCCCCGAGGCTTCAGTCCCCGGGTGCGTCGGGCAGGTTCATTGTCCTGGTCGCCCGCCACACGTTCAACATGCCGGCTGCGGCGCCGAGGAAGAAGAACAGGATCAGCAGGAACGGGCTGGTACCCAGCCACATATCCAACAGCCACCCCATGCCGCCCCCGACGACAAGCCCCGCCACCAGTTCGACGCCGATCCGAAGCGCATATCCCATCGCGCTCTTCGCGGTATCGTCGGGTCCCGTCTCGCTCGCATCGTCGCGCCGGCGCTCGCGGATAGCCGCGAGCCGTCGGTTGAGATCGTCGAGCGGTGATGGGCCGCGAACCCCGGTCATCGTCCTGGCCAAAAACGGTTGCGCCGCAACAAAGCGGCGCAGGCGCGGCGCACATTAGTTAGGGGCCCAAACCCTGTCAAGCCGACGAAAAGGGGGTTAACGGGTTGAAATAAGGGCAAAATGTCGCGCCGCCGGCCTAGCCCGCGTCGCGCAGCCGCTCGGCCTCGCCGAGGTCGACCGAGACCAGTTGCGAAACCCCGCGTTCGGACATCGTGACCCCGTAAAGCCGGTCCATCCGGGCCATCGTCATGCGGTGATGGGTGATGATCATGAAGCGGGTCGACGTCGAATGGGCGAGCTCTTCGACCAGGGTGCAGAACCGGTCGACGTTCGCGTCGTCCAGCGGGGCGTCCACCTCGTCCAGCACGCAGATCGGCGCCGGATTGGTCAGAAAGACCGCAAACAGCAGCGACAGCGCGGTCATCGCCTGCTCGCCGCCCGACAGCAGCGACATCACCTGAAGGCGCTTGCCCGGCGGCCGGGCCATGATCTCGAGGCCGGCTTCGAGCGGATCGTCGGCCTCGGTCAGCGACAGATGCGCCTCGCCGCCGCCGAACAGGCGGGTGAACAAAGTCCGGAAATGGGTGTTCACGATCTCGAACGCCGCCAGCAGACGTTCGCGGCCCTCGCGATTGAGGCTCGCGATGCCCTGGCGCAGCCGCGAGATTGCGGTCACCAGATCGCCGCGCTCGGATTGCAGGCCCATGATCTGCTGGTCAAGCTCGGTCGCTTCCGCTTCGGCGCGCAGATTGACCGGGCCGATGTTCTCGCGCTCGCGGATCAGCCGCTGGGTGCGGGTTTCGATCTCTTCGCGCGCGGGCAGATCCTCGCCCGGATCGAGCTCGGCCAGCGCGAGCGCATCTTCGGGCGCGCATTCGAGCTTCTCGCGGGAGCGATCGGCCACGACGGCAAGCGCCTGAACGGATTGTTCGACGCCGGCTTCGGCGCGCACGCGGTTCTCGCGCGCGACACCATGTGCCGCTTCCGCGGCCTTCAGCACTTTCTCCGCTTCGGCGAGCCGCGTCTCGCCGGCCGCGAGACGGTCGGCCGCTTCGCGACGCTTTGCTTCGGCCGCATCGGCGAGATCGAGCAGACGATGGCGCTCTTCGGCGATCTCGGCGGGGCGCGCATCGAGCCGCGTGATTTCGGCCTCGATCGATTCGCCGCGCTTGCCCAGTGCGGCAAGCTGCTGCACCGCTGCCGCTGCGCGTTCGACCCAGGAGAGGCGCTCCTCGGCGATGGTGGCGAGCCGCTGGCGGCGGAGCGCGGTGTCGCGTTCGATCTGGGCTGCGGCACTCTGCGCAGCGATCATCGTGGCGCGATGCTCGCCCAGCTCGTTTCGCAGGGTCTCGACGCGGGCGCGTGCACCGGAAAGATCGGGCAGCGACGCGCGTTCGCCATGCGCCGCATCGAGTCCGCTTTCGCTTTCCTCGATATCCTGCGCGGTCGAGGTCAGCGCCTCGTCGAGCGCTGCGCGGCGGGACGCAGCCGCGGCGGCTGCCTGCTGCAATCGCGCCATTGTTCCGCGCACGCCGTTGAGCGTTTCATAAGCAGCCTGTACCGCCTGGCGGGCCGCATCGTCCTCGGCGACTGCGGCCAGCAGCAGGCGGCGCAGTTCGGCAAAATTCTGTTCGGCCTCGGACTTGGCGGCGGCGAGCGGCTCGATCCGGCCGCGCAATTCGGTCAGACGGTTGCGCTGCTGCAGTCTCTTGGCGGCCGGTGTCGGGGTGCCGGCGGAAACCGTATAGCCGTCCCAGCGCCACATCGCGCCGTCGCGCGTGACAAGGCGCTGGCCCTGCTGCAACTGATTGCGCAGCGCGCGACAGGTCGCCTCGTTGTCGACGACGCCGATCTGGTCGAGCCGGCGCTGCAGCCGCTCCGACCCTGTCACATGCCGCGACAGCGGAACCGTACCGACCGGCAACGGCGGCGAGGCCGCGAGATCGGAAATGAGCTGCCACTGGATCTTCGCACCGGCCTCGATCGAGGCGGCGAGATCGTCGCCCAGTGCGGCACCGAGTGCGACTTCGAACCCGGGCTCGACCGTCAGTGAATCGATCAGCGGCGGCCAGAAATCGCTTTCGCCTTCGGCGATGAGCGCGGTGATCGCATCGATCTCGGCGCGCGCGCGGCCATGGCCTTCCGCCGCCTTCTGCATCGCCTCGCGCGCTTCGGCTTCCTTGAGGGCCGCTGCGGTGCGGGCGAACTCGGCTTCGCGGCCCCGCGCCTGCGCTGCCTGCAAGGCGCTGTCGGCTTCGCCCGCCTGGCGCTCGGCTTCTTCGCGCGCGTCGCGGTCGCTGTCTTCGGCGGCAAGCCGCGTACGCTCGTCGTCCAGTTCGCCGCGCCGGGTCTTGAGGCGATCGATGCGGGTCGAGAGCTCTTCGATGCGGCGCGCAAGCGCGTTCTGTCGTGCCTCGGCATCGGCCAACGCGGTCGTTGCGTCGGCCAGCGATTGTTCGCTGCTGCCGACCGTCTGCTCCGCCTTGGTGACCCGCGCGAGCGCATCGGCGATGGCCGTTTCGGCGCCGGAATCCTCGGTCTCGAGTCTCTGCTGTTCGTCCTGCAATCGGCGTTCGGCATCTGCGGCATCGGCCGAACGGCCTTCCTCGCGACCGATATCCGCACGCACTTCGTCGAGCCGGTTGCCGGCGTCCTGACGGGCGGCGGCGACGCGCGCTTCCTCGCGATCGAGTTCGGCGCGCGCGACGTTGATCCGCTGCAGTTCGGCGGCGGCGACGGCTTCGTCATGACGCAGGGCCGGCAAGGCGGTGCTCGCGTCGGCTTCTTCGGTACCGGCAGCCGCCGCACGACCGGCCGCTTCGGCGACCGCCGCTTCGGCAGCGGAGAGCATCTGGCGTGCGTCGGCTTCGCGCGTCCGTGCTTCCTGCCATTGCAGATGCATCAAAACCGCTTCGGCGCGGCGCAGCTGATCCTGGATGTTGCGATAGCGTTTCGCCTGGCGCGCCTGTTTCTTCAGCGCCTGCAACTGGCTTTCGAGCGTGACGATGACATCGTCGAGCCGCGCAAGATTGGCTTCCGCCGCGCGCAGCCGCAGCTCCGCCTCGTGCCGGCGCGAATGCAGGCCGGTGATGCCGGCCGCTTCTTCGAGCAGAGCGCGTCGGTCGGCCGGTTTCGCATTGATGATCGCCCCGACGCGGCCCTGGCTTACCAAAGCGGTCGAATGCGCGCCGGTCGCGGCATCGGCGAAGAGAAGCTGGACGTCGCGCGCGCGCACGTCGCGGCCGTTGACGTTGTAGTTCGAGCCCATGCCGCGTTCGATGCGGCGGGTCACTTCGAGTTCGTCGGATTCGTTGAACTGCGAGGGCGCCTTGCGGCCGCTATTGTCGAGCCCGACCGCGACTTCGGCGACCGATCGCGACGGGCGGCTCGCGCTGCCGGCAAAGATCACGTCCTCCATCTCGCCGCCGCGCATGCGTTTGGGCGAGTTCTCGCCCATCACCCAGCGCAGCGCCTCGACAAGATTCGACTTGCCGCAACCGTTCGGCCCGACGATTCCGGTCATGCCGGGCTCGATCATCAGCTCCGTCTGGTCGACGAACGACTTGAACCCGGTCAGTCGCAGTTTGTTGAAATGCACCAAGCGCCGCTCCGCGGGACTAGGACGAAGGGCCGGCAGGAATCACGATTTCGGCACCATGTTACGCAGGATCTCATCGAATTCTTCGTAGGGCAGTGCGCCCTTCACGATCTGGCCGTTGATGACGAAACTCGGCGTCGATTGCACATCGTATTTGTCCTGGCCTTCCTGCGCGCGCGTCAGCAGCCGCTGAACGGCCGCCTCGTCATTGGTGCAGGCGGTGATCTGGTCTGCGGACAGGCCGGCGGTGCGGCCGATTTGCTCCAGCGCCCGGACCGGTTCGGCCGAGGTACCCCATTCCTCCTGGGTGCGGAACAGCACGCCGAGCAGGTTGAAGTACTTATCGGCCGGCGCGCATTCGACCATCATCGCCGCGTAAAGCGCCAACTGGTCGAGCGGGAAATTGCGATAGACCAGCTTCGCCAGACCCGCGTCGATATAGTCGGTCTTGATCTGCGGCAGGATGTCGTTGTGGAACGCCGCGCAATGCGGACAGGTCAGCGAGGCGAACTCGATGATGGTGATCGGTGCATCTGGATTCCCGAGCACATGATCGTCCTCGTAGAGGTCCATCGGCTCGCCACTGCCATCGGCCAGCAGGATCGGTGCTGCCTCGTCGCCAGCCGGCGCAGACGTTTCCTCAACCTGTGCGGCCGTTTCGGCCACCGGGGCAACCGTCTCGGCGCTTACCGTTAAATCGTCGTCTGCGGGGTCGTTTGCGGGACCGCGAAGCTGCCAAGCTGCAATACCCAGGACCAGGATGGATGCGGCCGCCAGACCCGCCAGGATCTTGATTCGTCGCACGAAAAATCTCCTCTCTCGTCGGATCGCGGCCGGTCAAAACGCATGCGCCAGCCGATTCGGGGCCCCATCCCAAGGTGCCGGGTATGTGGCAGGATTCCGCAGGGTGCGCAATCCCCGGGCCGGCCGCATGCGGCGTCAGAATGGGCGTCGCAATCAGCGGCGTCGGCGCGAAGTTCCGGCGGCGTTTTCATGGCGCCGCACCGAACGGCCGAACCGGGTCAGCGCCTCCTTGAGCTTCGGGTCGGCGATCGTCCCCAGCGCCGGGGTGGCAAACATTGGATCGGCCGCATCATCGGTATCGTCTGTCGCGGGCAAAATGGCACTCTGCCGCCGTTCCGGCAGGCGGCCTTGGCGAATCCGGACGCGCGCGACCGCGCCATAACCGAGATAGGAATTCACCCGCGCAAGAATCTGCTCGGTGCGATGCTGCAGTTCGAGTGCGGCGCCGCTTGCCGCCAGAATATGGAGCGTACCGTCGCTGCGCCGTCCGCCGACGAAGGCCAGCTTTTCCGGCAGGCAGTCGGCGGCGAGATCGGCGCCGACGATGTCGCGCCATTGCCCGAAGATCGCGCCCTCGGCGAAGCCGCGGCGACCGAGCGTTTCGCCGGCGACCTTCGGCAAAACGGCGCCGATCGCCTGCGTTCTTCCCGCCCTATCCTTGGACTCGCTGGCCATTGCCCGGCCATTCTATAAGGCGCCATGGCCCGCCGTCCCATTCCGCCTGACGCCTTCGCGCGCGCGCTGCTCGGCTGGTACGACCGGCATCGGCGCCATCTGCCCTGGCGCGCGGAACGCGGCCGGCGCAGCGATCCCTATCGCGTCTGGCTCAGCGAAATCATGCTGCAGCAGACCACGGTCGTGACCGTCGGTCCTTACTTCCTGCGCTTCCTCGAACGCTGGCCGAGCATCGACCGGCTGGCGGCGGCTTCGCTCGACGAGGTGCTGCAGGAATGGCAGGGCCTCGGTTACTACGCGCGGGCGCGCAACCTGCATCGCTGCGCGCGCGTGGTGACCGAAGAACATGGCGGCCGGTTTCCCGACGACGAAGCCGGCCTGCGCGCGCTGCCGGGGATCGGCCTCTATACGTCGGCCGCGATCGCGGCAATCGCGTTCGACCGGCCGGCGACCGTGGTCGATGGCAATGTCGAACGGGTCGTGGCCCGCCTCTACGCGCTCGAGACGCCGCTGCCGGCCGCGAAGCCCGAGCTGCGCCGGCTGGCGGCGGACCTGACGCCGGACAAACGCCCGGGCGACTTTGCACAGGCAATGATGGATCTCGGCGCGCTCATCTGCGTGCCATCCCGGCCGAACTGTGCGATCTGCCCGGTCATCTCGTTCTGCGCCGTGGGCGGCAAGAAAAAGGCCGGCGACTATCCGAGACGCGCGCCGCGCAAGACGCGTCCGCTGCGGCAGGGCGTCGTCTTCTGGGTCGAGCGCGCCGACGGCGCTGTGCTGTTACGCCGTCGAGCGGAAGCGGGCTTGCTCGGTGGGTTGATGGAATTTCCCTCGACGCCGTGGCGCGAAGAGGCCTGGACCACCGACGAGGCGCTCGCCGAGGCGCCGCTCAAGGCCGACTGGCAATCGGTCGCCGGCCTCGTCTCGCACGGATTCACGCATTTCGAACTGGAACTGGGCGTGCTGCGCACGAAGGTCGGCCGCAACAAGCTCGATGGCGTGTGGGTTCGTCCCGACGAACTCGGCCGCCATGCGCTGCCCACGTTGATGCGCAGGGTGGCGGCCCATATGGGTCATCAGGTGCGACCGGAGCGGGCGGCGGAGCGCCGCCTGCGGGAAATCAGTTGAGTTCGGCGCGCAGTCGCTGACGCAGCAGGTCGATCGGAACCAGCTCGCCGTTGATCTCGCGGCACCAGAATTGCCAGCCATTGCAGGCGGGCGCGCCCTGTACCGCGGCACCGACCTGGTGGATCGAACCGCGATGCTCGGCCGTCACCAGCGTTCCGTCGGCACGAACCCGCGCGGTCCATTGCCGGTTCGGGCTGGTCAGCACGCTGCCGGGTTCGACCAGACCGCGTTCAACCAGCCAGCCGAACGGAATACGCTTTTCCTCGCGCCGCGACGGTGTATCGACGATCGCGGAATCGGTTTGCGGCGTCACGGCGGCTATGCGGCGTTCGGCCGCCTTCGCGTAGTCGGGATCGCGCTCGAAACCGATGTAATGGCGGCCGAGGCGGCGTGCGACCGCGCCGGTCGTGCCGGTGCCGAAGAACGGATCGACGACGATCGCGCCGGGCTTGGTCGAAGCGAGAATGACCCGGTGCAGCAGCGATTCCGGCTTCTGCGTCGGATGGAGTTTGTGCCCGTCCTCGCCCTTCAGCCGTTCCTTGCCGTTGCAGATCGGCAGGGTCCAGTCGCTGCGCATCTGCAGGCCGTCATTGAGCGATTTCATGGCGTCGTAATTGAACTGGTAGCGGGCATCCTTGTCCTTCGCGCACCAGATCAACGTCTCATGCGCGTTGGTGAAACGCCGGCCGCGGAAATTCGGCATCGGGTTGGTCTTGTTCCAGATGATGTCGTTCAGCATCCAGAAGCCGAGATCCTGCAGGATCGCGCCGACGCGGAAGATATTGTGATAGCTGCCGATGACCCATAGCGTGCCGTCTTCCTTGAGAAGACGCCGCGCGGCACCAAGCCAGGCGCGGGTGAAGCGGTCGTAATCGGCGAAGTCGCCGATCTTGTCCCAGTCGGCCTCGACGCCGTCGACCCGGCTGTTGTTCGGCCGCAGCAATTCGCCGCCGAGCTGGAGATTGTACGGGGGATCCGCGAAGACGAGATCGACCGATCCGGCCGGCAGCTTGTTCATGAGTTCGACGCAGTCGCCGACCAGAATTCGGTCGCGCGGCAGCGCTGCCTGCTTGGTTGTCGTGTCCCCCATGCCCGGCAGCATCCGCATGTGCGGATTCGCGGTCAACAAAAATCGGCTGGATTCAGGCTCTTACAACAAGAAGCTCAGATATGACCCGAAAGCTGGTTCGATGTTCGGGGGTGACCCCTAGATGTAGTAGGGCGGCCTTATGCTCTGCCGTGGCGTAGCCGACATTATGCGACCAGCCGTAGCCCGGATAACGACCATCCAGCTCACGCATCATCCGGTCGCGCGTCACCTTGGCGACGATCGAGGCAGCCGCGATCGAAAGGCAGATCGCATCGCCGCCGACGATCGCGTGCGCCGTGCAGCCGAGCGTGGGCGCACGATTGCCGTCGACGATTGCGACATGGGCGGCGCGCGGCAGAGCGGCAAAGGCGCGCTGCATGGCCAGCAGGCTCGCGTGGAAAATATTGATCGTATCGATTTCGCCGACGCTCGCTTCGCCGATGCCGAATTCGATGCGTCCCTGCAGTGCGAGATAGATTTCCTCGCGCCGTTCGGCGGGCACCAGTTTGGAATCGTCGATCTTGCTGGCAAGGCCGCGCGGCAATCGGCGCGGGTCGACGATCACGGCGGCGGCGACGACCGGCCCCGCGAGCGGGCCGCGGCCGACCTCGTCGATGCCCGCGACGACGACATCGGGAGCACCGAGCGCGCGTTCGCGCCGGTAGCTAGGCATCGCTTGCGGAACAGGGCGCGCTGGTGCCCAAAGTCATCGGGGCAGGACTCGGCATGCCCTAATGATAGCACGGTTGCTGGCACGCGATTCAGGCGCTGTCGGCGAACAAGGAAAGTTGCGGGTTGGGCCGCAGGACCGGTGGACGGAACAGGTCGGTGCGCAGCGCATTGCGGCTGCGGTTGAGGTCGAGTCGGCGGCAGGCGATCGCGAATCGGCGCTTGATCATCTCGGCATAGGGCCCTTCGCCCTTCATGCGCGTCCCGAAGCGGCTGTCATAGGCCTGGCCGTTGCGGGTGTCGCGGATCAGCGCCATCACGCGGGTCGCGCGCTGCGGATAGTGCGCTGCGAGCCATTCGTCGAACAGATCCTTGATCTCGAGTGGCAGCCGCAGCAGCACATAACCGGCGCTGGTGGCTCCCGCCGCCGCAGCGGCATCGAGAATTCGCTCGATCTCCATGTCGTTGATCGCGGGAATGATTGGCGCTGCCATCACGCCGGTTGGAATACCGGCATCGGACAATTGACGGATTGCCTCGAGCCGGCGCGAGGCGCTCGGGGCGCGCGGTTCCATCTTGCGCGCCAGCGCCGCATCGAGCGTGGTCACCGAAAGCGAAACATTCGCCAGGCCGTCCTTAGCCATCGCCGCGATGATATCGATATCGCGCAGCACCAAAGCCGATTTGGTGACGATCGAAACCGGATGTCGGCATTCGGCCAGCACCTGGAGAATCTGCCGCGTGATGCCGAGCTTTCGTTCGACCGGCTGATAGGGGTCGGTGTTGGTGCCGAGCGCCATCACGGCCGGCGTGTAGCGGGGGGCTGCGAGTTCCTCGCGCAGCCGTTCCGCGGCATCGGGCTTTGCAAACAACCTGGTTTCGAAATCGAGACCGGGCGACAGACCGAGCCAGGCATGGGTCGGTCGCGCGAAGCAATAGACGCAACCATGCTCGCAGCCGCGATAGGGATTGATCGAGCGGTCGAAGCCGATATCGGGCGATTCGTTGCGCGCGATGATGCGCCGGGTCGAATCGAGCGTCACGGTCGTCTCGGGTCGATCCTCTGAAAGCGCGGCGCCGATGTTCCAGCCATCGTCCTCGCGCGGCCGGTCGCCACGCTCGTAGCGCCCCGGGCGATTGGTGACCGCGCCGCGCCCCTTGATCGGGCTGGCCGGCAAAGCCGCCTCGTCCGGCGTCGCGCGTATCGGCTTCGGGGCCGAATTGCGGGGTCGGCTAAGCGGGGCCGCGCGCTGGGGTTCGGCCAATCGTCGTCCGGGTCCTTGGGTCATGGGTCAAAGCTAAAGCGTCTTATGGAACATTTCAAGAACACTAAAACACAAAGGCGCGCCAGTCGCGGAGGGCGGCGGATCCCTGAAGGATGGCGGGCATGCGAATCGGGCGCAAAGGCGGGGGGGCATGAAAGTGGTCATCGTCGGCGGCGGCATCGTCGGGCTATCGACCGCCTGGGCATTGATGCGGGCGGGTCATCAGCCGGTGGTGCTGGAGCAGGGGACCGCGCCCAACCCGCTCGGCTCTTCCTATGACGAGCATCGGATGACCCGGCTGTTCTATCCCGAGCCGTCGGGCTACGGCGCGATGGTGCCCGAGGCGATGGAAGCCTACGACACGCTGTGGGCCGATCTCGGCGAGCGTCACTATCGCGAAACCGGAATCCTCGGCCTGTCGCGCGAGAGCGGCGACTGGATCGACGCGGCGATGCCGCAGATCGAACATGACCGTTACAAGTTCGAACGGCTGACCGCGAAGCAGCTCGCGCGGCGCTGGCCGTTCCTCGATACATCGGACGTCGCTTACGGTGTCTTCATGAAGCAGGGCGGCGTGCTGTTCGCCGAGCGGATCGTTTGTGCGCTCGCCTTGAAACTCGGCGACAGGGTGCGGCCCCAAACACCGGTGATCGCGCTCGATCCAGAAAAGAACGCAGCGCGTCTCGATGACGGTACCCTGGTCGGCGGCGATGCGCTGATCGTTGCAGCTGGCCCCTGGATCGGTCGGCTGGTGCCGTCGCTTGCCGCGCGCAGCCAAAGCTATCGGCATGTCGCGGTCTATCTCGACGCGCCGCAGAAATTTCGCGCGGCCTGGAACGAGGCGCCGGCGATCGTCGATTTCGGCGGCGCGGGCGATATCTACGCGTTCCCGTCAGTCGATCGCACACCGATCAAGATCGCGTCTGGCGAATATCGCCGCCCGGGCGAGCCCGATGAAAGCCGCGCTGTCGATCCGGGCGAACCTTCGATCATCCTCGAACGCTATCGCGGTCGCCTGCTCGATCTCGACGGTTACACGACGATCGACGCGCGAAGCTGCTGCTATACGATGACCGACGATCACCGGTTCATCGCCGAACGGGTCGGCGACAACGCGGTCGCAATCAGCCTCTGCTCGGGACACGGCTTCAAGTTCGGCGCGGTACTGGGATTGAAGCTGGCGGCGGCCGTGACCGGCGCGCTCGATTACGAAACATTGACCCGATGGATCGCGGGGCGCGGCTGAAGCGCCCTATTTCTCCATCAGCCGCGGCATCAGCTCGACCAGATTGCACGGCTTGTGCCGGTAATCGAGCTGGTGCTTCAGCACTTCCTCCCAGCCGTCGCGGCAGGCGCCGGGCGACCCGGGCAATGCAAAGAGATAGGTGCCGCGCACCACGCCGCCCGTCGCGCGCGACTGGATGGTCGAGGTGCCGACCTTCTGGAAGCTGATCCAGCGGAACAGTTCGCCGAACCCGTCGATCTTTTTCTCATAGAGGCTTTCGAACGCCTCGGTCGTCACGTCGCGGCCGGTCATGCCGGTGCCGCCGGTCGAGATCACGACATCGATCGTCTTGTCGTCGATCCATTTTTCGACCTGCGCGGTGATCGCGGCGATGTCGTCGCGGACGATCGCGCGCGCGGCGACCTTGTGTCCGTCGCGCGCGATCATCTCGGCCAAGATCGCGCCGGATTTGTCGTCGGCCTCGGTCCGCGTGTCGGAGACTGTCAGGACCGCAATGTTAACGGGGTGAAACGGGCGAGTTTCGTCAATTCGCGGCATCGGAGGCGGCCAGCGTGGGGGCGTCCTGCGATTGATAAGTCGGCCAGGCGCCAGACGCGACGGCATCGAGCGACAAGGCCGGCTGACCGAGCCGCGCCTGATAGATCCACAGACCGGCCATCACCCGTTCGACGAACAACCGGGTCTCACGCGAGGGAATGCTTTCGATGAACAGCAGCGGATCGTCGTCATAGGCGAACTGCTTGCGCCATTTCGCGAGATTGCCGGGGCCCGCATTGTAGGCGATCGTCATCAGAAAGAGATCGTTCGCGACATTCGCATCGGCCAGCAGCATGCGCAGATATTCCTGGCCGAGCGTCAGGCTCATGACCGGGTCGCGCAGATCGTGGCCGGAAATGCCGAGCTGTTTGGCGACGGCATTAGCCGTCGACGGGATGATCTGCATCAGTCCGGTCGCACCGGACGGATTTTGTGCGGTCGGATTGAAACCGGATTCCTGACGCGCGATCGAATAAAGCAGCGCGCGGTCGATCGAGAAGCCGCCATGGGGCTCCCATTGCGGCAGCGGATAGAGGGCCTCGTCGATGCGGCCGCCGGTCACTTCCTCGACGACGCTGCCGGCGGTCATGACGAACGAGGGCAGACCATAACGCTGCGCAACGGCGAGCATCGCCTCCAGCAGGACCGGGCTCGCCTTCGGGCGAAGGACATGGAACTCGGCTGCGGCGCGACGCTCCTGCCCGATCTGCAGCAGCCCGAGGGCGCGCTGGCCGATCCGCGATTTCAGCAGCGACTGCGCGCCTTCCGTCGACAATGAAAGCGGCCGCCAGTCGAAGCTGGCATCGAGACCGAGCGCGCGGCGGGCGAGCTGTCCGTAAAAGCTGCGCGGCTCTTCGGCGGCGATGCGCAGCCAGCGGCTGACTTCCTCGGGCTGGCGCGCGCGCAGATAGCTGCGCGCCGCCCAATAGGATGCGGCAGACCGCGTCCAGATATCTTTTGCCTCGCCGGCGGCCTGTACGAACAGGGCGGCGGACGAGACCGGATCGTTGTTGCGCCAGGCTTCGATCCCGGCACTCCAGGCGCTGCTCTCGGCGCCCATGCCGTTATCGGGCGTGCCGCCGCGGAAGGTCGAAACGGTCGGTTCGGGCGGCGCCTCGGTGCCGGCGGGCAACCGTGACAAAGCGAGGTCGTAAAGCCGCGGCGCATCGGGATGGTCGCCATAGCGCACCAGCCAGTCGCGCAACTCGCGATAGGACGTCCGATAGGTCGGGCTGAGATAACGATCGGCCAGGACATGGCCCAAGAGACGAAGATCGGTCAGCCGGTCGATGACGGCGTCGGCCTCAAGCCACTGCGCCGCCGCCTGCAGTTCGAAGATCTGCCGATAACGCGCAGCGTCGACGGCTTCGAGCGGCGTCGGTGTCACAACTTCGGGGGTGCCATCCTCGGTGCCGATCGGCAGCGACGCAGTTTTCGGCAGAGCGGGCGCGAGCACATCCTGAGCCTGGAGCGGGCTGCCGGAGAGAGCGATGGCGAGGAGGAGGGCACCGGATAGAAGCTGCCAGAATCGACGCGGCAGCCCGGCGCGCAAGAATCTTTCATGAATCATTGCTCGTTAGGTACCTCAGCCAAGCCAGCTGCGCAACCCGTAAAGCTGTGGCAGCTTACCAGCCATTGTGTCGATAAAGAAGGGACCCCCTAGCTCTGGGGATGCGCCAACTTGCCCGACATTTCGCTCAGGCTCGGAAGGCCGCGCCGACCGGGCCTGGAACCTCTTCAGGCATATGGAAACGGGAGGTCGTCCGGCGCTAGGGCTTGGCGAGTTCGCTCAATTTTTCGCTCAGGGCCAGGAGGTCCCGCCAGGCACCCCGCTTCTGCGCGGGATCGCGCAGGAGGAAGGCCGGATGGAAGGTCGGGAGGGCGGGAATCGGACGGCTCATGCCGGTACTCTCGTAGAGGAACCAGCGCCCGCGCAGCCGCGTGATCCCCTCGTTGCGGGCGAGCAGCGTCTTGGCCGATGCGCCGCCGGTCAGCAGCAGCACGTCGGGATTGGCGAGCTCGATATGGCGTTCGACAAAGGGAAGGCAGGCGGCCACCTCGGCGGTCGTCGGCTGGCGGTTCCCCGGCGGGCGCCAGAAGATGATGTTGGTGATGTAGACGCTGGTCCGGTCGAGGCCGATCTGCGCCAGCATGCGATCGAGCAGCTGGCCCGAGACGCCGACGAACGGTTTGCCGGCGCGATCTTCGTCGGCGCCGGGCGCTTCGCCGACGATCATGACCCGGCTCTCCGGGTTGCCGTCGGCAAACACCAGGTTGGTGGCGGTGTCCTTCAGCGGACAGCCGTCGAATGCCATCAGCGCCTCGCGCAGTTCGTCGAGCGATCGGGCGGCGCGGGCGAGGCTATGGGCGGGTGTGTCGACCATCGCCGGCGGTGCGGTTCGTATAGGAATGGGACGACCCGTGCCGGCATCGGCGAGCCGTGGCCGGGCGGTTTGGGGCCGGGCGGTTTGGGGCCGGGCGGTCTGGGGCCGGGCGGTCTCAGGTGGTTCATCGTCTTGCAGCGCGTCGCGATCGGCCGCCAGCGCATCGCGGTTCGGCGCGGCGATGGCGGGTTCGACCCGCGCGGGCGCCTCCGCCGCCACGGCGAAGCGATCCGCCGGTACGATATCGATGGCCTCGTCCGCGCCGGCCTCGATTTGCCAGGCAAGGGCGGCGAGGACCGCTGCCGTCGAATCTCCGTCGCGCATGGAACAAGCCTAGCATCGGCTCCGGCGTAGCGTCAGCCGGGACTTATCCGCGCCGGATGCGCTGTGCTAAACGGGCGCTCCGGCCCGCACAATCGGGGGGCGATTGTGCAGGCGGGATGTCGGCGGCACGGCCGGCAGATGCGCCAGGAAGGGAGACGGCATGGAACGCGAGGCAATGGAATTCGATGTCGTGATCGTCGGCGGCGGCCCGTCCGGCCTCGCCGCCTCGATCCGGCTGAAGCAGCTCGCGGCCGATGCGGGGCGCGAGGTTTCTGTCTGCGTGCTCGAGAAAGGCTCCGAGATCGGCGCGCATATTCTCTCCGGTGCCGTGGTCGATCCGATGGCGCTCAACGAGCTGATCCCCGACTGGAAAGAGAAGGGCGCACCGCTCAACACGCCGGTGACGGAAGATCGCTTTCTCTATCTGACCGGGAAAGGCGGCTTCCGCTTTCCCGGGTTCCTGATGCCACCGCTGATGAACAATCACGGCAACTACATCGTCAGTCTCGGCAATCTGTGCCGCTGGCTTGGTAGCCAGGCGGAAGCGCTCGGCGTCGAGATCTATCCCGGGTTCGCGGCTGCCGAAATCGTGTTCAACGAGGACGGGTCGGTCAAAGGCGTGGCGACCGGCGACATGGGCATCGGCAAGAACGGCGGGAAGAAAGACAACTACACGCCGGGCATCGAGCTCCACGCCAGATACACCTTGTTCGCCGAAGGTGTGCGGGGATCGCTCGCCAAGATGCTGTTCGAGCGTTTCTCGCTGCGCGAGGGCGTCGATCCGCAGAAATTCGGCATCGGCCTCAAGGAGCTTTGGGAAATCGATCCGGCAAAGCACAAGCCCGGTCTGGTGGTGCACAGCCAGGGCTGGCCGCTCGATGGCAAGACCGGCGGCGGTTCGTTCCTCTATCACCTCGAGAACAACCAGGTCGCCGTCGGGTTCGTCGTGCACCTCAATTACCAGAACCCCTATCTGTCGCCGTTCGAGGAGTTCCAGCGCTTCAAGACGCATCCGATGATCCGGCCGTTCTTCGAGGGCGGCAAGCGCATCGCCTACGGTTCGCGCGCGATCAACGAGGGCGGGTTGCAGTCGATCCCGAAACTGGTCTTCCCGGGCGGTGCGCTGATCGGCTGCAGCGCCGGGTTCGTGAACGTGCCCCGCATCAAGGGCAGCCACAACGCGATGAAGAGCGGCATGCTCGCCGCTGAATCGGCGTTCGCCGCGCTCGGCGCGGAACGCAGCCACGATGTGCTGGCCGATTATCCCGAGGCCGTGCGCAAATCATGGATCTGGACCGATCTCAGGAAGGTGCGAAACGTAAAGCCGGCTTTGCGCTGGGGCACCTATCTCGGCACGATGTACGGCGGGGCCGAGATGTGGCTGAACTCGATCGGTCTCGGCTTTCTTGCGCCCTGGACGCTAAAACATCGTAAGGCCGACTTTGAAACGCTCAAACCGGCCGCCGAGTGCACGCCAATCGACTATCCGAAGCCGGATGGCGTGATCACCTTCGATCGGCTCTCCTCGGTGTTCCTCTCGAACACCAACCACGAAGAGGATCAGCCGGTGCATCTGAAGCTCAGGGATGCGTCGATCCCGATCGCGAAGACCTTGCCGATCTATGCCGAGCCGGCCCAGCGTTACTGCCCGGCCGGCGTGTACGAGATCGTGGTGGAAGCGGACGGGACCAAACGCTTCCAGATCAACGCGCAGAACTGCGTGCACTGTAAAACCTGCGACATCAAGGATCCGTTCCAGAACATCAACTGGACAGTGCCGGAGGGCGGCGGCGGTCCCAACTACCCGAATATGTGAAATCGGCAGGTTTCTGCGGCGGACATATGTGCTGCGCAGGTTCGGCTGCGAGCCGGTGGCGGCGACGGGGTCGCCCGGCTAGACTTACCGCCCGCGATAGCGGCCGCTCGGCATTGCCGCGAACGGCCCTTCCGCCCAAAAAAAGGCATCTCCGGAATCGGTATGAAACATTTGAAATTTCGTTGGAATGCGCGCGGCGCCCGGATGCTGACGGCCGCTTTGGCGATCGTGATTGCCGGCGCCTGTGCACCGCGGCCGACCACGGCCGAAGCAACCGATGGTGCCGAGTTCGAACCTGTTATCTCGATGTCGCCGCTCGGTCAGTATCTGGCCGGGCGTCACGCCGAACGGACCAAGGATCTTTCCTCCGCCGCCGACTTTCTCTCGGTCGCGCTGGCGGCGGATCCCGACAACCCGTCGCTCCTGCTTGAGACCTATCTGCTTCTGGTAAGCGAAGGCCGCATCGACGAGGCGGTGCCGCTGGCGCAGGAACTGGTGGCGCTCGACCCGAACTCGCCGCATGCCTGGCTGACGCTTGCCGCCGAAGCGGCCCATCGCGGCGACTTCGCCGCGACCGGCGAATTTGTCAGCCATCTGCCGGTCGACGGCGTCAATCGCGTGCTGGTGCCGCTGATCAGCGGTTGGGCTGCGCTCGAGGTCGACGGGATCGCGGCCGCCGAAGAGAAACTCGGATTTCTCAGCGGGCTCGAAGGTACCGAACCGTTGCGCCGCCTGCATCTCGGATTGATGTACGACGTCGTAGGACAGAACGACAAGGCGGCGGAGATCTACGATTCGCTGGCGGCCGATGCCGACATTCTGTCGTTGCGCGAAGTGCAGGTCATCGCCAATTTCCGCCAGCGTCAGGGCGACAGCGCCGGCGCGCGGGCGCTCTATGACACCTTTGTCGAGAACACCGGAAGCAATCTGCCGCTCGAACCGGCTTACGCTGCGCTTGACGAAGGCACGGCCGTCGACCCGGTCATCGGCAGCGTCACCGACGGGATCGCCGAAAGCTTCTTCGATGTCGCCTTCCTGCTGCAGCGCCAGCAGGCCCGCGACACCTCGCTCGTGTTGTTGCGCAAGGCGGTCTATCTCAGGCCCGATTTTCCGATCGCGCATATTCTCCTCGCCGATACCCTGGCGGCCGACGATCGCGCGGAAGCGGCCATCGCCGCCTATGAAGAAATACCCCCGTCCTCGGGCTTCGGCTGGCAGGCGCGGCTCGAAATCGCGCGCACTCTCGACAATCTCGAGCGCACCGACGAGGCGATTGCGCTGCTCGAGGCGATGATCGAGGAACGGCCTGAGCGGTTCGACGCAGCACAGCTTCTCGGCAATATCTATCGGGGTCGCGAGCGCTTCTCCGATGCGGCGCCGATCTACGATATCGCGGTCGAGCGTCTTGGAACGCCGGTGCAGGCCGACTGGCCGCTCTTCTATTTCCGCGCGATTGCGCTCGAGCGCACCCAGCAATGGGATCGCGCCGAGGCGGATTTCCTGAAGGCGCTCGAACTCGAACCGGAACAGCCGTTCGTGATGAACTATCTCGCTTATTCCTGGATCGAACAGGGCGAACACTATGACGAAGCCCTCGACATGCTGATCCGCGCCGTCGAATTGCGGCCCGATGACGGGTTCGTCATCGACAGTCTCGGCTGGATCTATTACCGGCTCGGCGATTACCAGAATGCCGTCGAACAGCTCGAACGCGCAGTCGAACTCACGCCGACCGATCCGACGATCAACGATCATCTTGGCGATGCCTATTGGCAGGTCGGCCGCAAGGCGGAGGCGCGTTTCCAGTGGCGCCGCGCCTTGTCCTTCGAGCCGACGCCAGAGCTCGTCGCGACGATCGAGGGCAAGCTCAAGCGCGGACTGGTTACGGATTCCTCGGCCGACGGCTCGTCCGGCGGGTGACCGCGACGACGACCGCTTCATCGCCAATGGCCATGGCCTCCGTCATCGAAACCGCGCCGGCCAAGATCAATCTCTGCCTGCATGTGCTCGGCCGTCGGCCGGACGGCTATCACGAGATCGACAGCCTGATCGCCTTTACGGGCGTGGGCGACCGCATCGAAATTGCGCCCTCGACCGGCGCCACGCTGGAGATCGACGGTCCGTTCGCACGCGACTGCCCCGCAGCCGGGGCCAATCTGGTGATGCGCGCGGCGATGATGCTGGCCGCAACCAGCGCAAGGCCGCTGATGGCGGCCATGCATCTCGACAAGCAACTACCGGTCGCGGCTGGCATCGGCGGCGGCTCGGCCGACGCGGCCGCGGCGCTCCGCGCGCTGCAGCAACTCTGGAAAGTCGATGTCGACCCGGTGCTGCTGACCGGCATGGGGCTCGCGCTCGGCGCCGATGTGCCGGTCTGTCTCGCCGGCCAGCCATCGCGCGTGCGCGGCATCGGCGAGCGGGTCGAAACGCTGCCACCTTTGCCGGCGGCTTCGCTCGTTTTGGTGCATCCCGCCGTTCCGCTGCGGACCGCCGATGTGTTCGCGGCGCGGCACGGTGCATTTGGCGATGCCATTCCGCCGTTGCCGAAGCGCTTCGCCGATGCTCGGGCGCTCGCGGAATTTCTGCGTGTCTGCCGCAACGATCTGACCGAGGCGGCGATCGTCTGCTGTCCGCCGATTGAATCCGCCCTTGCCGCGCTGGAAGCCGTGCCGGGCTGTCTGCTCGCGCGCATGTCGGGCAGCGGCGCCACCTGCTTCGGGCTCTTCGCCGACAACGAAACGGCACAGCGGGCCGAACGCGGGATCGCGGGCGAGCGGCGGCATTGGTGGGTTCGCGCGACCGCGCTCAGATCGGACTAGCCGCCATGACCGACGACCGCGCATTGACCGTCACGCTTTATTGGTCGTTCCGCAGCCCCTATTCGTATGTGCTGCTGCCGCGCATCCTCGATCTGCACGATCGATATCGGGTCACGATCGATCTGCGCATCGTTCATCCCGCCGCGATTCGCAATCCGTCCTACTTCGCGCGGATGGATCCGCTGGCGCGACCATATTTCCTGATGGACAGCGCGCGCGCCGCGGCGTTTCGCAATTTGCCGTTTCGCCGGCCGGTGCCCGACCCGATCGAGCAGGACCCCGTAACTTTGGCGATCGCACCAACGCAGCCGTACGCGCTGCGGCTCGGCCGGCTCGGCATCGCAGCGGTCGAGCAAGACAGGGGCCTCGAATTTGCGCACGAGGTTTCGCGACTGTTATGGGATGGCAGCGTGACGGGCTGGGATCAGGGTACACACCTCGCCGATGTGGCGGCGCGCGCGGGGCTCGATCTGTCCGCGCTCGAAACTGCGGTCGCCGCCGATCCGGCGCGCTACGACGCGCTTCTGGCAGAGAACGATCGAGCGCTGCGCGCGGCCGGGCATTGGGGTGTGCCGACGATGGTCTTCGAGGGCGAAATCTTCTTCGGTCAGGACCGGTTCGATATGTTGCTCTGGCGCTTGCGCCAGCGCGGCCTCGCGCTGCGAGCGCCGGCCTAGGTCACTCCGCCGGTTCGGCGACGATTTCCGCCGCAACCGCGCGCATGTCCTCGAGCAGATCGCGCGAGGGTTCGCCGGTAACCGGAAGGCCGGCCGATTCCTGATAAAGCCGGATCGAATCGACCGTCACCGGATCGAGTTCGCCGTCGATCCGCCCCGGCATTAGACCGAGCTGGTCGAGCAGCATCTCGGTTTCATAGACCAGATCGACGGATTCGAGGCCGGGCGCTGCCGGGTCGAGCAAGGCGAGCAGGGAATCGTCCAGATCGGTCCAGGCATAAATCGCCCAACCACCCGCCGCGACGACGGCAACGAGGATCAGCCAGAACATCGCCCCGCCACCGCGCGCATTGTCGCGGCTCGCAACCGGCCGGTCAGAGGCGGCCAGACCGCCGAGCCGCTCGCCCGGCGCGATCGGGTCGCCGCCCAGTCTCGGTTCCTGCCGTTCGTGTGGCACATTCATGTGGCGGACTTGCGCTCCCTTTGGTGAGGCGCTGCGTGGGGGCGCAGCATTAGCGCCGTTTCGGGGCGCTGTGAATGCCCCGCCATGTCGCATGCCGGCGATTTCCCCTGACCCGGTAAAATGCGGTAGCGTCCGCCGGAATCGGGGCGGAGCACCCCAAAACCATCGACCGAAGCACAGGCGCTGATCGCATGGCGAAGAAGACCGCACTCATTACCGGCATCACCGGGCAGGACGGCGCCTATCTGGCCGAACTGCTGCTCGCCAAAGGCTATGTGGTGCACGGCATCAAGCGACGCTCGTCTTCGTTCAACACGGCGCGCGTCGATCATCTCTATCGCGATCCGCACGGCGCGGGCGTTCGTTTTTTCCTGCATTACGGCGATCTGACGGATGCGACCAATCTGATCCGGCTCATCGCGACGGCGCAGCCGACCGAGATCTACAATCTCGCAGCGCAATCGCATGTGCAGGTGAGTTTCGAGACGCCGGAATACACCGCCAACGCCGATGCGCTTGGCACGCTGCGCATGCTCGAGGCAATCCGCATTCTCGGCATCGAGAAGACGGCGCGCTTTTATCAGGCCTCGACATCGGAGCTGTACGGCAACGCGACTGAATTTCCGCAGAACGAGATGACGCCGTTCCGCCCGCGCAGCCCCTACGGTGCTGCGAAACTCTATGCCTACTGGATCGCGGTCAATTATCGCGAGGCCTATGGCATCCATGCCTCGAACGGCATCCTGTTCAATCACGAGAGCCCGATCCGCGGCGAAACCTTCGTCACGCGCAAGATCACCCGCGCGGTCGCCGCGATTCATCTCGGCCTGCAGGAGAAACTCTATATCGGCAATCTCGATGCCAAGCGCGACTGGGGCCATGCGCGCGACTATGTCGAGGGCATGTGGCTGATGTTGCAGCAACCGAAGCCCGACGATTATGTGCTGGCGACCGGCGAAAGCCATTCGGTGCGCGACATGGTCGAGCGGGCCTTTGCCGAGACCGGGCGCATCGTCGAATGGCGGGGCACGGGCAAGAACGAAAAGGGCGTCGACCGCGAGACCGGTGCGACATTGGTCGAGATCGATCCGCGCTATTACCGGCCGACCGAAGTGGATCATCTGCTTGGCGATCCGGCGAAGGCGCGCGCGAAGCTCGGCTGGCAGCATCGGATCGGTTTCGATGCGCTGGTGCAGGAAATGGTCGCTGCCGATATCGACCTGATGAAGAATGGCGGGCGCAATGACGGACCGCGACACGATCCGAGCGCTTGATCCGCCGTTCCGCCTGGCCGGACGGCGCGTCTTCGTTGCCGGCCATCGCGGCATGGTGGGCGCCGCCTGCGTGCGCCGCCTCGCTTCGGAAGATTGCGAAATCCTGATCGCAACGCGCGAGGACGCCGATCTGCGCCGCCAGGACGAGACCGAAGAATGGGTTCGCATGGCGAAACCCGACGTCGTGATCGTTGCCGCAGCGACGGTCGGCGGGATCCTCGCCAACTCGACGCGGCCGGCCGAGTTTCTCTACGACAATCTTGTGATCGAATCGAACCTGATCGAAGCCGCGCACAAGGCCGGCGTTGCAAAGCTGCTGTTTCTCGGCTCGTCCTGCATCTATCCGAAACTGGCCGAGCAGCCGATGCGCGAGGATGCGCTGTTGACCGGGCCGCTCGAGCCAACCAACGAATGGTATGCGATCGCCAAGATCGCCGGCATCAAACTCTGCCAGGCCTATCGGCGCCAGCATGGCAGCGATTTCATTTCGGCGATGCCGGCCAACCTCTATGGGCCGGGCGACAATTTCGATCTGCAATCGAGCCATGTCGTGCCGGCGTTGATCCGCAAGATCGACGCGGCGAAGCAGGCGGGACAGGCGACGGCCGAGATCTGGGGTTCGGGAAAACCGAAGCGCGAGTTTCTGCATGTCGACGATCTGGCCGACGCGCTGGTGTATCTGCTCAAGTTTTATTCGGGCGAAAGTCATGTGAATGTCGGCACCGGCAGCGACGTGACGATCGCAGAGCTGGCCGAAACGATCGCAACGGTCGTCGGCTGGAAGGGTCGGTTCGTCTACGACGCCTCGAAGCCGGATGGCACGCCGCGCAAATTACTGGATGTGTCGCTGCTGGCGTCGCTGGGCTGGCGCGCGCAGACCGGTTTGGAAGCCGGCCTGCGCGACGCCTATCGATGGTACCAGCTTAACCGCGAGAACGCGGCCTAGCGGACTACGCCCGCCGCATTAGCCGCGGCAGTTCACGTCGTCGTCGCCGTCCTGCAGCCTGACTTCGTAGAGCCGCGTCGTGTTGCCGTCGAGATCGACCGCTTCGGCAACGATCGCGGCCTTGTCCTTGATCGAGAAGTCGACCACGACACTGCGCGTCTTCTCGTTTTCGGCGACATAGACTTCGATAATGTCGGCTCCGCCATCGTGGCGCAGTTCAAGCGCCGTGCCCGGTTCGGGCGGCACGACGGAGACCGAGTTCTCATTCAGTTTGTCGGGATGGATCCGGATGCGCACGCGTTCGATCCCGCTCGAATCGCTGACCGTCACGTTGATATCGGTTTCGAAGCGCGACGCAACGGCGCAGGCATCGTCGGGATTGGACGATGATTCATTGCTGCGGAAGCTGGGCGAGCCGTCGGCGTCGAGCGCCGTCAGCGTAATGACCGGTTTCGTCCGATCGGAATCGAACGAACCGGAGTTGCCGCAAGCGGAAAGCAGAAGCGCGCTCGCGCCCAATGCCAGGATCATGTGACGCATCGTGGATGTCTCCATTCTTCGTTCGCCGCCTATTGGTCCGGCGGGCTCCGCTGATAGATGAGGCGATGGTTTTCGACTTCCAAGCCCTGCCTCAATATGGCCCCGATTGAGACGCGTGCGGTCGTCGCTGCGGATTGTGTTCGCAATCGGGCAGGCGCTTGTGCCGAAGCAATTTTTCGCAGTTGCTACCGTGGCGTAAGGCCCGGACGCATACAGCGTAGGAGCAACGTTGAACGACCGCGCGGGCAGTCGGTTTACCGGTGGCAATGTTGTGATGATCGTTCCCGTGGCTGCCCGAGTTGCGCGCCGCGGGCCCTTGCGCTAAGGCTGGCGCTGCTGCGGGAATGCGTGGTTTCGGTGGCTATGAGGGCGTTGGGGCGTAGCCAAGCGGTAAGGCAACGGGCTTTGGTCCCGTCATCCCAGGTTCGAATCCTGGCGCCCCAGCCAGACCTCGCCTGACAGTCTTACATTTCCGGCGTTAACCCGATTCGATTGGCGCGACGCGGTCGCCTGCGAGGCGTGGCCGACGCCCTATTCTTCTTCCTGATCCTGGAGCATGACCAGCGCCGCCTGGCGTTGGTTCGGTCGCAGCTTGAGGAAGAGTGCGCGCGCCTTTTTCACATCTTTATCGGCGCCGCTTTCGGCGGCTGCGGCCAGCGCGACCGTGCAGGGATGGTCGGCGCCGCAGATAAAAGAGACAGCTTTGGAGAGGCGCCCCATTGCGGGCGCGTCGAATTTTGCTTCGTCCATGGGCCGAGCTTACAGGAAGGCTCACGCGGCGGATAGCGGAACCGCCCGTTTTCGCTGCCGGCGGCGCCCGTTTCGCTGGCGTCGTTTGTCGAACGCCGTGATTCGACCAAGCCGGTTATGTCATGCTGCGCAATCGACCGGGAGACATTCATGGAACCGACGCCGATCACCGGCTTCATCGAGGAATGCGCCGCCATCGCCGAACTTCATCCCGATCCCGCCGACCGGGTGGTTGCGATCGCGCCGCTGATGGAACGGCTGCTGCCCGAGGCGGGCGCTTTCCTGACCGCGGCGCATCGCCGGCCCGATCCAGCGCATTACGCGCGTCACCCGCTTCATGTCGCGTCCGACGGCAATCTCTCGCTGTTCTCGATCGTCTGGCAGCCGGGCCAGTGGACGCCGGTGCATGATCACGGCAGCTGGGGCGTCGTCGGCGTGGTCGAAGGCGTGCTCGAGGAACGCAGTTTCATGGCGGTCGACGGCGAGATCCGGAGCGACAGCGGCATCCGCCTGAAGCGCGGCGGCGCGATCTTGCTCGGATGCGGATCGGTCACCAGTTTCGTGCCGAACCCTGACCATATCCACATGACCGGCGTGCCGGAGGCGCGAAAACCGGTGCTCAGCCTGCATCTCTACGGACGCAACATGAACTCGTTCCACATCTACGATGTGGAGCAGGGCACACGTCGCCTGGTGCAGCTTCCGCAGGAGAGCTAGGACGACTCACTTTAAGAAGAAAACTGTTCGTAACGCACCGATTTGCAAGCCATTTCTGTGATCTCATACTGAAAGGGAAGATTTTATGGGTAACCCCACTGAAAATAGCTCAGTGGTAGTGTCTGAGAGACTTGTAAGTGATGGCTACCCCGAGCTTTTTCACTACACGAATTGGAAAGGCCTTGAAGGAATTTTCCAATCGGGCCGTCTTTGGGCAACGCGATACGACTGCTTAAACGACTCTTCAGAAGTCTATGAATTAAAAAAGCACTTGGAAGCCGCGTTTCATGACTCGATTCGCCAACACGCATTGGATTTTAGAAAACAAAACCTGAATGAACGCCGCAATATTAAAAAACTTGGTGGTATTGAGAAAGTAGTCGAGCGGCAGTCGCAAAGTCTAATTGCCGAATTTTATAGAACAACTTTTCAAGGCGACGAAGACGCCCCTGCATTTGCAGAACCGTTCATTTTCTCCTTTTTTTGCCAACACGGCGGACGTTCTACGTACGAATCGGGACATGGCCTTCTCAGCCAGTGGCGGGCTTATGGAAGTGCGTACGCAATTGTATTCGACACCAAAGCCCTGGAGGGCCCCGTATCCGATCAGTCGCTGCGCTATTTTCAATCCATCGACGCCCGCGCAGCTTACTCCGATGAAAAGCTAAAAATTGACCACTTTCGAGATTTGGAAGTTACCCAGCGACCCTATATTGAATTGTTTGATGCATTTCCTGGCCGACCAAAGATCAAGCGGGTTATCGTAGGGCCTGGTGCGAATCAAACCCAGAATGCGGCAAGGGCGCAGGGTTTATTGAAGAACGCGGTGCCTGTGGTCTGTTCAGACACGCCGTTCATTGGTTGATGCTGGTGTTGTTTGCCGCCTCCGCCGCATACGCATCCTCCCGCGCGCGCAGCTCGTCGAGCCCGACCAGCCGGTTGAACGCGTCGAAATCCAGCATGCGCTCCTGAAAGCTCTCGGTCTCGCCGTCGCGTTTGAGGATCGCGTAAACCTCCTGCAGGGTGCGCGCGATCGCATAGGTCGCACTCACGGGATAGGCGACGACCGCAAAGCCGATCTCCTCAAGTTCCTTCGCCGAAAGAAGCGGCGTGCGCCCGCCCTCGAGGTAATTGGCAAAACAGGGCGCCGCGATCTCGGAGCAGATGCGACGCATTTCCTCGACCGATTGCGGCGCCTCGACGAAGATCAGGTCGACCCCGGTCTCCAGATAGAGATTGGCGCGCTCGATCGCCGCATCGATGCCTTCGACCGCGCGCGCATCGGTGCGTGCCATGAGAACGAGATCGCTGTCCTGCCGCGTATCCAGCGCCGCCTTGAGCTTGGCGACCATCTCGACCGCCGGCACCACCTGTTTGCCCTGCATATGACCGCAGCGTTTCGGCGATACCTGATCCTCGATGAACAGGCCGGCGACGCCGGCGCGCTCGTAGGCGCGCAAGGTGCGGGCGACATTGGTCGTGTTGCCATAGCCGGTATCGGCATCGGCGAAGACCGGAATCGAAACGGCGTCGCAGAGCCGCGCATAGACATCGGCCATTTCGCTCATCGAAAGCTGGCCCACATCCGGTGCGCCAAGCAGGCTCGCGCTCGACGCATAGCCGCCGCAGGTGACGGCCTCGAACCCGGCCTGTTCGGCGATGCGCGCGGCGAGCGCATCGTGCGCGCCGGGCAGCATCAGGATCGGGTCCGCCTCGATCAACTGGCGCAATCTGGTGGTGCGTTTCATACCTGTTCCCCTGTTCCATTCCCGACGGCGTGGCCGAACCCAGCGGCCATTCTAGCGCAGCGCGGTCTTGGAAAAGCGCCGGCTTCCGGCGTCCGCGATCTCGTGGCATTTTCCGGGTAGCGCTTGTGCAATCGGCCATCCGGGCCCAGATGCAGCGCGTCCGGCCACCGGCCTGGGCCATAATTCATTCAGGGAGCGCAGAAAGATGCATCCGCTTAAAACGATGGCGGCCGCGGCGATCGCGGCGTCGATGACCAGTCTCGCCGGCGCGGCCGGTGCCCAGACGGTCGAAGATACCTACGTGCGTTATCACAGCGCAATCGAGGCAGCAGAACAATGCCTGGACTACAAGTTCCGGCAAGAGGACAGCGACGATCCGGAGCAGCAATGGATCGGCGAGGCGCAGTCGGCCATGAGCGCATACATCGACGCCCAGGTCGGCCATGCGATCGGTGCCGGCGATCGGCTGCATCTGATCGAGCGCGCCAAGGGCGAGACCGATGCGTACATCCACGAACACACCTGCGAGGATCCACATTCGGCCGAACTGGTGACGCTGTTCAGGAACGAGCTCGAGCCGCTGCTGCCGCCGCGCTAACGGCGATCAACGAAGCTGCCGCGCGGCGCCCTCTGGCAGGGCGGCCGCGACGGCGGAGTCCAGCCTGATGTTCCAGGTCATCGTTATGCGCGGTCGTGTGCCGCGATGCGGGTTGACCGCATGCACCAGCCATCCCGGAAACAGCAGCATCAGGCCGGGATAGAGTTTCGGCATCACCGGATTGGTTACATATCCATCCTGGTTTCTGCAGCAGGACGGATAGCGTGGATCGACAATGGCGAATTGTCCGGCCAGCGGATCGGTCTCGCTTGAACGATCGTGCGACAATTCCTCGTCTCCCGGATCGACGACATAGAGCAGGCTGACTGTCGCCGCCGGATGGCTGTGTGCGATTGCGTAGTCGCCGTGGCCATAAATATTGACCCAGCTTTCGAATGAACGGGGTGCGGGTGCGTTCAGTGCCGCCGCACAAAAGGCCATGGCGCGACGGCAGACGAGATCGACTGCGGGGATCTGCCAACGCTCGGGCGATTCGACTTTCATGCCGCCAAAGGCGGCGACATAGCGGCGCGCAAAACCCGAATCTTGGGATTGGCCGATGATCGCTGCGATCAGGGCGTCGTGATAGCGCGGCCAATCGTCGAACCGCGTCGCAAGTACGACGCGGCCGTCGCCCTGATGTTTGATCGGCTGATCGGCCCGCCAGTCGTGCAGGTCGGCGAATTCAGCCTGTGATTCGGTCCCCGTAAGCGCCGCCATGGCGGTTGCCCCCGTTCGGACCGATCATTGCGCCGGCCGCCGGGGGATGCAATGCGCTCTTTGGCTCGCCCGCGCGCACACCCCCCGCCGCATGGCAAAGGGCGGCCTCGCGAGCGTTTCAGCGGCTTTCGTGATACCAGGCCGCCATCGTGGCGGCGAGGGCGAGTGCCAGAACCAGAAGCCCCGGCAGCAACGGCAGCTCGCGAATGCCGATGATGCGATAGTCGCCATTCTCGATCAGACCGATCCAGCGCTGGCCCGCCGCGTCGCGATCGGGCTGCACGCGGCGTATCTCCGGCACGCCGGAATCGGCAAGGCGGATGATGGCGCCACCGGTCGCCTCGACAAGCGGCGCCATGCGATCGGGCGATGCGCGCAGGTCTGCCAGCTCCAGCGAATTGAGCGCGCCGCTCGCCGCGAACGTTTCCTGGATGCCGTCGCCCACCCGATAGAGCCCGCTCAACGCGGCCGGCATGGTGAGCCGGCCATGACCGGTCTCGTCGATAATCATCGTTTCGCTGCGGCTGGTCCCATCCGGCATCTGCACGGTGATCTCGACCTCGCCCGGCGTGAGGCTGCGGCGTTCGATTTCGAGCCGGTCGTCGACAATGGTGGCGAGCAACGTCTCTTCCTCGAGTGCCGGCTCCTTCATCAGCCAGTGCGCGATGCGTCGCAGCAGTTCGGCCTGCGGACCGCCGCCCTCGAAGCCGCGCGACCAGAGCCAGATCTGGTCCGACAGCAATTGCGCGACGCGCCCTTCGCCGTGATGCTTGAGGATCAAAACCGGCCGCTGATCGATGCCGGTGATCAGCACTTCGCCCTGGCGCGCGACGGTGTCCATCACGCGGAACCAGCGGCCCCATTCGGGTTCCGCGCCATCGGCGCCGGCACCCAGCAAGTCCGCGGTGACCGGATGGCGCCGCCCGATATCGCTGAGTTCGGGGCGGAAGCCGGCTTCGAGAACATTGCCGGTCGGTTCGCCGGGCAGCGCGCGGGACAGCGGCGTCTGCCACAAACCGAGCGCGCCGGAGAAGCTCACGCCGGCCGCTTCGAGCAGCGCGCCGCCTTGTTCGACATAGGTCACGATATTGTCGAAATACTGACGCGGCAGGATGCCCCGGCGCTGATAGCGATCGAAGATCACCAGATCGAAATCGTACAGCTTCACCTCGAACAGTTCTCGAATCGGAAAAGCGATCAGCGAAAGCTCCTCGATCGGCGTGTTGTCCTGCTTTTCCGGCGGGCGAAGAATCGTGAAATGCACCAGATCGACGGTTGGATCCGATTTCAGGATATTGCGCCAGGTGCGTTCGCCGGGATGCGGTTCGCCGGAAATCAAAAGCACGCGCAGCCGGTCGCGCACGCCATTGACCGAGAAGGCGACGCGATTATTGACGAGGCTGAGTTCGCGCGGTCCGGGCTCGGCCTCGAGCTCGAACAGGATCGACCCGGCATGATCGACCGGCAGCTCGATCACATGATCGACGCCCGGCGGCACCATGATCGGCGCCATCGCTTCGCCGTCGATCGAAAGGGTGACCGGAACAAGTGTGCCCGGTCCCGATGGCAGATCGTCGACCCGCAGGGTCATCGATATGATTTCGCCCACGACGCCATAGCTCGGCACCTGCGGGACCGACAGACGCCTGTCGCCTTCGTCTTCGTCGCCGGCCAGAAGAAGATGCAGCGGCGCCTCGAAACCGGCGGTGCCCGGATCGCCCGGCGCGTCGTGCCCCTGACCGTCGCCGACCACGATGACGCCCGCCAGCCGCGAAGCCGGCACATCGGCCAGCAGCGCGCGCAGCGGCGCGAAGATCCGGGTGCCGTCGTCAGCCTCGCGCGGATCGGGATCGATGGTCAGGCGGCGCAAGGTCACGCCGGGCATCGCGTCGATCGCGCGTGCGATTTCGTCCGCCGCCGCCTCGGCCTGCTCGATGCGGTCGGTGACGCGCATGCTCTGCGAGCGATCGAGCACGACGACGGCGACATCGTCGATCGATGCGCGTTCTTCCTCGATCAGAGTGGGGTTGGCGAGCGCGCCGGCGATCACGACCGCGGCGAGGCCGCGCCAGACGGTGCCGCGCGCCTGTCGCCAGGCGCCGAGGGCCACTGGCAACAGCGCCAGCAGGAAAAGCGCGGCAATCGCCAGCCAGGGCAGCAGCGGTGCGAAATCGATCGAGAGATGCTGCGAGGTCATTGACCGAGCCGCTCCAGGATCGAGGGAATATGAACCTGATCCGATTTGTAATTGCCGGTCAACGCGTACATCGCGAGATTGACCCCGAAGCGGAAAGCAAATTCGCGCTGTCGATCGCCGCCGGGCACGACCGGAAACATCGGGCGCCCGAGTTCGTCGGTCGCCCAGGCGGCGGCCCAGTCGTTGCTGCCAACCACGACCGACGCGACACCGTCATTGACGCGGCCTTCGGCGCGCTCGACCCAGACCGTGCCGCCGCTCCAGCGCCCCGGAAATTCGCGCAGCAGATAGAAGGTGCGGGCGAGCACATGCTCGGCCGGCAGCGGGGTCAGCGGCGGAATGTCGAGCCCCGCGGTCATCGTCTGCAGCGCGCTGGCGCCAAGACCTGTCACCCCCGGGTCGCGCAGATCGAAGACCAGCATGCCGCCATTGCGCATGAATTCGTTGATGCGGTTGCGGCCCGTTTCGTCGAGCGGCGACTGCCCCTGCGTCACCGCCCAATAGAGAATCGGATAGAAGGCCAGTTCATCGCGGTCGGGATGGATCGCAACCGGCGTGCCGAGTTCGGCCGCCGTGCGCTGGTGCAGGATCAAGGTGAGGCCCTGCAGGCCCGCCATCGTCGTCGCATCGACTTCGTCGTCGCCGGTCGCAATGAAAGCAAGCCGCGTCACGCCGACCGCTTCGATGATCGCTTCGTCGCTCATGTCGGTCGCCGGCGCCGCCGTTTCCTGTGCCGTCGCCGGTGCCGCGAATGCCAGCAGCAAAAGCAGCGCGGCGATCGATGCAGTCGTCGCGCGCCGCGTCGGCATCAAAAGGCCGCGCAAGGCGAGGCCGATCGCACCGTCGATCGCGAGCAGCAGCAACGCCGCCGCCAGCAGCCAGGGCAGCAACGCCAGTTCCGCGGTCGCCGCATAGGGCAAGGTCGCGATGCCGGTCGGTGCTGCAAATGATTGCGGCAACGCGATGCCGTCGGCGAGGCTGAAGCCGCGGCGCGCCGTTTCGTATCCGTAATATCCGGGCGGCAGGGTCGGGCCTGGCTGGTTCGCGGTTGCGTCCGGTGCCAGCGCACCGGCCTGTGCCGACGGCGTGCCGAGCCGGCCGAATCCATCGAGCGTGAGCAGAGGCGGCAGCGCTTCCGCCGCAGTTCCGGTCGCAACACCCTGGCTCAACGCAACCAGCCGCTCGAGCATCTGTACGAAGAGGCCGGAGAGCGCGAGGTTCGACCAGTCGGCGTTCGCGGTCGTGTGCATCAGCACGGTCCAGCCTTCACCGCGTCGCTCGCCGGTCACCAGCGGCGTTCCGTCGGCAAGCCGCGCCCAGATCTTGCCACCGAGATCGAGATCGGGCTCGGCGAGGATCTGTCGTGCGACGCGCACGTCGGGCGGCACGGTCAGGCCGGCGAAGGGGCTTTCCTGCGGGAACGGCGCAATCGCGGCCGGCTCGGCCCACGACATCGCGCCGCCGAGCATGCGATCGCCGGCGCGGATCCGTACCGGCAGCAGATCGTCTTCCTCCTGCTGAGCGAGGCGCGGCCCGGCGAAGCGGACGAGCACGCCGCCGCTTTCGATCCATTGCGCGAGTTGTGCGCTCTGGCTCGGGCCGAGCGCGCCGACATCGGCGAGGATGAGCACCGCCATTTCGCGCATCAGCAGATCTTCGATCGTGCCTTCGCGCAGGTCGGCGCTGCTCTCGAGCGCGCGCTGGACATAGTAAAGATCGCCGAGCAGCGTATCGCTGGTTCCTTCCTGACCGCCGGCGACGAGACCGACCGGCCGCTGCCGCCAGCTCTCGTCGAGCAGATAGACGGCACCCGAACCTTCCTCGTTTTCGAGCACGACGCTCGCGATGCGATTGCGCAGCTCGCTCGGAACATCGAGCGCCGCTTCGGCGACCGATTCGTCGGCGGCGAAAACGATCTCCTGCCTTGCGACGAAGCCGCCGTCCGCATCGAGCGCGCGCAGTGCGACGGTCTCGACCGCGCCGGCATCGGCGCGCGCGACCCGAAGCATGAGCCCGCTGGCGTCGTGGCGCGGCGACAGCACGAGATGCGCCCGCTGACCGTCCGATTCTGCATAGAAACGCAGATTGCCGTTCTGCTGCAGCCAGGTGGCGAGGGCCTGCTGTGCGGCCTGGTCGTCGATCGCGAGCCCGTCGGCAAGCCAGACCGTGCTGATCGGCATCGGCAGCATTGCGCTTTCGATTGCGGCGAGCGCCGCTGCCGGATCGGAAGGCCAGGGGCGCGGTGCGATCCCCGACGCGATGCGTCTTGCTTCCGCCGCCGGCAAAATCCCGGGTGCCGCCGTGCCGGGAATATCGAGATCGGCACTCGGCACCAGCAGCACGGAGCGGTCGGTCCGCGCGGCCTGATCGAGCACATCGTCGAGCGCCTGGGTGCGTCGATCCCAATGCGGGGCGGCACTCCAGCCATTGTCGAGCAGGATCACGATCGGGCCGTCGCCGGGCAGCGCCTCGCTCGCTCGCAGCAGCGGCTGGGCGAGTGCAAGGATCACCAGACCGGCAATGACGAGGCGCAAGAGGATCAGCCACCAGGGCGTGCGATGCGGTGTCTCTTCCTTGGGCAGCAGCCCGAGGAGCAGGCGCAGCGGCGGGAAGAGAACGCGGCGCGGTGCCGGCGGAGTCAGACGCAGCAGCCACCATACGACCGGCAGCAGTGCGAGCGCCGCCAGCATCCAGGGCGCGGCAAAGGTGAGCCCGCCAAGCGTCAGCATGATCTCTCAGCCATGAGCTTCCGCGAGCAACGCATAGAGCGCGACCAACGTCAGATGCGGCGGCCGGTCGGTATGGGCGCGGGTAAAGCTCCAGCCGATCGCGCGCGCAATGTCGGCCAGACCTTGCTCGTGCGCGCGCATTCGCGCTTCATATTCGGGCCGCAGCGCTTCGGCGCGGCTGGCGAGCATGTCGCCTTCGCCTTCCATGCCCTCGAAGCGGACGCGTCCGTGATAAGGCAGCCCTTCCTCAGCCGGATCGAGCAACTGAATGAGATGACCGGTGCGATTGCCGCCGGCGAAATCGCGCAGGCGCCGGTCGATCGCCTCGAGCGGCGAGAGAAAATCGCCGACCATCACCAGCGGCGCATGGCGCGGCAGCGGCCGGAACGGCGGCAGGCTGTCTTCGGCCGTTTCGAGGCGGTCGAGTTCGAAGACCAGCCGATCGAGCGCGGCCGAACCGGCGACCGGTCGCATTTCGCTGCCGAGCAGGCCGATCCGTTCGCCGGCGCGCAGCAGCATCGCAGCCAGTGCCAGAATGAGAATCGAGGCGTGATCGCGCTTTTCGTGGCGGCGCGCATCCGACGTAAACCGCATCGACGGCGAGGCGTCACGCCACAGCCAGATCGTCTGTGCCGCCGCCCACTCATGCTCGCGCACATAGACGCGATCCGATTTCGCGGTCTGCCGCCAGTCGATCCGCGTCGGCGCGTCGCCGGGTTCGTAGCGGCGGAATTGCCAGAATGTTTCGCCGATGCCGACGCGGCGGCGGCCGTGGATGCCCTGTTCGACGGTTGCCGCGACCTGGCGCGCGGCCACCAGCAGCGGCGGCAAACGCGAGGCGAGCGCTTCGGCGCGGGCGCGGCGTTCGGTCGGGGTCGGCATCGCGGGCGGCCTTGCAGCCGGCTCAGGCCAGAGGCTCGCGCAGCCGGTCGATCACGTCGTCAAGCGTTACGCCATCGGCGCGTGCGGCGAAATTGAGCGCCATGCGATGACGCAGCACGGCGGGTGCGAGCGCCAGCACGTCTTCGGGCGACGGCGCGAAGCGGCCATCGAGCAGCGCGCGGGCACGAACCGCCAGCATCAGTGCCTGGCTGGCGCGCGGGCCGGGTCCCCATGCCACATGACGGCGTACCTCGTCGATATCGGTCGAATCGGGACGGCCCGAGCGCACCAACGTGAGGATCGCATCGACCACGCTGGCGCCGACCGGAATCCGGCGCACCAGACGCTGCGCATCGATCAACTCGCCGCTGCCCATCACGTTCTTCGGCTTGGCTTCCTCGACGCCCGTCGTCGCGATCAGCATCTGGCGTTCCGCGTCGCTGTCGGGATAGGTCACATCGACCTGCATCAAAAACCGGTCGAGCTGCGCTTCGGGCAGCGGATAGGTGCCTTCCTGCTCGAGCGGATTCTGCGTCGCCAGCACATGGAAGGGGGCTGGCAGTTCGTGCGTCGTGCCGGAGACGGTCACGCGGCGCTCCTGCATCGCCTGCAGCAGCGCCGACTGCGTACGCGGGCTCGCCCGGTTGATTTCGTCGGCCATCAGCAGCTGGCAGAAGACCGGACCGCGGATGAAACGGAAACTGCGCCGGCCGGATTCGGCCTCCTCGAGCACTTCGGACCCGAGAATATCGGCCGGCATCAGGTCGGGCGTGCACTGGATGCGGCGATCGTCCATGCCGAGCACGATGCCGAGCGTTTCGACCAGTTTGGTCTTGGCGAGACCGGGTACGCCGATCAGCAGCAGGTGGCCACCGGCCAGCAATGTGATCAGCGTCTGGTCGATCGCCTCGCGCTGACCGAAGATGACCTTGCCGATTCCGGCCCGCACGTCTTGAAGGCGGCGGCCGAGCGCCTCAATTTGTCCGACAAGCTGATTGTCGCCGGCTGCTGTGTCGATCATGCTCACGGTCGGCGCTCCCAGATGGTGCAACAGGACAATACGATAGCAGATTTCATGGCCATTCTATGACCGGTCCGGCGAAAAAGCCCGCAGACCTGCTGCGCACGATGGCTCGCCGGCGAGACCCCGGCCAGTCACGATCGGGTGCGCCGGCGCTGGAGAGCTGCGGCGATTTCGATCTGCGCATCGACGCCGACGGCACCTGGTATTATCGCAACTCGCCGATCGGCCGGCTGCCGCTGGTCAAATTGTTCGCCTCGGTGCTGCGCCGCGAGCCGGACGGCAGTTACTGGCTGGTGACTCCGGTCGAACGCGGCCTTATCGTCGTCGAAGATGCGCCATTTACGGCGGTCGAGGTCGATGCGGACGGCAGCGGCGATGCGCAGCGTCTCGAATTCCGTACCAATCTTGACGAACGCGTGACGGCGGATGCGGATCATCCGATCCGCGTCGACACCGATCCGGTCACGGGCGAGCCGCGCCCCTATGTTCATGTGCGAGACGGGCTGGAAGCGCGCATTCTCCGTTCGGTCTACTATCAGCTTGTCGAGCTGGGCGAGTTTCGCGCGGCAGGCGACAGGGAGACATTCGGCGTATGGAGCGGCGGGCAGTTTTTCACGCTGGGCGAGATGCGGGCGGCGGGCTGACCGGTGCCGATATCCGCACGCGGCTCGGTACTGTGACGCCCGGCCGCCGTCGCGCGCCACGCGTTCCGCCCGAGGGACCGGTCGAAACCGCTGTCCTGCTTCCCGGCATGCGAGGCGATCAGGATCTCAATCCCGATCTCGCACCGCGTTTGCCGTTGCGCGAGGCCGCGGTTCTGGTCGGTCTGATCGAGCATGACGACGGGCCCACGATCCTGCTGACGCGGCGCAACGACCAGCTCACCAATCACGCCGGTCAGATCAGCTTTCCCGGCGGCCGCATCGATCCGGGCGATTCCGATCCCGAAGCTGCGGCGCTGCGCGAGGCGCGCGAAGAGGTCGGACTCGACGATGCAAAGGTTTCGCTCGTCGGCCGGCTCGACACCTATGTGACGCGCACCGGCTACGAAGTGGTGCCGGTCGTCGCCCTCCTGCGCCCGTCGCTCGCGCTCGAAGCCGATCCGGCGGAAGTTGCCGAGATCTTCGAACTGCCGCTCGACGAGTTGATGCGGCCCGGCGCGCTCTATCTGCGTTCGCGCCGCTTTGACGACGGCGAGCGCTGGTTCTATGCGATCGACTGGCAGGGCCGGCATATCTGGGGCGCCACCGCCGGAATGTTGAACAATCTCGCCGAGATATTGGGGACCGCCGGATGAGAGCCGCACTGTCTATCCTGCTGCCGCTGCTGGCACCGGCTTTACTCTATTTTCTGGTCGTCGGGCGGCGAAACAGCGCCGGCGAGATCCGTCCGGTGCCGTGGACCTGGCTGGCCGTTGCCGGAGCGGTCCTGATGCTGATCACAATGGGCGCGCTCTGGCTGTTCGACGGGGCAGATCCCGGCGCCACCTATGTTCCGCCGCATCTCGAAGACGGAAAGGTCGCGCCGGGCTACTTCACCGAGTAGAATCCGGCGATGGCGGGGGCTGAAGAGCGCATCCAACCGCAGGCCTGGATGAAGGCGGCACCGACGCGCCGCGTTATCGGCGCGTTCGAGGCGGCCGGCGTCGATGTCCGGTTCGTCGGCGGCTGCGTGCGCGATGCGCTGCTTGGCCGGCCCGTCACCGACATCGATATCGCATCGCCGGTGCCGCCCGAACGCGCGATCGAGATTCTCGAAGCGGCCGGCATCGCCGTGCATCCCACCGGCATCAAGCACGGTACCGTCACCGCCATAGCCGAGCATCGGCCGTTCGAGATCACGACGCTGCGCCGCGACG
>JAWXBK010000070.1:0-5574 GCA_034439975.1 Rhodospirillaceae bacterium | reverse complement strand
CCGGGGCTTCTCGACAGAGTGGTACGGCAAGGCGGCCGCCAATCCGTTCGTCATGGGTGCCGTCGTCAACAGCCTGATCATTGCCGGGACCAGCGCGACGCTGGCGACGGTGTTCGGCACCATGGCCGCTTTGGCATTGCAGCGCGTGCATGGGCCGCTGCGCACATTGTTCGATGGGGTTACCTATGTCGCCATCATGGTACCGGGCATCGTCATCGGCATTTCGACGCTGATCGCGCTGGTTACCGTATTCGATCTGGTCAATGCCGGCCTCGCCGGGATCTGGCCCGGCGCAACGCCACCGCAACTCGGGCTCGGTTACGGGTCGATCATCGCCGCGCACACATTGTTCACCATGGCGCTTGTCATCGTCATCGTGCGGGCTCGGCTTGCCGGCATGGACAGAACGCTGGTCGAGGCCTCGGCCGATCTCTATTCGACGCCCTGGGGAACCTTCCGCCAGGTCATCCTGCCGCAGCTGCTGCCCGCCGTTGTCGCCGGATTTATGCTCAGCTTCACCTTCAGCTTCGACGATTTCGTGATCGCGTTTTTCGTCGCCGGATCGAAAACGACATTGCCGATCTACGTGTTCGCGTCGATCCGACGCGGCGTCACGCCGGAAATCAACGCGATCGGAACCGTGGTGCTGGCGGTATCGCTGGCGATGCTGCTGGGATCGCAATTTCTATTGCGCCGCGGTCGCAAAACGCAGGCGGCTTGACAGGCGGTTGCCGCCGGTCACCATGTCGCCCTCGCGATCCCGGGGAGGAATCCTGTCGATGTACACGCTCTATTGGGCACCCAACAGCGCCGCCCTTGCGCCGCAGATCTGCCTCGAAGAGGCCGGCCGGCCCTACGAGCTGGTGGCGGTCGATCTCGCGGCCGCACGCGACCCCGACTATCTGAAGCTCAACCCCGGCGGCAAGGTGCCGACGTTGGTGACCGACGACAAACAGATCGTGACCGAATCCGCCGCGATCTGCCTGCTGCTCGCCGATCGCTGCAAACACGCGGCCCTGCTGCCGCCGTCGGGCGACCCGGAACTGGGTAGTGCGCTGCAATGGCTGGTCTTCCTCACCAACACGTTGCAGCCGGCGATCCTGCGTTTCTATTATCCGGAACGTCACACGACCGATCCATCCGGCACGCAGGCGGTGATCGACAGCGCGATGAACGACGTTGCGACCTTGTGGGGCCGCGTCGACCGCCATCTCGCGGCACACGGACCGTATTTCCTCGGCGAGCGCTTCTCGGCCCCCGATGCCTTCGCCTTCATGCTGTCGAACTGGCAGCAGAGCTGCCCCGGCATTGCCGATCGCTTTCCCGATGTTGCGCGCTGCGCTGCCGCCGTCCGCGCGCGGCCGGCCGTTCGGGGCATTCTCGCCGTCAACGAGCTGACGGCGTGAGCGCAGAGACCGATCCGCGCCCGCTGCTCGCGTTCTGGTTTTCCGACTATGCGCGCCCGCTCTGGTTCAAGAGGGACGATGCATTCGATGCCGAACTGACACGCCGTTTTGCCGGCCAGCAGCGCGCGGCCGCCGACGGCAAGCTCGCCGGATGGGAAGCGGCACCGGAAAGCGCGCTCGCCCTCGTGCTGCTGCTCGATCAGTTGCCGCGCAACATGTTCCGCTCGAGCCCGCGCGCCTACACGAGCGATGAAAATGCGCGCGCCGTCGCCACCCGCGCCATCGCGCATGGGTTCGACCGCGAGACACCTCTCGACCGGCGATTTTTCTTCTACATGCCGTTCGAGCATAGCGAAGCGCTCGCCGACCAGGATCGCTGTGTCGATCTGTTCCGGGAATGGGCCGCCGCGCACGGCCCCGAGGCGGCCGAGCGCCTGCGCGAACATCTCTGGTTCGTCGAGCGGCATCACGAGATCGTACGGCGCTTCGGCAGGTTTCCGCATCGTAACCAGACACTCGGCCGGAACTCGACCGAGGCGGAGATCGAGTTCCTCAAGGAGCCCAATTCGGGGTTCTGACCGGATTTCTACCGGCCGGGCGCAGGAAATCCGGCACCCATCCGTGAGACGCGGTAGGTTGTTTCTGATACCGTCCCGTGTGGCTAGGAAATGCGCGCCCGATCAGTCTTTTTCATATTGCTGCTGATCGCCGCCGGTGGCGGCGGTTACTGGTATCTGCGCGCCAGCCCCGACGGGGCGGCGCCGGCCAGCGTGGGATTTCAGCAGCCGGCCGTCCCGGTCGAGACAGTCCTCGCCGAAACCCAGCGTCTGACCCTCTCGATCCCCGCGGTCGGCACCCTGCGCTCCAACGAATCGATCATGGTGAGCCCGGAAATCGCCGGACGGATCATCGCGATCCATGCCGAAGAGGGCACCCCGATCGCCGCCGGCCTGCCGATCGTTACGCTCGACCAGTCGATGTACCAGGCGGAGATCACCGAGGTGCAGGCGCGCATTTCGCTCGCCGAGGCCAATTACGAACGCGCCCGCGAGCTTCTGGCGCGCGAGGCCGGGACGCAGCGCGCGCTCGACGAGGCCGACGCGCAGCTCAAAGCCGATCGCGCCGATCTGCAGCTTGCTCAAGCCATGATCGACAAGACGGTGATCCTCGCGCCCTTCGATGGCGTGCTGGGACTGCGCCGGGTCAGTGTCGGGCAATATGTCGAATCCGGAGACATCATCGTGAATCTCGAATCGATCGACCCGCTCAAGGTCGATTTCCGCATTCCCGAAATTCATTTCACCCGCACCTTTGTCGGCCAGGAGATCGCGGTCACCGTCGATGCGATCGGCGGGGCAATCGTCAACGGTAATGTCTATGCGATCGACCCTCTGGTCGACGAAAGCGGACGCTCGCTGGTGCTGCGGGCACGAATTCCGAATGACGACGGTAAATTGCGGCCCGGTCTGTTCGCGCGTATCGACCTCATCTATGACGTGATCGACGCGGCGCTGATGGTGCCGGAAGCGGCGATCGTGCCGCTTGGCCAGCGCAACTATGTTTACGTGATCGAAGACAGTCACGCGCGCTTCGTCGCGGTCGAACTCGGTCAGCGTGTGCGCGGTGCCGTCGAGATCACCGGCGGCATCGAGGTCGGCGCCGAGATCGTCACGGCTGGACAGTTACGGCTGTTCGACGGCGCGGAAGTTCAGGTCGTGGACGGCAGCGGTGGCTGAGCCACGCATCCGACATGCCGCCCACCGATCCGGCGCCGACTGAGCCGCCGGTAGCGCGCCATGTGGTTCTCCGAACTCTGCATCCACCGGCCGGTCTTCGCGACGGTGCTGAGCCTCATCCTGATGCTGGTCGGTATCGTCTCCTACGACCGGCTCACGGTGCGCGAATATCCCAACATCGACGAGCCGGTCGTCAGCATCCGCACCGATTATCCCGGTGCCAGTGCCGAGATCGTCGAAACCCAGGTCACCAATCCGCTCGAGGATTCGATCTCCGGCATCGAAGGCATCGACATTATCGAATCGTCGAGCCGCGCCGAGGAAAGCCGAATCACGGTGCGCTTTAATCTCGAGCGCGATCCCGACGCCGCAGCGAACGATGTCCGCGACCGCGTCGCCCGGGTGCGCGGGCGGCTGCCCGATGAGATCGACGAACCGATCGTTTCCAAGGTCGAGGCCGATGCCTCGCCGATCATCTATCTCGCGTTTTCCAGCGACCGCCACGACATTCTCGAAGTATCGGATCTCGCCGAACGCCAGGTGCGCGACCAGCTCGCCACCATCACCGGCGTCGCCGACGTGCGCGTGTTCGGCGAACGGCGCTATGCGATGCGGATCTGGCTCGACCGAGCGCGCATGGCCGCTTTCGGCGTCACGCCAACCGATGTCGAGACGGCAATCCTCCAACAGAATGTCGACGTACCGGGTGGACGGATCGAAAGCGACGCGCGCGAATTTACCGTCCTGACCGAGACGCGCCTCAGTTCGACGGCCGAATTCGAGGCCATCATCCTGCGCCGGGCCGAAGGTTATTTGGTGCGGCTCGGCGACGTGGCGCGCGTCGAGCTCGGCCCGCAGGACGAGCGCGTCATAGCCCGCCAGAACGGCGAGGCGTCGGTCGCGTTGGGTGTCATCAAGCAGGCGACCGCCAACCCCCTCGATGTCAGTCAGGCGGTGCGCGATGCGTTGCCCGACATCATCGCCAGCCTGCCGCCCGGCATGACGGTCAGCATCGGCAACGACACATCGATCTTCATCGAACGGTCGATCGACGAGGTGTTCCTGACCATCAGCGAGGCGGCGATTCTGGTCGTTCTCGTCATCTTTTTCTTCCTGCGCAATGTTCGCGCGACACTGATTCCGATCGTCACTATTCCGGTATCGCTGATCGGTTCGTTCGCGCTCATCTATATGTTCGGGTTCTCGATCAACACACTGACGCTGCTGGCGTTCGTGCTGGCGATCGGCCTCGTGGTCGACGATGCGATCGTCGTGCTCGAGAACATCTATCGTCATATCGAACGCGGCATGGAGCCGGTCGCTGCCGCGATCAAGGGCATCCACGAGATCGGCTTCGCGGTCGTCGCGATGACGCTGACGCTCGCCGCCGTGTTCGCGCCGATCGGGTTCTCCGAGGGCCGCACCGGCCGGCTGTTTGCCGAGTTTGCCCTGACGCTGGCCGGCGCCGTTCTGATCTCCGGCTTCGTTGCCCTCACGCTTTCGCCGATGATGTGCGGCCAGTTCCTGCGACCACAGAAACGTCGCATGGCGATCTCGGCGGCAATCGATCGCGGCTTGAACGGGTTAATTGTCGGCTATCGGAATGCGTTGGGTCGTCTCATGGGCACACCGGTCCTGGTCATGGCGCTGTTGCTGCCGGTCGCGGTTGCGGCCTGGTGGCTCTACAGCCAGCTCGAATCCGAACTCGCGCCGGTCGAGGATCGCGGCGTGGTGGTCGGCATTTTCTCGGGGCCCGAGGGCGCGACGCCCGAAGTGATGAGCGAGAATGCGCGCAAGCTCGAGGCGCTCTATGCCGAGGTGCCCGAATTGCGAAGCTACTTCCTGGTGGTCGGATCGCCCACCGTGTCGCAGGGCATTTCGTTCCTGCGCCTGCAGCCCTGGGAAGATCGCGACCGCAATTCGCGGGAGATCGCGGAGACGCTGCGCAATCCGATGTACATGATTCCCGGTATTCGCGCGGTGCCGACCACGCCGGCGTCGCTGGGCGGTGGCGGCGCACGCAGCAACCCGGTCGAGATGGTGCTGCTGACCACGCGCACCTACGAGGAGCTGCAGGCGATCGTCGACCGGGTGATCGAACGGGCGCGCGAGAATCCCGGTCTGATCAATCTCGATTCCGATCTGCGGCTCAACAAGCCGGAAATTCGCGTCGAGGTCGAACGCGACAAGGCCGCCGATATCGGCGTCGACGTGGTTGCGATCGGCCGCACGCTGGAAACAATGCTGGGCGGACGCAATGTCACCCGCTTCGAGCGCGCCGGCGAAGAGTATGAGGTTATCGTGCAGGTCGAAGGCTTCGACCGCGCGGTGCCGCGCGATATCGCGCCGATCTTTGTGCGCGCCAGCGACGGCGCGATGGTCGAGCTTGCCAATCTCGTGACGATCGAGGAATCGGTGGCGCCACGTGAGCT
>JAWXBK010000069.1:0-23632 GCA_034439975.1 Rhodospirillaceae bacterium | reverse complement strand
CCCATTGTCCAATATTCCCCACTGCTGCCTCCCGTAGGAGTCTGGGCCGTGTCTCAGTCCCAGTGTGGCTGATCATCCTCTCAGACCAGCTACGGATCGCAGGCTTGGTAGGCCGTTACCCCACCAACTACCTAATCCGACGCGGGCCCCTCTATTGGCGATAAATCTTTCCCCCGGAGGGCGTATAGAGTATTAGCCGCAGTTTCCCGCGGTTATCCTCTACCAATAGGCAGGTTCCCACGCGTTACTCACCCGTGCGCCACTTTCCACCCGACCGAAGTCGGGCTTCACGTTCGACTTGCATGTGTTAAGCATGCCGCCAGCGTTCGTTCTGAGCCAGGATCAAACTCTCAGGTTACCTCGGAGAATCGCTGTCCGAAGACATCGATCCGCCATTACCTGAACAGAGACCTCAAGCTGTTTAATTTAAACGCGTAACGGTTTCGCACGCTCGGTCCTGGCCAATCTCCCGCGCTCTATTCTTGCGAACAAAGCCCAGGAGCGGACGCAGATCCGCTCGGCGAAATAGACACGCGTTCGGCTTGAGATCTCGGCGTTCTTTCGAACTCCGGGACCGCCGCCCGCGCATCCCTTCCTGAACAACCACATTGTCAAACAGCAGCGCGCACGCTTTCTTCCGCGCTCCCTTGGGAGCCCGGTCTGCGTCGCGAGGAACGGGCTTATACGTGGCCCGCTCGGACGTGTCAAACGCTTTGTAAATCGCCATTTTATCCACAGGACAGGCCGTTTTTTCGGCCTGGAACCGGTGCCAAACCGGCCGCCCGTGATTTATTACAAATGGGCCATACAGGCCGCCATTTCAATGGTTTGGCAGTTTGATGCGAATCAACCGCGATTGCGGTCACCTTAATTTGTCAAGCATAAACTGAGCGCTTCCTCACATCTAATTGAGAGGAAAAGGAATTTTTGCCCAACTGTGGCATCTTTGATTGACAGGGGAATCGCAAGCCTTCATGGTCGCGATAGGGGCGCCGGATCGAACTTCCGCCAGGATTTTTGGGTCCGCCGCATGTTTTTACGAGCCTAATGCGGCGGGCCTTCCCGGAAGGCTGCGCATCGTTGGCTGTTATTGGGGGGAGGACGCCGGTTTTGCGCAGTTTTTTGATGCGAACGGCGAGGTCGGTCCCGGCCTTTGTCGCTACCGCCGGACTGGTCGCCGGCACCGTTACCATCGCTATAGCCTTTTTCCCGCTGAGCGATGTGGCGGCCGAAACCGGCGCCGATGGCTCACTGCAACCGAGTCTGTCCGCGATGCCGTCGATCGGTCTGCCGACGATGGCCGCACCACTCGCCAGCCCGATTGCGCCCGCCTGGAATTTCGATGCGGCATTGAATCAAAACGCGCCGAACGACGGCACGCCCGATGCGCCGGTCGCAAGCGCCGATGCGAACGATATGCCGGCTGCGTCGCCGCATCCCCTCGCACGTCGTTATCAGGCGGTCGCGTTGCAGGAAAACGGATTGCTGAGCGAACCGCCGGCGAAACCGTCCGACGTCGCACTCAGCATCAATCTCGATTCGATGCGCCTCGATGCGCTCGTCGATGCCAATGCACTCGATGCGGCATCGCTCGATACATACGGCCTCACAACCGACGAGGTCAGTCAGATCGTCGAAGTGAAACCAGGCGACACGCTGATCGGATTGTTGGTCGACGCCGGCGCGACGCAGGAAGATGCATATGCTGCCGTGACCGCACTCGAGCCGGCTTTTTCGCCGCGCGAACTGATGCCCGGCCAGGCGGTCGAACTCACCTTCGCATCGGCGCAACAGCCAATGCCGATGCCGCAAGAATCCGCGGGCTTCCAGCTCGTCGGCCTGCTCATCCAGCCGAGCGCCGAACGCGACGTTCAGGTCAACCGCAGCTTCGATGGACTGTTTACAGTCATGGAAGTCGCACACCCGCTGCTGCAGACGACCGTGCGCGGCGAGGGCGTGATCGAATCCAGCCTCTTCGAAGCCGCCCAGGAAGCGGGCGTATCGATCACTGCGCTGACCGAAATGATTCGCGCCTTCAGCTTCGATGTCGATTTCCAGCGCGAGATCCAGCCGGGCGATGAATTCGAGATCGTCTACGACCAATATCTCGACGAGAACGGCGACGTGGTGAAGACCGGCGAGGTTTCGTACGTGTCGCTCACGCTCTCCGGCGAAACACTCGAGCTCTACCAGTTCACGCCGTCATCGGGCGTCTGGGATTTTTTCAATCCCGACGGCCAGAGTGTGCGCAAGGCATTGATGCGCACGCCGATCGACGGCGCACGGCTCACGTCGGGCTTCGGCATGCGCAAGCATCCCACGCTCGGCTATAACAAGATGCATCGCGGCGTCGATTTCGGCGCACCCAGCGGTACGCCGATCTACGCAGCCGGCGACGGCACGATCGAATCGATCAGCGACAATGGCAGCTACGGCAATTACATCCGCATCCGCCACAACTCCGAATACTCGACCGCCTATGCGCATATGAAGGGCTTCGCGAACGGCCTCAACCAGGGCGATCGCGTGCGTCAGGGCGATATCATCGGCTATGTCGGCACCACCGGCCGTTCGACCGGTCCGCATCTGCATTACGAAGTGCTGGTCGCGGGCGAACAAGTGAACCCGCTCGATATCAAGTTGCCCGCCGGCGAGAAGCTTGCCAGCGCCGATCTCGAGGATTTCTTCGCTGCCCGCGAGGTGATTGTCGCGCTGCGCGATACGTTGCGTCGCGGCGAACTGATGCTGGTCGGCAGCCAGGGTACAGACTGCTACACCGTCGCCGAAGAACGCAGCTGCTGAACGGACGCTGTAACGCCGCTCTGGCGGCCAAACGAACAAGGGCGCGATCTTTCGGGATCGCGCCCTTTTTCTTGCCTCGTGCGTTGAGGCGGGATCAAGCTGCCGCGGCTACCGTTTTGCCGTTGATGACGAGCTGGTCCTTGCGCGCGCCAACCGTCACCGTGTCGCCGTCCTTAATGCGGCCTTCGAGGATGGTCTTCGCCAGCGGGTTCTGCAGCTCGCGCTGGATCACCCGCTTCAACGGCCGCGCCCCGTAAACCGGATCGTAGCCCTTGTCTGCAAGCCAGCGCCGTGCCGCCGCATCGAGCTCGAGATTGATGTTGCGCTGGGCGAGCAACGCCTCGAGATGCTTCACCTGGATATCGACAATGCCGGTCATCTGCTCGCGCGTGAGCCGATGGAACAGCAGAATCTCGTCGATCCGGTTCAGGAACTCGGGACGGAAATGCGCCCGCACGACGTCCATCACCTGCGCGCGCACTGCGCTCGAATCCTGGCCTTCCGGCTGCGTCGCCAGAATGTCGCTGCCGAGATTCGAGGTCAGCACGATCAGCGTGTTGCGGAAATCGACCGTGCGGCCCTGACCGTCCGTCAGGCGACCGTCATCGAGCACCTGCAGCAGCACGTTGAATACGTCGGGATGCGCTTTCTCGATTTCGTCGAACAGGATCACCTGATAAGGCCGCCGCCGCACCGCTTCGGTAAGCGCACCGCCCTCTTCGTAACCGACATAGCCGGGCGGTGCACCGATCAGTCGCGCGACCGAATGCTTCTCCATGTACTCCGACATGTCGATGCGCAGCAGCGCATGTTCGTCGTCGAAGAGGAAACCCGCGAGTGCCTTGGTCAGCTCGGTTTTGCCGACGCCGGTCGGACCGAGGAAGATGAACGAGCCCATCGGGCGGTTCGGATCCTGCAGACCGGCCCGCGCGCGACGGATCGCGTCGGACACCGCGCGGATCGCTTCTTCCTGGCCGATGACGCGCTCCTTCAGCTTCTCTTCCATCTTGAGCAGCTTGGCGCGCTCGCCTTCGAGCATCCGGTCGACCGGAATACCGGTCCAGCGCGATACGACGGCCGCGATCTCGTCTTCCGTCACGACCTCGTTGAGGATCGTGTGTTCCTGCGCCGCCTCGGCGGTCGCGATCTTCTTTTCCAGATCCGGAATGACGCCATAGGCGATTTCGCCGGCGCGCGCGAGATCGCCCTTGCGTTGCACCTGTTCGAGTTCCGCGCGCGCCTGCTCAAGCTGTTCCTTTAGTTTCTGCGCACCGGCGAGTTTTTCCTTTTCAGCGCGCCAGGCCGCCGTCAGCTCGTTCGATTTCGATTCGAGCTCGGCGATTTCCTTTTCGAGCTTCGACAGGCGTTCTTTCGACGCCGCGTCGTTCTCTTTCTTCAGCGCTTCGCGCTCGATCTTGAACTGGATCAGCCGCCGGTCGAGTTCGTCGATCTCTTCCGGCTTCGAATCCATCTCCATGCGCAGCCGGCTCGCGGCTTCATCGATCAGGTCGATCGCCTTGTCCGGCAGGAACCGGTCGGTGATATAGCGGTTGGAGAGAGTTGCAGCGGCGACGATCGAACCGTCGGTAATGCGAACACCGTGATGCAGTTCGTATTTTTCCTTGATGCCGCGCAGGATCGAGATCGTCTCCTCGACCGAGGGTTCGTTGACGAAGACCGGTTGAAAGCGCCGGGCCAGCGCCGCATCCTTTTCGATGCGCTTGCGATACTCGTCGAGTGTCGTCGCACCCACGCAATGCAGTTCGCCACGCGCCAAAGCCGGCTTCAGCATGTTGGACGCATCCATCGCGCCTTCGGCAGCACCCGCGCCAACCAGCGTATGCAGCTCGTCGATGAACAGGACGACTTCGCCGGCGGCCGCGGATACTTCCTGCAGCACCGATTTCAGCCGCTCCTCGAACTCGCCGCGATATTTGGCGCCTGCCACCAGCGCGCCAAGATCGAGCGACATGAGACGCTTGTCTTTCAGCGTCTCGGGCACGTCGCCATTGACGATGCGTTGCGCCAGGCCTTCGACGATCGCCGTCTTGCCGACGCCCGGTTCGCCGATCAGTACCGGATTGTTCTTGGTGCGGCGCGAGAGCACCTGGATGGTGCGACGGATTTCCTCGTCGCGACCGATCACCGGATCGATCTTGCCGTCGCGCGCCGCCTGCGTCAGGTCGCGCGAATATTTCTTGAGCGCGTCGTAATTGTCTTCGGCCGAGGCGGAATGCGCCTCGCGGCCCTTGCGCAATTCTTCGACGGCCTTGTTCAGCGCCTGCGGCGTTACGCCATGGCGTTTCAGGATATCGGCCGACGGCGTGCCGCTGGCCAATGCCAGCGCAAGAAGCAGCCGCTCGGTCGTGACGAAACTGTCGCCGGCTTTCTCGGCCACCTTCTGCGCATTGTCGAACAAACGCGCGAGTTCGGGCGCAAGATAAAGCTGTCCGGCCCCGCTGCCTTCGACCTTCGGCAGTCTGGCGAGTTCGCCTTCCACGGCCTGCAGGACGGAGACGGGATCGCCGCCGGCCGCACCGATCAAATTCGATGCGAGGCCTTCCTCGTCGTCGATCAGGACCTTGAGAAGATGTTCGGGCGTCAGCCGCTGATGGCCGCTGCGCTGGGCCAGTGACTGTGCGTTCTGAATGAAACCGCGGGCGCGGTCGGTGTATTTTTCGATGTCCATTCCCTAGCCCTCTGCCATCCGTGCCCCGATCGGGCCCACGGTCAGCGATGCTCTTCCCGACCGCGAACTCGGGTCGGATCAATGTCCATATGGGATGTGTCAATATTGGAACAAGAGGCCGGAATGACCGAAAGTCGCGCTGAAACGCCTGCGCCCCGCGACGCTCCCACCCGGAGTTTTATCTTGGCAGGAAGTGTGCGGCTTTACGACGCGTCGTCGCCGGTCTCGTCCTGGCCACCATTGACCGGGCGGCGATTGCCGTTCGGTCCACTGGTCTCGGCTTCGCCGTCGCCCTCGTCGCCCGGATCGGGCTGGTCGTGCCCGCTCGGCGTGCCATCGCCCCCGCCCGACCGCGCGTTGCGCCCGTTGGCATCGCCATGGGCGTTGATCAGCCGGTAGTAATGCTCGGCATGCTGCAGATAGTTCTCGGCAGAGATCCGGTCGCCGGCCCCGCTCGCATCGCGGGCCATCGCCAGATACTTCTCGAGCACCTGATAGGCATTGCCACGCACCCGGATATCGGGACCGTTACTGTCAAACGTCTGCTGCCGCGGCGACACATGCGGCTTGTTGCTGTTACTGTTGTTATTATTGTTGTTGTTGTTGCGGCCGCGGCCGCGCGAACGTCTCGCGTTGGGACCTTGTCTCATCCGTCGGTCTTGATGTTGTTGATCGTTCTTCTTCCCCGTCACCGCATCGAACCTAGCGGTGCAGCCATCGGTCTTAACCAACGGGCAGACTGAAAAGCTGGGAGCACGGAACCCGGGGCCTTGTCCTGCCTTCCGGCAGCGACAGGGACCGCAGCGGGTCTGGGCATTAACCTAGTCGGCCGACGCGTTTATTCCAAACGGTTTTTTTGAACCCGGCCGGGCCACAAGGCAGCGTTCGACCCCGCCCAGATCGGCCCGGATCGGCCCGATCTCGAGACCCGCTTCGGCGAGGATGGCGGCGACCGAACCGGCCTGGCCCTGCCCCAGTTCGATGATCGCATGGCCGTCGGGCGCCAGCAATCCGCCCAGCAAAACCGCCAGCGACCGGTACTCATCGAGCCCGTCCGTGCCGCCATCGAGGGCACGGCGTGGCTCATGGGCCGCGACTTCGGGTTCGAGCCCACCGATCGCGCCGCTCGGGATGTAGGGCGGGTTTGCCAGAACGATATCGAACGGGCCGGACGGCAGCGTCTCCGGCCGGTGCCAGTCGCCGACCCCGAATCGGGCGCGCGCACCGATACCGTTTCGTTCGGCGTTGCGCGCGGCCAGCTGAACTGCCGCCGGGTCGAGATCGATTCCAATTCCCTGCGCATGCGGCCGCTCGCTGAGAAATGCGATCAACAGGCAGCCGCTGCCGGTACCGAGATCGAGCACGCGCAAGGGTGCATCCGCCGGGCCGAGACCGAGCGCGATCTCGACCAATGTCTCGCTGTCCGGTCGCGGATCGAGCGTAGCCGCGTTCAATGCGAAATCGAGGCTCCAGAATTCGCGGCTGCCACGAATCCGCGACAAAGGTTCGCGCGCCTGCCGGCGATCGACCAGCGTCTCGAATCGGACCGCCTGCGCCGCGTCGATGGCGCGCTCTGAGCGGGCGGAAAGCGAATCGGCGACGCAATCGAGCGCGAGTGCCGCCAGCAGCCTTGCCTCACGCCGTGCATTGTTGATGCCGGCCGCGGCGAGCCGCCGTTCGGCCGCGTCGATCAGCACATCGAGATTGAGGGTCATTCCGCCTCGGAGAGCCGCGTCGCCTGATCCTCGGCGGTCAGGGCATCGACCAGTTCGTCGAGCGCTTCGCCGCGCAGCATCTGATCCAGTTTGTACAGGGTGAGGCCGATGCGGTGATCGGTCACGCGCCCCTGCGGAAAATTATAGGTACGGATTCGTTCCGACCGGTCGCCGCTGCCGATCTGGCTCTTGCGGCTGGCGGCGCGCACCGCCTCGCGCTGCGATCGCTCGCGCTCATAGAGTCGCGCGCGCAAAACCTTCAACGCCTTCGCCTTGTTCTTGTGCTGCGATTTCTCGTCCTGCTGCTGCACGACGAGCCCGGTCGGCAGATGGGTGATGCGCACCGCACTGTCGGTCGTATTGACCGACTGGCCGCCGGGGCCGCTCGCGCGAAATGCGTCGATTCGCAGATCGTTTTCGTCGATCTTGATATCGACTTCCTCGGCCTCGGGCAGTACCGCGACGGTCGCCGCCGACGTATGGATGCGTCCGCTTTGTTCGGTATCGGGCACGCGCTGTACGCGATGCACACCCGATTCGTATTTCAGCCGCGCGAACACGCCGCGTCCGCTGATCGAGGCGATCGCTTCCTTGTACCCGCCGATATTCGTTTCGCTTACGCTCATGGTTTCGAATTTCCAGCCCTTGAGCTCGGCATAGCGTCGATACATTTGGACCAGGTCGCCGGCGAACAACGCCGCCTCGTCGCCGCCGGTCCCGGCGCGCACTTCGAGGATGGCGTTGCGTTCGTCGGCCTCGTCCTTGGGCAGCAGCATGACGCGAATCTGACGGTCGAGCGCCTCCTCGCGCTTTTCCAGCAGCGGCAGTTCCGCCTCGGCCAGCGCGCGCATCTCGGCATCGGTCGCGGGATCGTCGCGCATGGTTTCGAGATCGCGGCGCTCCTGGCGTGCCGTACGGAATTCGGCGATCGACTCGACCAGTGGCGAAAGGTCGGAATACTCCTTCGACATGCGCGCGAATTCCTGCGCGTCGCGTCGGCCCTCGCTGGCCAGCGTGATGCCAAGCTGCTCGTGACGCGCGATCACCCGATCCAGTTTTTCTTCCAGGCTCACGCCCCCGCCTCCCGATCCTTGTCGTCCGGTTTCGCGCCCCGATTCGCATCGTCCGGCGCCGCATCGCCCTCATCCGCCGCGAACAGCCGCTCCAGCCATCGCTCGGCGTCCGCACCCTCGCCGCCCGCCGCCAGCCGGCGCAAGGCGAGCGCCGGATCGTGCAGCAGCCGGTTCAACAACCGGCGCGTCGCTTCGTCGGCATCCGTACCATGCGCCGCCAGTATCTCGGCTCTCATCTGCTCGAACCGTTCCCGCAATCGACCGAGCGCCGGTGCGGTCCCGCGCGCCGCCACCTTGTCGCGATAGGCCGATGCGGCCTCGGCAACGATCTCACGGGCGGCGGCCGCTTCGGCCTGCCGGTTCGTGAGCCCGTCCTGCGCCAGTCGGTCGAGATCGTCCATCCCATAGAGGAAGGCGTCGTCGAGCGCGCCGGCCGCCGGCTCGATATCGCCCGGGATGGCCGCATCGAGCAAAAGCATCGGTCGGCGCCGCCGGGCGACTAGGGCGGTTTCAATCATCTCCGCCGTCACCACGATGCGGCCGAGTCCCATCGCGCTGATAGCGATATCGCCCCCTTCCAGCGCCGAGCCAAGTTCCGCTGCCTCCCGATAGTGACAGCCGAGCTGCCGCGCCAGCGCGGCTGCGCGGTCGGTGGAGGGATGCATGACGGTCAATCGGGTCAAACCACCCGCGCGCAGCGCTTCGGCCAGGAGCAACCCCATATCGCCGAGCCCGACCAGGAGCGCGCTCGCCTGCGCGAGATCGCCAAGCAGCCGGCGCGCCACATTGCGCGCGACCGTCACCATCGAAACCGGATGCTGGGCGAACGCCGTTTCTGTGCGCACTCGCTTTGCGCAGCTATAGGCCGCCTGCAGCAGCGGTTCGAGCAATGGACCGATCGTGCCGGCATCGCGCGCGCGGCGATGACTCTCCTTGAGCTGACCCAGCACCTGCGCCTCGCCCGGCACCGCGCTGTCGAGTGCGGCGGCAACGGCAAAAAGCTGCGTCACCGCCGCGTCGTCATGCTCGACATAGATGGCGCGCGCGCCGTCACGGGTGGCCGATGCGGGATCGAGATCCAGCGCCTGCGCCAGAAGCGCGCGCAATTGCGGCACATCGTCGGCGCCGGAACTGGCATACAACTCGAGCCGGTCGCAGGTCGGCAGTACCAGTGCCTCTTTGATGCCGGCTGTGCGTAGCGCGTCGCCGAGCCGCGATGCCGCCTCGTCGTCGAGAAACAGCCGCTCGCGCAGTGCCGGTGCGATAGTACGGAACGACGCACCGACCAGGACGAGCCGGCGCGATTCTGCATCGCCCCTGTCGCCCGTCATCTGCATCGCTAGCGGAAGCGGGCGAGCCGCTCTTCGATGGCGTCGAGCTTCACTTCCGCCTGCTCGCCGCTGTCGAGATCGCGCAGCATCACGCTGCCGCGTTTCATCTCGTCCTCGCCCAGAATGAGCGCCGCCGCGGCGTCGATCTTGTTGGCCCGCTTCATGCGCTTGCCGAGATTGCCGGAAAAACCGAGATCGGCCGTGAACCCCGCCCGGCGCAGCCGGTCGGCGAGTTCGAGTGCCAGCCCCTCCGCTTCGTCGCCGATAGGTATCACGGCGATCGGCCGGCGCGGCGCCGGCGGCGCTTCGGCCAGCATCGAAAGCCGTTCGATGCCGCCGGCCCACCCGACACCCGGCGTCGACGGGCCGCCCATCATTTCGACCAGCCCGTCATAGCGGCCGCCCGCAATCACGGTGCCCTGTGCGCCGAGCGCTTCGGTCGTGAATTCATAGGCCGTGTGGCAATAGTAATCGAGCCCGCGCACCAGCCGCGGATTGACCGTGTAGGCGATGCCGAGCCGATCGAGACCGGCGGTCACCGCCTTGAAGAATTTTTCGCTCGCCTCGTTCAGATAGTTTCCGAGCAGGGGCGCGCCGGCGACAATCTCGCGATCTTCCTTGTCCTTGGAATCGAGAATACGCAGCGGATTGCGCTCGAGGCGGGTGCGGCTGTCTGCCGACAGGAAATTGATCTGCGGCGTCAGATAATCGACCAGCGCCTGGCGGTAGGCCTGCCGGCTTTCGCCGTCGCCCAGCGTGTTGATCTCGAGTTTGGTGCGATCGGCAATGCCGAGCGCATCGAGGATGCGCTGGCCGAGCGCGACCACCTCGATATCGGCGAGCGGCTGGGCGACGCCCAGCAGTTCCACGCCGATCTGGTGGAACTGCCGCTGCCGACCCTTCTGCGGCCGCTCATAACGGAACATCGGGCCGTTATAGAAAAACTTAAGCGGCAGCGACTGCGTCAGCCCGTTCGAGAACAGTGCGCGGCACACGCTCGCCGTTCCCTCCGGCCGCAAGGTCAACCCTTCGCCGCCGCGATCGGTGAACGAATACATTTCCTTGGTGACGATGTCGGAAACATCACCAAGTGTGCGCTTGAACACGTCGGAGAACTCGAAGATCGGCGTCGCAATCTCGTCATAGCCGTAGCGTTCGGCGATCGTTCGCGCCGTTTCGACGACATGGCGATGCCGGCGCCCGACCTCGCCATAGAGATCGTGCGTGCCGCGGACCGGCTGCAGGCTGGAACTCGACATGATCGCGTCCCTACGCCGCAGACTGGGCGGGTTTCGGAGCCTCGTCGGCGCGCCGCGCCTCGATCTCGGCGGCTTTCTGCTCGATCAGTTCGACCAGATGATCGACCAGATTCGCATCCTTGAGCCGATGATGCTGCTCGCCGGCGATGTACACCATATGCGTGCCGTTGCCGCCGCCGGTGAAGCCGATGTCGGTTTCGCGCGCCTCGCCGGGTCCGTTGACGACACAGCCGATGATCGAGACCGTCATCGGCGTCGTGATGTGCTGGATCCGCTCTTCGACGGCGGCGACCGTCGAGATCACGTCGAACTGCTGGCGTGCGCAGGACGGACACGCGATCACCGTCACGCCGCGATGGCGCAAACCGAGACCCTTCAGGATTTCGAAGCCGACTTTGACTTCCTCGACCGGATCGGCCGAGAGCGAGACGCGGATCGTGTCACCGATCCCCGACCAGAGCAGCATGCCAAGCCCGATGGAGGATTTGACCGTGCCGCTGCGCGTCGCACCCGCTTCAGTGATGCCGACATGGAGCGGATAGTCGCAGGCCTCGGCGAGGCCCTGATAGGCTGCGACCGCGAGGAACACGTCGGATGCCTTCACGCTGATCTTGAATTCGCGGAAATCATTGTCCTCGAGAATTCGTGCATGGTTGAGCGCGCTCTCGACCATCGCCTCGGGACAGGGCTCCCCGTATTTCTCGAGCAGTTCGCGCTCGAGCGAGCCCGCATTGACGCCGATCCGCATCGAACAGCCGTGATCGCGCGCCGCCTTGACGACGTCGCGCACGCGCTCGGCCGAACCGATATTGCCGGGATTGATGCGCAGGCAGGCGGCACCCGCCTTCGCCGCCTCGATCGCGCGGCGATAATGGAAATGGATGTCGGCGACGACCGGCACCTGCGATGCCTTCACGATGGCGCCAAGCGCGGCGGTCGATTCCTCGTCCGGGCAGGAGACCCGCACGATGTCGATCCCGGCCGCCTCGAGGCGGCGGATCTGCTCGATCGTGCCGGCGATATCGGTCGTCGCGGTATTGGTCATCGACTGCACCGAAATCGGTGCATCGCCGCCCACGGCAACCGAGCCGACCCGGATTTTCCGGCTCGGACGGCGCTGGATGTCGCGATAGGGGCGCACGCTCATCGGGGCAGCATCCCTCGAAAGGCCGCGGTTTTTTGCGGCAAAAGCGGGCGCAAGATGCGCCGGCCGAGGGCAAAGATCAAGGCAGCGCCGTGCCGCTCGCGAGGCGCTCCGGATCGAGCATGACACCCCGCCGTCCGACACCGACCGTTCCCAGCGACGGCGCCTTGTCGCCGTCGACGAACACGTCGATGCCGCCGGCATTGCCGACGGTCATGGTCAGGCCCGGCTCGTCGGGCACCAGATAGCGATCGCCGGCGCGCAACACCCGCGCCCAGATCGCTTCGCCCTCCGCATTCTGTACTTCGACCCAGCTTTCCATCCGCGCGACGATGACGACGCGCGAGCCGGCAAAGGCGACACCGTAACCGACGCCCTCGCGCACGCTTTCGGGCACGCGCGGCGCTTCGGGAATGGCCGCGACCTGCGTGGTAGCCGCAGCGGTCGTCGCCGCTTCGGTTCCCGCAGACTCCGCGCCGGCACCAGCCGGTGCCAGCGGCGTCAGCGGTGCTACGGTAATGGCCGCTTCCTCGCTCGCTGAAGCTGCAGCATCTGTAACATCGCTCCCGGTCGTATCGGACACAGCCGCTGTTTCGGTCGCCGCACCCTCGGCTGCGGCGCTCTCTGCCGCCTGATCGATCGTTGCGGTCTGGGTCGCGTCCTCGGTCGCCGTGTCGGCGGCGGCTCCGGTCGCGGCAGTCGTCGTGATATCCGCTGCCGCTGCGGTCTGCCCGGCGGCCGGGTCGATCGCCGTTCCATCCGTCGCGGGCACGGTTGCAGCGCTTGCGGTATCGCTCGCATCGGTTGCCCCGACCGGCGTTTCGGCAACGATTGTTGCGGTTGTGTCGGCGGCTTCTGTCGCTGCCGGTTCGGCCGGCGCTTCTGCCGCCGTCGCCGCGCTCGCGCTGATCTCGCTTTCGGATTCGTCGTCCGTGTCGATCGTCGCGTTCGCCATCTCCTGCAGCGATTCGGGAACCGCCGGAATCATGTCGACCAGATCGCGGTCGCGGTCGGAAAGATAATACCAGCCGCCATAGGCGAGCAGAGCAACCACGAGCCCGATCATCAGCACGGCCCCGCTCGGCACTTTCGCTTCCGCGGTCGGTACCGGGAAAACGAGTTGCGTGCGGCGATTGACCAAAGCGGCCTCGTCGCGGAAGCGACGCACCAGCTCGAGCGGATCGAGGCCGAGATACTCGGCATAGGAACGCACGAAGCCGACCGCATAGGTCGAACCCGGCAGCGCCTGGTAATTGCCGTCTTCGATCGCGCGGAGATAGACGCCGCGAATGCGCAGCTGTTGCGAAACGGCCGCGATGTCCTGCTGATAGGATTCGCGCGTTTCGCGCAACAGACGACCGACCGCGCCGGGCTGCATGTCCTCGCGCGCCATTCCGTCGGTCCCGACCTGCTGTCCGGTCGTCATCTAACCTGCGCCTGTCGGCGGAGCGGCATGCGTCCCCTTTGCCCCCGGTACGCCCTGCGGCGATAAATCGGAAAATCCCCTCGGCCGGTCAATAATTTAGCAGCCTCCTGCCGGCTGCCACAATCCTTGATGCCGGAAATGTGACGAAAAACCCGAGGAATTCCCGGCCTTACGGCGCCGCTATGCGGAAGAAGCGGCCTCGCCTCGCGCCGCCAGCGCAGCGACCGCCTGATCGACCAGCTCGGTCAGGATCTCGATGGTCGGCTGCTCGCGCGTCACCATCCCGACGCTCTGGCCGGCCATCAGCGAGCCGTTTTCGACATCGCCGTCGATGACCGCCCGGCGCAGCGCGCCGGCCCAGTAATGCTCGATCTCGAGCTGGGCGGCTTTCTGGTCGAGCTCGCCGCGATTGACGCGGTCGATCACCTGGCGCTGGGTCTCGGCAAAGCGCTTGGTCGCATCGTTGACCAGCGCCCGCACGGGGATGACCGGAAAGCGCGGATCGAGCTGGATCGAGGGCACGGCGTCGCGCGCGCTGGCCCGGATGAAGGCTGCCTTGAAGTTCGGATGTGCGATCGATTCACGGGCGCAGACGAAGCGGGTACCGAGCTGGCAGCCGGCGGCGCCCATCTCGAGATAGGCGACGATCGCTTCGCCCCGGCCGATGCCGCCGGCCACGAAAACCGGCACCTCGCGGATGACCGGCAGGATTTCCTGGGCCAGCACGCTGGTCGATACGGGGCCGATATGGCCGCCCGCTTCCATGCCCTCGATCACCAGCGCGTCGGCGCCCGAACGCACGAGTTTCTTCGCCAGCACCAGCGCCGGCGTGAAACAGACGACCTTCGCCCCGCCCTGTCGGATGCGCTGGATCGCGGCCGCCGGCGGGAGTCCGCCGGCCAGCACCACATGCGAAACCTTGTGATCGAGACAGACGTCGATCAGCGCATCGAGCTGCGGATGCAGCGTGATGAGATTGACGCCAAACGGCTGGCTGGTCAGCGCGAACGTCGCCTTGATCTCGTTGGCGAGCAGATCGGGCGTCATCGAACCCGAGGCAATCACGCCAAATCCGCCGCCATTCGAAATGGCGGCCACCAGGTTTCGCTCCGACACCCAGGTCATCGCGCCGCCCATGATCGCGTATTCGCAGCCGAAGAATTCGCGTCCGCGCGCCCAGAGCCGGTCGAGCTGGCGCCGCGCCGCCCTGTTCATGTCGCCCGGGTTCATGTCGCCCTGGTTCATGCCGCCCGGCGTGACATTCTTCATGTCGCTGCGCGCAGCATCGTTCGAAACCGGGCGCGGCGTTTCGTTCATGCCGGTACCGCGCGGGCCATCGTCATGCCGCGTCCAGACCGTAGGCGGTGTGCAAGGCGCGCACCGCGAGCTCGGTATAATCCTCGGCGACCAGAACGCTGATCTTGATTTCGGAGGTCGAGATAACCTGAATGTTGATGCCCTTCTCGGCCAAAGCGCGGAACATGCGCTGAGCGACACCGGCGTGGCTCCGCATACCAAGACCGATGACCGAAACCTTGACGACGTTCGGATCGGACACCAGCGCCGCGTATTTGAGTTCGGGCTTGCGATCGGCCAGCACTTTTTCGGCGCGCACCAGATCGGCCTTCGTCACCGTGAAGGTCATGTCGGTCGAATCGCCGCTCTCCGACACGTTCTGCACGATCATGTCGACATTGATGTTCGCATCGGCGAGCGGGCCGAAGATGGAGGCGGCGACGCCGGGCCTATCGGGCACGCGGGTCAGCGTGATCTTGGCCTCGTCCCGCGAATAAGCGATGCCGCTGACGACTTCCTGTTCCACGATTTCGTCCTCATCGACTACGAGTGTGCCGGGCAGGTCGACGAAACTCGACAGGACCTGCAACCGGACGCCATGTTTCATGGCCATTTCGACCGAGCGTATCTGCAGGACCTTGGCGCCGAGCGACGCCATCTCCAGCATCTCCTCGTAGGAAATCTTATCGAGTTTCCGGGCCTTGGTAACGATCCGCGGATCGCTGGTATAGACCCCATCGACGTCGGTGAATATGTCGCATCGGTCGGCATGGAGGGCCGCCGCCAGCGCGACCGCCGAGGTATCCGAGCCACCGCGGCCCAAAGTGGTGATCCGGCTGTCGGAGCCGAGCCCCTGGAAACCCGGCACGACCGCGACCTGACCGAGCGCGAAACGACGCTCGATCTCGGCCGTCTCGATCTCGAGAATCCGCGCCTTGCCATGCACATCGTCGGTCCGGATCGGGATCTGCCAGCCGAGCCAGGAGCGGGCCTCGACGCCGCATTCCTGCAGCGCCATCGCCAGAAGCCCGGCCGTCACCTGCTCGCCCGCCGACACGACGACATCGTATTCGCGCGCATCGTGCAGCGGCGAGACCTCGCGGCACCATTCGACGAGCTGGTTCGTCGCGCCCGCCATGGCGGACGGCACGACGGCAACCTCGTGTCCGGCATCGACCTCGCGCTTCACGCGCCGCGCGACGTTCCGGATGCGCTCGATATCGGCAACCGACGTCCCGCCGAACTTCATGACGAGTCGCATGCGGCCGGACCGCTCGACCATGGACAGGAATCCTTCGAAAACGGCCGGCTTCACCCCCTGGCGATCTGCCGGCAAAAAGGGCGGTATGGATAGCCAAGCGGCCCCGGAATGGCAACCACATGGCAACCGCAACGCGTCGATCCATCGGCCCCTCGAGGTCTTTCGCTCGGCCGCCCGTGCGAGGAGCCATCCCCCGCGCCGGTCGAGCCTCATCCCGCCCGGGCCGCGCGACGCCGTGACGTTGCCGGGCCGGCCTTGAGCACCCCGAACTTCAATGCGATGGTGCCGCGCACCGCCCGCATTACCCGCGCCGGCGGCGCCTCTGGCCCCTGCAACGCCAACGACCGGTCGACCGAGAGACCGGGGCAAGACCGGATCGAACCCATTGGCCGAGATCAGACGCCTCTTCGTTCTGGATTCCGGCCTCGCGCATCTGCGCGGGCATCATCTGCATTTTGCGGAAGGCGTGGCGCGCGATGCGGCGGCACGCGGCATCGAAACGCATTTCTTCGTCGCAAGCAGCGCGGAGATCGACGGGCTTCCGGATCACCCGTTCCACAAGGTCTTCCGCAATTATCTCTATAGCGGCATGTCGTCGGACCCCTATGACGGCGCGCTGCAGGATTTCCATCAGGGGTCCAACGCATTCCGCGACGATCTCGCGCCGCTGTTGCGCTTCCGGCCGGGCCGCGAGGATCTGATCCTGCAGCCGTCGGCCAGCTTCCGGACCCTGGCCGGGTTCGCCAAGTTTCGGATCGCGAGCGCCTGCCCCTCGCCCGCCGCGTTCCTGTTCCATCATCTGCTGCCGAAAGACCTCGGCACCACGCCCGGCACGCTGGGCGGTGCGATCGCGCGCATGACGGGTCGCATGGTCGGCTCGCTCAGGGCGCGTGGCCGCCATATGGTCGGCAGCACGACGTCGGTACTCGCCGACAAGCTCGCAGCGGCGATGGATATTCCCGTGCCCGTCCTGCCGTTGCCGCACTGGTACGAGCCCGACGACGCAACGCCGGACCGGATTTTCCGGCAGAGCGATCCGGGCGTCGCGACCATCGCCTTCATCGGCGCGCTGCGCAGCGAAAAGGGCGGCAACCGGATGACGGAGATCGCGCGCGCCGCGGAGGGCGTCGGCATCGGGGCGAGGATGGTCGTGCAATACAGCGATCCGGAACCGGCTTTGGTGCCGCCATTGCGCGCTTTGCACGAGGCGGGCCGCATCGAGCTGATCGAACGGGAACTCACCGACGGCGAACTCGCCCGGCTGGTGACGGATGCAACGCTGCTGCTGATGCCGTATGACCGCGAACCCTATGCCGAGCGGATCTCGGGCCTGTTCTGCCTCGCATCGGCCTGCGGCACGCCCTGCATCGTGCCGGACGGCACATGGATGGCGGAACAGATCCTCGCCGGCCGCGCGGCCGGTTCGATCTACAGCGGCGACAGCATCGCCGCGATCGTGGCCGGGATGGGCCGCGCGGTCGGCGACGCAACGACCTTGCGCAAGGACGCCGCGACCCGGACCCACCACTGGACCGCGCGCGAATCCGGATCGGCGCTGCTCGACGGGCTCATCCGATGGGCCGAGGCATAGGCGCTTCGCTTTCGATTATGCGCCGGGAGATTCCGGACCGCAGCGGAAACGGCGCGACATCGAGCAAACCATCGACCGATAGAGCCGGCTTACGCCCGGCATTGCGCCGATGAAAGCGCTTTCCTTCCTCGACGGTCTGGACGAACTCGCAATCGAATCCGATCGAACTCGAAAAATCGACCCATTTGAAAGGGACATCGATCGGGCGCCCGCCGAAATAGGCGAACGGCACACCGTACGCAAAAGCGAGGATCGCGCCGTGCAGCGAACCGGTCAGGACGAAGCCCGCCGATGCGATCGTGTCGATGATTGCCTCGCAGGCCTCTTGTGTTGGCGCGATGGCCGAACGAACGACAAGATCGGCGCCGCTCTCCTGCAACAGGCTTGCGTCGGTCGCATCCGAGGAAATATGCGGCATGCAGATCGCGCGGCCGGCAATATCCGGCACGGGTCGCGGCTTGTAGAACATCGGCAACAGCAGGGCGCTGTCGCCAATTGGCGTGGTCTTCGGCGCCAGCCCGATCAGATCGCGGCTGAGCAGACCCCGGATGCCGCCGAACCTTGCGCGGTTACGGTTCTCGGTGTCGAGCGGCACCGGATTGCGCATACCGCAGCCCCAGAACATCGCGCGCTGAAAACCGACCCGCAATGAATCGGCGATATGACGGGGCGCGATCACGCTGCCGATCAGATGGATGCGCGACTGCGGATCGTGCGGCGGACCCTCGAACAGACGCCGGTACAGGACCACCGTCAGAAAGTCGCCGAAATTGGCAACGGGTTGGCCGCGTCTCCAATAGACAACGCAGGCCGGCAGTTTCGGCTCGTTCGAATCGGATCGATCCGGTGTCTTCATGAGCGCTATCGAGATGTCGATTGCGATACCCGTTGGGCGAGCAATAAATCACGTTGCCGGAACGGCAGCAATCCAGCCGCGCCTCCCGATGCCGCGAATGACAGGGATTCTCCGGAATGGTAAACATGAAAGCCCGGCTTTTGCACACCGACAACGCGGAACCCGCTCTTGGTCCCAGCAGATAAATTCCTGATCGTTCTGGCGATGCCGCGCAGCGGGACGCATTTCCTCCGCTCTGCGCTTTCGAAGGGCGCGGACATCGTCAATCTCGACGAACCGTTTAACCCGACACTGACCAGAAAACTTGGGTTCAGTTTCTTCCGTTTCCTGCGCGCGCTTCTCAAGGAGCCGGACTGGCGCTTCGACGCGGCCACCGCCGACAGGACGCTTGGCGCGTTCTTCGGGAAAATGGCGGAACATGCGCCGGACAAGCGGCTGCTGATCGACATCAAGGACGAGCAACTGCGAATTGCGGACTGGCCACCTGCCAATGTCTCCGGGCCGCCGCGACTTCTGTCATTCATTCTCGACAATGACTTCCCGATCGTTCGCGTGAAGCGGCGCGACCTGCTGGCCCAATACGCATCCTATGAACTCGCGACGCAATCGGGACGCTGGGTCTCCAATCAGGAGCCCGGCAGGCATCAGAGGGAGATATCGACGCTGCGGCTCGATCCGGACAAGGCGATCCGGCATATGAAAGCAGTTGCAGCGGACGATGAAGCGGTCGAACGATGGCTTTCCGGATATCCGCGGCTCCTGCATCTATCCTATGAAGAGATGATCGACCGGGGACGATTGTCGGAAACAGCGCGCCAAGGCATCGGACGGCTGACCGGGATGCCGATTTCGGGCGACATATTGCCGGAACCGGAAAAAATGGCGCCGCCGCTGCGCGAACTCGTAACAAATTTCGACGAAGTGCTAGACGCATTGGACAAAGCGGGCCTCGCGCATTTTCGCGAAGGGGATGGACGGCCATAGGCGCCCGGTCAGATCTCCGGACAGAATCCCAAAGCTGCAATGGTTGCCTTCCGGTTCGCAGGCTTGCGCAGCCAGGCGCGCGCAGCCGGCATGATTCCGGTCTTCGCACCGGGCGGCGGCTTTTCGCCCGCGCGCTCGTAATGGCGCCGATAGGTCGTCGTGAAGCAGACCGATTTTCGCCGAAACCCGGTAATCTTCAGGCCGGAGCGCTTCGCCGCCTGAAAAAACACGCGATCGCAGACCGGCCCCAATTGCTTCGGCATGAACCAGACGCGCAGCAGCCCGAAGGCCGGCCGAAACACCAGCCAGCAGCTCGTATCGACATGGTGTCCTGCGACTTCCTCGACCGCATCGATTGGCAGGCGCGAGCCATCCGGCCGGTGCAATGTGCGCCACGCATAACATAACGGCGCGCCGGTGGTTTCGTTCACCTGCAGCAGGCCTTCGACATGGCGCGGTTTGAACCAGTTATCCGCATCGAGCCACGCGATGGCATCGTAACCCTCTGCCGCCGCCAGAACGCTGCCGATCCCGCGCGCCACATTGCCGCTATCGCCATGCGGCGCGGGCAGGACGACATGGCGGACGGAGTCGTTAGCGGCGATTTCGTCGGAAGCATGGCCGTCGGCCACCATGAAATGATCCGCGCGAACGGTCTGTGCAGCCACGCTGCCGATACATCGCCGCAAGATGGCGGCATCTTCCTTATAATAGGGCGTGACAACGGCGATCTTCATGCGGCGACCCATTCGGGATGGCCAGTTGCCTCGCGGCGCGCACTGGGCGATTCTGCTGCGATGCTAGCAGCTTCGATCGCACGGGGGCAGGTGCGCGACGCCCATGTCCGGTGCCTCCTGTGACCCTTGTCGACAGGTTGTTCGTGCTTGACCCGTTGCCGCTCGGCAAGGGCGGTCATCACCAGCATTTCATCGACGGGACGTTGCGCGATGCCGGCACATGGTGCGGCGATATCCATTTCCTTGTGGCCCGGAATCGGGCGGGCGGCCCGCCGCCCGGCCCGCCCTTCCGCGAAGTGTTCCGGCATTATCTCTACAAACAGCTCTCGACCGATCCGCACAACGGTCCCGTTGACGATTTCGAGGCCGGCAGCGAGGCCTATCGTGGCGATCTCGCGGCATTGACCGCGATGACACCCGGACCGTGCGATCTGATCCTGCTGCCGTCGGCCAGCATCCGCACCCTCGGCGGTCTCGCAAAATGGCGCATGGATGTGGCATCGCCGACGCCGGTCGTCGCGTTGTTTCATCACGCCATACCGTTCCCCCTGACATTCGAATCCGGCAGCGTCGGCCACGCGATAGCCCGAAAAGCATCGGACCTGCTGCGCGCCGGAGACCAACATGGATCCGTGCTGCTCGGCAGCACCAACGCGGTCCTTGCGGAACGCCTGGGCGCGGCCATGGAGCGCCCCGTTCGGGTGTTGCCCCTGCCGCACTGGTACGACCTCGACATGCCGACGCCGGAACCGGTGATCGCCCGGCAAGCATCGGGTCTGCCCGCGGTCGGTTTCGTCGGCAGCCTGCGCCGTGAAAAAGGCGGCGAGCGCATTCCCGGCATCCTCAGCGCGGGAAGCGACCTTCCCGTGCGCTGGATCGCGCAGGCGCATGCGCCCGATCCCGATCTGCTTGAACCGCTCCGGTCGCTCGAACATGCGGGCCGTATCGAACTGATCGAACGCGAGCTGAGCAACGCCGGATTTCTGCGTCTCATCCTCGACCTAGCGTTGATCGTGCTGCCCTATGAGCGCGCGCGATATGTCGCGCGGGTATCGGGACCGTTCGCCTTCGCGGCCGCTTTCGGGCGGCCCTGCATCGTGCCCGACGGAACCTGGATGGCCGAGCAGATCGAGGCCGGCAAGGCGGCCGGCATCGTCTATCGTGGCGATGCACCCGATGCGATTGCGGCGGCGATCGGCACCGCAGTCGAGCGACTGCCCCAGCTCACTCAACGGGCGGAGCTGCATTCAGTACGCTGGCGCGAGGACGAGAACGGCACTGCGCTGCTCGAAGCAATTATGTTGGCGGGCGCACTCAATACAAATCGCTAAAGCGACTCTTTGCTAGGTGGATTGCGCGGCGCGGCCCTATCGAGGCCTTGAATGTGCCGCAAATAGCGTCGGGCAAAGTTCAACGACTGCGCATCGGCCTGTCGCGTCAGGTCGGTGCGAACATCGTCCACCGGAACGGGTTCAAGATCGAGAAATGCTTGCACATCGTGCCACACCGTCGCGAGCGACGTTTCTATCATCTCATAATCAAGAAACAGCTTAGGGCGATCGACGGTCTTAAGCACCGCACGAATTGTCCGCTCTTGCGCAATGAACCGGCGAATGCGTTCGCTTATAAACAGCGGATCGAAGGTGCCAACTTGATTGGCATTAGACTGCATCGTTGATAGCCAAGCGCCGGTTTGTTGCGCTCGCATGGCGGAAATTGCCTGCGCGAGCTTGTTTCGCCTCGAAAGCACGATGATGTGATCAAAATTCTCCAAGAATCCTTGGAGGCTGCATTCCGACTCCAGTCGCAGAAACTGATGACTGGTGCATTTTATTCCGAAGTATCCATTCTCGGTCGTTCTCAAACTTCGAAGCGCATCGGAATACTCGGAAAAACTTATGGGCCTGCCTCGATTGATACGTGCCACAATATCGAGGCGATAATGCGATTTGAAGTACTCGATTGGAATCCCGGCGCCGCGCCGCTGCAGCATGTCGGAGAGCAACGAACTGCCCGAGCGAATCTCAGCTAGGATAATGTAAGACTGACGAACCGGGTGTCCTGTGCTGTCAAATTTATCCGAGACACGCAGTTGGCGCAGTTCATCCATCGTCAATTTCTTGGTTGTATCAAGAATTTGCACTTCTTTCGTCATTCGACTTTCACTCATAACTTGATATCAATATCCCGCCTCAATAAGGCAGGCCGCGCATCTTCTTGATGATCTTCACGTAGTTGAGACTGTCGAGATGGGCGCGCACATCGTCCTTCCAGAAGCGGTCGACCACCTGTTCGACGCAATTGAACAAAAGCCGCCCCTCGAAGATGCGCCGCCTGGTATCCGCCGGCAGGCCGATCGAATCGAGCGCCGAGGCGAGCATGCGATCGAGCATCGCCATGTCGAAGTGAATGTGGCCGAGCATGTCCGTCGCGATCCGGCCGGCAAGCGCGATCCGCGGCCGCGCCGATACGTCTTCCATAAGCTGCACCATCAGGACGGCGAACCGGCCCGGCACCTCGCCGAGCGTCTTCACGTCGCCGCGCCGCACCAGAAAGCGCTTGAGCGCCTCCATGTCGGTCGCCTTGACGTTGGCCGTGGGAAAATTCTGCCGGATCGAGCGCAACACAAGGTCGCGCAATCCGCGCGAGCAGAAATGAAACTCGAACGGCGACGCCGCGATCGGCGTCACGATCTCGTGGATAAATTCCTTCTTGGGCGGAATCGGCTTTCGGCCGATCGGGATATGCGCGGTCATCGTCCTGACGCCGGCGGTCTGGTAGACCGTCTTGGTCATCCATTTCGGAAACATGCTGGCCTGCGCGACGACATCGGCATAGCCGGTCGGCGCCTCCTGGGCGGAGGCGACCATGATCGAGCGGAAATGCACGACCCTGTATTTGCCCTTATGCGAGGCCAGCAGATCCTTGATGCTGCGCTCGCCGAGATAGACATATTCGTCGAGATCGGCGAGGAGCAGCCACTCGCACCGTTCGGCGAGGTTCGGCATCAGGCCGTCGAACAGCGCCTCGGCGTCGTCGAAGCGCTTCGGCATGAGGATATCGACGCGATCGCCGAAGCCGAGCCATTCGATCTGCGCCCGCAGCGGCGCGGTGTCGGCGTTCTCGCCCTGTATGAGAAAGACCCGGTCGAAGCCGAGCCGATCCAGATAATGCGCGAGAAATCCGCCGAAGAATGGAAACTCGATGCTGTGGATGCGACTGAGGACCGCGGTTTCGACCTTCTTCATCGTGCCTCTTCGGGCCTTCGTCCGATCGCATCGCAGACATTTATCGCGGGTACTTATCGCGGGTGGGGCGATTCTATCCGGCGGTCGAACACTAAACAAGTTTCGACATCGCGCCACATCGTTCGCGACGGCGGGAAACCACCCGAGACCGAGAGAGGGCCGTCGCGAACGATGTGGCGCGATGTCGAAACTTGTTTAGTGTTCGACCGCCGGATAGAAT
>JAWXBK010000068.1:0-15515 GCA_034439975.1 Rhodospirillaceae bacterium | reverse complement strand
GTTCGCGCGCGGAAAAGGCACTGCGCACGATCTCGGCGAGCGCTGCGGTGCGCTGGATCGGTGCGTCCTGACGGGCGTCGACGATCGCGCGCGCGATCGAGCGGGCGCGGCGCTCCTCGCCATAGTCGCGGAAGATCGTGGCGAGCGTCGTTTCGTCCTCGTCGTTGACGATGTCGGCGGCGCTGCGGCCCGCTTTGCCCATGCGCATGTCGAGCGGCCCGTCATGGCGAAAGGAAAAGCCGCGCTCCGCTTCGTCGAACTGCGGCGAGGACACGCCGAGATCGAGCGCGATGCCATCGGCCTGGTCGATGCCGTGCGCCGCGAGCAGCGTTTCCATGTCGCCGAAGCGGCCTTCGATCGCGTGCAGCCGGCTGCCATAGTCCGGCATGGCGCGGGCGCGGGCGATCGCATCGGGATCGCGGTCGATCGCCCAGACGGTGCAATCGGCGGCCTCGAGGATCGCGCGGCTATAGCCGCCGACGCCGAACGTGCCGTCGACATAGATGCCGCCGTCGCGCGGATTGAGAACCTGCAACACTTCGCGCAGCAGAACCGGCGCATGGCCGCCCGCGGGACGGGTTTCCGGCGCGCTCAAGACTTGTCACCGAAACGCTGTGCCAGCGTGCGGCGTTCGGCGAGTGCGCGCTCGCGCGCCTCAGCCTTGTAACGATCCAACGCCTTCGGCTGCCAGATCTCGAAACTCGCCCCGCGGCCGACGAACGCGGCGGCCTCGGTGATGCCGGCATGTGTCGCCAGCGCTTCGGGCAGCAGGATGCGGCCTTCGCCATCGAATGGGAGCTGCTTCGCGTCGGCGAACAACGTCGCCGTCAGATCGTCATGCTCGTCGGAAAAGAGATCGACCTGCGCCACGCGGCTGCCGAGTTCGGCGATCCAGTCGATGCCGGCGCATTGCACGGCTGCGAACTTGAATGAGGGAAAGGCAACGATGCCGTGAAAAGCCTGGCCATTCAGGGTGACGCCGGCCACGGCCGCGCGGTAGGGCGCCGGTACGGAAACCCGGCCCTTGCTGTCGACCTTGTTGACGAAGGTGTCGATGAACAGCGCCACCGCCGCGCTCCCCCCTGGCCTCGCCGCGGCATCCCTCGGGTCCGCAGGCTGCGGTCGTCGGCGTTGTCGGGCGTCGCCGGCGACCATCACACCGGCCGTTATGGGATATCATGGGTCTATATGGGGGTCAATGGGATAGCGGTGAAAACTGGTGGAATTTCATAGGATTTACCCGTTTCGAACCCCCTTTAGAGCACTCCTCAAGAACAAATCCGAGCCGGCTGGTTTTATTACTTGTTCTTATTTTGTTCTCTTTGTGCCTCGATGCGAACCTACATGCTGGATAGCACGCGTTGCCGACCCCTACGGATGGGACAAAGTTGGGGCGATTGGCGAAGTTAAAATCGGGACCAGACGGCCTGTAAGCCGGGTTCTGTACCGGCCCGAAGACCGGCGATGGCCATTCATCTGGGACGCCCGTTGCCGGACGCCTCGTGCGACCTACCCGGGCGGCGGCGCGATGACCCGCCCGACGATGATTTTCCGAAGAAAATCAATCGCCTGCCGCCCCTACATGGTCTTGCTCCCGGTGGGGTTTGCCGTGCCGCGACCGTTACCGGCCGCGCGGTGCGCTCTTACCGCACCCTTTCACCCTTACCGGTCGTCCCGAGGGGCGAACCGGCGGTTTGCTTTCTGTGGCACTGTCCCTGGGGTCGCCCCCGCCGGGTGTTACCCGGCACCGTGTCACCATGGAGCCCGGACTTTCCTCCAGCCGCGCCCGAAGGCCCGGCCAGCGGCCATCCGGCCGTCTGGTCCCGAACCCGGGAGGTAGGCGAAGACCAGGGTTGGGTCAAGCGGTGCGGCCCGCCGCCTTCAGGAGTGCCGCCAGGATTCGCCGCGTCTCGGGGCCGGCCGGCGCGCCGAGTGCGTCGGGCTGGAAATGCCGCTGGAATGCAACGAGGGCGGCGGCCGGATCGGCGATGTCATAGCCATAGGCGGTGAGCAAGGTCTGCCAGTCGGCATCGGGCGCCGATTTCTGATCGATCATCGGCCACAGCCCGATCCCCGCGTCGGCGAGCCGCCGCCAGTCGAACAGCTCGCCCGGATCCTCCTTGCGCGTCGGCGCGACGTCGGAATGGCCGATCACCCGCCAGGCGGGGATCGGGTGGCGCCTGAGGATGCCCCGGGCGAGCCCGATCAGCGCCTGCATTTGCGGCTCGGGAAACGCCCGATAGCCGAACTCGTGACCCGGATTCTGCAATTCGATGCCGATCGAGCGCGCGTTGATGTCGGTTGCCCCCGCCCAATGGCTGACGCCGGCATGCCAGGCGCGGCGCTCTTCGTCGACGAGTTGCCAGAGCGTGCCGTCTTCCTCGATCAGATAATGGGCCGAGACCCGCGCGACCGGATCGCAGAGCCGGTCGAGTGCGGCGCTCGCTTGCGTCATGCCGGTGTAGTGCAGCAGCAGGATGTCGACCGGCATCGGTCGTTCATCGTGATTGGGCGAGGGGCGCCACTGCACGCGCGACGACATGGATGCCTCCCTCAGATGCGCTCGTTCAAACCCGCTGCCTCAGACTCGGCCGGCGCGCGGGCTCACCAGTTGCGGCCGGCGGATCACGATAATCGCAACGCCGGCCACTGTCGCGGCCCCGCCGATCAGGGTCGGCAAAGTCAGCACTTCGCCGAGAACGAGTACGCCCGAGAGCACGCCGAAGACCGGCACCAGCAAGGTCAGCGGCATGATCTGGTTGACCGGGTGGCGACGCATCAACGTGTACCAGACGCCATAGCCCAGCACCGTCACGCCGATCGACTGGTAGAGCACGGCGCCCCAGCCGGCCCATCCGGCTTCGAGAAGAACCGGAAACGGATTGCCTTCGACGAACCAGGTGAGTGCCAGCAATTGCGGCGCCGCCAGGGTTGCGATCCAGCCGTTGAGGCGCCAGACGCTGATCCCGTCGCCGAGCCATTTCACCTGGATGTTGCTGAAGGCCCAGATGCAGGCGGCGAGAATGACCAGCAAAAGCGGGCCGAATCCACCCTCGAAGCGCGGCTCGCCGGCGATGATGACGATGCCCGCGAAGGCGACGACGGTGCCGAGCGTGCGGCGCCAGCCGAACATGTCGCGGAAGAAGACCGCCGCCAGCAGTGCCGCGAACGGCACCTGAAGCTGCACGGCGATCGCCGCGGTCGCGACGTCGATATGCTGCATCGCCGCGAACATGATGCTGAAATGCAGGACGCCCAACGTGAGCGAGAGCGGCAGCAGATGCTTCCAGGTGCGCTTGTCCGGCCAGCGCAGGAAGGGCGACAGCATGATTGCGATCAGCGTGAACCGCGCGAACACGAAGGTCAGCGGCGGCAACGCCGTGAGGCCGATCTTCACGACCGCGAAATTGAAACCCCAGAGCGCGGTGACCAGGATCACCGCCGCCAGCGCGCCGAGGCCGAGATTGTCCGGAACCGCAGCCGGTTCGCTCATCCCCGCCGCGCGATCGCCGTGGCGTCGACGCCGCGCTCAGGCAAGTCCGCGCTCCTTCGAAATCTGATCGTAGGCGGCATTGATGATCGCCACTTTCCGCGTCGCCAGATCGATGAATTCCTGCGGCAATCCTTCGGCGATCAGCCGGTCGGGATGGGTCTCGCGAATGAGCTTGCGCCAGACCGTCTTGATTTCCTTGTCGCTCGATGTCCGCGTGATCCCGAGCACGGCATAGGGGTCGGCCATGTCGGAGCCGACATGGCCTTCGCGGATGCGCCGAAACTCGGCTTCCGAGAATCCGAATATGTCCGCGACCGAGCGCAGGTAATCGAGCTCCACGGGGCTGACCGTGCCGTCGGCCTTGGCGATATGGAAGAGGCCGTCGATCAGCTCTTCAAGAACGCGTGATCCGCTCGGAAACAGCCGGGCGATCTGTCGGGCATAGGGCTCGAACCCGTCGGGGTCGGCGCGGGCCCGGTCGAACAGCCGGCCGATATGCCCGATCTCTTCGGGCGGCACCTGGAAAACCTGCCGGAAGGCGACGATCTCCTCCCGGGTGACGACGCCATCGGCTTTTGCCATCTTGGCGCCCAGCACAATGACCGCGATCGTGAATGCAATCTGGCGCGTTGGCGCCCTGTCGTCGACGTCGACCGCGATGTCGGATGCGCCGCCGTCGCGTATCGCATCGACGGCATGCCCCGCCGCCGCGCCGAGTAGCGCGCCGAGCGGGCCACCGACCGCGAAACCCGCAGCCCCGCCCAGAATTTTGCCCCAGATGGCCATAGAAGCCGCAACATATACACTGGCCTTCGCCTCTGCCATATCGACCGTCGGGGGACGGGCAGAAGGCGACCGACCGTGAGCAGCCTGACGATTCCGAGCGAAGCCGAGACCCTCCTGGTCGCGGCGTTTCGCCATTACGAGGCCGGCGCCTTCGAGGCGGCCGAGCCTCTGTTCCAGCGTTGCCTGGCGCGCGCGCCCCGGAATCTGCGCGCGCTGCGCGGCATGGCCGCCGTCCTGTTCCAGATGAACCGGCGCGAGGAGGCGGCCGTCATGCTCGAGCGCGCGGTCGCGGCCCATCCCGGCGATCTCGAAAGCTGGCACAACCTCGCCTCGGCGCGTGCCGCCCTGCGTCAGTTCGAAGCGGCGGAGATTGCGGTTCGCCGCGCGCTCGAACTCGATCCGGCGTCGCCGCCGCTACATTACGATCTGGCGCGCATGCTTCGTGCGCAGTCGCGGCTCGAGGAGGCGGTCGATGCTGCGTCGCTCGCTGTCGGCGGCGATACGACGCAGGTCCGCTACGAACGCATGATCGGCGATTGCCTTCGTGCACTCGGCCGGATCGACGAGGCGGGTGCCGCCTATCGTCGCGCGATCGAAATCGATCCCGCGCAACCGGATGCCGCGATCTCGCTCGGTGCGCTCTATCGCCATGAAGGTTATCCCGATCGCGCGCTCGCACTGTATCGCGAGGTGCTCGACGCGCATCCCGACATGCCGGTCGGTTGGTTCAATCTCGGCGCCGTCTGTTTCGATCTCGATCGTACCGAAGAAGCGATCGAGGCCTATCGACGTGCGATCGCGCTCAAACCCGACTTCGCCGAGGCGCATCGCTATCTCGGAACGCTGCTGCAGAAACTGGGACGAAACGACGAAGCGCGCGCATCGTTCGCCCGGGCGATCGAACTCGATCCGGAATCGCCGGCCGTTATCGCCGATCTGCTTTATCGCGCACGCATGGATTGCGACTGGCCGACCGTTGCGCAATATCTGAGGCCGGCCGATAAAGCGCTTCGTCAATCGCTGGCCGACGGGACCGAGGCCGTCATGTCGGCGCATGGCGCGCTGATTTTCTATGACGATCCCGTGATCCTGCGCGACCTCGCACGCGCGCAGGCGCGGCGCGTGGCCAAACGTGTGCGCCCGGCATCGCGGCCGGCCATTGCCACCGCCGACAAGAAGCGTTTGCGCATCGGCTATCTTTCCGGGGATATCGGCGATCATCCGGTTTCGCATCTGACGCGCGGTTTGTTCGCGGCGCATGATCGCGGCCAGGTCGAAGTTTTCGTCTACTCGTTCGGCGCCGATGACGGCAGCGACTATCGTCGCGCGATCGCCGGCAGTGTCGATCGCTTCGTCGATCTGGGCGGGATGAACGATGTCGATGCGGCCCAACGCATCGCCGATGACGGGATCGATATTCTGGTCGATCTCAACGGTCAGACCGGCGCCGCGCGCATGGGAATCCCGGCGCGCCGCCCGGCCCCCGTTCAGGCGGCATGGCTTGGCTATCCCGGCACGATCGGCGCCGACTGGAACGATTATCTGATTGCGGATCGCATCGTCGCGCCCGCCGATCAGACCGAGTTTTTCGTCGAGAAACTTTGTCTGCTGCCGCACAGTTACATGGTGACCGACGATCGTCAGGTAATCGCGCCCGGCCGCATGACGCGCGCTGATGCGGGCCTGCCCGACGATGCGTTCGTGTTTGCGTCGTTCAACAGCAGTTACAAGATCGACCCCGCGATCTTCGATTGCTGGTCGCGCATCATGCGCAGCGTCGACCGTTCGGTCCTGTGGCTGCCGCAATTCGGCGCCGAGATCGAAGCACGGTTGCGCGCCGAATCGGAAAGCCGCGCGATCGATCCGGCACGGCTGATCTTCGCACCGCGTCTGCCGAAGGAATGGCATCTCCGACGTCTCGCGCTTGCCGATCTCGCGCTCGATACCGCCGCCTATAACGGACATACGACGACCTGCGACGCGCTCTGGGCCGGTCTGCCGGTCCTGACGCTGACGGGGCGCAGCTTTGCGCGACGGGTATCGGCAAGTCTTTTGAGCGCCATCGGTCTGCCCGAACTCGCCGTGTCGACGATCGCGTCCTACGAGCGCCACGCGCTCGGCTTCGCGCGCAACCGTCACCAGCTTTCGGTTCTGCGCGGTCGTCTTCAGCATAATCGCCGCAGCACGCCCTTGTTCGATACCGCGCGCTTCGCGCGCGATCTCGAACGCGGCTACCAGGCGATGTGGCGGCAATTTGCGGCGGGCGGAAATCCCGTGGCAATCGACATCGCCACGGATCCGATCGATGGCTGACGCGACAATTCAACGTCCCGCGGATGCGCTGGCCAGCGCGCGCGTCGCCGTCGAAGGCCAGCCCGACAATGCGGCGGCGTGGCTTGCCTTTGCGGATGCCTTGCGCGGCGCGGGATCGTCCGATGCGGCGCTCGAGGCCTATCGCCGTTCGACCGGCCTCGCACCGGACAATCCCGAGGCGTTCTTTCGTCTCGGTCATGCGCTGATGGCGGTCGCAAAGTTCGACGAAGCGATTGATGCCTATCGACGGGTGACCGCGCTGCAACCGGGTCGCGCCGCCGCATGGGCGAATATCGGCCTTGCGCTGGAACGGCTCGGTCGCATCGACGAGGCGATCGCGGCGTTGCTGCGCGCCATTGCGGAAAATCCGCGTCTGGTGCCGGCACACGCCGCGCTCGGCAATATCTGGCTCAGCGGTGGCGATGCGCCCAGGGCGATCGAAGCCTATGAGCGCGCGGTGGCGCTGAAGCCGGACGATATCATCGCGCTCTGCAATCTCAGCACCGCCTATCTGCGCCAGGAGCGCATCGAGGAAGCCGAGACGATGGCGCGCCGCGCGGTCGCGGCCGCACCGCAGGAACTCGCGACCCATCGCCAGCTTGCTTCGGTGCTCAGTTTGCAGGATCGTCCGCTGGATACGATCGCCGAGTTGCGCGCCGTCCTGCATCTCGATCCGAACGACGCTTCGACCAGTGCCGAGCTGCTTTATCAGGCGCGCCAGGTTTGCGACTGGAAGACGGTTGCCGAGCTCACGCCGCGCATCGTCGCCGCGACGACACAGGCGCTCGTGGAAGGGCGCCGGCCGGTCGCGACGCCCTTCACCGCGATCGCGATCGATCCGCCGACCGAGGGTGCGGTTGCGAAAGCCTGGGCGACCGAGATCGAGCGCGATGCGCTGCGTGCCGGCAACCCGTTTACGCATCCGCCGGCCACGTTGCGCGAAGGCCCGTTGCGCATCGGCTATCTTTCGAGCGATTTCCGCGCCCACGCGACGATGCATCTGATCGGTTCGATGCTACAGCGGCACGATCGCGCGCGCGTCCGCTGTCATGTCTATTCCTACGGTGTCGACGATGGCAGCAGCCACCGCAAGAGCGTCGAGAGCGCCGCCGATGTCTTTGTCGATCTGCGTAACGAGAGCGACCGCGCGGCGGCGCAGAAGATTAGGACCGACAATATCGACGTCCTGATCGACCTCAAGGGCCATACGGCCGGCGCGCGGCTCGGCATCGCGGCCCTGCGGCCGGCGCCGATTCAGGCGACCTGGCTCGGCTTTCCGGGCCCGATCGGCGCGTCGTTCTTCGACTATTCGCTGGTCGATCGAACGGTCGTTCCGCCCGAGCATCGCGCGCGCTATGTCGAGGGGCTCTGCTATCTGCCGCATTGCTACCAGATCAACGACGACAGGCAGACGGCGTTGCCGGGCGCCACCGATCGCGCGGCACAGGGCCTGCCGGCGCAGGGCTTCGTCTTTGCTTCGTTCAACCGCGTCTACAAACTGACCGACGAGGTGCTCGATCTCTGGGCCGCGATCATGACCGCGACACCCGGCAGCCTGCTCTGGCTCTATCGCAGTCGCGCCGAAGCGGTCGACAATGTGCTGGCTGCGTTCCACGCCCGCGGCGTCGATCCGGCGCGGATCGTCTTCGCACCGCCGATGGGGAAGGCGCGGCATCTGCAACGCATTCCGATTGCCGATCTCGCGCTCGATACGTTTCCGATCAACGGGCACACGACGACCAGCGATTGCCTGAAATCGGGGTTGCCGGTGGTGGCGATGCTCGGCGAGCATTTTGCCTCGCGCGTTTCGGGCAGTCTGTTGCGCGCGGTCGGCCTCGAGGAACTCGTCGCCGACGATAGCGCCGGCTACCGCGACATCGCGATTGCGCTCGCGCGCGATCCGGCGCGGCTCGCAACCCTGCGTCAAAGGCTGCAGGAGAATCTCGCGACGGCGCCGTTGTTCGACACCGCGCGGTTCGTCGCCAATCTCGAAACCGCCTACGAGACGATGTGGCAGCATCTTTGTGCTGGCGGTTTGCCGCGCGTACTCGAGATCGTTGAGCGCGATGGCAAGCGCTGACGCACCCGCGACGGACCTGAGCCGCGCCGAGACGCTCGCGCGCGAAGGCGTTGCACTGCGTCAGGCGGGTCGTGTCGACGAGGCAATCGCGCGCTATCGCGAATCGCTGGCGCTCCGTCCGGATCATCCGCCGACCTTGTTCCGGCTCGGTAACGCGCTCGGCGGGCAGGGCGACCGGGCCGGTGCGGAAGCAACCTATCGCCGCGCGCTCGTGCTCGATCCGGCTTATGCCGCCGCATCGGTCAATCTCGCGGCCTTGCTCGAGACCGGTGGTGGGATCGACGAGGCAATCCTCGTGCTGCTCGACGCGGAACGTCGCGCTCCGAACCTGGCCGAAGTGCCGAACAATCTCGCGGCCTATCTCGGCCGCAAGGGTCGTCATCGCGAGGCCGAGGCCGCGTTCCGGCGGCTGGTCTCGCTCCGACCGGCAGATCCGGCGGCGCATGCCGGGCTTGCCGGCAACCTGCAGAGCCAGGGCCGAAACGACGAGGCCATTCCCGCTTTCTTCACCGCGCTGGCGCTCAAGCCGGACGATCCGGAAATGCTCGGTAATCTCGCACTCGCGCTCCTGGCGGTGGGCCGCTTCGACGAGGCGGAGGCCGCCTGCGGTCGGGCGCTGGCGCTCGATCCGATGAACGCCGATGCGACATCGAACCTCGCCTTCGTCTATCGCGAGCGCGGCGAGATCGATCGCGCCATCGCGATCTGGCGTGGCCTGCTCGCGCGCGAACCCGATCATGCCGGTGCGCGCAGCAGCCTCGCGCTCGGGCTTTTGGCGAAAGGCGCGTTCGAGGAAGGCTGGCGCGATTATGAGTGGCGCTTCCGCACCGACACGCTGGCGGCCGCCTTGCGCGATTATACGCAACCGATCTGGGACGGGCGCCGGCTCGCCGGAAGGACATTGTTGCTCGATGCGGAGCAGGGGATCGGCGATGCGATCCAGTTCCTTCGCTATGCCGGACCGCTCGCCGCCGATGGTGCGCGCATCGTTGCCGAAGCACCGCGCAAGCTGCATCGGCTGCTGCGCAGCCTGCCCGGGATCGCAATCCTGATCGATCCGTCCGATCCGCGCCCCGAATTCGATCTGCACGCGCCGCTGATGAGCCTGCCGCATCTCTGCGCAACAACTCTCGATACGATTCCCGATGCCATTCCCTATCTCGCGGCCGAGCCCGATCTCGTGGCGCGCTGGCGCGAGCGCCTGGCCGTACTGCCGCGCCCGTGGATCGGGCTCTGCTGGCAGGGCAATCCGTTACATCGCGGCGATCGATGGCGTTCCTTGCCGCTTGCGGCGCTTGCACCGCTTGCCGCGCACACCGCCGGCACTTTCATCGGCCTGCAGAAAGGGCCGGGCAGCGAACAGATCGCCGGCTCGCCGTTCGGTGCGCGGCTGATCGACTGGAGCGGCGAGATCGATACCGGCCCCGATGCGCTGGTCGATACCGCCGCGATCATGACCAGTCTCGATCGCATCGTGACCGTCGATACCGCAATCGCGCATCTGGCCGGCGCCCTCGCGCGGCCGACATCGTTGCTGCTCAGCCATGTGCCCGATTTCCGCTGGCTGCTCGATCGCGCGGACTCGCCCTGGTATCCGACGATGCGGCTCTATCGCCAGCAGCGTCGCGGCGACTGGGCGCCCGTCGTCGCAGCCATAGGCTCCAGCCTGGAGCGCAACGATGCCGCTTGAACCGGCATCCGTACCGGCCACGTTGTTCGACGAGGCGGTCGCACGGCATCGCGCCGGTCGCGATGCCGAAGCGCTCAAATGTTGCGATGCGATTCTCGCCTCCGAACCCGATCGCAGCGATGCCTGGCGGCTGAAGGCGGTCCTGCTCTCGCGGCTGGCCGATACAGAAGGTGCCTGCGCGGCACTCGGCGAGGCCATCGCCCTCGATCCGGCCGATCCGGATCTTCGTTTCCAGCAGGCCGGCCTGCTGATCCATCTCGGACGAAAGCCAGATGCGATTGCGGCACTCGATGCGCTGCTCGCGCACACACCCGACCATCGGGACGCGCTGAAACTCGTCGCCTCGCTCAGGCGCGAAAGCGGCGACATTGCGGGTGCCATCGTCGCCGGTGAAGCGCTGATCAAATTGCGCTCGCAGGATGCCGCTTCCTGGTCGTCGCTTGCCTGGAGCTATCGCCTCGCGCTCGACTGGCCGCGTGCCGAGGCGACGTCGCGCCGTGCCGCCGCACTCGATCCGCAATCGGCGAGCGCACAAATCCATCATGCCATCGCGCTCGTCATGGTCGGCGATCCCGCAGCCGGGCTGGCCGTCGCCGACCGGGCACGCGCCCTCGATCCCGGCAACGTCGACGCCGAGGATGCGCGCGCCGCGGCCTTGCGCGATCTCGGCCGCATCGACGAAGCGCTGCAGTCGGTTGCGCGCACGCTCGCCATCGATCCGGCGCATCGCGGCGCGCTGCTGCGGAAAGGTCTTCTGCTGCACGACCAAGGCGATCCGGTGGCCGCCTGCGCTGCCTATGATGAACTTCTCGCGCTCGACCCCGATCATGTCGATGCGCACTGGAATCGCGGTGCGGCCTTGCTTGCCGGCGGGCGGCTCGAAGAAGGGTTCGCCGAGTATGAATGGCGCATCCGCTCTCCCTTGTTCTATCGCGGCAGGCCGCGTCACAAGCAGCCGCGCTGGGACGGATCGTCACTGGCGGGTCGCGCGATCCTGATCCATGCCGAGCAGGGGTTCGGCGATGCGATCCAGTTTTTGCGCTATCTGCCTTTGGTCGCGACGCAGACCGACAAGATCTGGGTCGAAATGCAGCCGCCGCTGGAGCGACTGGTGACCGAGAGCAATCTCGCCGGCGCCGTTTTCGCAACCGGCGACGCGCTGCCCGATTTCGATTGTCGCGCCTCCCTGTTCAGCCTGCCGCATCTGACCGGCGCGATGCCCGGCGATCCGCGCCTCCCGATGCCCTATCTCAAGGCCGATCCAACAAGGGTCGGACAATGGCGCGCGCGCGTCGATTCTTTGCCGCAACCGCGCATCGGTCTCTGCTGGCGTGGCAACCCCTCTCACACGCGCGATCGCGACCGGTCTTTGACGCTCGATGCGCTGCGCCCGCTGTTCGATCTCGCTGCCGCCTTTGTCAGTTTGCAGCGTGCGGATGCGTCGCCCGAAATCGCGGCCGCCGGCCTCGCCGCGCGGATTACCGACTGGTCGTCGGACATGGATCGCGACGGCGCGTTCCTCGATACCGCAGCCTTGATGATGTCGCTCGATCTCGTCGTCACCGTCGATACCGCGATCGCGCATCTTGCCGGCGCGCTCGGCCGCCCGACGCTCCTCCTCTTGCACCGCAATCCGGATTTCCGCTGGATGCTGGGCCGCGCCGACACGCCCTGGTATCCTGCGCTCACCTTGCTGCGGCAGACGCGGCCGGGCGACTGGGGCGGCCCGGTCGCTGCCGCTGCCGCGACGATCTCGCGTCTGGTGACGCATGGCTGAGGATCCCAAACCCGGCGGCCCCAAGTCCCTTGGCCCCAAACGCATCGATCCCGAGGCGGATTTCACCGCCGCGGTCGAGCATTACCAGAACGGTCGCTTGACCGAAGCGCGCCATCTGGCCGAGCGCGTGGTTTCCCATGTGCCGAACCATTCCGCCGCCTGGCATCTGCTCGGCGTCCTGCATTCCGCAACCGGCAACCAGGCGAACGCACGCCTCGCACTCGAAAAGGCGGTCAGGAGCAATCCGCAGGATTCGGGCGCAGCCTATAATTTTGCTACCTTGCTTTCGCAGCTCGGCGAACATAAAGAGGCGGCCGATAATTTCCGCCGCTCGTTGCTCTATCAGCCCGACAATCATCAGGCGCGATTGGGTTTCGCACAATCTTTGCGCCGCGCCGGTCGGGCGCGTCCCGCGATTGCGGAGTTTCGCCGGCTGCTCGAGGCCGATCCCAACCAGCTTGTCGCCGCGCTCGAACTCGCCGACATGCTGGTGACGGCCGAACTGCCCGATCAGGCGGTCGACGTGCTCGATACCGCGCGCGCCGCGCATCCCGGCAATCCGACATTACTCAAAGCTTTGGTCGCGATCCAGAAGCGGCTCGGCCGTCTCGAACAGGCCGAGGACACCGCGATGGCGCTGAAGGTGCAGCGGCCCGACGATCCCGAGGTGCTGGCGCTGCTCGGCGGCATCCTGCGCGATCGCGGTCGATCGCGCGAGGCGATCGCTTATTGCGGCGAAGCGATCCGTCGCGCGCCCAACAGTGTCGACGGTCATCTCAATCTCGCCGCCGCCTTGTTCGATGTCGGCGAATTCGACGGCGCCATCGTCTGCTACAGCAAGGTGCTCGATCTGGCGCCGAACTCCGCCGACGCGATGGCGTTTCTGGGCGCGACGCGACAGGTGCAGGGTCAGCTCGGTGCCGCGATCCGTCTGCTGCGCAAGGCGATCGCGATGCGCCCGGAGGATCCGCTCACGCATTTCAATCTGTCGATGGCCTTGCTGTCGGTCGGCCGCTATCGCGAAGGCTGGCGCGAATATGAATGGCGCTGGAAGACCGATCGCTTCCGCCGCGAGCGACACAGTTTTCGCGAACCGCTCTGGGACGGCAGCGATCTGACTGGCCGGCGTCTTCTGGTCTGGACCGAGCAGGGCTTCGGCGATGCGATGCAGTTCCTGCGCTACGTGCCCGTGCTCGCGGCGCAAGGTGTCAATGTCGCTCTCGAAATCCAGCCCGAACTGAAACGATTGGTGCGCGGCGTCGACGGCGTCGAGATTCTGGCCGCGCGCGGTGAAAAACTGCCGCGCTTCGATTGTCATGTCCCGCTGATGAGCCTGCCGCATCTCTGCGGCACGGCGTTCACCAGCGTGCCAGCCTGGATTCCCTATCTGAAGGCGGAACGCGCGCGCATGGCCCTTTGGCGCGAGCGCCTCGCGTCGTTGCCCGGCTTCCGCATCGGGTTCTGCTGGCAGGGTTCGATCCGGCATCGGGCGAATCATCTGCGCTCGCTCGAATTCGCAAACCTGTCGCCGCTGCTCGATCTGCCGGGCGTCTCCGCAGTCAATCTCCAGAAAGGGCCCGGCCGCGAACAGATCGCCGAATCGGGGCTGGCCGATCGCCTGACCGACTGGACCGGCGAGATGGACGGACCGGGCGAAGCCTTCTGCGACACGGCGGCTGTCATCTGCGGGCTCGATCTCGTCATCACCGTCGATACCGCGATCGCGCATCTCGCCGGTGCGCTCGGCCGCCCCGTCTGGCTGCTGCTCGGATCGGCGCCCGATTTCCGCTGGCTCCTGACCCGCGAGGACAGCCCCTGGTATCCGACCCTGCGCATCTTCCGTCAGGAAAAGCAGGGCCAGTGGGGCCCCGTCATCGACCGGGTTCGCACGGCGCTCACGCGCCGCATCGAAGGTGGCTGGTAACGGGGCCGAGCTTCCGCCGTTCCGCCGCTTCGGCTAGGGTCCGCGAGAAACACACGCTTATAGGATCGTTATGGAAATCCGCGTCCCGATCTCCGTTGGCGAACTGGTCGACAAGCTCACCATTCTCGACATCAAGGCCGAGCGCATTGCCGATCCGGCCAAGCACGCCAATGTCGTGCGCGAGCAGATTTTGTTGCGCGCGACTGTGACGCAAAGCGTGCCGCCGTCGGCTGAGTTGGACGCGCTGACCTTGGACCTCAGATCGGTCAACGAGGCGCTCTGGGTGATCGAGGACGAGATTCGCGATCTCGAACGCGCGCGGGATTTCGGCGCGCGTTTCATCGAGCTCGCCCGCGCGGTCTATATCACCAACGACCGCCGCGCCGCGCTCAAGAAGGACATCAACCTGCTGGTCGGCTCCGACATCGTCGAGGAAAAGAGCTACAGGCCTTATTGAGCGAATGCGAAACAGGAAAGGGGAAAACCCTCGCCCCGAAGCGAAGGTCGGCCGCGACCGATCGCAGCGCGGGGGAGAGGGTAGGATGAGGGGGATTCTCACCACGGAGACACAGAGGAAAACGAGAGGATCGCTTCTCTGCGATCTCTGTGTCTCTGTGGTAAAAAATTCTTTGTTGCGCTTCGCCCATGCATACCAGGGAAAACGAGGAACGTTTCGTCTCTCTAACTCTCTCGTGTCTCTGTGGTGATTTCTTCTGAAATTCGCTACGTCGCCATCGCGTAGAACTCGAAATCGCGCGCGAAGCGCTGCTCGACCAGCCGCGTAAGCTTCGCATTGAACAACGAAGCAACCGTCGCCTCCGGCGGACGGAAGCCGGACTTGGGGCGCATCATCTGGCCCGGCCAGGCGATGCCGAGCGGGGCCAGCACCTCGCGCAATCCCTCCTCGAGGCGGTCGTAGCGGATCAGGCGGTCGACCGCGAGCCGGCCGTCGATCGTATAGCGCTGCCAGTTCGGCGTCGGCTCGAAGCTTGCGACGAATTCGGCGAAGCTTTGTTCGCGCTGCTTGCCGAGCCAGAAATAATAAGAGATCAGTTTTTCGCGCGGGTCGCGTTCGACCGCAAACTTGAAATAGCTGTCGAAGATCCGTGCGCCCGCATGCTGGCGGATCTGCGCCGCCGGCATGTGGTTATAGAAGAAGCTGCGCTGGCGCATCGGGTAGCCCTTGCTCTTCAGCCGCGCTTCCTGCGCCTCGAGGTCCGCTTCCGGTTCGAAGGCGGATTCGAGCGTGATGAAATTGCGCGCGGCGATCCCGTCGCGGAGGCGCACCGATTCGTCGGTCGCATGGATCGGCGTCACGATGTCGAGCGGCCCGCAGAAACCCGCGAGCGCCATCTCGACCGCGGTCGAGCCGGTCTTCTCGGTCTTGAGGAAGATGAAGCGCCAGTCGTGCGAGAGGATCATGGGCAGTTCCTGGGGATGTTCCGGGGGATG